>NZ_JBEXTJ010000009.1:0-329065 GCF_040614075.1 Streptomyces sp. NPDC006174 | reverse complement strand
CTCTCATTTTCACCACACTCCCCTTCTTCCGTCGTGCCCCTCGTCCCCGCCCCCATTTCCCCCCCACCGGCGGGCGGGGGGGCGCCCCCCCCCCCCCCCCCCCCCCCCGGCCCCTCCCCCGCATCCGAAACCCGCACCTGAAACGGAGACACCGCATGGCTTCCTTCGACGTGAACGCGGCGCGCGCCCAGCGCCTGGAGGCGCTCGGCCGCACCTGGTCCTTCGACCTGGACGGCGACACCTTCGAACTGCCCACCGAGCTGACCCGCGCCACCGCCGCCGCGCTGCGTTCGCTGGACGACAACGACGTGGACGGGCTGCTGCGGCTCCTGCTCGGCGAGGAGCAGTTCGGCCGCTTCGAGCGCCACGAGATCACCATGCAGGACATCGCCGCGCTGCTGGAGGCGTACGGCAAGGAGACCGGGCTCGGCCTGGGGGAAGGCTGAGCCTCGACGCGTTCGTCACCGAACACGCCGAGGCCCTCGAAGCCGACCTGCTGCGGCACTACGGCGTGGACCTGCTGGACTGGCACCGCGGCCGGCTGACCTCCCGCCGGCTCGCGGTGCTGGTCAAGCACATGCCACGCGACAGCGCCGTCTCCCGCGAACTGGACGGGGACGGCGCGGAGTGGACCGTGAGCGACTACCTGCTGGCCGCGGCGGTGGACCATCTCGCCGCCGCCAACTGGATGTTCGCCTCGGTCAACACCGACGAGGACAGCGAACCGCCGGAGGCTCCGGTGCCGGTGCCGAGGCCGGGAGACCGTACGGAACCCGAGGAAACGCCGGACGGGGAGCCCGGCCCCGCCCAGGCGCCGAGCCGGACCGAACTTCTGCGCTTCTTCGCCTGAGAAGGACCGCCCAACCGCGTCAGACGGTGAGGAGAAGCCCTGTGACGGCCCCCGCCCACAGCACACCCATGACACAGGACAGAGCAGCGTCGAACCCCACGCGGTTTTTCACCTCGAAAGCAAGCATCGCGCGCTGCGGCTCGCCGGGACGGTACATCACCTCGACCGGGTCGCCTATTTCAGCTGGGGCGGTCGAATATCGTGAGGAGCGGATAGTCAGCTCCTCACCGCCGTCCACCGAATAGGAGCAGACGACTCCTATATATCCGCCCTGGGGCCAATAGTGGCTGACGCACTCTCCATCGGCCCTAGCTCCCGCCCGTTCGAGCGTTGTTGCCTTTCGCAGGGCATAGAAGTTGGTCACCAGGACCAATGAAGAAGCCAAAAGCAGCACAAAAAGGATAATTCTCACCGCGAGCAAAGAGAACCCCAAGGACGGTCGGAGAAATTCTTCCAGGATGGAAATGAGGAACTATGGCATCGATCGAGGAGAGAGTCAAGACTCTCGAAGATGACGCAAAGAAGGTGGAGGTACTCGACCACGAGTACGCTGAGATAAAGAAAGAAATCACCGCGATCTCCAGCAGTCACACCGGACTGAAGATGGAAATCGTGGCCTTGGCCGCGGCATTCACTTTCATCGACCTGACGCTTCCCTCGATCTTCAATCTGCAGAAGCTGATGGAAGAGAAACTCCGCATCGGGCACAACGACTGGGGTGTTCTCACCAGGCTGCCGGCAGATGCTCAGGGCACGGGTCCCGCAGGGCCGCGCGGGAACCGCGGCCCTGACGGCCGCCGAGGGCAACGCGGCGAGCGGGGCGCCCGGGGTCGCCTCGGTCCGCGCGGACAGCCGGGCCCGCGCGGACCCGTCGGCGCGGCTGGTCCCCGGGGCCCCGTCGGCCCCGCAGGCCCACCGCCACCGACCGCATCGCTCCGCACGGCCACGCGCGAAGCGGTGGCCGCCGAGGCCGCCCTTCGTTCGGTCGTCGCGCAGGCAACGGCCTTGCGCGGCGCTGTCGGCGAGTGATCCGGCCCTCGGAGCCGGACGTCCCCTCAAGAACCGCCGTGAAGGAGTGACATGTCTCTGGTCCGATCGCTCGGGCGAGCCTCTACCACGCTGAAGGGCTTCAACTCGTCCCTGAACAGCGCCGGCCGCGCCGCCGGAAGTCTGCAGGGGCCCGCCAGAGCCGGCGAACAACAAATCTCGAAGATCCGCGCCTCCGCCCAGACCTCCGCCCGCGAGCTGACCACCCTGCAGCGCGCCGCCGACAAGGCCGAGCGGTCGCTCGCCAAGGCCGGGACCACCGGGCAGAAGAGCGGTACGCAGATCGGGACGTTCAAGTCCGGCGCAGACAAGGCGTCCAAGGGCATGAACGGCCTCAACAAGTCGATGCGCGGGAACATCGTCGGGCAGCTGCTCTCGCTGCTCGCGCCGCTCATCGAGCGGGTCGTCGACATGGCGGCCCGTTCCAAGACCCTGCAGAAGGTGCTCAAGGTCGCCTTCGACGCGATCAGGAAGGTCATCAGTACCGTCATGAAGGCCGTCGGGCCGATCATGACCAAGGCCGGCGCCCTGATGAAGACGGTCTGGAACGGCATCAAGAAGGCCGTCACCGTGGTCATCAAGGCCGTCGCCACCGTCATCACGACCTACTTCAACGCCTGGCGCAAGCTCATCACGACGGTGATGAACGCCATCCGGAGCGTCATCTCCAGTGTCTGGAACGGAATCCGGAAGGTCATCACCCCGGTCGTCAACTGGATTCGCAACACCGTCCCGCAGGCCTTCAGCCGGGTCAGGGAGCGGCTCTCCGCCGTCTGGGGCGGGCTGAAAGACATCGCGGGCCGGGCCTTCGGACGGATCACGGGGGCGGTGAAGGGGCCGGTCAACGCGGTGATCCGGCTCATCAACTCCGCGATCGACAAGCTCAACCGCATCAAGGTCTCCATCCCCGGCTGGGTCCCCGGCGTCGGCGGCAAGAGCTTCGGCATCAGCCTGCCGAAGATCCCGCAGCTCGCGGCCGGCGGCATCGTGCAGCCGCGCAACGGAGGCGTGCACGCCATCGTCGCGGAGGCCGGTGAGGCCGAGGCCGTCCTGCCGCTCTCCAAACTGGACCGGCTGCTGCGCCACACCGCCCGCCGCTCCCGGGCCGACTCGTACAACGCCACGACCGGTGCCGTCGCCGGCTTCCAGATCGAGCACTACTACGAGGCGTCCTCCGCCGACCTCCAGGAGACCGCCACCGCTCTGCTGTTCCTCTCCAAGGCGCGCGGATGAGTACGGCGGCGATCAGGACGGGCGCCGACCCGCTCGGCGGTGTGGCCGGTCCGCTCTCCGCCTTCCGCACTCAGCTCGGCGCGGCCGGCACGTCCGTCCGCAACGCCGTGCGGGACATCGGCCGGGCCGGGACCGCCGCCGACGGGATCCGGAGCGGCGCCGCCTCCGCCGACCCGGCGCTGCGGCAGCTGCGGACCGGTGCGGACGCGGCCGGGAAGGCGGTCGCCAGAACCGGCCGCACCGCCGGGACCACGGCGACCCGACTCCGTACCGGCAGCGGCGGGGCCCGGACCGCCTCCGCACCGCTCGGCTCCCTCTCCACCGGCTCCACCGCCTTCGGAGGCGTGGCCGGGATCCTGGGCAAGGGCACCGGTACGGTCTCCGGGCTGATGGGCTTCTTCGGCGGGGCGCTCACCGTCGCCGGCGGTGCGGTGATGGCCGTCAACGTGGCGATGCGAGCCAATCCGTTCGGGTTCGTCCTCGGTCTGATCGTGCCGCTCGCGGGCTTCCTGATCGAGTACGCGCTCAGCTCACAGACCGGCCAGAAGATCATGAAACAGGTCTTCGACCAGGTCCTGGCGGTCTTCCGGACCATCGGGAAGTTCCTCGGGCCGGTCGTGCAGGCGTACGCCAAGGTGGTCTCCGCGCAGTTCACCGCCGTACGCACGATCGTCACCGCGGTGCTCAAGGGGACCGGCGCCGCTCTGTCCGCCGGCTTCAACGGCACCCGTACGGCCGTCGGTTCGGCGACCCGGGCGGTGACCGGGCTGGTCAGCGGAGCCTGGAACGGCTTCCGGCGGATGATCCAGCCCACTCTGCACTGGATCACCCAGCGCATCCCGGCCATGTTCACCCGGGTCAGGGACGCCACCACGCGCACCCTGCACGGCATGGGTGACTTCGTCTCCACCGGGATGCAGGGCGTCATGGCGGCCGTCACCGGGCCGGTCAAGGCGCTGGTCTCCTTCGCCAACTGGGTCATCGACGGCCTCAACAAGCTGAGCTTCTCCCTCCTCGGCAAGAAGTTCGGCGTGAACCTGTCCAAGATCCCGCAGCTCGCCGAGGGCGGAGTCGTCCAGCCCGCCGGTCCCGGCGGCCGAGGCGCCGCCTCCGTCCAGCCGCTCTCCGCACTGAGCCGGCTGCGTCCGGCCGAGACGGGCCCGCGGCCGGACCGGGCCGCCGGCTCGCCGGAGCGGGCTCGGCTGCACACGTACCACGCGGCCGGGCGCGGCGTCCCGCTCGCCATCGCCTCCGACCTGCTGTTCCTGCACGGGGCGGCGGCATGAGCCCCCATCCGCCCCACGACTGAAGCGAGGTGACGGCCCCTCATGGCCGAGACCACCACCACATACGCGTACGAGACCGCACCCGGCTCACTGATCACCCGCGACGGGCAGATCCAGTGGGCCGGACTGCTGATGGGCCCCGGTACCCCGTACGAGATCGACCGCACCGGCATCACCGGCTGGGACGACCTGCCGACGCTGGACAGCGGCGATGTCTCCCGTCCCGACCGGCACGGCGCCTGGCCCGGCGCGCAGTGGGCGCAGTCCCGGCTCGTCGGGGCGACCGTCTGGCTGCTGCCGCGCACCACCCGCGAGGCCCTGGCCGTGTCCGCCGCGTTCCGGGACGCGACCGGGGCGGACGGTGCCGAGGACTGGCTGGCCGTACGGCTGCACGGGGAGACCCTGGCCGTACGGGCCCGGATCAGCCGGAAGGTCGTACCGCAGGACCGGTCCTTCATGGTGCACGGCGCCTCGAAGACCAGCCTGCAGTGGACGGCCACCGATCCTCGCCGCTTCGGCGCCGTGCTCCTGGAGTCCCGCGCCCGTCTGCCGGTCCCCGAGCCGGGGCTGCTCTGGCCCGAGGAGGCGGCGGAGGAAGGGCTCGGCCTGCGGTGGCCGCTGGACTGGGGCGTCGCGGACGCGACCGGGACCGGCACCAACGCCTCCGGCTCCTGCACCGCCGTCAACGCGGGCTCGGCGACGGCCCATCCGCTGATCGAGTTCCGGGGGCCGGTCCGGCGCCCGACCCTGACCCGGCTCACCGACGGCCGGCAGCTCCAGTACGACATCGTGCTCGGCCCGCAGGACGTGCTGAGCGTCGACACCGAGGCCGGGACCGTCCTGCTCAACGGGACCGCGTCCCGCCTCTACACCGCCACCTCCGCCTCCGCGCCCGAGCAGCTGTTCGGCCTGGCGCCGGGCGCCACCGAGCTGGCGTTCCGCTCCAACGACACCACCCCGGACCCGGAGGCCTCCGTCACCGTCCGGTGGCGCGACGCCCACTGGTGAGGCCCGCTCCGGCCCACCACGACCACCTCATCCGTCTTGTTCCCAGGAGGACCCCATGCCCGTACGCAGCGCCTGGCTGATCAACCGCACCGAGACCGAATCCGGCCAGTCCCGCGCCGACACCCGCCTCTCCCCGCTCGGGACGATGGCCCCGACCGGCCCGCTGACCAGCGCCGGCGGAGTGATCCCCGGCGCCGAGAACGGCACCTACCTGATGTCCGGGCTCTACGTGTACGGCGAGACCGCCGGGATGCGGGCCACCGTCGTGCCGGGCCGGGCCGTGATCCAGGGCCAGGGCCGGGCCGGCGCCTACCCGGTCGTGCTCACCGACTACACCGACGTCGGCTTCGACGACGGCGACGCCGCCAACCCGCGGATCGACCTGGTGGTCCTGCGGGTCCGCGACGCCCAGTTCGACAGCGGGAGCAGCAGTACGGAAGCCACTCTGGAGGTCGTCAAGGGCGAGGCGAAGAGCTCCCCCGAGCCGCCGCTCGTCCCGGAGGCCTCCCTCCCGCTCGCCCGGGTCCTGGTCCCGGCCGGCGCCTCCGTCGGCACCGGCGGCATCGACTGGGCCAACGCCGTGTACGACCTGCGCGTGCCCACCGTGGCCGTCGGCGGCATCCTGCCGGAGTCCTGGAACCGCGACGTGCCCGGCGGTTACGTCGGCCAGTACCGCGACACCAGCCGGGAGCTGCAGCGCTGGGACGGCACCCGCTGGGCCGCCTACCCGCGCCAGACCGGCGGCGTCGCCCCGCAGGGCGCGCTCGCCCGGGGCGAGTACACCGGGCAGTACCGCGACGAGGGCGGGCGGCTCGAGCGCTGGGACGGCACCGTGTGGCGGCCCGCCGTCCCGGCCTCCGCCTGGGCCGAGAACACCGACGGCGGCTACTGCGCCAGCACCACCTGGGTCGAGGCGGTGACCGACACGGTCGGCCCCACCATCACCGCCGCGTTCACCGCACCGGTCTCCGGCGCGGTCCTCGTGACCGTGGGCTTCCTGGGGAGCACCGCGGTGGAGGGCCAGTGGGCCCGGATGAGCGCCAACATCCGCAAGGACGGTGTGCTGGTCGTCCCCGCCGACGAGCGGCGTACGGCCCAGGTCGGCACCAAGTCGTCGGTCTCGGTGTCGACGACGTTTCGGGTCACCGGGCTCCAGGCCGGTGCCGCCTACACGGCGGTCTCCGCCTACTGCACGTCCGCGACCACCAGCCGGGGCTGGTACGACAACCGCTTCATCCGTGTCGACCCGGTCCTGTGAGGCGGCAGATGATCCGTACCTCCTCCTTCACCGAACCCGTCTACCGGGCCCTCTTCTGCGATCTGCGCACCGACCGGCTGCTGGACGTCCTGCCCCTGACGGAGGCCAAGTTCGACGACTTCATCGGCAAGCCGGGCTCCCTCTCCGCCACCGTCCCGCTTCCGCAGGGGGCGCTCGCGGCGCGGGCCCGGGAGGCGCTGCTGCCCGGCCGCACGGCGGTCTGGCTGGAGCGGGACGGGGACATCTGGTGGGGCGGGGTGCTGTGGACCTGTACGCCGGCCTCGGACGAACAGGGCCGGCTCACCGTGCAGTTCCAGGCCGGTACCTTCGACTCCTACCTGGACCACCGCATCCTGAGCCAGGACCTGGCCGGCACCGGGCTGGACCAGTTCGACATCGCCAGGCTCCTGGTCGCCCACGCCCAGGAGCAGCCGGGCGGGGACATCGGGATCAGCCTCGGCCATGAGCGGTCCGGGATCGTACGCGACTACGCCCACGCCTACTCGGCGCTCACCCGTATCCGCGAACTCCTCGACAAGACGGGCCAGTTGAACGACGGCTTCGAGTGGCGCATCCACTGCTACCGGGATGCCGAGGGCAACCGCGTCAAGCGGCTCCAGCTCGGCCACCCGCAGATCCGCACCGGCCACAACGATCTCGTACTGGACCATCCCGGTCCCGTCCTCACCTACAGCCTGCCCACCGACTCGACCGTGCAGGCGAACGTCTGGGTGGCCCGGGGCGAGTCGGCCAACACCGACCAGTCGCAGGAGTCCGAACCGCTGACGGTCTCCGAGGAGCTGCCCGAGGAGTTCGCGCAGGGCCGGCCCCGGCTGGAGCTGACCTCCGACCACGGCGGGGTCGCCGACGCGGCGACCCTGCGCTCGCTGGCCCGCGCCGAACTGGCCCGGCAGCGGCGGCCCGAGGTCATCCCGGAACTGACCGTACGGCTGGACGGACCGATCACGCCGGCGCTGATCGGCGCCCGCATCCGGCTCCGCATCCACGACCTGTGGCACCACGAAGGGCTGGACGCGCACTACCGGATCGTCGGGATGGCGGTCACCCCGCCGCAGCGCGCCAAGCAGGAGACCGCCGTCCTCTACCTGGAAGGAGTGTGACCCGTGGCGATCATCCCCACCGATCTGCTCGACCGCATCCGCGCACTGGAGCGCCAGGTCAGGGAGTTGATGGGCAGCGCGAACACCACGCCGGCGCTGAACAGCATCGCGGGCGGCGAGGTGGTCATCGGTGAGCGCGGCCGGCTGCGGGTGCGTACGGCGGGCGACCAGGACCTCCTCTACCTCGGCCGGGTCGCGCCCGACCGCGACGAGGAGACCCCGCAGCAGGGGCTGGTCGTCCGCCGCGACGACGGCTCCCTGGCGCTGACGGTCTGGACCGGTGCGCCGGACCCGCAGGCGGTGCAGCCGGTACGGATCCTGGACCGGCGGGGCAACGTGGTCCTGGCCGACGACACCGTACGAGGCGGTCTGGCCCGCCCGTACCTCCCCTTCGCCCTGCCGGCCCCGGTCGACCGCGCCCGCTGGGAGTCCACCGGCGCCACCACCTGGACCACGCTCCACCGGGGCCCCGGCCTCGTCCAGCACCCCCGGCTGCACTGCGAGATCGCCGCCGAGGGCGCGCCGGGCGAGGTCCGGCTGCTGGTGGACGGCGTCCAGCTGGGCCCGGTGGGCGGGCCGGGGGCGGGGCTGGTGCTGACAGAGCGGATGGGGGCGGAGTACGGGGCGACGGTGACGTTCGAGATCCAGGCCAGGGTCACGACCTCCGGCACCACACTCCGCTGCCAACCACTGACCCTGTACGGCCTGGAGTCGTAGGGGCCCGTTCCACCCTTTCCCGGCCCGCCGCGCCATTTCAGCGCGTACGGCGGGCCCACTCCAGCCCGTCCGGCGCCACCTCCAGCCCGTCCGGCGCCACCTCCAGCCCACCCGCCACCACCTCCAGCCCACCCCGACGCCACCTCCAGCCCGTCCGGCGCCACCTCCAGCCCGTCCGGCGTTTGAGGACGGAACCCTCGCGGGGTGGCCCCGCACCTTCCCCGGCCGGCGAGCCGATTTCCAGCCCGTCCGGCGCTTGAGGACGGAACCCCTGCGGGGGACGAGCCCGCACTCACATCCGCCCACCCGCAGCCGCCCCCCTCCCCACCCCCAGCCTTCCGTCCTCGAACGCCGGACGGGCTGAGGGTGGCGACCCGCCCCCAACGCCGGACGGGCTGGGCGCAACCCAACCAAGGAGCCCCATGCTGCCCCAGTCCATCCCCACCGTCACCGTCACCGCCCGCTACCTCACCCCCGACGGCCGCCCCATGAGCGGCACCGTCGACTTCCGGCCGCCCGCCCTGCTCACCCACGCCGAGGAGGACCTCTTCCTGGGCGGCCCCACCCGCGCCACCCTCGACTCCGAGGGCCGCCTCCACGTCGTGCTGCCGGCCACCGACGCGCCGGGCTGGAACCCCGCCGTGTGGACGTACACCGTCACCGAACGGCTCTCCGGCCTCGGCCGCACCGCCCGCAGTTACCAGATCGTGCTGAGCGCCGACCACCCCACCGTGGACCTGGCCGACATCGCTCCGGCCGACCCGGCCAACCCGCAGTACGTCGCCGTACCGGGCCCGGCAGGACCGCCCGGCGAACTCGGCCCGCAGGGACCCGCCGGCCCCGCCGGAGCCGTGCACTCCGTCAACGGGAAGACCGACGCGGACATCGTGCTCACCGCTGCCGACGTCTCCGCCGTGGACGCCACCCGGGCCGGCGCCGCCGGCGGAGTCGCCACCCTCGGCGCCGACGGCCTGGTCCCGGCCGCCCAGCTCCCGGCCGGCGGCGGCGCCGTGGCCTCGGTCAACGGCAGGACCGGCAACGTGACCCTCGCCGCCACCGATGTCGGCGCCCTCTCCCAGGCGGCCGGAGACGCCCGTTATCTGGCCATCGACGGTTCTCCCGTCACCTCGGTCAACGGCCGCACCGGCGCGGTCGTCCTGAACGCCACCGACGTCTCGGCCGTGGCGAGCGGCGACGCCGTCCTGCTCACCGGCAACCAGACCGTCCAGGGCACGAAGACCTTCGTCGCTCCGCCGCTCACCACCGCCACCCCGACCACCGACGACCAGCTCACCCGTCGCGGCTACGTGGACGCGGTCTCCTCGGCCGGCAGCTGGTCCCCGTCCGCCGTCGGGTTCGCCGGCTGGGCCTTCGACCCGGCCTGCGGCTCCGCCACCAGCGCGCAGTACTGCATCAACGGCTGGGTCTACCTGATCGGCGTCCCGCTCCACGCGCAGACGATCGTGAAGAACATCGCCTTCTACGTCCCCGGCTACGTCGGCAACACCCTGGGCGCCGCCTCCTTCGCCGGCCTCTACACGAGCGCCGGAGCCCGTGTCGGCGTGACCGCCGCCCTGAACACCCTGTTCACCGCGACCGAGGGCCGCACCGTCGTCTGCCCGCTCACCGCCCAGTACACCGCCGCCCCGGGCAACTACTGGGTGGCGCTGCTGGTCAACGGCCCGAACCCCGCCAGCAACGGCCCCGCCTTCCTGCGCGGCGCCAGCGTGGGCCAGACCCCGGGCGGCAGCGCCCGGATGCCGAACCACTTCATCCGGCACGGCCGCCTCAGCACCACCGGCCAGACCTCGCTGCCCGGCAACTTCACGCCGAGCACCGTCGTCGCCGACTCCAACGCGATCTGGGCAGCGCTCGCCGTCTGACCCGCCCGCACCCCGAGCCCCGTACCGGACAAGCCCTTCCGGTACGGGGCTCCGCCGTGCCTGCCCCCGTACGCAACCCCGTATCCACTCCCGTACACCGGAAGGACCGCCCCGTGGCCACACCACTCACCGCCGACCGGCTGCTCGCCGCGCTGCACGCCGAAGGCGTCACCGTCGTCGAGCACCCGGGCTGGCGCACCCACCACCGCAACCACAAGGGCGCCTGGGGCCCCGTGAACGGGGTGATGATCCACCACACCGTGAGCAGCGGAAGCGGCGCCTCCGTCGCCCTCTGCCGCGACGGCTACGCCGCCCTGCCCGGCCCGCTCTGCCACGGCGTCATCGACAAGGCGGGCACCGTCCACCTGATCTCGGCCGGCCGCGCCAACCACGCGGGCGGCGGCGACCCGGCCGTGCTCCGGCGCGTCGTCGCGGAGGACTACGGCGACCGCCCGCCCGCCCCGCGCGCCCACGACGGCAGCGCGGGCGCCGCCGACGGCAACGCCCGCTTCTACGGGTTCGAGTGCGTCAACCTCGGCGACGGCAGGGACCCCTGGCCCGCCGCCCAGCTGGAGGCGATCGAACGCACCTCGGCGGCCCTCTGCCGGGCCCACGGCTGGAGCGCCCGCTCGGTCATCGGCCACGTGGAGTGGTCGGCCGCCAAGATCGACCCGCGCGGCTTCACCATGCCGTCGATGCGCACCCGCATCACGACCCGCCTGGCCGCGGCCGCCACGAAGCCACCGAAACCGGCCGCCCCATCGAAGCCCACGCAGCCCGCACAGCCCTCGAAGCCGCAAAAACCCGCCACCCCCCGCCACCAGCCCTTCCCCGGCGCCTCCTTCTTCACCGCCCGCACCAGCTCCGCCGTCATCACCGCCATGGGCCGCCGGCTGGCCGCCGAGGGCTGTGGAGCGTACGCCGTCGGGCCCGGCCCGCGCTGGACCGAGGCCGACCGGCGCTCGTACGCCGCCTGGCAGCGCAAGCTCGGCTTCCGCGGCGCGGACGCCGACGGCCGGCCCGGCCGCACGTCCTGGAACGCGCTGAAGGTCCCGTACACCACGAAGGTGCCGTAAGAGAGAGTGAGGAACCTGCCATGTCCGACGCCGCCCGGCGTACCGCCCGTACCGTCCTGCAGACGGCCCTCGCCCTTGCCGTGCTCCTGCCCGCACTCGTG
Organism: Streptomyces sp. NPDC006174; assembly: GCF_040614075.1. Taxonomy (NCBI): domain Bacteria; kingdom Bacillati; phylum Actinomycetota; class Actinomycetes; order Kitasatosporales; family Streptomycetaceae; genus Streptomyces; species Streptomyces sp. NPDC006174. Next base: position 317,485 of record NZ_JBEXTJ010000009.1, on the reverse strand, counting down.
GACGCGTCCGGCGTCCCCGCGACCCTGCCCCGGGTCGCCGGGGCCCTGGCCGTCGCGGGAGCGGTGACCCGGGTGATGGCCGTGCCGGGCGTCCAGGCCCTGCTGCCGCGCTGGCTGCGCACCGAGCCGCCGGAGAGCCGCCCATGACCGATACCGACCCGAACAACCCCGTGGCCGTCGCCCTGGAACTGGAGCGGATGCGCGGCAGCCTGGAGGCCGGCTTCGCCCGCGCCGACGGGCAGCTGGCCCTGCTGGTCCAGCGCAGCGACCAGACCGACAAACAGCTCGCCGACCACGAGGCCCGCCTCGACCTGCTGGAACGATCCCGCTGGCCGCTGGCGAGCATCGCCGCGCTCACCGCGACGGCCGGGTTCGCCATCGCCCTGTGGGAGACGCTCCGCTGAACCGGCCGGCCCCGCCACACGCCGAAGGGCGGCCACCCCGTCACGTACGGGATGACCGCCCTCAGGCGTCAAGCGACTCGCTTACTGGTTGTACGGACCGTAGTCGTAGTCCTCCAGCGGAACGGCCTGGCCGGAGCCGGTGCCGAACGGCGAGTAGTCGATGTCGTCGTAGCCGACGGCCGAGTACATCGCGGCCTTGGCCTCCTCGGTCGGCTCGACCCGGATGTTGCGGTAGCGGGAGAGACCCGTACCGGCCGGGATGAGCTTACCGATGATGACGTTCTCCTTGAGGCCGATGAGGCTGTCGGACTTGGCGTTGATCGCCGCGTCCGTCAGCACTCGGGTCGTCTCCTGGAAGGAGGCGGCCGACAGCCAGGACTCCGTCGCCAGCGAGGCCTTGGTGATACCCATCAGCTGCGGACGGCCGGAGGCGGGGTGACCGCCTTCGGTGACCACACGACGGTTCTCGGTCTCGAACTTCGACCGCTCGACCAGCTCGCCCGGAAGCAGCTCCGCGTCGCCGGACTCGATGATCGTCACGCGGCGGAGCATCTGCCGGATGATGATCTCGATGTGCTTGTCGTGGATCGACACGCCCTGCGAGTTGTAGACCCTCTGGACTTCGCCGACCAGGTGGACCTGGACCGCACGCTGGCCGAGGATGCGCAGCACGTCGTGCGGGTTGGTGGCACCCACGGTGAGCTTCTGGCCCACCTCGACCGCGTCGCCCTCGCCCACGAGCAGACGGGCACGCTTCGAGATCGGGAACGCCGTCTCGTCGCTGCCGTCGTCCGGGGTGACGACGAGCTTCTTGGTCTTCTCGGTCTCCTCGATCCGCACGCGGCCCTTGGCCTCGGAGATCGGGGCGACACCCTTCGGCGTACGGGCTTCGAAGAGCTCGACGACTCGGGGCAGACCCTGGGTGATGTCGTCACCGGCCACACCACCGGTGTGGAAGGTACGCATCGTCAGCTGGGTGCCGGGCTCACCGATGGACTGGGCGGCGATGATGCCGACCGCCTCACCGATGTCGACCAGCTTGCCGGTGGCGAGCGAGCGTCCGTAGCAGAAGGCACAGGTGCCGACCGCGGACTCACAGGTCAGGACCGAGCGGGTCTTGACCTCCTCGACGCCGGCGCCCACCAGGGCGTCGATCAGGACGTCACCGAGGTCGACGTTGGCAGGCGCGATGACCTTGCCGTCCACCACGACGTCCTCGGCGAGCATGCGGGCGTAGACCGAGGTCTCGACGTCCTCCGTCTTGCGGAGCACACCGTCGGCACCCTTGACGGCGATCTTCAGCTTCAGGCCGCGGTCGGTGCCGCAGTCCTCCTCGCGGATGATCACGTCCTGCGAGACGTCCACCAGACGACGGGTCAGGTAACCCGAGTCGGCGGTACGCAGGGCGGTGTCCGCCAGACCCTTACGGGCACCGTGCGTGGAGATGAAGTACTCCAGAACGGTGAGGCCCTCACGGAAGGACGCCTTGATCGGACGCGGGATGGTCTCGTTCTTCGCGTTCGACACCAGACCACGCATACCGGCGATCTGCCGCATCTGCATCATGTTTCCTCGGGCACCCGAGTCAACCATCATGAAGATGGGGTTGGTCTTGGGGAAGTTCGCGTTCATCGCCTCGGCAACCTCGTTGGTCGCCTTGGTCCAGATCGCGATGAGCTCCTGCGTGCGCTCGTCCTTGGTGATCAGACCGCGCTCGTACTGCTTCTGGACCTTCTCGTCCTGCTCCTCGTACCCCTTGACGATGGCCTTCTTGGCCTCGGGGACGACGATGTCCGCCACGGAGACGGTCACGCCGGAACGGGTGGCCCAGTGGAAGCCCGCCGCCTTCAGGTTGTCGAGCGTCGCCGCCACGATGACCTTGGGGTAGCGCTCGGCCAGGTCGTTGACGATCTCGGAGAGCTGCTTCTTGCCCACCGAGTAGTCGACGAACGGGTAGTCCTCGGGCAGCAGCTCGTTGAAGAGCGCGCGGCCCAGACTCGTCCGCAGCCGGAAGGTGTCGCCCGGCTGGTACTCCGGCTCGCCCTCCTCGGCGACCGGCGGCACCCAGCCACGCGGCGGCATGGTGCCGACCGGGAAGCGGATGTCGACGGACGACTGGAGCGCCAGCTCGCCGGCGTCGAACGCCATGATCGCCTCGGCCGTGGAGCCGAACGCGCGGCCCTCGCCCTTGGTGTCACGGAGCTCACCGTCGGTGGTGAGGAAGAACAGGCCCAGCACCATGTCCTGGGTCGGCATGGTGACGGGACGACCGTCGGCCGGCTTCAGGATGTTGTTCGAGGACAGCATCAGGATGCGGGCCTCGGCCTGCGCCTCCGCGGAGAGCGGCAGGTGCACGGCCATCTGGTCACCGTCGAAGTCCGCGTTGAACGCGGTGCAGACGAGCGGGTGGATCTGGATGGCCTTGCCCTCGACCAGCTGCGGCTCGAAGGCCTGGATGCCGAGGCGGTGCAGGGTGGGCGCACGGTTCAGCAGCACCGGGTGCTCGGCGATGACCTCTTCGAGGACGTCGTACACGACGGTGCGGCCACGCTCGACCATGCGCTTGGCCGACTTGATGTTCTGCGCGTGGTTCAGGTCCACCAGGCGCTTCATCACGAACGGCTTGAAGAGCTCCAGCGCCATCGCCTTCGGCAGACCGCACTGGTGCAGCTTGAGCTGCGGACCGACGACGATCACGGAACGCGCGGAGTAGTCCACACGCTTGCCGAGGAGGTTCTGACGGAAGCGTCCCTGCTTGCCCTTGAGCATGTCGGAGAGCGACTTCAGCGGACGGTTGCCGGGGCCCGTGACCGGGCGGCCGCGACGGCCGTTGTCGAAGAGCGCGTCGACGGCCTCCTGGAGCATGCGCTTCTCGTTGTTCACGATGATCTCGGGCGCACCGAGGTCGAGAAGGCGCTTCAGGCGGTTGTTGCGGTTGATCACGCGGCGGTACAGGTCGTTCAGGTCGGAGGTCGCGAAGCGGCCACCGTCCAGCTGCACCATCGGACGCAGGTCCGGCGGGATGACCGGCACGCAGTCGAGCACCATGCCCTTGGGCTTGTTGCTGGTCTGCAGGAACGCGGAGACGACCTTGAGGCGCTTGAGCGCACGGGTCTTCTTCTGGCCCTTGCCGGTACGGATGATCTCGCGGAGGCGCTCGGCCTCCTCGTCGAGGTCGAAGGACTCCAGGCGCTTCTGCAGCGCGGCGGCGCCCATGCAGCCGTCGAAGTACGTGCCGAAGCGGTCACGCAGCTCGCGGTAGAGCAGCTCGTCGCCCTCCAGGTCCTGGACCTTGAGGTTCTTGAAGCGGCTCCACACCTCGTCGAGGCGGTCGATCTCGCGCTGCGCACGGTCGCGCAGCTGCTTCATCTCGCGCTCGGCACCTTCGCGCACCTTGCGGCGTACGTCGGCCTTGGCGCCCTCGGCCTCCAGCTCGGCCAGGTCGGTCTCGAGCTTCTTGGCGCGGGCCTCCAGGTCGGAGTCGCGGCGGTTCTCGGTCTGCTGACGCTCGACGGAGACGTGCGCCTCCAGGGACGGCAGGTCGCGGGTACGACGCTCCTCGTCCACGAACGTGATCATGTACGCGGCGAAGTAGATGACCTTTTCCAGGTCCTTCGGCGCGAGGTCCAGCAGGTAGCCGAGGCGCGACGGGACGCCCTTGAAGTACCAGATGTGGGTGACGGGAGCGGCCAGCTCGATGTGGCCCATCCGCTCACGACGCACCTTGGCGCGAGTGACCTCGACGCCGCAGCGCTCACAGATGATGCCCTTGAAGCGGACACGCTTGTACTTGCCGCAGTAGCACTCCCAGTCCCGGGTCGGACCGAAGATCTTCTCGCAGAAGAGTCCGTCCTTCTCGGGCTTGAGCGTGCGGTAGTTGATGGTCTCCGGCTTCTTCACTTCGCCGTGGGACCAGGTCCGGATGTCGTCCGCGGTGGCAAGGCCGATCCGCAGCTCGTCGAAGAAGTTGACGTCGAGCACTTGTCGTCAATCCCTCTTTCGGGGGTTCGAGCCCCCTCGCTCGGAAGCGAGAAATCGGGGCACTTCAGCAATGGTCTGAACGGGTCCGGGGAGAGCCGGCCGGATCACGGGGATCCGGCCGGCGAACCCGTCAGACCTCTTCGACGCTGCTCGGCTCTCGCCGGGACAGGTCGATACCGAGCTCCTCCGCTGCGCGGAAGACGTCCTCGTCCGTGTCGCGCATCTCGATGGACATGCCGTCCGAGGAGAGCACCTCCACGTTGAGGCAGAGCGACTGCATTTCCTTGATGAGCACCTTGAAGGACTCAGGGATGCCCGGCTCGGGGATGTTCTCGCCCTTGACGATGGCCTCGTAGACCTTCACGCGGCCGGTCACGTCGTCGGACTTGATCGTCAGCAGCTCCTGGAGGGCGTACGCGGCGCCGTATGCCTCCAGCGCCCACACCTCCATCTCACCGAAGCGCTGTCCACCGAACTGCGCCTTACCACCCAGCGGCTGCTGGGTGATCATGGAGTACGGGCCGGTCGAACGCGCGTGCAGCTTGTCGTCGACCAGGTGGTGGAGCTTGAGGATGTACATGAACCCGACCGAGACCGGGTCCGGGAACGGCTCGCCGGAGCGGCCGTCGAACAGCTTGGCCTTGCCGGAGGGCTGGACCAGGCGGTCGCCGTCGCGGTTGGGGATCGTGGCCTCGAAGAGACCGGAGATCTCGTCCTCGCGCGCACCGTCGAAGACGGGCGTGGCGACGTTGGTGCCGGGGGCGACCTGGTCGGCGCCGATGGACTGCAGGCGCTTGGCCCACTCGTCACCGAGGCCGGAGACGTCCCAGCCGCGGCTGGCGAGCCAGCCGAGGTGGATCTCCAGGACCTGTCCCGGGTTCATTCGGGACGGGACACCCAGCGGGTTGAGGATGATGTCGACCGGGGTGCCGTCCTCCAGGAACGGCATGTCCTCGATCGGCAGGATCTTCGAGATGACGCCCTTGTTGCCGTGACGGCCGGCGAGCTTGTCACCGTCGGTGATCTTGCGCTTCTGCGCGACGTAGACGCGGACCAGCTGGTTCACGCCCGGCGGCAGCTCGTCGCCCTCTTCGCGGTCGAAGACGCGGACGCCGATGACCTTGCCGATCTCACCGTGCGGCACCTTCAGCGAGGTGTCGCGCACCTCGCGCGCCTTCTCACCGAAGATCGCGCGGAGCAGGCGCTCCTCGGGCGTCAGCTCGGTCTCACCCTTGGGCGTGACCTTGCCGACGAGGATGTCACCGGCGACGACCTCGGCACCGATCCGGATGATGCCGCGCTCGTCGAGGTCGGCGAGGACCTCTTCGGAGACGTTCGGGATGTCCCGGGTGATCTCCTCGGGGCCGAGCTTCGTGTCACGGGCGTCGACCTCGTGCTCCTCGATGTGGATCGAGGAGAGGACGTCGTCCTGCACGAGGCGCTGCGACAGGATGATCGCGTCCTCGTAGTTGTGACCCTCCCACGGCATGAACGCCACGAGGAGGTTCTTGCCGAGGGCCATCTCACCGTTCTCGGTGGCCGGGCCGTCGGCCAGCACCTGGTCGGCCACGATCCGGTCGCCCTCGGAGACGACGACCTTCTGGTTGACCGAGGTGCCCTGGTTGGAGCGCATGAACTTGGCGATGCGGTACGTGGTGTACGTGCCGTCGTCGTTCGTGACGGTGATGTAGTCCGCGGAGACCTCCTGGACCACACCGTCCTTCTCGGCCTTGAGCACGTCACCGGCGTCGGTGGCGCAGCGGTACTCCATGCCGGTGCCGACGAGCGGCGCCTCGGACTTGATGAGCGGCACCGCCTGGCGCATCATGTTCGCGCCCATGAGGGCACGGTTGGCGTCGTCGTGCTCCAGGAACGGGATCATCGCGGTGGCGACGGACACCATCTGGCGCGGCGAGACGTCCATGTAGTCGACGTCCGTGCCGGGCACGTAGTCGACCTCTCCGCCACGGCGGCGGACCAGGACGCGCGGCTCGGTGAAGCGCAGCTCGTCGCTGAGGATCGCGTTCGCCTGGGCGATGACGAAGCGGTCCTCCTCGTCGGCCGTGATGTAGTCGACGTCGTCGGTGACCTGGCCGTCGACGACCTTGCGGTACGGCGTCTCGATGAAGCCGAACGCGTTGACGCGGCCGTACGAGGCGAGCGAACCGATCAGGCCGATGTTCGGGCCTTCCGGAGTCTCGATCGGACACATGCGCCCGTAGTGGGACGGGTGCACGTCACGGACCTCGAAGCCGGCCCGCTCACGGGAGAGACCACCCGGGCCAAGAGCCGACAGACGGCGCTTGTGGGTGAGACCCGACAGCGGGTTGTTCTGGTCCATGAACTGCGACAGCTGGCTGGTGCCGAAGAACTCCTTGATGGAGGCGACGACCGGCCGGATGTTGATCAGGGTCTGCGGCGTGATCGCCTCGACGTCCTGGGTCGTCATGCGCTCACGCACGACGCGCTCCATCCGCGCCAGGCCCGTACGGACCTGGTTCTGGATGAGCTCGCCGACGTTGCGGAGGCGACGGTTGCCGAAGTGGTCGATGTCGTCGGTCTCGACGACGATCTCCCGGCCCGACTCACCGATCGTCTCGGTCTCACCGGCGTGCAGCTTGACCAGGTACTTGATGGTCGCGATGACGTCGTCGGTGGTGAGCACGCCGGCGTCCAGCGGCTCATCGGCGCCGAGCTTCTTGTTCACCTTGTAGCGGCCGACCTTCGCGAGGTCGTAGCGCTTCGGGTTGAAGTAGAGGTTCTCGAGCAGCGTCTGAGCGGCCTCGCGCGTGGGCGGCTCGCCCGGGCGCAGCTTGCGGTAGATGTCGAGCAGCGCGTCGTCCTGGCCCTGGGTGTGGTCCTTCTCCAGGGTGGCGCGCATCGACTCGTACTCGCCGAACTCCTCCAGGATCTGCTCGGTCGTCCAGCCGAGCGCCTTGAGGAGGACGGTGACGGACTGCTTGCGCTTGCGGTCGATGCGGACACCGACCATGTCGCGCTTGTCGATCTCCATCTCCAGCCAGGCACCCCGGGACGGAATGATCTTGGCGGAGAAGATGTCCTTGTCGGACGTCTTGTCGATGGAGGAGTCGAAGTAGACACCCGGCGAACGGACCAGCTGCGACACGACGACACGCTCGGTGCCGTTGATGACGAAGGTGCCCTTGTTGGTCATGAGCGGGAAGTCGCCCATGAAGACCGTCTGGGACTTGATCTCGCCGGTCTCGTTGTTGGTGAACTCGGCCGTGACGAAGAGCGGCGCGGCGAACGTGAAGTCGCGCTCCTTGCACTCGTCGATCGAGTTCTTCGGGGGCTCGAAGCGGTGGTCGCGGAATGTGAGCGACATCGACCCGGAGAAGTCCTCGATCGGTGAGATCTCCTCGAAGATCTCCTCCAGGCCGGACTTGGTGGGGACGTCTTGTCCACTGTCCAGAGCAGCCTCGACGCGAGCCTTCCAGGCGGCGTTACCGAGGAGCCAGTCAAAGCTCTCGGTCTGCAGCGCGAGGAGGTTCGGAACCTCGAGGGGCTCCTTGATCTTTGCAAAAGAGATGCGCAGCGGGGCGGTGCTGGCACCGTTGTTCGTATTCGCGGTCGAGGCGTTGCGCGAGGCGGCCAAGAGGGGGTCCTTCCGAGGGCTCGGACTCACTACGCGCGTACCGGTCCCACCTTGGACGCCGAGACACACCACCTTGAGCGGGCCGGAAAGGCCAGCTCAGTGAAGGTCGGTCATCGATGCTCAAGTGCGGGCATGCCCCTGGTGACGGGCAGGAGGCAGCTAACAGGCAGCGCAAAGGGTCAGTGTAGCCAAGCGGCACACTGATGTCCAGTCGGGGTTCTCAGAGACCCACGTTGCTCTCAACAGCTGTTCTCAACTACCTATGTGTTCAGGCCCTCGCGCGGGGTGCGCTCTTCTTTACTGCCCTCTTCACTCTCGATCCATGCCTCGGATACGGATCGAAGTGATGACGCGTCCTGAGAATTGCGCGCCTCGTGCCGTTCGTCAAGGCCCACCGGTCCGTACGGGTCCCCGGAGGTCCGCTCAGGCCGCTCCCGGGAAGCCCTCAGGAAGCTCCTGGGTGACCTGCGGGAGGCGCACGGCGAAGATCACCCTACTCGCCACCGGCGGAAGTTCAAGGCAGCCGCCACGGGTACGACGAAGGGCGACCACCCGGATGGGTGATCGCCCTTCGTGCAGGCGCATGACGCGCCCAGGGAGCCGCGAGGCTCCCGGGGTGTTACTTGACCTCGACGGAAGCGCCGGCGGCCTTGAGGGACTCGGCAGCCTTCTCGGCGACCTCCTTGGCGACCTTCTCGAGGACCGGCTTCGGGGTGCCGTCGACGAGGTCCTTGGCCTCCTTGAGACCCAGCGAGGTCAGCTCGCGCACGGTCTTGATGACCTGGATCTTCTTCTCGCCGGCGCCGGTGAGGATGACGTCGAACTCGTCCTGCTCCTCAGCGGCCTCGGCAACGGCGCCCGGGCCGGCCGGACCGGCGACGGCGACGGCCGCGGCGGCGGTGACGTCGAACTTCTCCTCGAAGGCCTTCACGAACTCGGAGAGCTCGATGAGGGTCATCTCTTCGAACTGCGCGAGCAGGTCGTCCTGGGACAGCTTCGCCATGACAGGCGTCCTTCCACTATTCGGCAGGTGCCGGATGTATATGTCGGCGGGCGTACGTGGAGCCCGCTGGACCGCTGAGCGAAATTACTCGGCGGCCTCGGCGGGAGCCGGAGTACCGGCACCGCCCTGCTCTTCCTTCTTGGCGCGAAGAGCTTCCGCGGTGCGGACGAACTTGGAGGGCAGGGCCTGGAAGACCTGCGCCGCCTGCGTCTGCTTGCCCTTGAAAGCACCGGCCAGCTTGGAGAGCAGAACCTCGCGGGACTCGAGGTCCGCGAGCTTCTTGATCTCATCGGCGGACAGCGCCTTACCGTCAAGGACACCGCCCTTGATGATGAGGTTCGGGTTGTCCTTGGCGAAGTCACGAAGACCCTTCGCCGACTCCACCGGGTCACCGGTGACGAAGGCAACCGCCGTCGGACCCGAGAACAGGTCGTCCAGCGTGTCGATCCCGGCCTCGTTGGCCGCAATCTTGGTCAGCGTGTTCTTCACCACGGCGTACTGGGCGTTCTCACCGAGCGAACGACGCAGCGTCTTGAGCTGCGCCACGGTGAGACCCCGGTACTCGGTCAGCACAGCGGCGTTCGAGCTGCGGAACTGCTCCGCGAGCTCGGCTACCGCGGCAGCCTTGTCGGGCCTTGCCATGAGCGTCGGCCTCCTTCCGGGTGATGAGGACCGCTCAGAAGGGGCCGGGAAAGACGAAACGCCCCAGCACAAGTGCCAGGGCGCGGCTCGACCGGACTCACGTCCGGGAGCAGTTCCAAGTCACCTGCGCAGGTCGTCCGATCTAGCGGAACCTTCGGTCACCGTCACCCTTACGGGAGCGCGGCGACGACCAGCGGTCTTTGGCTTCCTGTGAAGAGTACGCGACCGGGGCCGCGCCAGGCAAATCCGGCGTCGACCGCTCCGGTCCGGAGGGTTTAGCCGCAGCTCAGCAGCGGCTCTCCCGCCCGCTGTACGCGGATACGAGGACGGGCCCCGCACCTCGAAAGGTTGCGGGGCCCGTCCACACGTGCACGCGTACGACGCGGCTACCGGGTGAGCGCGGTGGCTCAGACGGCGGCCGGGTCCTCCTCGACGAGGAGGTTGCGGGTGCGGTTGGCGTCCAGCGGGATGCCGGGGCCCATCGTGGTGGCCAGCGCGGCCTTCTTGATGTAACGGCCCTTGGCGGCGGACGGCTTCAGACGGAGGATCTCGTCCAGCGCCGCTGCGTAGTTCTCCACCAGCTTGGTCTCGTCGAAGGAGACCTTGCCGATGATGAAGTGCAGGTTCGAGTGCTTGTCGACGCGGAACTCGATCTTGCCGCCCTTGATGTCGTTGACAGCCTTGACGACGTCGGGGGTGACGGTGCCGGTCTTCGGGTTCGGCATCAGACCACGCGGACCGAGCACGCGGCCCAGGCGGCCGACCTTGCCCATGAGGTCCGGGGTCGCGACGACGGCGTCGAAGTCCAGACGGCCCTTCGCCACCTCGTCGATGAGCTCGTCGGCGCCGACGATGTCGGCTCCAGCGGCTTCCGCGGCCGCAGCACGGTCACCGGTCGCGAAGACCAGGACCCGGGCGGTCTTGCCGGTGCCGTGCGGGAGGTTCACGGTGCCACGGACCATCTGGTCGGCCTTGCGCGGGTCGACACCCAGCGCGAAGGCGACCTCGACGGTGCCGTCGAACTTCGTGGACGAGGTGTCCTTGGCGAGACGGACGGCCTCGAGCGGGGCGTACAGGCGCTCCCGGTCGATCTTGGCGTCCGCAGCGCGGAGGTTCTTGCTGCGCTTCACTTCTACTCCTGTGGTTTCAGAGTGTGGAGTCGTGGTGCGGACCAGCGCTTGGTCCTACCACTGGGGGTTACGGGGCTGAATCAGCCTTCGACCGTGATGCCCATGGAACGGGCGGTGCCGGCAATGATCTTCGACGCGGCGTCGAGGTCATTGGCGTTCAGGTCGGGGAGCTTCGTCGTGGCGATCTCGCGGACCTGGGCGGCCGTCAGCTTGGCGACCTTGGTCTTGTGCGGCTCGCCGGAGCCCTTGTCCACACCCGCGGCCTTGAGGATCAGCTTGGCGGCCGGCGGAGTCTTGGTCACGAAGGTGAAGGAGCGGTCGTCGTAGACCGTGATCTCCACCGGCACGACCATGCCACGCTGCGACTCGGTCGCGGCGTTGTAGGCCTTGCAGAACTCCATGATGTTGACGCCGTGCTGACCGAGCGCGGGGCCGACCGGCGGGGCCGGGTTCGCCGCACCGGCGTTGATCTGGAGCTTGATAAGCCCCGTGACCTTCTTCTTCTTGGGAGGCATTGCTCTCTCCGGGTCCTATGAGAGTGTTTCGCCGCCGATTCCGGTCATCCGGATGGAGGCATACCGCACAACGATAACGGGTATAGCTGTGCGACCAAAAACCCAGCAGGTCAGAGCGGCCGCGAAGCCCCTCTGACCTGCTGGGTAGGCATGTGTCCAGAAACCGGCGGGAAGTGCTAGTTCTTCTGGATCTGGTCGAAGCTGAGCTCGACCGGGGTCTCGCGGCCGAAGATCTCGACGAGGCCCTTGACCTTCTTCGAGTCGGCGTTGATCTCGTTGATCGTGGCCTGCAGCGTGGCGAACGGGCCGTCGGTGACGGTGACCGAGTCGCCGACCTCGAAGTCCAGCACCTGGACCTCGACCTTGCGGGACGGAGCCGGCTTGCCCTCGGCCTCGGCGGCCTCGCGGGCGGCCTTCTCCTCGGCCTCCGGGGCGAGCATCTTGACGATCTCGTCCAGGGTCAGCGGGTACGGGTCGTAGGCGTTGCCCACGAAGCCGGTGACGCCCGGCGTGTTGCGCACGACGCCCCAGGACTCGTTCGTCAGGTCCATGCGCACCAGCACGTAGCCGGGGAGCTTGTTCTGCCGGACGTTCTTGCGCTCGCCGTTCTTGATCTGGACGATTTCCTCTTCAGGCACCTCGGCCTGATAGATGAACTCCTCCACGTTGAGCGAGACGGCGCGCTGCTCCAGGTTGGCCTTCACGCGCTTCTCGTAACCGGCGTACGTGTGGATGACGTACCACTCGCCGGGGAGCGTGCGGAGCTCCTCGCGCAGGGCGGTGACGGGGTCGACGGCGGCGGCCGGCTCGGCCTCTTCCTCGTCGGCGCTCTCGTCGTCGGCCTCGGCCTCGACGGCTTCCGCGACCTCGGTGGTCCCGGCGTCCTCGTCGGCCTCGATCGTCTCGTCCGCGACGGCGTCCACAGCGGTGTCGGTGGTCTCGTCGGCCTCGGTCTGATCGGCCTTCTCGGAATCAGCAGCCTCAACGATGCCGAGCTCGTCCTTGGCGGACTCGAAGGCGCCAGCCTCGGGCTCGACGGCGTCGTTCAGGTTCGGGTCAGACACGATGGCTGCTTCTTCCTGGATACAAAGGGTGGAACGTGCGGTGGGGGCGCCGGTCGGACGCCTTCCGCCGGCTCAGCCGAAGACGTACTTGATGACCCGCGCGAACCCCATGTCAAGAACGGTAACAAGACCAATCATGACAACGACGAACACAATCACCACAGTGGTGTATGTCGTCAGCTGGCTGCGAGTCGGCCAGACAACCTTACGGAGTTCGGCGACGATCTGGCGGTAGAACAGCGCGAGACGGCCCAGAGGACCCTTCTTGCCGCGCTTGCCGCCCTTCCGAGTCTTCTTGTTCGACTCGGGGGATTCGTCCTCAGCATCAGGCATGTCGATGGAGCCCACGGCGTCCGTCACGCTTCTCACCTGATTCCGGGTCGTGGCCGTGCCGCGCCCGGTGGAGCCGCACGGCTGTGCAATGAAGTACGTACATGCGCACACATCCTGGCGAAGGAGTGTGTAGCAGGGCCGGAGGGACTTGAACCCCCAACCGCTGGTTTTGGAGACCAGTGCTCTACCAATTGAGCTACGACCCTTGGTGGTTTCCACCAACCTACCGCATCTTCCCCGGTGCCCGGGTGCAGTAACGGTGTGGCTGGTGAAGGCCAACGACAGGTGAGTGTACGTGCTCAGGGCCGCTGCGTCGAACAGACAACTACCGACCGGTCCTGTCCGGTTCCCGTACGAGTCGTGTCCGGTCCCTGAAACCCGTGTGCCGACGGGTTTTCCGGTCTGGGAGCATGGGCCCATGAGCGCTGCAACTTCTCCGTCCGAGCGCCGGGTCTCCGCCCGCGTCGGTGCGATCTCCGAGTCCGCGACCCTCGCCGTCGACGCCAAGGCCAAGGCCCTCAAGGCCGCGGGCCGTCCGGTGATCGGCTTCGGTGCCGGCGAGCCCGACTTCCCGACCCCCGGCTACATCGTCGACGCCGCGGTCGAGGCCTGCCGCAACCCGAAGTACCACCGCTACACCCCGGCCGGCGGGCTCCCCGAGCTCAAGGCCGCCATCGCAGAGAAGACGCTGCGGGACTCCGGCTACGAGGTCGACGCCAGCCAGATCCTGGTGACCAACGGCGGCAAGCAGGCCATCTACGAGGCCTTCGCCGCCATCCTCGACCCGGGCGACGAGGTCATCGTCCCCGCTCCGTACTGGACCACCTATCCCGAGTCGATCCGGCTCGCCGGCGGTGTCCCGGTCGAGGTCGTCGCCGACGAGACCACCGGCTACCGGGTCTCCGTCGAGCAGCTGGAGGCCGCGCGCACCGGGCGGACCAAGGTCGTCCTCTTCGTCTCGCCGTCCAACCCGACCGGCGCCGTCTACAGCGAGGCCGACGCCGAGGCGATCGGCCGCTGGGCCGTCGAGCACGGCCTGTGGGTCATGACCGACGAGATCTACGAGCACCTCGTCTACGGCGACGCGACGTTCACCTCGCTCCCGGCGATCGTGCCGGAGCTGCGCGACAAGTGCATCGTCGTCAACGGCGTCGCCAAGACGTACGCGATGACCGGCTGGCGCGTGGGCTGGATCATCGGCCCCAAGGACGTCGTCAAGGCCGCGACCAACCTCCAGTCGCACGCCACCTCCAACGTCTCCAACGTGGCCCAGGTCGCCGCGCTCGCGGCCGTCTCCGGCCCGCTGGACGCCGTCGCGGAGATGCGCACCGCCTTCGACCGCCGGCGCAACCTGATCGTGCGGATGCTCAACGAGATCGACGGCGTGCTCTGCCCGGAGCCCGAGGGCGCGTTCTACGCCTACCCGTCGGTGAAGGGCCTGCTCGGCAAGGAGATCCGCGGCAAGCGCCCGGCCGACTCGGTCGAGCTGGCGGCGCTGATCCTGGACGAGGCCGAGGTCGCGGTCGTCCCGGGCGAGGCCTTCGGTACGCCGGGCTACCTCCGCCTCTCCTACGCGCTCGGCGACGACGACCTCATCGAGGGCGTCTCCCGGCTCCAGAAGCTGCTCGGTGAGGCCAAGGCCTGACAGCCCGCGCGATTGTGCCCCCGGCCACCACGGCCGGGGGCACTTTCCGTCTCGGACCCACTCCAAAGAGGACAGCGACTTCCGCTCCGGCCCGCCCGTGCGGCAGGATCTTCCAATGGAGCGTGATGTACGTCTGTTGCCCAAGGCCCACCTGCACCTGCACTTCACCGGGTCGATGCGGCCCACCACCCTGCTCGAACTCGCCGACAAGTACGGGGTCCGCCTCCCCGACGCACTGACCGGCGGCGAGCCGCCGAAGCTGCGGGCGACCGACGAGCGCGGCTGGTTCCGCTTCCAGCGGCTCTACGACATCGCCCGGTCCTGTCTCCGGTCGCCGGAGGACATCCACCGCCTGGTCCGCGAGAGCGCCCAGGAGGACGTCGCGGACGGCTCCGGCTGGCTGGAGATCCAGGTCGACCCCACCTCGTACGCACCGCTGCTCGGCGGACTGATCCCGGCGATCGAGATCATCCTGGACGCGGTGGACAGCGCCGCCCGGGACACCGGTCTCGGGATGCGCGTGGTGATCGCCGCGAACCGGATGAAGCACCCGCTGGACGCCCGGACCCTGGCGCGGCTGGCCGTGCGGTACGCGGACCGGGGCGTCGTCGGGTTCGGGCTCTCCAACGACGAGCGGCGCGGCATGGCCCGTGACTTCGACCGGGCCTTCGCCATCGCGCGGGAGGGCGGTCTGCTGGCGGCCCCGCACGGCGGCGAGCTGGCGGGCGCCTCCAGCGTGCGCGACTGCCTGGACGACCTGGACGCCTCGCGCATCGGCCACGGCGTCCGGGCCGCCGAGGATCCGCGGCTGCTGGAGCGGCTGGCCGAGCGCCAGGTGACCTGTGAGGTGTGCCCGTCGTCCAATGTGGCGCTCGGAGTCTACGAGAAGGCCGCCGACGTCCCCTTGCGCACTCTGTTCGACGCGGGGGTGCCGATGGCGCTGGGTGCGGACGATCCGCTGCTGTTCGGCTCGCGTCTCGCCGCGCAGTACGAGCTGGTACGCCGCGACCACGGGTTCACCGACGCGGAGCTGGCCGAGCTGGCCCGGCAGTCGGTGCGCGGTTCGGCCGCGCCCGTCGACGTACGGGACAAGCTGCTGTCCGGGATCGACGACTGGCTGGCTAGCTGATTCCGGCCAGCAGGGTGCGGGCCAGGGAGGCGGCGAACTCCTTCAGCGGCTGCGGTGGCGTTCCGCCGGGGAGCGCGTCGTAGGCGAAAGCCCGCTGGGCGCAGGCGCCGAGCAGCAGTGAGGCGGCGGCGTAGGTGTCGGCGTCCGCGCGGATCCGGCCCGCGCGCTGTTCGGCGCGGAGGTAGGCGTCGAGACCCTGGATCGGCTTGTGGGGGCCGGTGCCGAGTTCGCGCATGGCCTGCTCGTGGCGGCTCTTGAGCTGCGGTTCGGCGTACAGGGACGCGGCCATGGGGAACGTCTGCGCGTAGAAGAGGGCGGCCTGCCGGGCGACCTCGGTGAGGTTGGCCTCGACGCCGCCCTCTCCCGCGACCAGGCCGTCGAGCAGCCCGCCGAGCTTCGGGAGCCTCTCCTTGAGGACGGTCACGAAGAGCTCTTCCTTGCTGGGGAAGTACTTGTAGAGCGCCGCCTCCGAGCAGCCGGCGGCCCGCGCGATCTCTTTGGTGGTGGTCCGGGCCAGGCCGATGGAGCCCATCAGCTCGTGGGCGGCGTCGACGATACGGACGCGGGCCGGCTTCGGCTCCACGGTGGCTCCCCTACGGCTTGACGGGTGGATGACCAGGCACTCACCCTAAAGGTGAGTGAACACTCACCCACCTGAGGAGGGCGCATGCGGCTGACGGTGTTCGGAGCGACCGGAGGTGTCGGCCGGGAGGTCGTGGGCCAGGCGCTCGCGGCGGGCCACGAGGTGACGGCCGTGGTCCGCGACCCGGCGAGGCTCCCGGAGGCGCTCGACACCCGGGCGCTGCACGGGGTCGTCGCGCTGGACGACCCGGTGACGGTACGCGCGGCGGTGGCGGGGCGGAACGCGGTGCTCTCGGGGCTCGGCGCGCGGGGCCGGCAGGCGGACGGGGTCGCGGAGCGGCTGACCGGGCGGATCATCGCGGCGATGGAGGCCGAGGAGGTGCGGCGGCTGCTGGTGGTGAGCGCGGTCCCGGTGGGTCCCGTCCCGGCCGGTGAGCCGTTGGTGGACCGGCTGGCGCGCAAAGCCGTCGGAGCGGTCCTGGCGGAGGTGTACGCGGACCTCGCGCGGATGGAGGCGGCGCTGGAGCGCAGCGCCACGGAGTGGACCTCCGTACGGCCTCCGAAGCTGACGGACGGGCCGTGCACGGGCGTCTACCGCACGGTGGTGGGCGGCGCGCCCGTCAGCAGCCGGTCGCTCTCCCGGGCCGATGTGGCGCACGCGATGCTCAAGCTGATCGACGACCCGGCGGCGGTGCGGCAGGGCGTGGGCGTCGCCTACTGAGTGCCCGATGAGAACGACGCGAACGCTTATAGAGCGACGCCGACCGTCACCGGCTCGTTGACCAGGGTGACGCCGAACGCCTCGTGGACCCCGGCGACGACCTCACGGGCCAGCGCGAGGAGGTCCTCGGTGGTGGCCTCGCCGCGATTGGTGAGCGCGAGGGTGTGCTTGGTGGAGATCCGGGCCGGGCCGCTGCCGTACCCCTTGGTGAAGCCGGCCCGGTCGATCAGCCAGGCGGCGGAGGTCTTGGTACGGCCGTCCTCGGCGGAGAACGCCGGCGGCGTCACGTCCGGGCCGAGGCGCTCGTGGACCCGGGCCAGGAAATGCTGGAAAGCGGCCTCGTCGAGGATCGGGTTGGTGAAGAAGGAGCCGGCGGACCAGGTGTCGTGGTCGTCCGGGTCCAGCACCATGCCCTTGCCGGCGCGCAGCTTCAGCACGGTCTCCCGGGCGGCGGAGGCGGGCACGCGCTGGCCCTGCTCGACGCCCATGGCCCTGGCCGTCTCCGGGTACGCGAGAGGCGCGGAGAGACCGCCCGCCTCCTCCAGCGCGAACCGGACCCGGAGCACCACGAAGCGCTCGGACTCCGCCTTGAAGCGGCTGTGGCGGTACGAGAAGGAGCACTCCGCGTTCGGCAGGGTCACCGTCTCCCGGGTGTGCCGGTCGTAGGCGACGACCTCCGTGATGGTGGAGGACACCTCCTGTCCGTACGCGCCGACGTTCTGGATCGGCGTCGCGCCGGCGGAGCCGGGGATTCCGGCCAGGCACTCGATGCCCGCGAGACCCGCCTCCACGGCCCGGGCGACGGCGTCGGTCCACACCTCGCCGGCCGCCAGCTCCAGCGACGTACCGGAGAGCGTGAAGCCCTTCGTGGCGATGCGCAGCGCCGTGCCGTCGAAGCCCTTGTCGCCGATGACCAGGTTGGAGCCGCCGCCGATGACGAGCAGCGGGGTGCCGCTCGCGTCGGCCTCGCGTACGGCGTCGACCACCTCGGCGTCGGTGGTGGCCGTCAGGAGGCGGGTGGCGGGGCCGCCGAGCCGGAAGGTGGTCAGGGGGGCGAGGGGGGCATCGTGGAGTTCCTGCACGGGGACAAGAGTACGGTCCGCGGCTCCGCCGCTCGGGCGGGGCCACGGACCGTACAGGTACCGCGTGAGCTCTCTGGCGAGCCGGCGCTCCCTACAGCTGACGCGTGACCTTCAGGCGAGCCGTACGACGGCCCGGGACATCCCGAGCACCTTCTTGCCGTCGCACACCGCCACCAGGTCCACCCGGACCAGGTTGTCGTCCAGCTTGGCCGCGACCTTGCCGCTGACCTCGATGAGCGCGCCCTTGTCGTCGTTGGGCACCACGACCGGCTTGGTGAAGCGGACCCCGTAGTCGACGACCGCGCCCGGATCCCCGGCCCAGTCCGTGACCACGCGGATCGCCTCGGCCATGGTGAACATGCCGTGCGCGATCACGTCCGGCAGCCCGACCTCCAGCGCGAACTTCTCGTTCCAGTGGATCGGGTTGAAGTCGCCCGACGCACCGGCGTACTGCACGAGCGTCGCCCGCGTCACCGGGAACGACTGCGCGGGCAGCTCCGTACCGACCTCGACCGACCCGTAAGAGACCTTCGCCGTCATCACGCCTCCTCGGCGGCGCGCGCCACCAGCTTCATCACCGTCGTGACCACCAGCTCACCGGCCTCGTCGTGCACATCGCCGCGGACGTCCAGGATGTCGTTGCCCGCCATGGACTTGATGCTCTCGATCGTGGACGTGACCGTCAGCCGGTCCCCCGCCCGTACCGGACGCACGTAGGAGAACTTCTGGTCGCCGTGGACGACCCGGCTGTAGTCCAGGCCCAGCTGCGGGTCCTGCACCACTTCACCGGCGGCCCGGTAGGTGATGGAGAAGACAAAAGTGGGCGGCGCGATCACATCGGGGTGGCCGAGCGCGCGGGCCGCCTCCACATCGACGTACGCCGGATGGGCATCGCCCACCGCCTCGGCGAACTCGCGGATCTTCTCCCGGCCTACCTCGTACGCCGGGGTGGGCGGATACGTCCGCCCCACGAAGGACTGGTCGAGCGCCATGAGCTCGCTACCTCCTGCTGGAAATGACGAATAAGGGCACGCCCCTGCGCGGGAACCACCCCGTACAACGACACGAGGCCGCCCCCAGAGGGGACGGCCTCGTGTACGAGCCTGATTCAGCGCGTTTCGCGGTGCGCGGTGTGCGAGTTGCAGCGCGGGCAGTGCTTCTTCATCTCAAGACGGTCCGGGTTGTTACGCCGGTTCTTCTTGGTGATGTAGTTCCGCTCCTTGCACTCCACGCAGGCCAGCGTGATCTTCGGGCGGACGTCGGTGGCAGCCACGTGAGTGCTCCTTGGACGGACGATGGACGGATGAACGCATAAAAGAGTAGCCGATCGAAGGACCGACCCAACAATCGGCTACCGTTAGTAGCGGTGACCGGACTTGAACCGGTGACACAGCGATTATGAGCCGCTTGCTCTACCGACTGAGCTACACCGCTTTGATGATGAGTCCCCCCGCCGAAGCGGGGTTTCCCGATCACCAGAGCCCCAATGCGGAATCGAACCGCAGACCTTCTCCTTACCATGGAGACGCTCTACCGACTGAGCTATTGGGGCGAGCGAGGAAGACATTACACGGTCTCCGGCCGATCGCCCAAATCCGTTTCGGCACCACGCTCCGGCCGTAGGTCCGGGCCCGCCCACACCTCCTGATCAGGCCTTGATCCAGCTCGCGCGCTCTTCGGAAGGACTCCTTCCCGGCGTCGGCGCGGGGGCACCGGTACGACTAATGGGCTCCTCCCGGAAGCCGCCGTGCTCCACGTCGCGGACCCGGCCATGATCGACGGGACCACCCCTCCAGGCTCGGCCGCTCCGCGCGGCCGTGCACCCGTCCCAGGAGCGCGATGCCCGACAGCCAGCCGCGGCGGCCCGACGACAGCGCGCCCGACGGCGCCGAAGCGGCCACCACCGACCCGGCCCCCGCACTCGTCCTGAGCGGCGCCCGTCTGACCGACGGCCGAGCGGTCGACGTACGCCTGAGCGGCAGCCGTATCGAGGCCGTCGGCACGGCGGGCAGCCTCGCCACCCGTGGCCCCCGCATCGACCTGCGCGGTTACCTCCTGCTCCCCGCGCCGGCCGAGCCCCACACCCACGGCGACACCGCGCTGACCGCCGACGACGCCGGGCCCGCATCCGACCACCCCGAGGACATCCAGCGCCGCGCCACCGAGGCCGCCCTTCTCCAGCTCGGCCACGGCGCCACCTCCTTGCGCGCCCACGTCCGCATCGGCGACGTCCAGGGGCTCGCCGCGCTGGAGGCCGTCCTCCAGGCCCGCCGGGCACTGCGCGGCCTCGCCGACCTGACCGCGGTCGCCGTCCCCCGTCTGCTCACCGGCGCCGCCGGGGCGGAGGGCCTCGCCATGCTGCGGGACGCCGTGAAGATGGGCGCGGCGGTCGTCGGCGGCTGCCCCGACCTGGACCCGGACCCCACCGGCTACACCGCGGCCGTCCTGGAGGTCGCCGCCGAGCACGGCTGCCCGGTCGACCTGCACACCGACGGCGACGACCCGGCGCGCCTGGCCCGCCTCGCCGCCATGGCCGGCGGCCTGCGCCCCGGGGTCGCGCTCGGCCCCTGCGCCGGCCTCGCCCACCTTCCGCTGGAGACCGCGAGCCGGGCCGCCGATCAGCTGGCCGCCGCCGGCATCACCGTCGTCTGCCTCCCTCAGGGCGGCTGCGCGGGCTCGGAGCGCCGTACGAGCGCCCCTGTACGCCTCCTGCGCTCCGCGGGCGTACGCGTGGCGGCGGGCAGCGGCGCACTGCGTGACACGGCCAACCCGGTGGGCCGCGGCGACCCGCTGGAGGCCGCGTACCTCCTCGCCTCGCAGCACGGCCTGCGCGCCGAGCACGCGTACGCCATGGTCTCCACCACCGCGCGCGCCGTCCTGGGCCTGCCCGAGGTCCGCGTGGAGGCGGGCTTTCCGGCCGAACTCCTCGCCGTACGCGGTGAACGGCTCTCCGGTGTGCTCTCCCTCGCCTACAGCCGGATCGTCGTCCACCGCGGCCGGATCGTCGCGCGCACCAGCGCCGTACGCGAGTACTGCGACTCCGATCCCGACACGGCCGCCGGCCCCGATCTCCCGCGTCAGGGACGACCTGATTCCGGTGGCGGGCCCGGGAGCTGAGCATCCGGCGGCCGCCGGGCGTACGGTCGGAGGTATGCGCATTGTCATCGCAGGTGGACACGGACAGATCGCACTGCGGCTGGAGCGGCTGCTCGCCGCACGCGGAGATGAAGCCGTAGGGATCATCCGCAACCCTCAACAGAGCCAGGACCTCACCGATATCGGCGCCGAACCCGCCGTACTGGACCTCGAATCGGCCACGGTCGACGAGACCGCGGAGGTGCTGCGCGGCGCCGACGCGGCCGTCTTCGCGGCAGGCGCCGGCCCGAACAGCGGCACCGAACGCAAGGACACCGTCGACCGGGGCGCCGCCGTCCTGTTCGCCGACGCCGCCCAAGCCGCGGGCGTACGCCGGTACATCGTCATCTCCTCCATGGGCGCTGACCCCGACCACCCCGGCGACGAGGTGTTCGACATCTACCTGAGGGCGAAGGGCGCGGCGGACGCCGACGTACGCTCCCGCTCCGCCCTCGACTGGACGATCCTGCGCCCCGGGATGCTCACCAACGACGCGGGCAAGGGCCAGGTCCTGCTCGCCGTGAAGACCGGCCGTGGCCCGATCCCGCGCGACGACGTGGCGGCGACGATCCTGGAGCTGCTGGACACTCCGGCGACGGCGGGCCTGACCCTTGAGGTCATCTCCGGAAACGTGCCGGTCACGGTGGCCGTGAAGGACGTCGCGGGCAACTGAGCCGGGGCCCTGAGGGCCTAACAACGAGGAAGCCCCCGACCAGAAGGACTGGTCGGGGGCTTCGTTCGCGTGGCGGCGCCAGGGTTCGAACCTGGGTAGGCTGAGCCGGCAGATTTACAGTCTGCTCCCTTTGGCCACTCGGGCACACCGCCTCGAACGACGCGTCGGATCTCAGCGGGTGAGCTCCTTGGCGACGACGTAAACAATACCTGATGGCCAGGGGTGCTCCGCCACCTCATTGATCAGCAGCCGGAGGGTGCGGCGGTGGCTAGGCTTTGCGGTGTATCCCACGCACATTCGACGCAAGGAGCCACACGTCATGGCCGACTCCAGTTTCGACATCGTCTCGAAGGTCGAGCGGCAGGAGGTCGACAACGCCCTCAACCAGGCCGCCAAGGAGATCTCCCAGCGTTACGACTTCAAGGGCACGGGCGCCTCGATCTCGTGGTCCGGCGAGAAGATCCTGATGGAGGCGAACGGCGAGGAGCGGGTCAAGGCGATCCTCGACATCTTCCAGTCCAAGCTGGTCAAGCGCGGCATCTCGCTGAAGTCGCTGGACGCCGGCGAGCCGCAGCTCTCCGGCAAGGAGTACAAGATCTTCGCCACCATCGAGGAAGGCATCTCCCAGGAGAACGCCAAGAAGGTGGCGAAGATCATCCGCGACGAGGGTCCCAAGGGCGTCAAGGCGCAGGTCCAGGGTGACGAGCTGCGCGTCAGCTCGAAGAGCCGGGACGACCTTCAGGCCGTGCAGGCGCTGCTGAAGGAGAAGGACCTCGACTTCGCCATCCAGTACGTGAACTACCGGTAGGACGATTCGTGAACCAGTAGGGCGATTCGTCAGCATGGAGGGGCACGTCGTCGGGGGCATCCCGGTGACGTGCCTCTCCGCGTTCCGGGTCGCCCTCCGGCTGCTCCCTGTCCGAAATCCGCCAGCCCGGGGTGCGGGGTGCGGAGCAGACTGGCTGGTGTGAGAGCGGCTGGTCGGTTGTCGCCGGTCGGTCGTCGGTGTCCGTCGGTTGTTCGTCGGTTGAGGGAAGTGAGCAGTCGTGACGACGGTGTACACGCGGGTGGCGAGCCCTCTGGGTGAGTTGCTGCTGGTGGGTGAGTCGGACTGGACGGCCGATGGGCTGCGGCTGGTGTCGTTGTCCGTGCCCGGGCAGAAGGGCGGCGCGGTCGTCCAGGACGGCTGGCGCCGGGCGCCCGAGCTGTTCGCCGGGGTCCTCGCGCAGATGGAGGCGTATTTCGCGGGACGGTCGACGCGGTTCGAGGTGCCGTTCGCCGAGGGCGTGGGTACGGAGTTCCAGCGGCGCGTCTGGCAGGTCGTGGAGTCGATCCCGTACGGGCAGACCCTGTCGTACGGAGAGGTCGCCACGCGGGTCGGAGCCTCGGGCGCCGGGGTGCGGGCGGTCGGGACGGCGATCGGGCGGAACCCGCTGCTGGTCGTGCGGCCGTGCCACCGGGTGATCGGTGCGGACGGGGCGCTGCGAGGGTACGCGGGTGGCCTGGAGCGCAAGCAGTTGCTGCTGGGGCTGGAGGGGGCGGCGTGCGTGGAGCGTGTTGTGCCGGCCGGGCGTTGAGGGTGGTGTGACGGGTGACCTCGCGTGAGGTTCCGGCGGCTTCGGGCGGGTTGTTCCCTCGCCCGCGCCAGGTGGTCGCACCGGGCGCCGTACACGTACCGGAATGGCTTTCCGTGGAGCGTCGGCGGACGTTGGTGACGGCGTGCCGGGAGTGGGCACGAGGGCCGGTTCCGTTGCGGCACACGGTGTTGCCGGGCGGCGGTGTGATGTCGGTGCGGACGGTGTGCCTGGGCTGGCACTGGCAGCCGTACCGGTACACGCGTACCGCCGACGATGTGAACGGTGCCCCGGTGGCCGCGCTGCCGCGGTGGCTGGCCGACCTGGGACGGGCGGCGGTGGCGGAGGCGTACGAGGACGAGAGCGCGGCGGAGGCGTTCGCTCCGGACACCGCTCTGATCAACTTCTATGACGACGCGGCGCGGATGGGGATGCACCAGGACAAGGAGGAGCGGTCGGGCGCTCCTGTGGTGTCGTTGAGCATCGGGGCGACGTGCGTGTTCCGTTTCGGGAACCCTGAGGGGCGCGGGCAGCCTTATAAGGACGTCGAGTTGGTCTCCGGGGACCTCTTCGTCTTCGGCGGCCCGTCGCGCCTCGCGTTCCACGGGGTGCCGAAGGTGTACGCCGGTTCGGCCGACCCGGATGCGGGGATGCGGGCCGGCCGGCTGAATGTGACGTTGCGGGAGACCGGGCTGAGCTGAACCCCGGGAGCGGTCAGCGGCGTTCGCGGGAGTTGCCGAAGAGCAGCCGGTAGAGGATCAGCAGGACCAGGGAGCCGGCGATGGCGGCGATCCAGGTGGCAGTGTCGTAGAAGTCGTTGCTGATGGGACGGTCGAGGAACTGGCTGGAGAGCCAGCCGCCGAGGAAGGCACCGGCGATGCCGATGACGGTGGTCCCGATGATGCCGCCCGGGTCACGGCCCGGGAGCAGGATTTTGGCTATGACTCCGGCGAGCAGCCCGAGAATGATCCAACCGACGATGCTCATGTCGCTGCTCCTACCCTTTGCCTGATCTTGGAACACAAGACGCAACGAGCAGGTGTTCGGTTGCTGAGCGGCCTGGCCGTCTCGCCGGGAGCGGCGGTCCGCGTGCCTACTGCGGTAGCTCGTCCCACGGCTCCAGGTCCGGCCCGCCGTCCTCGCGCAGGGCCGTCTCCAGTACGCGGATGTCCTCGGCGTCCTTGGCCCGGCGCGGGCGGCCGGGGACCCAGACCGGTGTCATCCGCTTGATCTCGATCTGGGCGGCCGGGCTGATGACCGGACAGGCCGTCACGCCGATACGGCCGAGCGGGCCTTCGAGCATGCCGTCCGGCCACCGCTCGCCGGCCCAGGGGCCACCCGCGACCACGACATGGCCGGAGCCGTCCTCGTCCAGCAGCGCGAAGCTGCTTTCCTCACCCTGCTTGCCGAAGTCGATCTGCTGGTCGCCGGGTGGGCCGGGAAGGCGTTCCCAGCCCACCCGCAGCAGCTCACGGGTGAGCGGCTCGGCGTCCTGCTTCCGGGCGAACCAGTCGATGTCCGTGTGGTCGCGGGTGGGTGAGCCGAGGAAGAAGTCCATGGCCCAGCCGCCGCGGAGCCACACCTCCACGCCGAGCGCTTCGGCGATGCGGCTGGTTTCGGCGATCAGCCGGAGCTGGCGGTCCGTGCGCTGCCTGTCCACGAGCCCGGAGCGTACGCGGTCCCTCGGCTCGTCAGCCGCTTACCCGGGTCCTAACGGGCGGTGAACGGCTGGTCCGTGGGGACGATCTCCTTGCCGAACGGCATCAGGGAGACGGGGATCAGCTTGAAGTTGGCGATGCCCAGAGGGATGCCGATGATCGTGATGCAGAGGGCGATGCCGGTGGTGATGTGGCCGAGCGCGAGCCACCAGCCGGCGAGGATCAGCCAGAGGACGTTGCCGACGCAGGAGGGCGATCCGGCGTCCCTGCGGTCGACGACGGTGTGGCCGAAAGGCCAGAGCGCGTACACGCCGATCCTGAAGGCGGCGAGGCCGAACGGGATGCCGACGATGGTGATGCAGAGCAGGGCGCCTGCGAGGAGATAGCCGAGGAACATCCAGAACCCGCACAGGACGAGCCAGATGATGTTCAGGATGGTTTTCATGGGCGGCGACCTGCCATCTGTTCCAGTCGGGCGATGCGCTCCGCCATCGGCGGATGGGTGGAGAACATCTTGGCCATTCCCTGTCCGGGACGGAAGGGGTTCGCGATCATCATGTGGCTCGCGGTCTCGATCCTGGGCTCCGGGGGCAGCGGGAGCTGTTTCGTTCCTGCTTCCAGTTTGCGCAGGGCGTCGGCGAGGGCGAGCGGGTCTCCGGTGAGCTGTGCTCCGGAGGCGTCGGCCTCGTACTCGCGGGAGCGGCTGACGGCGAGCTGGATGACGGAGGCGGCGAGCGGGCCCAGGATCATGATCAGGAGCATGCCCAGGAGTCCGGGGCCTTCGTCGTCGTTGGAGCGGCCGATGGGGATGAGCCAGGCGAAGTTGACCAGGAACATGACGACGGAGGCGAGCGCTCCGGCGACGGAGGAGATGAGGATGTCCCGGTTGTAGACATGGCTCAGCTCGTGGCCCAGGACCCCGCGCAGCTCCCGCTCGTCGAGGATCTGGAGGATGCCCTCGGTGCAGCAGACGGCCGCGTTGCGCGGATTGCGGCCGGTGGCGAAGGCGTTGGGCGCCTGGGTCGGCGAGATGTAGAGGCGGGGCATCGGCTGGCGGGCCGCGGTGGAGAGCTCGCGGACGATCCGGTAGAGCTGTGGCGCTTCGAATTCGCTGACGGGGCGGGCCCGCATGGCGCGCAGGGCCAGCTTGTCGCTGTTCCAGTAGGCATAGGCGTTGGTGCCGACGGCCACGACGAGCGCGATGAGCAGGCCCGTACGTCCGAAGAGGCTGCCGATGATGATGATGAGTGCGGACAGTCCCCCGAGGAGTACGGCGGTTTTCAGCCCGTTGTGCCGGCGGTGCACGGTACGCCCTCCAAGTGGTGCGGCAGGGGAACCCTTTGCATGGTGGTGCTCCACTCCCCCAGTGGAGCCTCCCGTACTGGTCAACGCCAGGCGAGGGGAGCTAGTTCCCTTGTGCGTGCGGCCGGAGGACGGAGCCGCTCCGGCGTGATCCGGCCGGTTCCGGCTCCTGGCCCGTACGGCGCGGCACTGGGCCGTACGGGTGTCGGGGCGTGCGTGCGTCGGCGCTGGGCGGTCAGTCGGCTCAGCGCTGGGCGGTCAGTCGGCTCAGCGCCGGAGGCGCGGCCTGGCTCAGCGCTGGACGGGGAGCTTGGCGAGCGCGAGGGCCTCGGGGTCGGGCTCGACCTCGCTGGTGCAGTGGGCGCAGCGGGAGGCGACGGCCGGGATCGGGCTGAAGCAGCGCGGGCAGTCGCGGAGGGCCGCCTTGATGTCGACCTCCTCCTCCTTGGTGAAGCGGTTCTGCACCTTGGTCATGGGGACCACGACGCAGAAGTACAGGACCCCGGCGGTGATGATGAAGGCGATCGCGGCCGCGAGGAACTTTCCGTACGGGAAGATCGCGCCCTCGACCGTGAACTGGGCCGCGCTGAAGTCACCGACCGAGCCGGTGGCGAGGCCGATCAGCGGCGTGATGAAGGCGGTGCTGAAGCCGGTGACGACGGCGGTGAAGGCTGCTCCGACGGCGAGGCCGATCGCCATCGAGATGACGTTTCCCCGCAGGATGAAGTCCTTGAACCCGTTCAGCACTGCTCTCTCTCCTCTATGGATTTCGTACGTCTTCGTCGTGTACGGGACGTAGGCAGCCACGACCTTGCCCTCGGCGGGCGGCCGGGGCAAACCGGTCTTTCGCCTCCGGAGAGCGTCAGAAGAGGGTGACGGCGGCGAATCTCAGGACGAGCTGCGGGGCGCCGGAGAGGAGTATTCCGGCGGCGGCGGTGAGGAAGATCGCCGTGGTGAGCGGGGCGGGGGCCCGGAATCGGCGCGGCGTTCCGGAGGCCGGTGTTCCACTGGCGGCTTCCGCGGTTTCCGGGCTCCTGAAGAGGATCGCGGTCCACTGAAGGTAGTAGTAGAGCGCGATCACGACGTTGACGGCCATCACGACGGCGAGCCAGCCGAGCCCCGCGTCGACGGCCGCCGAGAAGACGGTGACCTTCGCGAAGAGCCCGATGATGCCCGGCGGCAGTCCGGCCAGGCAGAGCAGGAAGAAGGCGAGCGCGAGAGCGGCGAGGGGGCGGGTGGCGTACAGGCCCCGGTGGTCGGCGATGCGGTTGCCGGGCTTCGTACGGGCGACGAGGGCCGCGACGGCGAAGGCGCCGAGGTTCACGACGGCGTACATGAGGGCGTACGCGACGGTGGCGCCGATCTGTTCGTCGCTGGAGTACGCGGCGGCGGCGATCGGGACGAGCAGGAAGCCGGCCTGGGCGACGGAGGACCAGGCGAGGAGCCGGACGGCACTACGGGCGCGGTCGGCCTTCTGGCGCAGAGCCGCGACGTTGCCGACGGTCATGGTGAGGGCGGCCAGGAGGGCGACCGCCGGGCCCCAGACGTCGGCATAAGAAGGGAACGCGATGACGGTGACGAGGATGAGGCCCGAGAAGCCGACGGTCTTTCCGACGACGGAGAGATAGGCGGCGATCGGGAGAGGCGCGCCTACATAGGTGTCGGGAACCCAGAAGTGGAAGGGTGCCGCGGCGGTCTTGAAGGCGAAGCCGACGAGGGTGAGGACGACGCCGGTTTTGGCGAGGGTGTCGAGCACCGGAGGGACGTCGTCGAGGCGGGCGGCGATCTCGGTGAGGTGCAGAGTGCCCGTGGTCGCGTA
Organism: Streptomyces sp. NPDC006174; assembly: GCF_040614075.1. Classification (NCBI taxonomy): domain Bacteria; kingdom Bacillati; phylum Actinomycetota; class Actinomycetes; order Kitasatosporales; family Streptomycetaceae; genus Streptomyces; species Streptomyces sp. NPDC006174. The sequence continues at coordinate 289,477 of NZ_JBEXTJ010000009.1, read as the reverse complement.
CACGAAGCTGACGCCGAGGAGCATGACCGCGGTGGCGACGACGGAGGAGAGGAAGAACTTGAGCGCGGCCTCGGAGGAGCGCCGGTCGCCGCGTTTGATGCCGACGAGCGCGAAGGCGGGCAGTGAGGCGACTTCCAGAGCGACGACCAGGGTGGCGAGGTCGCGGGAGGCGGGCAGGAGAGCCGCGCCCGCCGCCGAGGCGAGGAGCAGGAACCAGTACTCGCCCGCCGGCAGCTTCCGCGTGTCGTCGAGCGAGAGCAGCGCCGTCAGGAACGCGCCGCCGAGGACGAGGGCCTGGATGACCAGGGTGAAGTGGTCGGCGGTGTAGCTGCACGGCTGGGTGCCGGTGGTGACGCAGAAGGTGGCGCGGTCGCCGGCGCGCAGCGGGATGAGGAGGGCCAGAGCGGCGGCGAGGGCGGTGAGGGTTCCGTAGCCGAGGAGCTTCTTGCGGTGCTCGGGGAGGAAGAGATCGGCGACGAGGACGAGCAGGGCGGCCAGCGCGGTGAGGGTGGGGGGCGCGATGGCGAGCCAGTCGACGTTCTGGACGACGCTGGGGGCGGTGTCGGCCGCCGCGGTGAGGGCGCCCGGGGCGGTGCTGAGGTCCGCGGTCACGACTTGCCTCCTGCGAGGAGCTTCTGCACGGCCGGATCGGTGAGGCCGAGGAGGACGGCGGGCCAGAGTCCGGCGAGAACGGTGAGGGCGGCGAGCGGGGTCCAGGCGGCGGCTTCGTAACCCTGGATGTCGGCGAGTCGCGGGGTGCTTCGGGGCAGCTGAGGGCTTCCGGCAGTCATGGACCGCTCAGGGTCGTCCGCCGGCTGCGGGGTCCGGTCGTCGGGCGAGAACTGGGAGTGCGGTGTGTGCTCGCCCATGCAGACGCGGCGGACCACGATGAGCATGTACGCGGCGGTGAGCAGCGTGCCGAACGCGCCGATGGCCATGAACGTGCGGAACGCCGGGCGGCTGAGGCCCTCGGCGGGGCTGTAGGCGCCGAAGAGGGTGAGCATCTCGCCCCAGAATCCGGCGAGTCCGGGCAGTCCGAGCGAGGCGACGGCGGCGAAGGCGAGCAGAGCGCCGAGGCGAGGCGCGCGGCCGTAGAGGGCGGCTCCGGTGGCGCCGGCGAGGGTGTCCAGGTCGGCGGTGCCGTAACGGTCCTTGATGGCACCGACCAGGAAGAACAGCAGGCCGGTGATGAGGCCGTGGGCGATGTTGGCGAAGAGCGCGCCGTTGACTCCGGTCGGCGTCATGGTGGCGATGCCGAGGAGCACGAAGCCCATGTGGCCGACGGAGGAGTACGCGATGAGCCGCTTGAGGTCGCCCTTGGCGCCGTTGCGGGCCAGGGCCAGGCAGGCGAGCGATCCGTAGACGATGCCGACGACGGCGAACGCGGCGAGGTAGGGCGCGAAGGTGCGCATGCCGTCGGGAGCGACGGGGAGCAGGATCCGGACGAATCCGTACGTTCCCATCTTCAGCAGGACGCCCGCGAGGAGCACCGAGCCGACGGTCGGCGCGGCGGTGTGGGCGTCGGGGAGCCAGCTGTGCAGCGGCCACATCGGAGTCTTCACGGCGAGCCCGACGCCGATCGCGAGAACGGCGATGACCTGCACGGATGTGGTGAGGCCACGGCCGTTGTCAGTGGCGAGTGCCACCATGTCGAAGGTGCCGCTCTTCAGCCCGATGAGGAGCAGGCCGAGCAGCATGACGACCGAGCCGAGCAGCGTGTAGAGGATGAACTTCCAGGCGGCGGCCTGCCGCTGGTCACCGCCCCAGCGGGCGATGAGGAAGTACATCGGGATGAGGACCATCTCGAAGGCGAGGAAGAAGAGCAGCAGGTCGAGGACGGCGAAGGTGGCGAGGGTGCCGGATTCCAGGACGAGGACGAGGGCGGTGAATGCCTTCGGTGAGGGGCCGGCGGGCAGCTTGAAGTAGCTGTACAGCGCGCAGAGGAAGGTCAGCAGCGCGGTGAGGAGCAGGAGGGGGAGCGAGATGCCGTCGATGCCGAGGTGGATGCGGACGTCGAGTGCCGGGATCCAGCTGATGTCGGTGGTCGCCTGCATCGTGGCGGGGTGGTCGTGGTCGAAGCCGACGGCCAGGACGATCGCGGCGATGAGGACGGCGCCGGTCACGGTCACGCCGTGGCGGAGCGCGGCCTGGTCGGGGTTCTTGCCCTTGAGCCCGGGCGGGGCGGGGAGCAGGGCCGCGACGGCGCCGAGGAGTGGGGCGACGACGATGAACGCGAGAAGGAACTGCATCACGGACGGGCTGATATCGGTCACGGTCACGACCCCGCGTTGACGTTGGCGAAGACGACGGCGGCGATCGCCAGGACGAGGGAACCGGCGAGCAGGACGCTGAGGTAGGTCTGCACGTTCCCGGTCTGGGCGCGGCGTACGGCGGTGCCGAGGAGGCGGGTGGCGGCGCCCGATCCGTTGACGTAGGTGTCGACGACCGTGCGGTCCAGGAAGCGTACGAGGCGCGCTGCTTGCTGGACCGGCCGGACGAACACCGCCGTGTACAGGGCGTCGAGGTGGAAGCCGGTGACCGCGTGGCGGTGGAGCGGGCCCAGGAGGAGGCGTCCGGGGTCGGCCGGGTCGGCGGCGTCCGCGATGGTGCCGTAGGCGGCGGTGTGGGACGTCATGGCCTCGGCTTCGACGAGGGCGGGTTCGGCGCCGGGGTGGGCGGCGACGGCACCGATGGGGGTGCGGGCGGCGAGCGCCGTGGTGTGGCGCCAGGCGCCGTAGGTGACCAGCCCGCCGATGAGGCCGACGCCGGTGGAGAGGACGGCGGTGGTGAGGGACGGAGTGAGAGCGTGTCCGTCGAACCAGTTGCCGATCGCTCCTGCGGTGAGGCCGAAGGCGATGGTGGGGACGGCCAGGATCCAGAGGACGGAGGTCATGGCGACGGGCTGGCGGCCGTGGTCGGGCACTTCGGCGCCGCGCCCCTTGAAGGCGAGAAGCCAGAGGCGGGTGGCGTAGGCGGCGGTGAGGACGGCGGCGAGCAGCCCGGCGACGAGGATCGTCCAGCCCACGGCGGCGGGGGCGACGGTCCGGTCTCCCATGGCGGTGTGCTCGGCGGCGACGAGGACGGCTTCCTTGGAGAAGAAGCCGGCGAACGGCGGGATGGCGGCGAGCGCGAGGAGGGCGACGGTCATCGTCCAGTAGGCGTCGGGGATCCGGCGCGCGAGGCCGCCCATTCGGGACATGGCGGCCAGTGAGTTGGTGCCGGCGGCGTGGATGACGACGCCGGCCGCGAGGAAGAGGACGGCTTTGAACGCACCGTGCGAGATCAGGTGGAAGACGGCGGCGCCGCGGTCGGCGACGGCCAGGGCACCGGACATGTAGCCGAGCTGACCGATCGTCGAGTAGGCGAGGACGCGCTTGATGTCGTCCTGCGCGAGGGCGGCGAGTCCGGAGCCGATCATCGTGACGGCCGCCATCACGGCGAGGACGGTGAGGGCCGCGCCGGAGGCGGCGAAGACGGGGAGCAGCCGGGCCACGAAGTAGATCCCGGCGGCGACCATCGTCGCGGCGTGGATGAGCGCGGAGACGGGGGTGGGACCGGCCATCGCGTCGGGCAGCCAGGTGTGCAGGGGGAACTGCGCGGACTTCCCGGCGACGCCCGCGAGGAGCAGCAGGGCGATGAGGGTGGGGTGGTCCAGGCCGCCGTTGGTGACGGCGGCGAGGATCTTGGTGATCCGGAAGCTGCCGGTGTCGGCGGCCAGGGCGAACAGGCCGATCAGGAAGGGGACATCGCCGAGCTTGGTGACGAGGAAGGCCTTGAGGGAGGCGGCGCGGGCTTCGGGCGTCTCCCAGTAGTGGCCGACCAGGAAGTACGAGCAGATGCCCATGATCTCCCAGCCGACCAGGAGCACCATCAGGTCGCCGGAGTAGACGACGAGCAGCATCGCGGAGGTGAAGAGGGAGACCAGGGCCGCGTAGGAGGGGTAGCGGGCGTCGTCGCGGAGGTAGGCCGTGGAGTAGAGCTGTACGCAGGTGGCGACGGCCCCGACGAGGACGGCGACCAGGACCGCGAAGCCGTCCAGGTGCAGGGCCAGGTCGATGGGGATCGACCCGGTGGGGGTGAGCTGGGTCGCGGCGTCGATGGCGCGGCCGCCACCTTGGCGGACGGCGACGACCACGGCGAGGACGGCCGCGGTGAGCGTCGGCAGGATCGCCAGAGGGCGGACGAAGCCGGGGGCGGTGCGGCCGAGAGCGAGTCCGGCGACGGCTCCGAGGAAGGGGAGGAGCGGGACGAGGGCGGCGAGGGTCGTCGTGGTCACGAGGTGGCCTCTGCGTTCTTGGTGTGCCCTGCGTTCGTGGTGCTGCCTGCCGTTGCGGTGTTGGCGGTGCCTGCGGTGCCCGCGGTGTCGTCGGACTCGGCGTCAGCCGGCTCGGCGGTGTCGCTCTCGACGGTGTCGCGGAGCCGGTCGATGTCGGAGGTGCCGCGGTTGCGGTAGACGGCGAGGACGATCGCGAGGCCGATGCCGATCTCGGCCGCGGCGATGGCGATGGTGAAGAGGGTGAGGGCCTGACCGGAGTGGAGGGTGTCGCGGAGCCAGACGTCGAAGGCGACGAGGTTGAGGTTGACGGCGTTGAGCATCAGCTCGACGGACATCAGGACCAGGATCGCGTTGCGGCGGGCGAGGACGCCGTAGAGGCCGGTGCAGAAGAGGAGGGCGGCGAGTACGGCGGGATAGGCGAGGTGCATCAGCGCTGCTCCTCCTGGCCCTTGCCGCTGTCCTGCTGTCGTCGGGCGGCGGCCGGGACGGACCGTACCGCCGTGTCCGTGTCGTGCTTGCGGGACAGGACGATGGCGCCGACGAGGGCGGCGAGGAGAAGGACCGAGAGCGCCTCGAAGGGGAGGACCCAGTTCCGGAAGAGGAAGGCCCCGGTGACGGCGGTGGAGCCCTGGGCCGGTCCTTCGAGGTCGATCCAGGTCGTACGGAAGGCGTCCACGACGACCCAGACGAGCGCGGCCGCCGAGGCGAGGGCCACACCGAGGGCCACCCACCGGTTGCCGGAGTCGGCGTCCGGGGAGCGGCCGATGGGGGCCCGGGTGAGCATCAGGCCGAAGAGGAGGAGGACGACGATGGAACCGACGTAGATCAGTACCTGCACCCAGGCGATGAACTCCGCCGTCAGCAAAAGGTATTCGACGGCCAGTCCGCCGAGCGCCACGACGAGCCAGAGGGCGGCGTGCACCAGCTGCCTGGTCGTGACGGTGATGACGGCGGCGCCGAGAGTGGCGAGGCCGACGAGGACGAAGGCGATCTCGACGCCGGTCGGGGAGAGGAAGCCGGGGTGGCCGGCGGCTGCGGCCAAGGGCGATGCAGATGCAGATGCGATGGAGTACGTCACGGGGTTCCTCCCTCCTCACTTTGCTGAGCCTGCTGGGCGGCGAGTTTGTCGGCCGTCTTGCGGGCGGCGGCGATCTCCTTCGGCTCCTCCGCCCCGGGGTCGAGCGCGGGCGGTTCCGGCACGGTCCACATCCACTCGCGGAGCTTGTCCCGCTCATGGGTGAGCTCGTGGATGTCCGTCTCGGCGTACTCGAACTCCGGCGACCAGAAGAGGGCGTCGAAGGGGCAGACCTCGATGCAGATACCGCAGTACATGCAGAGGGAGAAGTCGATGGCGAAGCGGTCCAGGACGTTACGGCTGCGCTCGCGACCGCCGGGCGCGGCGGGCGGCACCGTCTCCTTGTGGGAGTCGATGTAGATGCACCAGTCGGGACATTCACGGGCACAGAGCATGCAGACCGTGCAGTTCTCCTCGAACAGCCCGATGACACCGCGGGAGCGGGGCGGGAGTTCGGGCTGGGTGTCCGGGTACTGCGCGGTGACGGTCTTCTTCGTCATCGTACGGAGGGTGACGGCGAGGCCTTTGGCGAGGCCGGATCCAGGGATCGGGGGCACTAGTTGATCGCCACCTTCACGATGCCGGTGAGCGCGATCTGCGCGAGGGCGAGAGGGACGAGAGTGGTCCAGGCGAGCTTCTGCAACTGGTCCTCCCGCAGACGCGGGTAGCTGACGCGCAGCCAGATGACGACGAACGCGAGGAGGGCGGTCTTGATGAGGGTCCAGAGCCAGCCGAGTCCGTCGGCGCCGAACGGGCCGTGCCAGCCGCCGAGGAAGAGGACGGTGGTCAGGGCGCAGAGGATGACGATGCCGGCGTACTCGGCGAGCAGGAACAGCGCGAAGCGCAGCCCTGTGTACTCGGTGTACGCGCCGAAAATGATCTCGGAATCGGCGACCGGCATGTCGAAGGGCGGGCGCTGGAGTTCGGCGAGACCGGCGACGAAGAAGACCAGGGCTCCGACGATCTGCCAGGGCAGCCACCACCATGCGAAGGCGTCGAGGATGCCGGTGAGCGAGACCGTGCCGGCCGCCATGGCCACGGAGGCGGCTGCGAGGAGCATCGGGAGTTCGTAGGAGAGGAGCTGGGCGGCTGTGCGGAGGCCGCCGAGCAGGGAGAACTTGTTGGCCGAAGCCCAGCCCGCCATGAGCGAGCCGAGGACGCCGATGCCCATGACGGCCAGTACGAAGAAGATGCCCGCGTCGATGACCTGGCCGACCGCGCCGTCACCGGGACCGATGGGGATGGCCACGAGGACGAGGAGGTACGGGAGGAGGGCGACGGCGGGGGCGAGCTGGAAGACGCGGCGGTCGGCGGCGGCCGGGACCACGTCTTCCTTCTGTGCGAACTTCACGCCGTCCGCGACGAGCTGGGCCCAGCCGTGGAAGCCGCCGGCGTACATGGGGCCCAGGCGGCCCTGCATGTGGGCCATCACCTTGTGCTCGGTCTGGCCCACGAGGAGGGGCGCGACCAGGAACACGACGAAGACGATGGCCAGGCGGAGGGCGACGTCGAACACGTCGTTCACTCGGTATCGCCTCCGGCGGGGTGAGGGGTGTCGGGGTCGGGCTTGCCCGGCTTGTCAGGGTCGGGCTTGTCGGAATCGTGCTTCGGGGGTGCCTGGGGTGTCGATGCGGGGTCGGGGGTGGCGTCGCTGCGCTCGACCTCTCCCCTACCCGCCCCTTCCCGAACCGGGGACTCTGCCGGTGGGCCCTCGCTCCTCGAACGCCGGAGGGGCTGGGATGGGGCGTCGCCCTCCTCCGAAGGCGTCCGAGGCTGAGAGGAAGCGTCGGGGCCCTCAGGGTCATCGGGGCTCCCCGACGGGGTCTGCGGCCTGTCCGATGAGGCGTCCGGGTCGTCGAACGCCGGTTGGGCGTCGTGCCAGGGGGCGTCCGTGGAGCGGGTGCGCTGGCTGGCCGAGCCGTCCGAGACCGAGCGGGAGCGGCGCGGCGGGCGCGGTGCGGCGGCTTCCGGGTTCTGCTGCTGGCTCGCCGAGCCGTCGGAGGCGGAGCGGGCGCGGCGCGGGCGCGCGGACGGTGACGACCCGGGCGGTACGTCGGCGGAGGACGTGCCTCCGGGAGGCACGGGCGAAGGCGGTACGGCCTCCGGCGAGGTCGGACCCGACGGACGCGCGGGCGTCCCAGCCTCAGGCGTAACAGCTTCAGGGGCCGCGCCTCCGCGCCCGGAAGCCTCTGGCGGCCCAGGCTGCGGGCGTTGCGCCGCCGAGCCCTCGCCGGCCGAGCGGGTACGGCGCGGCGGGCGGTCGGTCGCCGCGGCCGCAGGGCGGGCTGCGCGGGCGGGGCGAGTCGTGGCAGGAGGAAGCTGGCCCTTGAGCGGGCCCCATTCGTTCGGGTCCGGGACGCCGGGGGGAAGCATCGTGCGGCGCTTGGGGCCGCCGTGTTCGGACTCGCCGGGTTCCTTCGCTCCGGGCCAGGCCTTGGCGACCCGGGCGGCCAGGACGAAGTCCTTGCGGAGCGGGTGGCCTTCGAAGCCTTCCGGCAGCAGGAGCGGGTCGAGGCCGGGGTGGTCCGCGAAGGCGACGCCGAACATCTCGTGCGTCTCGCGCTCGTGCCAGGCCGCGCCCGCGTAGACGTCGATCGCGCTGGGCAGGACGGCCGCGTCGTGCGGGACGGTGGTACGCAGCATCAGTCGGCGGACCGTGCCGCCGCCGAGCGCCACGACATGGGCGCAGACCCGGAAGCCGGTGCCCGGCTCGTCCACGGCGCTGAGCCAGTCGAAGTAGCTGCAGCCGAGCTCGTCGCGGGCGGTCCGCAGCGCGGTGATCCACTCCGTGGCGGGGATGTCGACGGTGAGCAGGTCGTAGGCGGACTCCGCCGTCGCCTCCTTGCCGAACAACTCCGCGACGGCGTCCGGCAGCCGGTCGTACGGGTGGGCCGCTTCGGGCTGACGCTCGCTCACCGCCGCTCCTCCCCCGGCTCTGTTCCCGGTGCCGTCGGTGCGGCGACCAGGCCGCTGCGCAACGCCGCCGTTGAGGGGCCGCCGGTGGGGCCGGTCGCGTACCGCTCCGCCAGGGACTCGCGCGCGATCTTCTCCTGGAGCTTGAGAATGCCCTGGAGCAGCGCTTCGGGCCGGGGCGGGCAGCCGGGTACGTACACATCTACGGGGATGATCTGGTCGACGCCCTTGGTGACGGAGTACGAGTCCCAGTAGGGGCCGCCGCAGTTGGAGCAGGCGCCGAAGGAGATGACGTACTTCGGTTCGGGCATCTGCTCGTAGAGGCGCTTGACCGCCGGGGCCATCTTGTCCGTCACCGTGCCGGAGACGATCATCAGGTCCGCCTGGCGCGGTCCTGGCGCGAAGGGGATCACGCCGAGCCGGATGAAGTCGTGACGCGCCATGGAGGCGGCGATGAACTCGATGGCGCAGCAGGCGAGTCCGAAGTTGAAGACCCAGAGGCTGTAGCGGCGGCCCCAGTTGAGGACGACCTTCATCGGTTCGGGCGCGAGCCGGGAGAGGAGGCCGAGGCGCTGGGGCTCCGGGAGCAGTACCGGTTCCGCTGCGGTCGCCGCCGACGGGTCGGCCGAGGGCTCGGACTGCTGTTCCTCGGGGGTCGGCCGGCTCGTCAGGCCCATGCGAGGACGCCCTTCTTCCATGCGTAGAGCAGTCCCACGGCGAGGAAGCCGAGGAAGATGAACATTTCCACCAGCGTGGTGGCGCCGTATCCGGGTGCCGCGAAGACCGTGGCCCACGGGAACAGGAAGATGGAGTCGACGGCGAAGATGACGTAGAGGAAGGCGTAGACGTAGTAGCGGACCTGGGTGTGGGCCCAGCCCTCACCGACCGGGTCGACGCCGCACTCGTACGTCAGAAGCTTCTCCGGCGTCGGCACCACGGGTCGCAGGAGCCGTCCCGCTCCGAACGCGACGGCGACGAACAGGACGCCGATCAGCGCGAGCAGGCCGACCACCGAGTAGCTCTGGAAGTACTCCGACGCGAGGGTGGTCGATGCGCCGGTCGGCAGGCCCGGTGCGTGCGGCACGTACGCCACGTGCGGCACTTCCGGCACGTACGCCACGTCCTTCACGTCCGCCCCTCGCTCCTCGTCATCCAGTTCTGGCCCCTGACGTTCCCGGGGCCCCTTCGTACGCACGGGAGTCTAGGCCCTGATAAACGCACAGTAAGCAGCCGCGTCACACCTGGAGTCTTTCGTTCGGATCAGCCCGGCATGAACCAGACGAAAGACGTAGGTGGGGCTATCCCTACTTCAGGCCACCTACGAGCCCCATGGCGTGGGCGAACACGGCCCGGCAGGCTGGTTCCATGACCATGAGCCCTTCCGTTCCTGACCCCGACCGGCCGCCGCCCGCCCGCCTCGCTCTCGACCGGTGGACCTGGCGGGAGATAGCGCACCTGCTGGTCAATCTGCCGATGGCCATCGCCGGATTCGTCTACGCGCTGCTCGTGATCGCTGTCGGCGTGGGCCTCTCCGTCACCGTGGTCGGACTGCCGGTGCTGGTCAGCGGGTTGCGGGGCGCGCGGTGGCTGGGCCGGGTGGAGCGGTGGCGGGCGCGGTCGATGCTCGGGGTGCGGATGGAGGAGCCGAGCCCGCTGGCGCTCGGTCGTCGGGACAGAGGGGTCTTCGCCTGGCTCTGGTCGGGGCTGAAGGATCCGGTGGGGTGGCGTTCGCTGCTCTATGCGTTCATCCGACTGCCGTGGGGCGTCCTGACGTTCGCGGTGACGCTGGTGAGCTTGATCGTCCTGTGGCCGGTGCTCCCGTTCATCGCGCGCGGGCTGACGGCGGCCGACCGGGCGATGGTGCGGGGGTTGTTGTCGCCTTCGGACGAGTTGGAGCGGCGGATCGCGGAGTTGGAATCGGACCGGGGTGTGGTCGTGGACACGGCCGCCGCCGATCTGCGCCGGATCGAGCGCGACCTCCACGACGGCGCGCAGGCCCGGCTGGTGGCGCTCGCTATGGGGCTGGGACTGGCGAAGGAGAAGCTGACGGACGATCCGGCGGCGGCCGCGCGGATGGTGGAGGAGGCCCATGGCGAAGTGAAGGTCGCGCTTCAGGAGTTGCGTGATCTCGCCCGGGGTATTCATCCCGCTGTCCTCACCGACCGTGGCCTCGACGCCGCCCTCTCCGCCGTCGCCTCCCGCTGCACCGTCCCCGTCAGGGTGTCGGTGGATCTGCCGGGGCGTCCGGCGGAGGCGATCGAGGGCATCGCCTACTTCACCGTGTCGGAGCTCCTCCAGAACGTCAGCAAGCACAGCGGTGCCCGATCCGCCTCCGTGAAGGTGTGGCGGGCGGCGGACCGGTTGCTGATCCAGGTCACGGACGACGGTTCCGGCGGGGCGCGGATGGACGGCGGTACGGGCATGGCGGGCCTGGCCGAGCGGCTGGGCGCGGTGGACGGGCTGTTCGTCCTGGACTCCCCGGTGGGCGGGCCGACGGCGGTCACCGCCGAGCTGCCCTGGCGCGACCGGGCCCCGGCCGGCAGCCGGTCCTCCTGAGCCTTCCGTGCGCGTAACAGGGGTGGGGAAAACCCCCGTACGGATACGGAGACCCGCCACATGGTGCCGGAGAGGGCGGCCGAGCACCCTTGAAGGAGCAGGAGTCGCAGCGGACGAACACGAGCGCGGGGCGGGGAGACGGGGCTCTCCGCAGATCGGCAACGCAGTCGACAGAAGAGCTCGGCAGAAAGAGCTCGACAGAAGAAACGGAAACGGACGGCACTCATGGCCACGGCATACGGACCCGACACCCGGGACCACCAGGCACCGGGCGCGCGCGGCCACACAGGCCAGGGCGTCGGACCTCAGGGACAGGCCCCGGCGAAGCACTTCCTCCCGGCGGCGCTGCGCGCGCCTCTGGAGGCCCGCAGCTGGCGCGAGCTCCTCTATGTCGTGCTGAGCCTGCCGCTGAGCACGGCGATCTTCGTCTTCGCGATCACCATGACGTCGGTCGGCGCCGGCCTGCTCGTCACCTTCATCGGCATTCCGCTGCTGGCCGTCGGCCTGGCCGCCTGCCGGGGGTTCGGGGTGCTGGAGCGGGCCCGCGCGCGCGGGCTGCTGAAGCTGGACGTGGCGGAGCCGGTGCGGGTGCGCGGGAAGAGCGGCGGCCCGATGTCATGGGTGGGCGCGGTCCTGAAGAGCGGCGTCTCCTGGCGCCACCTTCTTTACGCGCTGCTCCACTTCCCGTGGGCCGTGTTCACGTTCTGCGTGTCGGTGACGTTCTGGGCATACGGCTTGGCGGCGCTGACGTATCCGCTGTGGCAGTGGATCTTCCCGGTCTTCGTGGGCGCCGACGGCATCCAGCTGTACGGGGACCGCACCCACGCGTACTACCTGGACTCGCCCGCCGAGCTGGCGGCGACGAGCGCGGTGGGCCTGGTGCTGGTGCTGGTGTCGCCGTGGATCGTGCGCGGGCTGGTCTCGGTGGACCGGCTGATGGTGTCCGGCCTGCTGGGCCCGTCGGCGCTCTCCGCCCGGGTCACCGAGCTGGAGTCGGACCGGGGCGTGGTCGTGGACACGGCCGCCGCCGACCTGCGCCGGATAGAGCGGGACCTCCACGACGGCGCGCAGGCCCGGCTGGTCGCTCTGGCCATGGACCTGGGCCTGGCGAAGGAGAAGTTCACGGACGACCCGGAGGCGGCCGCGCGGATGGTGGACGAGGCCCACGGCGAGGTGAAGGTGGCGTTGCAGGAGCTGCGTGACCTCGCGCGGGGCATCCATCCCGCCGTCCTCACCGACCGCGGTCTCGACGCGGCCCTCTCCGCCATCGCCTCCCGCTGCACCGTGCCGGTCACGGTCGAGGTGGACCTGGACGCCCGGCCCGCGCAGGCCATCGAGGGCATCGCGTACTTCACCGTGTCGGAGCTGCTGCAGAACGTCAGCAAGCACGCGCGGGCGACCCGGGCCACGGTCGATGTGTGGCGGACGTCCGACCGGCTGATGCTCCAGGTCACGGACAACGGACGGGGCGGCGCGTCCGCCTCGGCCGGCAGCGGTCTGGCCGGGCTGACGGAGCGGCTGGACGCGGTGGACGGCGTCCTGGTGGTGAACTCACCGCCCGGCGGCCCGACGACGATCACCGCAGAGCTCCCCTGGCGCGGCTGACCCCGACGACCCGCCGCCCGGCCCGGCCCGCCCCGGCCCCTCAGGGCCGACGGCCACCCCGCCAAGGGTTCGATCCTCAATCGCCGGACGGGCTGGAAGTCCGCCGCGCCGGCCAGCCGCTCCCGGCCTCCGCCTCCGCGGAGGCGGACGGGTTATCCACAGGGGGTCCATCCATGGGGCGGGCCTGGGATGCTGGAGGTGTCGGGCGCAGGGCGCACAGCAGACCAGCGGGGGACAGAGCAGCGTGGAGCACGTGGAGAACAGGGTGCGGGTGGTCATCGCCGAGGATTCGGTTTTGCTGCGGGAAGGGCTCACCCGCCTGCTGACCGATCTCGGGCACGACGTGGTCGCGGGGGTGGGCGACGCCGAGGCGCTGCTGAAGACCGTGGCGGACCTAGGGGCGGAGCAGGCGTTGCCCGATGTGGTGGTGGCCGACGTGCGGATGCCGCCGACCCACACGGACGAGGGCGTACGGGCGGCGGTGCGGCTGCGGAAGGAGTATCCGGGGATAGGGGTGCTGGTCCTTTCGCAGTACGTGGAGGAGCAGTACGCCACCGAGCTGCTGGCGGGCAGCAGCCGGGGCGTGGGGTATCTGCTCAAGGACCGGGTGGCCGAGGTCCGCGAGTTCGTCGACGCGGTCGTGCGGGTGGCGGGTGGCGGGACGGCGCTGGACCCGGAAGTGGTGGCGCAGCTGCTGGGCCGCAGCCGTAAGCAGGACGTGCTGACGGGGTTGACGCCGCGCGAGCGGGAGGTCCTGGGACTGATGGCCGAGGGGAGGACGAACTCGGCGATCGCCCGGCAGCTCGTGGTGAGCGACGGGGCGGTGGAGAAGCATGTCAGCAACATCTTCCAGAAGCTCGGGCTCTCGCCCAGCGACGGGGACCACCGGCGCGTCCTCGCCGTACTGACCTACCTGAACTCCTAGCTATCTGACACTCTGTCAGCTGGCGGCCGGAACCGCTGATGGGCGCCCGATGAGCACCCGGCGTGCACCCTATGGATCTCCGCGGGAAGTGTCCGGCGATCGCCCACCGGGCAGTCCTGGGCTGCAGGACCTAGCACCGAAGACCTACCAGCAGAGCACTTCCATCCAACGGTCATCCAGCGATCGGAGGACTTGAGAAAGATGGCAAAACGGGCTAAAAGGGTGTCTCAAAACGGCGTCCACCATATGATCGGCCCCTGGAGGGCGAACCGCACGGACGTAGGGTTGCCTCTGGGACCGCCGGCTGGCCGGACGGTTCCGAACCGCCGCCCCAAGGGAGGTCCAGTTCAGTGACGAGCCAGGTCAGTAGCGCGGAGAAGGCCGATGAGGCCAACGACGCCGTCCTCGGGGGCCAGCGCGCCCCCTTGTCAGGAACGACGGGAACCACCGGCGGCGACGGGAAAGAGGTCCGCCGCCTGGACCGGGTGATCATCCGCTTCGCGGGTGACTCGGGTGACGGGATGCAGCTCACGGGTGACCGGTTCACCTCGGAGACGGCATCGTTCGGGAACGACCTCTCCACCCTGCCGAACTTCCCGGCCGAGATCCGGGCCCCCGCAGGCACCCTGCCGGGGGTTTCTTCCTTCCAGCTCCACTTTGCCGATCATGACATCCTCACGCCCGGCGACGCTCCGAACGTCCTGGTCGCGATGAACCCCGCCGCTCTGAAGGCGAACATCGACGACGTGCCGCGTGGCGCCGAGATCATTGTGAACACCGACGAGTTCACCAAGCGCCCGATGGCGAAGGTCGGGTATGCGACCAGTCCGCTGGAGGACGGGTCGCTGGAGGCGTTCAACGTCCATCCGGTGCCGCTGACGACGCTGACGATCGAGGCGTTGAAGGAGTTCGGGCTCTCCCGCAAGGAGGCCGAGCGGTCGAAGAACATGTTCGCTCTCGGGCTGCTGTCGTGGATGTACCACCGGCCGACGGAGGGGACGGAGACGTTCCTGCGGCAGAAGTTCGCGAAGAAGCCGCAGATCGCCGAGGCGAACGTGGCCGCCTTCCGGGCCGGATGGAATTTCGGCGAGACGACCGAGGATTTCGCGGTCTCCTACGAGGTCGCTCCGGCCTCGCATGCCTTCCCGACCGGCACCTACCGCAACATCTCCGGGAACCTGGCGCTCTCCTACGGCCTGATCGCCGCCGGGCAGCTGGCGGACCTGCCGCTCTACCTGGGCTCGTATCCGATCACTCCGGCCTCGGACATCCTGCACGAGCTGTCCAAGCACAAGAACTTCGGCGTGCGCACCTTCCAGGCCGAGGACGAGATCGCCGGGATCGGCGCGGCGCTCGGTGCGGCGTTCGGCGGGGCGCTCGGGGTGACCACGACGTCGGGGCCGGGTGTGGCGCTGAAGTCGGAGACCATCGGGCTCGCGGTCTCCTTGGAGCTGCCGCTGCTGATCATCGACATCCAGCGCGGCGGGCCCTCCACCGGGCTGCCGACCAAGACCGAGCAGGCCGACCTGCTCCAGGCGATGTACGGGAGGAACGGCGAGGCACCGGTGCCGATCGTGGCCCCGCAGACCCCGGCCGACTGCTTCGAGGCCGCGATCGAGGCGGCCCGGATCGCGCTGACGTACCGGACGCCGGTGTTCCTGCTCTCCGACGGCTATCTGGCCAACGGTTCCGAGCCGTGGCGCATCCCGGAGACCGACAGCCTGCCCGACCTCACCACGCCGTTCGCCACCGGCCCGAACCACACCCTGGCCGACGGCACCGAGGTCTTCTGGCCCTACAAGCGCGACCCGCAGACCCTGGCCCGCCCCTGGGCCGTGCCCGGCACGCCCGGTCTCGAACACCGCATCGGCGGCATCGAGAAGCAGGACGGCACCGGCAACATCTCCTACGACCCCGCCAACCACGACCTGATGGTCCGCACCCGCCAGGCGAAGGTCGACAACATCGAGGTCCCCGACCTCGTCGTCGACGACCCCGCCGGTGCGGCGACGCTGGTGCTCGGTTGGGGCTCGACGTACGGGCCGATCACCGCCGCCGTCCGCCGGCTCCGCGCCGCCGGACAGCCCATCGCCCAGGCGCACCTCAGACACCTCAACCCCTTCCCGAGGAACCTCGGCGAGGTGCTGAAGAGTTACGAGAAGGTCGTCGTCCCGGAGATGAACCTCGGACAGCTCGCGATGCTGCTGCGGGCGAAGTATCTGGTGGACGCGCACAGCTACAACCAGGTCAACGGCATGCCGTTCAAGGCCGAGCAGCTCGCCACAGCTCTCAAGGAGGCCATCGATGCCTGACACCCAGGAACTGCTCCACAACGAGCTGTTGCAGCTGGTGCCCAAGGCCGAGGCGAAACAGTCCATGAAGGACTTCAAATCCGACCAGGAAGTGCGCTGGTGCCCGGGCTGCGGCGACTACGCCGTCCTCGCCGCGGTACAGGGCTTCATGCCGGAGCTGGGCCTCGCGAAGGAGAACATCGCCTTCGTCTCCGGCATCGGCTGCTCCTCCCGCTTCCCGTACTACATGAACACGTACGGGATGCACTCCATCCACGGCCGCGCCCCGTCCATCGCCACCGGGCTCGCCACCTCACGCCGTGATCTGTCGGTCTGGGTGGTGACCGGTGACGGCGACGCGCTCTCCATCGGCGGCAACCACCTCATCCACGCGCTGCGCCGCAACGTCAACCTCAAGATCCTGCTCTTCAACAACCGGATCTACGGGCTGACCAAAGGCCAGTACAGCCCCACCTCCGAGGTCGGCAAGATCACCAAGTCGACGCCGATGGGTTCGCTCGACGCGCCTTTCAACCCGGTGTCCCTCGCCATCGGCGCGGAGGCCTCGTTCGTGGCGCGCACGGTCGACTCCGACCGTAAGCACCTCACCAGCGTGCTGCGCGCGGCGGCCGAGCATCCGGGCACGGCGCTCGTGGAGATCTACCAGAACTGCAACATCTTCAACGACGGCGCCTTCGAGGTCCTCAAGGACAAGGAGCAGGCCGCCGAGGCCGTCATCCGCCTGGAACACGGAGAGCCGATCCTCTTCGGGGCCGACGGCTCCAAGGGCGTCGTCCGCAACCAGGCCACCGGTGATCTGGAGGTCGTCGCCGTCACCGACGAGAACCGCTCGCAGGTCCTCGTCCACGACGCCCACGCCGACTCTCCGACCACGGCGTTCGCGCTCTCCCGCCTCGCCGACGCCGACACCCTGCACCACACGCCCATCGGTGTGCTGCGCAGCGTGGAGCGGCCGGTCTACGACACGCTGATGTCCGACCAGGTGGACGCCGCCGTGGAGCGCGACGGCAAGGGCGACCTCGGCGCGCTGCTCGCCGGGGCCGACACCTGGACCGTCGTCGGCTGAGAAGCACCAGCGGTACGGCAGCGGCCCGAGCCCGATCCCCGAACCAGGACACGATCTGGAGGATCAGGCCCGGGCCTCGTCGTATGCCGCGCGCGCCGCCTGCACCGCGTCCACCTGGCGTTCGGTCCAGCGGGCGAGGGCCCACACCTGTTCGGCGGCCTCGGTGCCGAGCGCGGTGAGCGAGTAGTCCACGCGAGGCGGGATCACCGGCTTGGCGTCCCGGTGGACGAAGCCGTCGCGCTCCAGCGTCTGGAGGGTCTGGGCCAGCATCTTCTCGCTGACCCCGCCGATCGTGCGGCGCAGCTCGCTGAAGCGGTACGAGCGCTCCAGCAGCGCCGCCAGGACGAGGACGCCCCAGCGGCTCGTCACATGCTCCAGCACGAGCCGGGACGGACACATCGGCTGGTTGACGTCCTGGACCGGCTTCGGCAGACCCGCCAGGCCGACCGGAGCCGCGCTCTTTGCTCCACCATCACTCACTCCCATGCCAGTACCTTACTTCAAAGTGGGTACTTTCCATTAGTTAGCGCTCCACCTACGCTCGATCGGTAAGCAATCACCGACTCGCAGGAGCCCCCCATGAGCATCGTCGTCACCGGAGCCACCGGAGAACTCGGCCGCCTCGTCATCGACGAACTGCTGGCCACGGTCCCGGCCGGCGAGGTCGTCGCCGTCGTCCGCAACAAGGAGAAGGCCGCCGCACTCGCCGCGCGAGGCGTCGAGCTCCGGATCGCCGACTACGACCGCCCCGAAACGCTGACCGACGTCTTCCGGGCCGGCGACCGGGTGCTGCTGATCTCCGGCAGCGAGGTCGGCAAGCGGGTCGCGCAGCACACCGCGCTCATCGAGGCGGCCAGGGCGGCGGGCGTGGCGCAGCTCGCGTACACCGGCGTCCTCGGCGGACCGGACGCGGACTTCACGCTGGCCGACGAGCACAAGACGACCGAGCAGCTGATCCTGGACTCCGGGCTGCCGTACACGTTCCTGCGCAACGGCTGGTACACGGAGAACTACACCGCCAACCTCGCGCCCGTCCTGGAGCACGGCGCGGTCGTCACCAACGCCGGCGAGGGCCGGATCGCCTCCGCCTCGCGGGCCGACTTCGCTGCCGCCGCATCAGCCGTGCTCACCGGCGAGGGCCACCTCGGCCAGGCCTACGAGCTGAGCGGCGACACCGCCTGGTCGCTCGCCGAGTACGCGGCCCTGCTGGCCGAGGTGACCGGCAAGGAGATCGCGTACAAGAACGTCCCGGCGGCCGTACACCAGGAGATCCTGGTCGGCGCGGGCCTGCCGGAAGGGTTCGCCGCGATCCTCACCGACGTGGACGAGGCCATCGAGCGCGGCCGGCTCGCGGGAACCAGCGGCGACCTGGCCCGGCTGATCGGCCGCCCGACCACTCCGCTGGCCACGACGGTCCGCACGGCTCTCGCCACTGCCTGACCGTCCGACCGCCCAACCTCCGACCGGCTGAACGCCTGCCACACACACCTGTCATGAGTGTTTACCTGAAACGGCTATGACACGAGGCCCTTCCGGCGCTACCGTCATCCCGTCGGCAGACGTGCCGGTATGGAGAGCGGCGCAGGTAGTCCTGGAGGGGCCCGTGAAGGGGAAGAACGAACAGCGGGCCGGCCTGCTGTACGGAGTCGGCGCGTACGGGATGTGGGGCATCGTGCCTCTCTTCTGGCCGCTCCTGAAGCCGTCCGGCGCGGTCGAGATCCTCGCGCACCGGATGGTCTGGTCGCTGGCCGTCGTCGGGATCGCGCTGCTCGTGGTCCGGCGCTGGGCATGGATCGGCGAGCTGGCGCGCGACCGGCGCAAGCTGGGCCTCGTATCGCTGGCGGCGGCGACCATCACCGTCAACTGGGGCCTGTACATCTGGGCCGTCAACAACGGCCAGGTCGTCGAGGCCTCGCTCGGCTACTTCATCAATCCGCTGGTCACCATCGCCATGGGTGTCCTCCTGCTCGGCGAGCGGCTGCGGCCGGCGCAGTGGATCGCGGTCGCCACCGGCCTGGCCGCCGTGCTCGTCCTGGCGATCGGGTACGGGCGGCCGCCGTGGATCTCGCTGGTGCTGGCGTTCTCCTTCGCCACGTACGGCCTGATCAAGAAGAAGGTCAACATGGGCGGTCTGGAGTCGCTGGCCGCCGAGACCGCCGTCCTCTTCCTGCCCGCACTCGGCTTCCTGCTCTGGCTGACGGCCACCGGCGCGTCCACGTTCACGGCCGGGGACGCGGGGCTGGGCCACGGGGCGCTGCTCGCCGCGACGGGCATCGTCACGGCGGTGCCGCTGATCTGCTTCGGCGCGGCGGCGATCCGGGTGCCGCTCTCGACGCTGGGGCTGCTCCAGTACCTGGCGCCGGTCTTCCAGTTCGCGCTGGGCATCGTCTACTTCCACGAGGAGATGCCGCCCGAGCGGTGGGCCGGCTTCGCGCTGGTCTGGTTGGCCCTCTCCCTCCTGACCTGGGACGCCCTGCGCAACGCCCGCCGCAACCGGGCCCTGGCCACCCAGCTCCTGGCCACCGCGGCGGCGGTCCCGGCGCCCGCCGAACCTTCCGCCCAACAAAAGGTTACCTAGTTGCCCTTATTGCTCAGTTACGTTTTTTCGGTTACTCCGGAACCGTGACCGAGGAGCAGCAACGGCATGATCGACGTACTCATCGTGGGAGCCGGCCCCACCGGTCTGACCCTGGCCCTCGACCTGACCCGGCGAGGAGCCGCCGTACGCATAGCGGACAGGTCCGCCGCCCATCCCCGCACCTCGCGCGCCAAGGGCCCGAACCCCCGGTCGCTGGAGATCCTGGCGGACCTCGGAGTCGCCGAGGAGGTGCTGCCCTCGCGGGCGGGCTCGGGACGGACACCGGGATCCAGGACGCCTTCAACCCCCCGACGCCTCCTGCCGGGACGCCGTCACCGGCGAGCGCACGCGCCTGTACGACACGGGCTCCGCGCCTGCCGGGTGTACGCGGCTCATGAGGACCTCGGCGCGGCGGAGCCGGGCCCGGTGCTCGCCGAGGTGATCGACGACCAGGGTCACGCGGCAGCCGCGTACGGCATCGGCCCAGGTGGAAGCGGCCTCGCCGTCATCCGGCCCGACCACCACGTCGGCATCGTGGCCTCGGCCGGTGACGCCGGTTCCGTACGGGAGTACCTGCGGCTGCCGCACGGAGCGCCCGGCATGGTGGACGCGGTGCGATAAGGCTGATTGAGTGCCCGGATGGGGACTGTCCTGGGCGGGATGAGGAACGTGCGGTGGCACGAGCTGCAGCACGCGTACGGCTCCGCGTCCCAGGTTCCCGGCATGCTGTCGCGGATCGCCTGGGGTGACGGTCCGACCGCCGAGGACGCGCTGAGCGACCTGGACCGGTGGATCGGCGCACCGGCCGTGTTCGACGCGACCGTGGCGGCCGTGCCGTTCCTGTGGGAGCTGGCGGCGACGGAGAGCGTCCAGGACCGGGCCGGTGTGCTGGACCTGCTCGCCTCGATCCTCGCCGCCGGCCACGCCCGGCACCCGGAGTGGACCCGCGCCGCGCACGAGGCGGTGGCGGAGGGCCGTTCCACGGCGGCCCGGCTGGCCGTGGACGCCTCGTCGCCGCAGGCCGTACGGGATGCCGCCGCGCGGTTGCCGGCCGCGCTGGACGGGCACACCTGCGCGGCCTGCCGACCGCGTACGGTCTGAAACCGCCGACCGGCTAGGACAGCTCCGCCGCCACCCGGTCCATCACGCTCTTCCAGTGCGTACGCCGTTCCTCCCGCTCCTCCGTGCTCGCCAGCCGTTCCTGGTGAAAACGGAGCACCGACCGGTCCTCCGAGCTGCCGGACGACACCGTGACCTGGACGGTGGACGTGCCGTAGGTGAGGCGGACGCGGTCGCCGGGGTGGTAGCTGCGGATCTCGCCTTCGGTGCCGTCCGCCGTACGGTACGGAGCGCCCTTCTCCGACGGCAGCGGCCCTTCGGCGCCGAGCCAGAGCGCGACACCGTCCGGGCCGGTGATGAACTCCCATACGGCCTGCGGAGGTTGCCGGATCGTGCGGGAGACGCCGATCTCCCAGCCGGCGTCCTGAGTGAGTCCGGTAGGCATGGCACGCTCCTTCGGTCGGTGGCCGGTCGGTGATCAGCCGGCGGTCAGTCGTCAGCAGTCAGCCGGGCGCGGTGGGCCCGGACCTTGTGGCGGTTTCCGCACCGCTCCATCGAGCACCAGCGCCGCCTGCCCGGCCGCGAGGTGTCGACGAACAGCAGGCGGCAGTCGTCGGAGCCGCACGTGCGGATCCGGTGCGCGTACGGTCCCGTGAACAGCTCGACGGCGTCCCGCGCCAGGGTCGAGAGCAGCCCGGTACCCGTCGCGCCCGCCGCCCACGCGCGCGTCCCTTCGGCGGTCAGCCGGGCCGTCAGCGGCGGATGCGCCGCTGCGTCGTTCACCGTGGCGAGGTCGTCCGACCCGGGCTCCAGCGTGGACACATGTGCCTCCGCCAGCCGCCAGAGCGCGTCACGCAGACGGCGCGCGTCCGCCACCTCGGCCGCGCTCACGGTCAGGCCGAGCCGGCCGGGCAGCCGGCTCTCGTCCGCCCAGCGCACCAGGTCCTCCGGCCCGTGCAGCACCTCGAAGTACGCGAGGCGGCCGGGCCCACCGGTCGGCAGGAGCTCCAGGCACAGAGCGCCCGGATCGAACCGGAACGAGCTGCCGTCCGGATGCACCAGCAGCATCCCCGAAGCCGCGGCCCGTCCCGCGCCGCCCGCTCCCGGCGTGTCCATTGCGCTCGCACTCATGTAACCACTATAAACGGTTTCCATGACACGCACACTCTCCTGGAAGCTCGTCATCGACAGCGCCGACCCGCACGCGCAGGCCGGATTCTGGGCCGAGGCCCTCGGCTATCTGATCGAGGACAACAGCGTCCTGGTCGAGCAGCTGCTCGCCGCCGGAGCCGTCCCCGAGCCCATCACCACCCACGCCCACGGCCGCCGCGCCTGGCGCGACCTCGCGGCGGTCCGGCATCCGGACGACCCGTACGACGAGAAGAGCGGTACGGGACTCGGGCGGCGGCTGTTGTTCCAGCGCGTCCCGGAACCGAAGACGGTGAAGAACCGCCTCCACATCGACGTCCACTCGGGCCCCGGTGAGCGCGACGCGCAGGCCGAGCGGTTGGTGGCGCTCGGCGCGCGCATCCTGCACGCGGTCGACGAGCCGGGCGGGAACTGGCTCGTACTCACGGATCCTGAGGGCAACGAGTTCTGCGTGAACTAATAGGTCACGCGTGACCCCTTTCAGGCAGTCGCTCACCCCTACAGACAATCGCTCACCCCGCCGACCGGAAGAGAGTCCCCGTGAAGATCCACCTGACCAGCGTCTTCGTCGACGACCAGGAGAAGGCTCTGCGCTTCTACACGGACGTCCTGGGCTTCGCGGAGAAGCACGACGTTCCGCTCGGCGGCCCGGACCGCTGGCTGACCGTCGTCTCGCCGGAGGACCCCACCGGCACCGAACTCCTCCTGGAGCCGGACCACCACCGCGCGGTCGGCCCCTACAAGACGGCTCTCTTCGCGGACGGCATCCCGGCCGCCGCCTTCGCCGTGGACGACGTACGGGCGGAGTTCGACCGGCTGCGAGGACTCGGCGTGCGGTTCACGCAGGAGCCGATGGAGATGGGCCCGGTCACCACGGCGATCCTGGACGACACGTGCGGCAACCTGATCCAGATCGCCCAGAACGGCTAGGCACACCCGGCGGAACCACCATCCCCACCCTCGTCCCCGTCCCCTTGCCCGCCCTCGTCACCGTCCCGCTCGCGGCTGATCTCCTCCTTCATCCGCTCCGCCACCAGGTCCGCGAGCGGGTCCGTGACGTCCCAGGAGTGCGGCGCCGGGTGCCGGTCGTAGAGGAGGCACGCCTCCTTCTCGCCGGTGGCCAAGGTGCGCATGACCGCGAGGCACGGCGGAAGTTCGGCGAACCGGAACTTCCGGCGTACGCCCTTGTCCGTGTCCTCGTCGGTCCAGAACATCCACAGGTCCCGCGCCGCCGACATCTCACCGGACCAGAGCTGCGCGACATGCTCGGTCTCGGCGTCGTGCTCGCCCAGTTCGCACAGGAGCATGTCGTCCAGAGCGGGTACGTCCGTGGACTGGCCAGGTTCGGCGTTCATGACGGTGAGCACGACGAGCGCGCCCATGTCGGGGACTGCGGCGATGGCGGTGCACTGCAACACGTCGATCGTTCCTCAGGAGTGGGAGAAAGGGTCGGGGACCTATCGGGTCAGCGGGCGGACGACGAGCCCGTACCAGGCCGGTGCGTCGCGGGCGACGAACTCGTACGGCAGCCCGTCCGCGAGCCGCAGCAGCGCGTAGTCGTGCTCGCGCACGTTGTCCGCCCAGGACCGGAGTTCGGCCGGTGCGTCGTACCGGTCGCCGGTGACCGGTCGCAGCGCGATGGCCGGAACCCACGGCGCGTACGGGTCCGGGTCCAGCGCGTCCGCGATGCGCCGGGCCTGCCGTCGCAGCCACCGGAGCGCGAGCCTCCGGGTCGGTGCGGTGATCCGGCCGAGCCGGACGGACCTCGCCGCATCGCCCGCGTGGCTCTCGGCGACGTACCATCGACCGTGCGTCTGCGCGGAGTTGCTCACAGCACTCACAGCACCTCGCCTCGGCTGCGAGCGTTGAGGCGGGCCGTACGGGCGCGGAGCTGCTCCATGAGAAGAGCGGGACGCAGGTAGCGGGGCTCGACCTCCCACTCGACGCCGCCGCCGACGGGCCGCAGCGACCAGTAGAAGCCGGCGACCCCTCGGAACTCGCCGACGCGGTCACCACGACTGGTGTCCACCAGGAGAGTTCCGGGATCAGGAACGCGCGGGCAGCGCTCAGGATTCGGGCATACGTTCTCGCCGTACACCTATAGCTCCTCTCTGTAGCCATACGACTACCGGGAAGGCTCAGCGTGGCCTACCGTCGAATTGTCTTCAACATGGCCGGTTCGGAGGGCACATTCGTGTACGTGAAAGAGCTGAATCCTGAGTCCAGCCCGCAGGCGGCGTACGGCGCGCGCCTGCGGAAGTTACGCGAGGCCCGAGGCTGGACGCAGGATCAATTGGGCGACATGGCCGGGTGCAGCGGCCGGCATATCTCGGCCATGGAAACTGGCCGTAAGTCCGCAACCCTGCCTTTCTCGCGAAGGGCCGATCAGATCTTCGGGCTGGTCGGCAGTCCTGAGGCCTTCGAGCGCGAGTGGCGGGAAATCAAGCAAGGCAGCCTGCTGGCGGGCTTCCCGGAATACCTGCGCCTTGAGCAACGAGCGGCGGAGATCCGGCTGTACGAGGTCGGTGTCATTCCGGGCCTGCTCCAGACGCCGGAGTACGCGACGGTCCTCGCGGAGAGCGCGGCCGGGCGCAGGGCCATCAGCGCCGAGCAGGCACAGGAGCGGGTCGCGGTCACCGCGCAGCGGCAGGCGGCGGTCTTCGGAGGCCGCGAGACGATGGTCTTCGCGATGGTGGACGAGAGCTGCCTGCTGCGGCCGGTCGGCGGACCCGAGGTGATGAAGGCGCAGTACGACCACCTCATCGACTTCGCCGAACTGCCGAACACCATGCTTCAGGTGGTCCCGTTCGAGCTAGGAGAGCGCCGTCCTTTCAACCTGCCGGTCTACATCCTGACCCTGGTGGACCGCTCGCTCATGTCGTACGCCGAATCCTCACAACAAGGCTATGTGGAGCGGGAAACGACCGCTGTGCAGCCTCTGCTCTCGGAGTACCATCGCCTGCAAGCGGTAGCTCCCTCGCAGGCGGCCTCCGTCGACATCGTCAAGCAGTTGCGAAAGGGCATCACGTGACAACCGAGACCCCCCGCTGGTTCACGTCTTCGTACAGCGACAACGGTGGCGCGTGCGTCGAGGTCGCCACCAACCTGGCCGCTCCGCACGGCATCGTGCCCGTCCGCGACTCCAAGAACGACACCACCGGCCCGGTCCTCACCGTCCCGGCCGCCGCGTTCACGACGTTCGTCACGGGCGTCCGCGCCGGCGAGTTCGACGCGATCTGAGCCGTCGCCCGTCGAGTCCGACCGAGTCCGGCCGAGTCGCATGGAGAAGCCCCACCGCGTGTGTGCGGTGGGGCTTCTTCGTTGCCCGACGGGTCGCGCGGAAGGTAGTCCGGACGGCAAGGTCGGCCTCGGTGACACGAGTCTTGAGTTTCCCGTTCCGGAAACTGGAACCTCTTGTCGGACCGGCCGCAGACCGGAAGGATCGGACGGGACATCGTTGGCGGCAGAGGGGAACGACCGTGAAGGTGACGGTGCTTGCTACAACATGCGAAAAGACGAACTGTCCGACGGTCTACAAAACGGACCGGGGTACGATCATCGTTCAGGGTGAGACTCCGACAGACCACGGACTCACGATTCCGGCTCACGAAACCCTCGTCGAAATTCCCATGGACCTGATCCGCGAAGCATTCGGAGGCCAGCTCGGTGCCTAAGACCTTGGGAGACCTGTTCGACGACTTCGAACGTGAAGCATTCCGGCTGGAAACCCTCGACGACTACGGCCGCTCGGGCAACGTGGACGCGTACCGACTTTTCCTTGACGGAAAGCCGAAGCCGGAGGGCTACAACACGGACTGGCTGGAGGGGGTAAACAAAAACGTTGAGGCCGGCCGGAGGATGTATCGCGTACACGTGGTCACGCGGCCGCTCACGCCGTATCTGCGATACGAACTGGGCTGGGGATACACCACGAACAGCGCGGCCGGTGAAGAGTTCTTCATCCTGGACGTGACCCAGCAAGCCAACCCGCTCGAAGGCGTCGGTGACTTCTGGCTGTTCGACTCGGTTACCGCGACGCCCATGCACTACACGCCCGACGGCGAGTTCACCGGGGCCGACGTGCTCCCGGATGACCGGGCCGACGAGTACGTCGGCTACAGGAACACGGCCTTGGCTCACGCCGTACCGTTCGCGGACTGGTGGGCCGAACACGGCGAATGAACCGTTCAGAGCTCGGCCTCGCGCTGCGGGCGCTGCGGAACGCTTCCGGAAAGGAAGCCAAAGCAGTTGCCCGCAGCGCTGTCATGTCGCCGAGCAAGCTGAGCAGGATCGAGACGGGAAAGCTCTCCCCTACGGCGGACGACGTCGACCGTATTCTGACCGCCGTAGGCGTCTCGGAGGACGTCAAGACGGAGTACATGGACGCCGCCCGCGCCGCGGCGACGGAGACCACGGCCTGGCGCCTGATCCAGCGGGCGGGGCTCCACAAGGCCCAGCAGCGGCTGCGGGACGTGGAAGCTCAGATGAGCCTGCTCCGGGTCTTCCAGCCGGCCCTGGTGCCCGGGTTGCTCCAGACCCCCGAATACGTGAGGGCGATCCTGTCTCGCTACGACGATCTGTCCGAGGAGACCGTACGCCGCACAGCCAGTGCCCGGATCGACCGGCAAGAGGTTCTGTACGACGCATCCAAGACGTTGCAGTTCGTCATCACCGAATCAGTGCTTCGCTGGCTGATCGTGCCGGCCAGAGTGATGGCCGGACAGCTGGACCGGCTGGTCTCAGCTTCTCGGCTGCCGAGCGTAGACATACGAGTCGTGCCCATCGCCGGGCGGAAGTGCGACATTCCAAACCACGCATTCGTGATCCAGGATGACCGTGTCGTGGCTGTCGAAACGGTTCACGCGGAAGTCGTCGTGACCGAGCCGAGAGATGTTTCCCTGTACGTTTCCAAGTTCGAGAGATTCAGCGAATCCGCTGTTTCCGGCGACGCCATGCGAGCCCTGATCGAAGGCATCCGTAACGAGCTTTTGCGCGAACAGGAAACCAGCTAGAAAGCCCTCCCTTTCCTGGTCACCATTGCTGCCGACACACGAGGAAATCAGCAGCCCGGAAAGGGAAATCCATGACCGACCTGTACGAACTCCCCATCGACGGAGCCGCGTTCTCGAAGGCCTGCGGCGGCAACACCCGTCCCGACGGCGAGGCGTGCCTGACGCTCGCACGCATCGGCCCGGACGCCTGGGCCGTCGGCGACAGCAAGCGGCCGGACGCGGAGCCGCTGCGGTTCACCACCGCGGAGCTGGACGCGGCCGGCATCGACCCCGCCCGCTTCGACCTCTCCGCCTGAACGGCAACGCGCCGGTGCACCACCACGGTTACGCCTGGCTCGGAGAGAAGCGGATGTTCGACAAGGAGAGCATCCGCCGTCCTCCGGGCCAGGCGCCGACGCCGACCTCCGACCCGGATGTGCACGACCGCTACCGCGAAGCGGTGACGGTGTTCCCGGCCTCCGACGTACCGCCGCTCCAGACCGCGCACTGGCTCATGAAACCGGCGTCGACGGTCCGAGGCACGTGGGACGAGCCGAAGGAGGCGGGTGCGTGGCTGGCGCGGCAACTCGCGGAGTTCGCGCCTCGGTTCGCCTCCGCGCAGGACCGGGAGGCGACGCGGCTGGTCCTTTTCGTCAACGCCGCCGTCGAACGGCTCGCGTGGGGCGGAGACGTGTCGCTCGGCCACTACCTGAAGGGCACGGTCTTCCACTCCGTCGCCGTGGTGACCTGCTCGCCGAACCGCAGCGCGCCCGAACTGCCGTGCCCCGCCCGGCGGACCGGCTCATGACGGGACCGGACCGGTCTCCGTGCCGATCAGTCCGGCCAGGCCCACTCGATCCCGTACACCCCCGGTACGCACCGCGTCGGCAGGAAGTGCGTGGTGTGGAACGCGTCCACCGGGATGGGCTGCCGCTGGGACGGATCGGCGCCGATCCGGGTGCGGTGATATCCCCAGCACCTGCTGGGGACCGCCCGGGGATGGAAGCGCACATGCAGCAGGTAAGCCCGCAGCGCCGTGGGCACACGGCGCTCGTGCTGCCAGGAAGCCTCTCCCTCGGACCGGAGCGTGTAGGCGACCACCGCCGTCTCCGTCCGCGCCAGCCGCCGGCCCAGCGGGATGTCGGCCGCCACGCAGCCCAGCTCCTCCTGGAACCGGATGCCCGGCGCCGGCCCCCCGGGGACCGACAGGACGGCCGTCCCGGGCTTCGGGGAGTCGAGGAAGTGCACGACGCCGAGGTGGTCGACGCCATCGCGGACCGCCTGCACCACGGTGGTGATCGAGGTCTCGCGGATGGTCCGGTGCTCGTCCAGGCAGACGGTCTCCTGGACGGTCAGTGCGCGCAGGCCGTCGTTGAAGTGGGCGAAGGCGTCGCCGAGGGCCTGTTCGACATCGGAGTCCTCGCCGAAGACTCCCCGCGCGGCTGCCGGGTCGGGCGGCCGGGTGCCGCCCCGTGGGCGGTGCGGGCCGAGCAGGGAGCGCAGGGCGCCCTTCGGCAGGCCGAGCAGCGGCTCCAAGGCGTCCACGGCCCGCAGCGACTGGGCCTTCTCGGGCTGGCTGCGTCCCCGCTGCCAGTGGCTGAGGGTGGCCAGGCTGACGGATATCTGCTGCGCCCGCAGGTGGTCGCGGATGCGTTCCAGCGATAGTCCGCGTCGGCGCAGGGCTTGGCGGAAGACGGTCGCGAAGGTCGCGTCGGCTCCGTCGCGGTCGGGGTTGTGCGGCATGGCGTCTCTCAGCGAGCTGCGGGCATCGGCGACTCCGGAGCGCCGGCCCGGGCACGCACCGGCGTACCGGAAACGCGCGCACACCGGCGTACCGGAACGCACGGCTCAACGGCGGTTTCCAGACCGGACAGGCGACCGGGGGCCGCCCACCCTAGCCGGGTGGACAGCCCCTGGTCAGCCCCTCTGCGCAGGTCAGTTGGTGTTGAGAGTCAGTCCGTAGTAGGAGAGCGCATCGTCGAGCGGCTGGAAGTAGGACGAGCCGCGGGAGTTGACGCCGCCGGTGCAACGCTGGTTGGTCGGACCGCCGGAGGTCATGCCCTGGGCCTGGTTGCCGGAGATGTAGGCGCCGCCGCTGTCACCGCCCTCGGTGCAGACGCTGGAGGTGGCGAGGCCCGTCACGACGGTGTCGGGGCCGCCGTTCTGGTCGGTGTAGGTGACGCTGACGTTGTACGAGCCGATCTTGCCGCAGGTCCAGCCGGTGGTGGCTCCGGACTTGCAGATCGAGGCGCCGGAGGCGGCCCGGCTGCTGCCCCGGACGGCGATCGGGCTGCTGTTGCCCCAGGTGCCGACACTGGTGGTGATCGAGTGGCCGGAGTTGACGGACGCGATGCCCATGTCCACGCTGCGGGCGCCGAGGGCGAAGCGGGTCTTGGTGCCCTTGGCGAAGGCCGCCCCGTCGTAGCGCAGCGTCGGGAGGTTCTCGACGCAGTGGCCGGCGGTCACCAGGTACTGGTTCCCGGAACGGTCGCGGGCGCCGTACCCGACGGAACACCAGCCGGTGGTGTTGTTGATCGTCATCTTGCTGCCCGGGTATATCGCGGCCTGGGCCGCGAGCTTCTCCTGGCCGCGCACGATCTTGACGGCGGAGCCGTGCTTCGCCGCCGCGGCGAGGAACGCCTTGGCGGGGGCGGAACGGTCGCTGTTCACCTTGACGACGACCTGGTCGGCGGCGAGGTCGACGGACCAGGCGGCCACACCTGCGGGCACCTGCTTCACCGCGAGGGCGTCCAGCTCGGCCTTGACCCGGTCGAGGACGTCCTCGCCACGGGCGGGAACCCGAGCCTCGACCCCGGCCCGCTCGAACCGGGCGGCTTCCGCGCGGTCGTCGGCGTTCACGGTGAGGCTGCCGGCGGCGTCGAAGAAGGCGCCGTCATCGGTCAGCCCGCTCTTGCGCAGTTCCACGAGCCGCTTCTGCTGGGCGTCCTGACGGTCCAGCCGGTCGGCCGCCGCCTTCTCGTCCACGCCGAGCGACGCGGCGAGCGCCCGGACCATCTCCGGCTGGTAGAGCGGGGCGGCCGACGAACCGGCGGCGGGCGTGGCGTCCTGGGTGGTGGCCTGGGCCGTCACCTGGGTCCCCAGGACCGCGGAGGCCGAGAGCACGGCCGCCAGGAGCGCGAATCTGCCGGAGCGCCGATTACTGCGGGAATTGCGGGAATTACGCACGCTGATTCCTTCCGAATGGCAGGCGAAAACCCGTGAGGGGGGTTGGTTCGGCGGACACGTCAGGCGTATCGCCGAGAATGAGTTCTCGCCCGGCGGCCGGGGCGAGGCCCGCCGCGACATGAACTTTGACCCAACGGCCCAGCGGCAACAAGGTGCTTGACGTGGCGAAGTTTTAACAGAATTCCCGCTGGACTGTTAAAGCGGCGGACCGTTTCCCGTCCCGTTGCCGCGCACATATCCGCGCGGTCGTGCCGCTGGCGGACAGGCGGCCGTCCCAGCCCTTCTAAGCTGTGGCCCATGCCCATGCCACCCGCCTATGCCCTTGTCGCCACCGACCTGGACGGCACGCTCCTGCGCCCGGACGACACCGTCAGCGCCCGTTCCCGCGCCGCGCTCGGCCTCGCCGTCTCCGCAGGCGCTCGGCACCTGATCGTCACCGGGCGGCCGGTTCCCGGGATACGGGCGCTGCTCGCGGACCTCGCGTACCGCGGGCTCGTGGTGTGCGGTCAAGGGACGCAGCTGTACGACGCCGACAGCGCGCGGCTGCTGCGCTCGGTGACCCTGGACCGGGAGGCGGCCGACACCGCGCTCGGTAAGATCGAGGCGGAGGTCGGTGCGGTGTTCGCGGCCGTGGACCAGGACGGCGTGGACGGCGTCACGCTGATCGAGAACGGCTACCGCATGCCGAACCCGGCGCTTCCCGCGCTCTGCGTGGACTCCCGGGACGCGCTGTGGCAGCGGCCGGTCATCAAAGTGCTGGTCCGCCACCCGGAGCTGGACGACGACGCGCTGGCCGCCGCCGCGCGCGGGGCCGTGGGTGATCTGGCGAGCGTGAGCATGGCGGGGCCGGGCACGGTCGAGCTGGCTCCGTACGGCGTGGACAAGGGCACCGGCATCGCGGCGGCGGCCGAGCTGCTGGCGGTCGGGCCGGAGCGGACGGTGGCGTTCGGTGACATGCCGAACGACCTGCCGATGTTCCTCCGCTCCGGCCACCGGGTGGCCATGGGCAACGCGCATCCGGAGCTGCGGGCGGCGGCGGACGAGGTGGCACCGACGAACGCGGAGGACGGGGTGGCGGTGGTGTTGGAGCGGTTGTTCGGGTGAGCGGGCGCTCCGGGCGGGAGGCGCGCGGGTGGCGACTGTCCTCGGTCCGGCCGCGTCGCCGTCCACACCTCGTCCGGCCGGTGTTCTCGCTCCGACCGAGCGCGCCGCCGTGGACCGGCCCGTCCGGCCGAGCTGCGAAGGCGACACCGTAAGAGTCGGTGAAGGCCGGTCAGTGCGTGCCGCCGCCGCTTCCCGGAAGGTCCTGTTCCGTCCAGAGCACCTTGCCGTCCGGGCCGTGGCGCGCGCCCCAGTGGGCGGCGAGGCGGGAGACGATGAACAGGCCGCGGCCGCCCTCGTCGACCGTGCGGGCGTGGCGCAGGTGCGGTGAGGCCGTCGAGCCGTCGTGGACCTCGCAGGTGAGCGTGGTGTCCAGCAGGAGGCGCAGGCGGAGCGGCGGCGTGCCGTAGCGGACGGCGTTGGTGACCAGTTCGCTGACGATCAGCTCGGTCGAGTCGACGGTGTCCTCGTCCAGGCCCCACCCCTGGAGCCGGTCGCGGACGAGCAGCCGGGCCGTGGCCGGGGTCGTGCGCTCCTGGGCCAGGTCCCAGGTGGCGACGCGGTGGTCGGAGACCGTACCGGTGCGGGCCAGGAGCAGCGCCGCGCCGGCGGAGCGGGTGTCGTCCGGGAGGTCGTACACGATGTCGTCGCCGATTTGCTGGAGGCTGCGGCCGGGACGGGCCAGGGTCCGGGTGATGCGTTCCTCGGCGCGGTCGTCGGCGAGCAGTTCGGCCGTGCAGAGCGCGAGGACGCTGCCTTCCTCCAAGGTGACGGTGGCGGGTGCGAAGAGGTCGCTGTCGGCGTCGAAGAGGCCGGGCCCCTCGGGCACGTCGAGGCGGACGACCCGGCCGTCGGGGCCGACGATCAGAGGCGCGGGATGCCCGGCCCGGGCGACCGTACAGGTCCGGGTGAACGGGTCGTAGACCCCGTACACGCATCCGGCCCGCAGCGGTTCGCCCTGGAGCGAGTCGCTCGGCGGCAGGGCCGCGCGTTCGTCGGCCAGGCGGTCGGCGGTCTCCTTGAGACGAGCCAGAACCTCCTCCGGCTCCAGGTCGAGACCGGCCAGCGCCTGGATGACCGTACGGAGCTGGCCCATCGCGATCGCCGTCTGCAGCCCCTCTCCGGCGACCCCGCCGACGACGAGTGCGGTACGGGCCCCGGAGAGCGCGATCGTGTCGAACCAGCAGCCGCTGTCCCGGCCGGGCAGCAGCACGTGCGCGGTCTCCACGGCGGCCTGGTGGCGCTCGGCCTGCGGGAGGAGGCGGCGCTGGACGGTGGAGGCGATGACGTGCTCGCGCTCGTACCGGCGCGCGTTGTCGATGGCGAGTGCGGCGCGGGTGGCGGCCGAGGCGGCGACGGAGACGTCCTCCTCGTCGAAGGGTTCGGAGGCCCCGCACCGGTACAGGCTGACCAGGCCGAGGACGGCTCCGCGCAGCGTGAGAGGCACGACGATCAGGGAGTGCGCGCCGGTCTCCACGAGGACGCGGGAGCCGTCGGGGTCGGCGTCCAGCCACGAGGTGTCGGCGGTGAGCGGTTCGCGGCGCGGGCGCAGGTCACCGACGGCGAGTGCGTACGGCGTACGGAGCGGGAGGCGGCGGATCCCGCCGGCCGGGCGGCCCGCCGCGTCGCCGCCGAGGGTCTCGCAGCGGCCGCTCGCCGCGCGGCGCAGCGGAGTGCCGGCCGGCAGCGGGCCCACCGGCGGGTCGGCGCCGCGCAGGACCTCGTCCACCACCTCGATGACGGCGAGATCGGCGAACCCGGTCACCAGCGCGTCGATGAACGACCGGCAGGTGGTGGCCACGTCCAGCGAACCGCCGACCGCGTCCCGCACGTCGGCCAAGGTGGCCTCCCGGGCCCGGGCCCGCTCCCGCTCGGTGACGTCGACGACGGCGCTGAGCAGACCGAGAGCGGGACCGCCCGCGCCGTCCGGGCCCTCCAGGCGGTAGGCGGAGACCAGGAACATCCGGTCACCGGGGATCCGGCGGAGCCGACCGCGTACGAGATGGTCGCGCACGGACCCCTCACCTGCGAGGACGCGTTTCAGCAGCTGCTCGGAGCCGGCGGGGTCGTCGAGCCGGAAGGCCTCGGTGAAGCGGAGGCCGATGTACTCCTCGGTGTCGACGCCTTCGACGAGCGAGTTGGTCCGGACGAGCCTGAGCTGCGGGTCGAGCACGAAGAGGCCGATGGCGGACTGGGTGAAGAGGGCCTTCAGCAGCGCATCGTCCAGGCCGCCCGGAGGAAACCCGGATCCGGCCGGGCTATCGGCGTACGACACGGCTCCACCCACCCTCAGGCTCCGGCACGCCGCTGCCCCGGAGCACCGGCACGTGCCGGACCAGCATCACCCGGCGTGGCGGGAGCGGCCACCGGGGGGTGGCGGGGGTGTGAGGGACTCCTGACGATCTCGGAGGCGGTCCCGGGCCCTGCGCGCGAACGACCCGCACTTCCGGGAGCGGTTCCGCGCCGAGGAGGCGTGCCCGGCCAAGGAGTCGGCGTCGCGGCCCGCACCGGCGGAGCTGGGGGACCTGTTCGCGCCGCACCCGCCCACCGCGGTGTATTCGCCCGCCTTCAGGAGTGGCTGGAGGATCTGCCGCCGATCCTGGAGTGCTTCACCTGGTCCGTTCAGTACCCCGGCGCCCTCAGCGCGCGTAGCACATGGGCCACGAGGGCGGCGATCGTCTCCTCGTCGTGGACCGGCTTGCGCAGGACGTGGCGGTAGTAGAGGGGGCCGTACAGCATCTCCACGGCCAGCGGCAGGTTCGCGCCGGGCGGGATCTGGCCCTGGTCCTGGGCGCTGCGCAGGCGGGCCACCGCCTGTTCGACGCGTGGGTCGACCAGCTGGTCCCTCAGTGCCTGTGCGAGGACGTCGTCGTGGTGGAGCTCGGAGAGGATGCCCGCGTAGGCCGGTCCGAAGGGCGGCACGGTGAGCAGCTTCACCGCGCCGGCCACATGAGTACGCAGGTCCGCGCCGATGTCACCCGTGTCCACGAACGGCGTGGCGTCCACCAGCGCGTCCGTGAACGCCTCCAGCAGCACCGCTCCTTTTGACGGCCACCAGCGGTAGATCGTCTTCTTGCTGACACCGGCGCGGGCCGCGATGGCCTCTATCGTCACGCGCCCGTACCCCTTCTCCGTACAGAGGTCGAGGGCGGCCTGCAGCGTCGCGCGGCGTGATCTCTCGCTGCGGCGCAGGCTACTGGGCGGTGTGATCATCCGGTGAGCATAGGACGGTTTGAGCCATTCCTTATTGACAGGTAGTCGTCATAGGCCGAACAATACCCAAGCGGAAACGGAACGTACCGTGTCGATTCGTTCCCACCTCCGCACCGTTCGTGCCGTTCGTGCCGCGACGAGCCGATCGGGGGACGGCTCGCCCGGCCGACGGCGCGGACGACCGCTCACCGATCCGATCCGGCCATGGTCCCGCCACCGGACGACCCGATGGTCTTGTGCCTCAGGCCGTGATGTCCTTCGTGGTGAAGCGCGCCCAGGCCGCCGAGCCGAACACCGCCGCGTACGCGCCCTGGAGCTGAAAGTTCTTCGCCAGCTCGTCCCAGTGGACCGGCTCGCGCAGGACGTCCGCGAAGGACATCCAGTGGTGCGGGAAGAGGTACGGATGGATGCCGCTCAGCTGCGGGATGCTGTCCAGGATCTGCACCGTGATCAGCAGCCCGATCGTCGCCGCCATCGCCGCGATCCCGCTGTCGGTCAGGGTCGACACGAAGAGCCCGAGCGCGGCGAACCCGACCAGGGACGCCGCGACGACCGCCGCCGTCAGCGCGGCCCGCACCAGGCCCTCGCCGAAGCCGATCCGCGTACCGGAGATCGTCGTGACCTCGCCCACCGGGAAGAGCAGCGCGCCGACCGCCAGCGCCGAGGCGGCCACCACGAACGTCGCGACCAGACAGAAGGCCAGGACCGACGCGTATTTGGCCAGAAGTAGTCGGGTCCGGCCCACCGGAGCGACCAGCAGATAGCGCAGCGTTCCGGCGCTCGCCTCGCCCGCGATCGCGTCGCCGGCGACCACGCCGACGGCCATCGGAAGGAAGACCGGCAGCGTGGCGGCGAGAGCGGCGAAGACCAGGAAGAGGCCGTTGTTGGTGACCTGCGTCAGGAACGCCGGCCCTCCGGCGCCGTCCGACCCGCCTCCTGCCCCTCCGCCTGGTCCACCGCCGCCCGTCTCGATGCGGACCGCGATCCCGATGAGTACGGGAACGGCGGCGAGCACCGCGAGGAGCGCGTAGGTGCGGTGGCGGCGGAGGGTGACGGTGATGATCTCGGAGCGGAGG
Organism: Streptomyces sp. NPDC006174; assembly: GCF_040614075.1. NCBI lineage: Bacteria > Bacillati > Actinomycetota > Actinomycetes > Kitasatosporales > Streptomycetaceae > Streptomyces > Streptomyces sp. NPDC006174. The sequence goes on along the minus strand of NZ_JBEXTJ010000009.1, from coordinate 254,396 downwards.
ATTCCGAGGGTGCGGAGAGGGTTACGGGGGCCTCTCGGTACGGCTTGTCCGTGCCCGTGTCCGTGCCTCTGTGCCGCCTTGGCCTCTGCCGTCTCAGCCTCTGCCGTCTCAGCCTCTGTCCTCTCAGCCCGCGACATCGAACCCCTCTCCTGTCAGTGCCACGAACGCGTCCTCCAGCGACCCGCCCTCGATCCCGAACGCCCGCACCCGCACCCCGTCGGCCACCAGCGCCGCGTTGAGGTCCGCGAGGTCCACGGCGGTGGTCGGAGCGTCGGCGGTGAGGCGGTCGCCGTCGACGGCCAGGCCGGTGAGGCCGTGTGCCTGGAGGACGCGGACGGCGTCGGCGGCGTCGGGCGTGGTGACGGCGAGGCGGCCGCGGGCGCTCGCGGCGAGGTTGGCGACCGAACCCTGCGCCAGCAACCGGCCCCGGGCCATCACCGCCGCGTGCGTACAGACCTGTTCGATCTCGTCCAGCAGGTGCGAGGAGAGGAACACCGTGGTCCCCTCGGCCGCCAGCTCCCGCACCAGCGAGCGGATCTCGCGCATCCCTTGCGGATCGAGGCCGTTGGTCGGCTCGTCCAGGACCAGCAGGCGGCGGGGCCGGAGCAGGGCCGCGGCGAGGCCGAGGCGCTGTTTCATGCCGAGGGAGTACGCCTTCGTCTTCTTGGCCAACGCGGCGGCGAGGCCGACCCGCTCCAAGGCATGGCCGACACGGGCCCGACGGGTGCGCGGGTCGGCGGTGGGGTCAGCGCGGTCGAACCGTACGAGGTTGTCCCGGCCGCTCAGATAGCCGTACAGCGCGGGCCCCTCGATCAGCGCGCCGACCTCCGGGAGGACCGTGCGGGCTGCCTGGGGCATCGGGCGGCCGAGGACCGTGGCCGTGCCGGAGGTGGGGTCGATGAGGCCCATGAGCATCCGGATGGTGGTGGTCTTGCCGGAGCCGTTGGGGCCGAGGAAGCCGAAGACGCTGCCGCCGGGGACGGTGAGGCCGAGGCCGTCGACGGCGAGTTGACCGCCTCGGTAGCGCTTGGTGAGGCCGTGGGTCTGGATGACGGCAGCGGTACCGCTCCGGTCCGCGTGCGTCGGGGCTGTCGCGGTGTCCGCGGCAGCCGCTGTCTTCGTCCCCGTCTCCGTCATGCCGGCCGCACCTCTCAGCACACGCAGGGGCCGGACCGCCCCGCCGCGCGGGTGCGCGACGGGGCGGGACGACCGGGTGATCCCGTAAGCCCTACTTGGCGCCGTCGGCCGCCCGTACCAGCGCGTCCTTCGTCACCGCTCCGACATATACCTTGCCGTCGTCCGTCAGCAGGGCGTTGACGAGGCGGGTCTTGAAGACCGTGCCCGAGCCGAACTTGCCGGTGACCTTGTCGCCGAGCGCGTCCAGGAAGCCCTGCGCCTCGGCCGGCACGTCGCCGGAGCCCTCCGTCGGCAGGCCCTTGCCGCCGGGGATCTCGATGGCGGCGATCGACGTCCAGCCCTTGCCGATGACGTTGACGTCCTCGGAGCTCTCCAGCCCCTCCAGGCCCGGGATCTGACCGGAGAACTGCTCCGGGAGCGCCTTCTGCGCCTGGCCGTGCTCGTCCTTGCCGGTCTCCAGCTCGTCGGCCTCCGTCATCTTGGCGCCCTTCGGCGGCGTGAAGTCGAACGAGGAGGCGGCGGGCTTGGCGAAGTCCACCTTGGTGAAGCCGGCGTCGACCACGGCCTTGCCGCCGTCCGCCGCGGCCAGCGTGAACTTCAGCGGTACGCCGTTCTCCGCGTCCACCGCGATCCGGATCGAACCGACCGTCGAGCCTTCCTGCTTCGGCTTGATGACCAGCTGGTACGCGTCGCGGCCCGCCACCTGCGCGGTGCCGTCCACGGTGACCGACGTGGTGTCGCCGGCCGCCGCGAGCGCCTGCTCGGCGAAGTCCTTCGGCATGGCCGGCACGCCCTTGGGCGCCTTCGGAGCCTCCTTCTCGGCACCCGCGCCTTCCGGCGCCTCGGCGTGGTAGACCTCGTCGGACTTCGAGTCGTACGCCCAGACCTCGCCCTGGTTGTGGATGACGTTGTACTCGGAGGCCTTGCCGAGGATGGAGAGCCGCTGCTTCTCCGGGCCGTCGACGGCCACCCGCAGCGTGTGCGTGCCGGACGTCAGCTCCATGAGCTTGTCCTGCGGCGCGGCGGCGCCGCCATCCTTGCCCTCGCCGTCGGCGCCCGGCAGGAACGATCCCGCGAGGCCGTCGAGAGGCAGGCCGAGGTCCGTGCTGATCTTGAAGGTTCCGGAGAGCTGCTCCTCGTCGGAAGCGGCGATCTTCTCGATGAGTTCCTGCGCGCTGATCTTCGGCAGGTCCGGGTCGCCGGCGTCGGCGAGTGCCGGGACGAGCCCGATGGTCGCGGCCGCCACCCCCGCGACCGCGACGGGGACGATGTAGCGCGCCGCCTTCCGGCGGCCCACGACAGTGCCCGTGGCCTCGCCGATGGTCTCTGCGCTGTCGTTCGGTGCCATGTGTGCCCTACCTCCGTGGTCGGCGGCTTCCGTCCGGTTGCTCGTCCACTCCCTGCCGCCATTCTCACCCGATGTGGTCAGGAGTGGTTGGTATCCATCTGACCAAATCGGGCGGCCTGAAGCGTCAACCCCGGGGATCAACCTGACTACTGCTGCGGTATGACAACCGGACGGGCCACATCAGCCATCCCGTAGGGGTAGGGCCGTGCGGAGTGCCGGCACGGGCTCCTGTCAGGTGACGCGGCATCAACCGGGGGACGCGGCAAGCGACCAGGAAGCGCAGCGCCGCGCGCTCTCAGCCAGCGCGGTGCACCACCGCGTCGCACAGCTCCTCCAGCGCCGACTTCGCGTACCCCTCCGGCAGCGGCGCGAGCGTGGCGCGCGCCTCCTGGGCGTAGCGGACGGTGTCCTGGCGGGCCTGCTCCAGCGCCGGGTGGGCGCGGAGCCGGCGCAGCGCCTCGGCGAGGGTGTCGTCGTCGCCGAGGTCGCCGTCGAGGAGCTCGACGAGCTCCAGGTCGTCGGGCTTGCCGTCCTCCGCGGCCTGGGCGCGCAGGCGCAGGACCGGGAGGGTCGGGATGCCTTCGCGCAGGTCGGTGCCGGGCGTCTTGCCGGACTCGTGGGTGTCGGAGGCGATGTCGAGGACGTCGTCGGCGAGCTGGAAGGCGATGCCGAGCCGCTCCCCGTACTGCGTGAGGATGTCCACGGTCCGGTCGTCGGCGCCGGCCATCAGCGCGCCGAACCGGCCGGAGACGGCGACCAGCGAGCCGGTCTTGCCGCTGAGCACGTCGAGGTAGTGGTCGACCGGGTCGCGGCCGTCGCGCGGGCCGGCGGTCTCCAGGATCTGGCCGGTGACCAGCCGTTCGAACGCCTCGGCCTGGATGCGTACGGCGTCGGGGCCGAGGTCGGCCAGGATGTGCGAGGCGCGCGCGAACAGGAAGTCGCCGGTGAGGACGGCCACCGAGTTGCCCCAGCGCGTGTTGGCGCTCTCCACTCCGCGGCGTACGTCGGCCTCGTCCATCACGTCGTCGTGGTACAGCGTGGCCAGGTGGGTCAGCTCGACGACGACGGCCGACGGGACGACACCCGGCGCGTCCGGATCGCCGAACTGTGACGCGAGCATGACCAGCAACGGGCGGAACCGCTTGCCTCCGGCCCGCACCAGGTGCTGGGCGGCCTCCGTGATGAAGGGCACATCGCTCTTGGTGGCTTCGAGCAGCCCTGCTTCGACAGCGGCCAGGCCCGTCTGGACGTCGGCCTCAAGAGCCTGGTCCCGCACGTGCAGTCCGAACGGCCCGACGACGGTCACGAGGGCATCTCCTGTCTGCTGACGATCACACTCATTGTCGATGTGTCGCTGTCTCTCGAATCAACTCAGCGTATCCGGTCTCCTATGGATCACCGTGGGCGGCTTCCCACCACCGCCGGTATGTTCGTGATCAGCTCATACGATCAGGAGTATCCACTTTGTCCCACGCGACCGCCGACACCGAGCCGGGCCGGCCCCCGCCCGAGGACGACCGCGCCTTCTTCGGCCAGCCCCGGGGTCTGATGACCCTGTCCGGCCTGGAGGTCTGGGAGCGGTTCTCGTTCCTCGGCATGCAGGCGATCCTGGTGCTGTTCTTCGCCGACGCCGTGACCAACGGCGGCATGGGCATGAACCCCGGAACCGCTGCCTCCGTATCGGCCGCGTACGGGACCCTCGTCTACCTGGTCTCCGTGGCCGGCGGCTGGCTGGCCGACCGGATCCTCGGCTCGTACCGGGCCGTGCTCTACGGCGGCATCCTCATCGCCTGCGGCCACTACTCCATGGCCGTGCCGACCGACGCGATGACCTGGGTCGGGCTCGGGCTGATCAGCGCCGGAACGGGCCTGCTCAAGCCCAATGTGGCCTCCATGGTCGGCAAGCTCTACCGCACCGACGACGAGCGGCGCGACGCCGGCTTCGCGCTCTACTACATGGGCATCAACATCGGCGCCTTCGCCGGACCGCTGGTCACCGGCTGGCTCGGCGACCACTGGAGCTGGCACTGGGGCTTCTCGGCCGCCGCGATCGGGATGACCTTCGGCCTGATCCAGTACGTGGCGGGCCGCCGTCACCTGGTCGGACGCAAGGAAGGCGCCGAATTCCCGCTCGCTCCGGCCGCCATGCGCCGCGCGGTACGGCTGATCATCGGCGGAGCCGTCCTGGTCGCCGTCGTCGTCACCGCGCTGGCGCTGGCGGGATGGCTCACCATCGACCGGTTCGTGGACGTGCTCACGGTGGTCTCGGTCATCGCGCCGATCGCGTACTTCGTGGTCATGTTCAAAAGCCCGCGTGTCACCGCCGAGGAGCGCGGCAGGCTCCGCCCGTACATCGTGCTCTTCCTGGGATCGGTCGTCTTCAACTTCATCCTGTTCCAGGCGTACTCCACGATGATCCTGCTGGCGTCCACCAACGCCCGCACCGAGGTCTTCGGCTTCACCTTCCCGGCCAGCTGGTACGCCTCCGCGCTCGGCGCCTTCGAGGTGGCGCTCGCGCCCGTGGTGGCCGCCACCTGGGTCCGGATGGGCCGCCGCCAGCCGCACGCCTCCAACAAGATCGCCTTCGGCGTGATCCTCGGCGGCCTGTCGTTCCTGCTGATGGTCCTGCCGACCTCGGGACACGCCGACGACACGTACAAGATGGCCGCCTGGTGGATCGTCGGCTCCTATCTGCTGCTCGGCCTCGGTGACGTGCTGCTGGAGACCTCCGGCCTCTCGGCCAGCAGCAAGCTCGCACCGAAGGCGTTCGCCAGCCAGACGATGGCCCTGTGGTTCCTGTCGCTGGCCGTCGCCAACGGCATCCAGGCGCAGGTCGTGAAGTTGTACGGCGAGGTCTCCACACCGGCCTACTTCGGCGTCAACGGTGCGATCGCCGTCGCCGCCGGCCTCGCGATGATCGCCGCCGCGCCCTGGCTGAAGCGCACGATGCACCCCGTCCACTGAGCCGTACGCCCCCGAGCACCCCGTCCCCCACCGAGGTGACCCATGAACATCACGACCGAGTTCCCGTACGAGACCACCCGCGAGGACGTGTACATCCCGCTGCCCGGCGGGACCCGGCTCTACGCCCGGATCTGGCGGCCGCTGACCGACGAACCGGTCCCCGCGCTGCTGGAGTACCTGCCCTACCGGCTCGGCGACTGGACCGCGCCGCGCGACTGGCAGCGCCACCCCTGGTACGCGGGCCACGGTTACGCCTCCGTACGGGTCGACGTACGCGGTCACGGCAACAGCGAAGGGCTGCCGGGCGACGAGTACGACGCGCGGGAACTGGCCGACGGGGTCGCCGTCATCCACTGGCTGGCCCAGCAGGAGTGGTGCTCGGGCCGGGTCGGCATGTTCGGCATCTCCTGGGGCGGCTTCAACTCGCTCCAGATCGCCGCACTGGCTCCGGAGCCGCTGAAGGCGATCGTCACCGTCTGCTCGGCCGACGACCGCTACGACAACGACGTCCACTACATGGGCGGCTCGGTCCTCGCCGTGGACATGCACGCCTGGGCCGCCACCATGCTCGCCTTCGTCTCCCGCCCGCCGGACCCGGCGCAGGTCGGCGACGACTGGAAGGAGATGTGGCTGAAGCGGCTGGAGGCGGTCGAGCCCTTCAGCCACACCTGGCTGGCCCACCAGAGCCGCGACGACTACTGGAAGCACGGCAGCGTCTGCGAGGACTACGGCGCGATCAAGGCGAACGTGCTGGCGGTCGGCGGCTGGCACGACCCGTACCGGGACACCGTCCTCCGGCTCGTCGAGCACCTGGACCCGGGCCAGGTGCGCGGGATCATCGGCCCGTGGTCGCACCAGTACCCGGACCGCGGGCTGCCGCCGGGGCCGGCGATCGGCTTCCTCCAGGAGACGCTGCGCTGGTGGGACCAGCACCTGAAGGGCAAGGAGACGGGCGTGATGCGGGAGCCGCTGCTGCGGTCCTGGATCAGCGGCTCGCACCGGCCCGCCACGGTGTACGAGACGCTGCCGGGCCGCTGGGTCGGGGACGCCTCCTGGCCTTCGGAGAACGTGACGCCGGTGGCGTACGCGCTCCAAGGCGGTGAGCGGATCGTCGCCTCGCCGCAGCAGACCGGCCTGGACGCGGGCCGTTTCTTCCCGTTCGGCAACGAGGCGGACCTGCCGCCGGACCAGCGCGACGAGGACGCGAAGTCGGTGTCGTTCGAGTTCCCGGTGGAGGAGGCTCCGATCGAGATCCTCGGCCGGCCTCGGGTGAAGCTCCGCCTCCGGATGGACGTGCCGCGCGGCCAGGCCATCGCGCGGCTCTGCGACGTGGCGCCCGACGGCGCCTCCACGCTGGTCACCCGGGGCGTCCTCAACCTCGCCGCCCGGCACGGCCGCGACCGCACCGACGACTGGACGCCCGGCGAGACCGAGGACGTGGTCTTCGACCTCAACGGCATCGGCCACACCTTCCCCCCCGGCCACCGCATCCGGATCGCCATCTCCTCCGCGTACTGGCCCTGGATCTGGCCGCAGGCCGGCTCGGCCGGGTTCACGCTCGACGCCGACGGCAGCCTCGTCGAACTGCCGGTACGCCGCCACACCGAGGACCCGGCCATCACCTTCGGCGAACCGGAACAGTCCGAACCGCTCGGCGTCGTCCACCCGGTCACCTTGGAGGAGCCGCGCCCGGAACGCCTCGTCGTCCGCGACGTCGCCAAGGGCGAGTGGCGGCTGGAGGTGGATCCGCGTTACGGCGGTACGCGGGTCTATCCCGACGGCCTCGAATTCACCGAGGACGCCTTGGAGACGTACACGATCCAGCAGGACGACCCGCTCTCCGCGCGCACCCGCAGCGACTGGCGGATCCGGTTGCACCGGCCGGAGATGGCCTGGGACGTGGAGATCGAGACGCGCTCCGAGATCGCCGCCGACGACGTCGACTTCATCACCTCCGACGAGGTGATCTGCAAGGACGGCGACGAGATCGTCTTCCACCGCACCTGGGAGAAGCGGATTCCGCGCACGGCCGGGTGATCGGCCCCCGTCACTCGGTCCCCGTGACGTCGTCGGGTCCTCCGGATTTCCGTGGGACCCTTCGAACTTTCCGGGCAATAGGCACAGTTGGGGATGGTCGGGGCACTGCCGTGGGGCAGGACCTCCGACGTAACGTGTCCTCCACACGACCTGGAAAGCGAGGCAGCAACACATGCCCGAGCAGAGCAGCCCGCTCGACCTGCCCGAGGGCGACCCCTTCGGCCCGCACAACCTGCCCTACGGTGTGTTCTCCACCCCCGACCACCCCGAGGACCGCCGGGTCGGCGTCCGCATCGGCAACCACGTCCTGGACGCCGGCGCCGCCGCCCACGCGCTCGGCTCGCCGTACGCCGGACTGCTGGCTCAGCCGAGCCTGACGCCGCTGCTCGCGGCGGGCCGCACCGCCTGGCGGGACGTGCGCCGCGCGCTCACCGCCTGGCTGACCGTGCCTGGCCACCGCGCGGACATCGAGCCGCTGCTGCACCCGGTCGACGCGGTGACCCTGCACCTGCCGTACGAGGTCGCGGACTACGTCGACTTCTACGCCAGCGAGCACCACGCCACCAACGTCGGGCAGATCTTCCGGCCGGACGGCGACGCGCTGACCCCGAACTGGAAGCACCTGCCGATCGGTTACCACGGCCGCTCCGGCACCGTCGTGGTCTCCGGTACGGACGTGGTCCGCCCGAGCGGCCAGCGCAAGGCCCCGACCGACCCGGCGCCCGTCTTCGGGCCCTCGGTGAAGCTGGACATCGAGGCCGAGGTCGGCTTCGTCGTCGGCGTCCCCTCCGCCCACGGCACCCCGGTCCCGCTCGCCGACTTCCGCGAGCACGTCTTCGGGCTGTCGCTGCTCAACGACTGGTCGGCGCGCGACCTCCAGGCCTGGGAGTACGTGCCGCTCGGCCCGTTCCTCGGCAAGTCCTTCGCCACCTCCGTATCGGCGTGGGTCACACCGCTGGAGGCCCTGGACGCGGCCCGCACGGCACCGCCGACCCGCGACGTCCCGCTCCTGCCGTACCTGGACGACTCCGGCGAGGAGGAGCACGGCGGCTTCGACATCCGGATCACCGTCGAGATCAACGGCCAGGTCGTCGCCGAGCCGCCGTTCGCCTCGATGTACTGGACAGCCGCCCAGCAGCTCGCCCACATGACGGTCAACGGCGCCTCACTGCGGACCGGTGACCTGTACGGCTCCGGCACGGTCAGCGGCCCCGAGACCGGCCAGCGCGGCTCGCTCCTGGAGCTCACCTGGAACGGCCGCGACGCGCTGGAACTGTCCGAGGGCAAGCGGACGTTCCTGGAGGACGGTGACACGGTCACACTGACCGCCTGGGCCCCGGGCCCGCACGGCACCCGCGTGGGCCTCGGCGATGTGACCGGCAGGATCGTCACGGCACCATGACGTACGGGGCTCCCGCGCCTTCGGCACCTGGCGCTCTGACGCTGACGCTGCCCGAGGAGCTGATCCTGCTCACCTTGGACCCTGGACGCGGCAAGCCGATGTGCGAGGCCGCGGCCCTGGCGTACGGAGTGGCCGGGGCCGTGCTCGCGGAGCTGGAGCTCCAGGGACGGATACGGGAGGAGCACGGCCGGGTCCAGGTGGTGAACCCGCTGGACCCGGCCGACCCGCGCCTCGCCGCCCTGCTGCGGACCCTGCCTCAGGCCAAGGGCCGCCGCTCCGGGATGCGCGCCCGGCGCTGGGTGAGCGACTTCGACAAGCACGTGCGGGACACCTACCTGGACTCCCTGGTCGAGCGCTCCCTGCTCTCCCGGGAGAACCGCCGCTTCCTCGGCCTGTTCCCGTACCACCGCCACTTCCCGGTCCAGCCGGACCTCGTACCGAGCCTCCGCAGGCGGTTCACCCTGGCCGAGACGGCCGGCTACCCGGACCACCGCGACCGCCTCCTGGCCGCGCTGGTCTCCGCCATCGGCCGCTGACCCGCGACCGGGAGACCAAGCCGGTCAAGTACGGTGTCGGTGCCGTTCCCTGTCCATCTGGACCTGACCGCTCTCATGTTCCGCCGCCCGGTGGCGGATTCGGAGTAGGTCCCGCCGCCCGGCCCGCTCCTCACTCGTACTCGGGCGGCTCCTCGTCCCAGGCGAACTCGGGGTCGCCGTGCTGCGGGGCGGCAGGAGCCTCCGTACGGGACGGGGTCGGCGCCGCGCGTGGTGCCGGGGCCGTCGGCGCGGGAGCCTCCGGAGCGGCCGACGCTCCCGGAGCCGTCTCCGCCAGGACCTCCAGTACGCCCTCTCCGTACGTCGCGAGCTTCTTCTCGCCCAGGCCGCTGATCCCGCCCAGCTCCGCCGACGACGACGGATGGACCGTCGCGATCTCCCGCAGCGTCGCGTCGTGGAAGATCACGTACGCCGGGACGCCCTGCTCCTTGGCCGTCGCGCCGCGCCAGGCGCGCAGCGCCTCGAAGACCGGGACGGCGGAGGCGGGAAGGTCGGCCGCGGCGGCCTTGCCCCTGGCGGACTTGGAACCGCCGGACGAGGACGACGAGCGGGTCGTCGGCTTCTTCGGCTCCTTGCGGAGCAGCACCTCGCGCTCGCGGCCGAGGACCGTGGCGCTCTCGTCGGTGAGGACCAACGTGCCGTACTCGCCTTCCACCGCGAGCAGGCCCTGCGCCAGCAGCTGGCGGACCACGCCGCGCCACTCCGCCTCGGCCAGCTCCTCGCCGATGCCGAAGACGGAGAGCTGGTCGTGGTCGAACTGGATGACCTTGGCGGTCTTGCGGCCGAGCAGGATGTCGATGATCTGGCCGGCGCCGAACTTCTGGTTCCGCTCGCGCTTGAGGCGGACCACCGTGGAGAGCAGCTTCTGCGAGACGACCGTGCCGTCCCAGGTCTCCGGCGGGGCCAGGCAGGTGTCGCAGTTGCCACAGTTCGCCGCCGACGGCTCCTGGCCGAAGTACGTCAGCAGCTGGGCCCGACGGCACTGGACCGTCTCGCAGAGCGCCAGCATCGAGTCCAGGTGGGCGGCGGCCCGGCGACGGTGGGCCTCGTCGCCCTCGCCGCCCTGGATGAGCTTGCGCTGCTGGACGACGTCCTGGAGCCCGTACGCCATCCACGCCGTCGACGGCTCGCCGTCACGGCCCGCACGGCCGGTCTCCTGGTAGTACCCCTCCACGGACTTCGGGAGGTCGAGGTGGGCGACGAAGCGGACGTCCGGCTTGTCGATGCCCATACCGAACGCGATGGTCGCGACGACGACAAGGCCCTCCTCGCGGAGGAAGCGCGCCTGATGCGTGGCGCGCGTGGAGGCGTCGAGGCCCGCGTGGTACGGCACGGCGTCGATGCCGTTGCGGCTCAGATACTCCGCGATCTTCTCCGTGGAGGCGCGCGAGAGGCAGTAGACGATGCCCGCGTCTCCGGCGTGCTCCTCCTGGAGGAAGGTGAGGAGCTGCTTCTTCGGGTCGGACTTCGGGACGATCCGGTACTGGATGTTGGGCCGGTCGAAGCTGGCGACGAAGTGCTTCGCCTCCGGCATGCCGAGGCGGCGGGTGATCTCCTGGTGCGTGGCGTCCGTGGCGGTCGCCGTCAGAGCGATGCGCGGGACGTCGGGCCAGCGCTCGCCGAGCACGGACAGCGCGAGATAGTCCGGGCGGAAGTCGTGGCCCCACTGGGCGACGCAGTGCGCCTCGTCGATCGCGAAGACGGAGATCTCGCCGCGGGCCAGCAGCGAGAGCGTGGAGTCCAGCCGCAGCCGCTCCGGCGCCAGGTAGAGCAGGTCCAGCTCGCCGGCGAGGAACTGCGCCTCCATCGAGCGGCGCTCGTCGAAGTCCTGCGTGGAGTTCATGAAGCCGGCCCGCACACCGAGCGCGCGCAGGGCGTCGACCTGGTCCTGCATGAGCGCGATCAGCGGCGAGACGACGACGCCGGTGCCGCGCCTGACCAGGGACGGGATCTGGTAGCAGAGGGACTTTCCGCCGCCGGTCGGCATGAGCACGACAGCGTCGCCGCCGGCCACCACATGCTCGATGACCGCGCCCTGCTCGCCGCGGAACGCGTCGTACCCGAAGACCCGGTGCAGCGTCCGCCGCGCCTCGGTCTCGGAGAGGTCAGCGGTGTCGGTCCCGTTGCCGGTCACCGTCCCGGTCACATCCATGCTCACGCTTCCCAATGCTCTGTCCCCCGAGGTCCGCGCCGTCCGGTCCGTAAACCCCTACCGTCCGCGCCGTCCGGCCCTTGTCCGTCCGCTCTCCGTCCCCGACCACGATAGGCGCCTCCTACGACAACGCCGGACGGTCCTGTGGATAACGGACCGTCCGGCGCTGTTCTGCGGGAGAATCGCCTACCGCACGAAGACTCCCGCCTGGCCGGCGAGGTCCAGGAAGTACTGCGGAGCCAGGCCCAGCACCAGCGTCACGGCCACGCCCACCGCGATCGTCGTCATGGTCAGCGGCGACGGGACGGCGACCGTGGGGCCGTCCGCCTTCGGCTCGCTGAAGAACATCAGGACGATCACGCGGATGTAGAAGAAGGCCGCGATCGCCGACGAGATCACACCGACCACGACCAGCGCACCCGCGCCGCTCTCCGCAGCCGCCTTGAAGACGGCGAACTTGCCGGAGAAGCCCGAGGTGAGCGGGATCCCGGCGAAGGCGAGCAGGAACACCGCGAAGACCGCCGCGACCAGCGGCGACCGGCGGCCGAGCCCGGCCCACTTCGACAGGTGCGTGGCTTCGCCGCCCGCGTCCCGTACCAGCGTGACGACGGCGAACGCGCCGACCGTCACGAAGGAGTACGCGCCCAGGTAGAAGAGGACCGAGGAGACCCCTTCCGGGCTGGTCGCGATGACACCGGCCAGAATGAAGCCCGCATGCGCGATCGAGGAGTAGGCCAGCAGCCGCTTGATGTCGGTCTGGGTGATCGCGACGACCGCCCCGCCCAGCATCGTGATGATGGCCACCGCCCACAGCACCGGCCGCAGGTCCCAGGTGAGCCCGGGGAGCACCACGTACAGCAGGCGCAGCAGCGCACCGAACGCGGCGACCTTGGTGGCGGCGGCCATGAAGCCGGTCACCGGGGTCGGCGCGCCCTGGTAGACGTCCGGGGTCCACATGTGGAACGGGACGGCGCCGACCTTGAAGAGCAGGCCGACCAGGATCATCGCGCCGCCGATGAGCAGCAGTGCGTCGTTGCCCATGGTGCCGGCGAGGGCCGGGTCGATCTCCATGACCGAGCCGTCGACGACGTTGGCGATGGTGGCGTACGAGAGGGAGCCCGCGTAGCCGTAGAGGAGGGCGATCCCGAAGAGCAGGAACGCCGAGGAGAAGGCGCCGAGCAGGAAGTACTTCACGGCCGCCTCCTGCGACATCAGCCGCTTGCGGCGGGCGACGGCGCAGAGGAGGTAGAGCGGGAGCGAGAAGACTTCCAGCGCGATGAAGAGGGTCAGCAGGTCGTTGGCGGCGGGGAAGACGAGCATGCCCGCCACCGAGAAGAGGACCAGTGGGAAGACCTCGGTGGTGGCGAAGCCCGCGCGGACGGCGGCCTTCTCGGCGTCGCTGCCGGGGACCGTACCGGCCTGAGCGGCGAAGGAGTCGACCCGGTTGCCGTGGGCCGTGGGGTCGAGCCGCCGTTCGGCGAAGGTGAAGACCGCCACCACGGAGACCAGGAGGATCGTCCCCTGGAGGAACAGGGTCGGGCCGTCGATCGCGATGGCCCCCATGGCCGCGATCTGCGCCTTCGTGGTGGCGTATCCGCCGGCCGCGAGAGAGACGACGGCGGCGAACGCGGCGGCCAGCGCCACCACGGTCAGCAGGAGCTGGGCGTGGTAGCGGGCCTTACGCGGGACGAAGGCCTCCACCAGGATGCCCAGGACGGCGCCGATCACGATGATCAGGACGGGCGCGAGCTGGGCGTACTCGATCGTGGGCGCCGTGAAGCGGTCGCCCGGAGCTGCGAAGTTCACCCCGCTCGCCGTCGTCCACAGGCTGTGGACAGCTGTTGCGCTCACTTGGCGGCCTCCACCTCGGGCTGGGGGTCCTTCTTCTGTACGTCGGACATGGTGTGCTTGACCGCCGGGTTGACGACCTCGGTGAGCGGCTTCGGGAAGACGCCCAGGAGGAGCAGGAGCGCGATCAGCGGTACGGCGACCACCAGCTCACGCGCCTTGAGGTCGGGCATGGTGCGGACCGACTCGTTGACCGGACCGGTCATCGTCCGCTGGTAGAGGACGAGGACGTAGATCGCGGCGAGCACGATGCCGGAGGTGGCGATGATTCCGGCCACCGGATAGGCGCTGAACGTGCCGACCAGCACCAGGAACTCACTGACGAACGGTGCGAGTCCCGGCAGCGACAGGGTCGCCAGACCGCCGATGAGGAAGGTGCCCGCCAGCACCGGAGCGACCTTCTGCACTCCGCCGTAGTCCGCGATGAGCCGCGAGCCGCGCCGGGTGATGAGGAATCCGGCGACCAGGAGCAGCGCGGCGGTGGAGATGCCGTGGTTGACCATGTAGAGCGTGGCGCCCGACTGGCCCTGGCTGGTCATCGCGAAGATGCCGAGGATGATGAAGCCGAAGTGCGAGATCGAGGCGTAGGCGATGAGCCGCTTGATGTCGCGCTGGCCGACCGCGAGCAGCGCTCCGTAGACGATGGAGACGAGCGCCAGGGCGATGACGACCGGGGTCGCCCACTTGCTGGCCTCCGGGAAGAGCCCGAGGCAGAAGCGGAGCATCGCGAAGGTGCCGACCTTGTCGACGATCGCGGTGATGAGCACGGCCACCGGTGCGGTCGCCTCGCCCATCGCGTTGGGCAGCCAGGTGTGCAGCGGCCAGAGCGGTGCCTTGATCGCGAAGGCGAGGAAGAAGCCGAGGAAGAGCCACCGCTCGGTGTTGGTCGCCATCTCCAGGGAGCCGTCGGCGCGGGCCGCCGCGATCTCGGAGAGCGAGAAGCTGCCCGCGACCACATAGAGCCCGATGACGGCGGCCAGCATGATCAGGCCGCCGGCCAGGTTGTAGAGGAGGAACTTGACGGCCGCGTACGAGCGTTGCTTCGCGGCGTTCTCGTCGCTGCCCGCGTGGGCCCGGTCGCCGAAGCCGCCGATGAGGAAGTACATCGGGATGAGCATGGCTTCGAACAGGATGTAGAAGAGGAAGACGTCGGTCGCGAGGAACGACAGGACCACCATGGCCTCGACCATGAGGATCAGCGCGAAGAAGCCCTGGGTCGGACGCCAGCGCGAGGACTTCGTCTCCAGAGGATCGGCGTCGTGCCAGCCGGCCACGATGACGAACGGGATGAGCAGCGCGGTGAGCCCGAGAAGGGCCACGCCGATGCCGTCCACGCCCAGTTCGTACCGGACGCCGAAGTCGGCGATCCAGGCCCGGGACTCGGTCAGTTGGTAGCGGTCGCCGCCCGGCTCGAAACGGGCGAAGACGATGCCCGCCAGGACGAGCGTGGAGAGCGAGAAGAACAGCGCGACCCACTTGGCCACGGTGCGCTGTGCGGCGGGGACGGCGGCGGTGACGATGGCTCCGATGGCCGGGAGCGCCGCCGTCGCGGTCAGGAGGGGAAAGGACATGTGATCAGACCGCCCTCATCAGCAGGGTCGCGGCGATGACGACGGCCGCGCCGCCGAACATCGAGACCGCGTAGGAGCGGGCGTAGCCGTTCTGCAGCTTGCGCAGCCGGCCGGAGAGCCCGCCGACCGACGCGGCCGTGCCGTTGACGACGCCGTCGACCAGGGAGTGGTCGACGTAGACGAGCGAGCGGGTGAGGTGCTCGCCGCCGCGTACCAGGACCACGTGGTTGAAGTCGTCCTGGAGCAGGTCGCGGCGGGCCGCCCGGGTGAGCAGCGAGCCGCGCGGGGCCACGACGGGCACCGGCTTGCGCCCGTACATCGTCCAGGCGATCGCGACGCCGATGACCAGGGCCACCACGGTGGCTCCGGTGACGGTGGCCACGCTCAGCGGGGAGTGGCCGTGGTCGTAACCGGTGACCGGCTCCAGCCAGTTGACGAAGCGGTCACCGATGGCGAAGAAGCCACCGGCGAAGACCGATCCGACGGCCAGCACGATCATCGGGACCGTCATGGACTTCGGGGACTCGTGCGGGTGCGGCTCGCGGCCTTCGGCGTCGGGCTGCCAGCGCTTCTCACCGAAGAAGGTCATCAGCATCACGCGCGTCATGTAGAACGCGGTGATCGCGGCGCCGAGAAGGGCGACGGAGCCGAGGATCCAGCCCTCGGTGCCGCCCTTGGCGAAGGCCGCCTCGATGATCTTGTCCTTGGAGAAGAAGCCGGAGAGGCCCGGGAAGCCGATGATGGCCAGGTAGCCGAGGCCGAAGGTGATGAAGGTGACCGGCATGTACTTCCGCAGGCCGCCGTACTTCCGCATGTCGACCTCGTCGTTCATGCCGTGCATCACCGAACCGGCTCCCAGGAAGAGCCCGGCCTTGAAGAAGCCGTGCGTCACCAGGTGCATGATCGCGAAGATGTAGCCGATCGGGCCGAGGCCCGCGGCGAGGATCATGTAGCCGATCTGCGACATCGTGGAGCCCGCGAGCGCCTTCTTGATGTCGTCCTTGGCGCAACCGACGATCGCACCGAAGATCAGCGTGACCGCGCCGACGATGGCGACGACCAGCTGGGCGTCCGGAGCGCCGTTGAAGATGGCGCCGGAGCGGACGATGAGATAGACACCGGCGGTGACCATGGTCGCGGCGTGGATGAGGGCGGAGACCGGGGTCGGGCCCTCCATCGCGTCACCGAGCCAGGACTGCAGCGGCACCTGGGCCGACTTGCCGCACGCGGCGAGCAGCAGCATCAGGCCGATCGCCGTCAGCTTGCCCTCGCCGGCCTCACCGGTCGCCTCCAGCACCGGCCCGAAGGCGAAGGTGCCGAAGGTGGTGAACATCAGCATGATGGCGATCGACAGTCCCACGTCACCGACGCGGTTGACCAGGAACGCCTTCTTCGCGGCGGTGGCCGCGCTGGGCTTGTGCTGCCAGAAGCCGATGAGCAGGTAGGACGCCAGACCGACGCCCTCCCACCCGACGTACAGCAGCAGGTAGTTGTCGGCGATGACCAGGATCAGCATCGCCGCGAGGAACAGGTTGAGATAGCCGAAGAAGCGGCGCCTGCGCTCGTCGTGCTCCATGTAGCCGATGGAGTAGATGTGGATCAGCGTGCCCACACCGGTGATGAGCAGGACGAACGTCATCGACAGCTGATCCAGCTGGAAGGCGATGTCGGCCTGGAAGCCCTCCACCGGAATCCAGCTGAACAGGTGCTGGTGCAGGGCCCGGTCCTCGGCGCCCTTCCCCAGCATGTCGGCGAAGAGGACGACGCCGACGACGAACGAGGCGGCGGCGAGCACCGTGCCGAGCCAGTGCCCGGCCTTGTCGAGCCGGTGGCCGCCGCAGAGCAGGACCGCCGCTCCGAGCAGGGGCGCCGCGACGAGCAGCGCGATCAGGTTCTCCACGATTCCGGTCCCCTTACAGCTTCATCAGGCTGGCGTCGTCGACCGAGGCCGAGTGGCGGGAGCGGAACAACGACACGATGATCGCGAGCCCGACGACGACTTCCGCGGCGGCGACGACCATCACGAAGAAGGCGACGATCTGTCCGTCGAGGTTTCCGTGCATCCGGGAGAACGTGACGAGCGCCAGGTTGCACGCGTTGAGCATCAGCTCGATGCACATGAACAGCACGATCACGTTCCGCCGGATCAGCACCCCGGAGGCGCCGATCGCGAACAGCAGGGCCGCGAGGTAGAGATAGTTGACCGGGTTCACTTGGCGGCCTCCGAATTCTCCGCCGCGGAGGCGGGGTTCGCCCCGCGTGCCACGGCGTCCGCGTCCTCACGTCCGAGCCGCTCGCCGGAGCGCTGCTCCAGCGCCTTGAGATCGGCGAGCGCCTCCTGGGAGACATCGCGGATCTGGCCCCGGTCGCGCAGCGTCTTCATGACGGTGAGGTCGGACGGGGTGCCGTCGGGCAGCAGACCGGCGATGTCCACCGCGTTGTGCCGGGCGTAGACACCGGGAGCGGGCAGCGGCGGGAGGTGCTTGCCGCGCACGCGCTCCTCGGACATCTCCCGCTGGGTCTTGGCCCGTTCGGTGCGCTCGCGGTGCGTGAGCACCATCGCCCCGACGGTCGCGGTGATCAGCAGGGCGCCGGTGATCTCGAAGGCGAAGACGTACTTGGTGAAGATGAGGTTGGCGAGGCCCTCCACGTTTCCGCCGTGCAGCGCATTGGCGGCGCCGAGCCCGTTGAAGGTGGACAGCGACGCGTTGCCGATGCCCGCGATCAGCAGGATGCCGAAGCCGAGGCCGCAGCCCAGGGCCAGCCAGCGCTGGCCCTTGAGCGTCTCCTTGAGGGAGTCCGCCGCGGTGACGCCGACGAGCATGACGACGAAGAGGAACAGCATCATGATCGCGCCGGTGTACACGATGATCTGGACGATGCCGAGGAAATAGGCGCCGTTGGCGAGGTAGAAGACGGCGAGGACGACCATCGTGCCGGCGAGTGACAGCGCGCTGTGCACGGACTTCTTCAGCAGGATCGTGGCCAGCGCGCCGATCACGGCGACGGTGCCCAGGATCCAGAACTGGACGGCCTCACCGGTCGAGGTGGTGGAGGCCGCGGCGATCGCGTTCATGCGCCGGCCCCCTTGCCCCGCTGTGCGCCCGCGGACTCGTCGGACTTGACCTGCTCGCCCTTGGAGAGCGCCGGCTGCGGCTCCGTACCCGGAGCGGCCTCGGTGACCAGGCCCCGGTAGTAGTCCTGTTCGTCCATGCCCGGGAAGATCGCGTGCGGGCTGTCGACCATGCCTTCCTCCAGCCCCGCGAGCAGCTCGTCCTTGGTGTAGATGAGGCTCTCGCGGGTGGTGTTGGCGAGCTCGAACTCATTCGTCATCGTCAGCGCCCGGGTGGGGCAGGCCTCGATGCAGAGTCCGCAGAGGATGCAGCGCGCGTAATTGATCTGGTAGACGCGGCCGTAGCGCTCGCCCGGGGAGTAGCGCTCCTCCTCGGTGTTGTCCGCGCCCTCCACGTAGATGGCGTCCGCCGGACACGCCCAGGCGCACAACTCACAGCCGACGCACTTCTCCAGGCCGTCCGGGTGGCGGTTGAGCTGGTGGCGGCCGTGGAAGCGGGGCGCCGTCACCTTCGGCGTCTCGGGATACTGCTCGGTCAGCCGCTTCTTGAACATGGCCTTGAAGGTCACGCCGAAGCCGGCCACGGGGTTCTGGAACTTCTCCCCCGCCGCTCCCGATTCGCCCGAGGACCCAGCGGATCCCGATGAGCCCGTGAGCTCTGGTTTCTCAGACACCGCCGGCCTCCTTTCCGTCACTCGCGTTTCCGTCACTCTGAGTATCGGGCCCACCACTGACAACGAGCTCCCGCTCGCGCCTCGGTACGCGCCTGGGCACCGGCGGCAGGGTCTGTCCGGGCAGCGGTGGCACCGGGAATCCGCCCGCCATCGGGTCGAACGCGGGCGCCGGTCCGGCCTCCGCCTCCTGGGCCCTGACCCTGCGGTCGCGGAACATGTCCACGACCAGCGAGATCAGCAGGATGGCGAGCACCGCCCCGCCGACGTACAGCACGATCCGGGAGAAGTCGTAGCCCTCGTTCCGCAGCGCGCGGACGGTGGCGACGAGCATCAGCCAGCCCACCGAGACCGGGATCAGGACCTTCCAGCCGAGCTTCATCAGCTGGTCGTAGCGGACGCGTGGCAGCGTGCCGCGCAGCCAGATGAAGAAGAAGATCAGCGCCTGGAGCTTCAGGAAGAACCAGAGCATCGGCCACCAGCCGTGGTTCGCACCCTCCCAGAACGCCGAGATCGGGTACGGGGCCCGCCAGCCGCCGAGGAACAGCGTCACCGCGATCATCGACACGGTCACCATGTGGATGTACTCGGCGAGCATGAACATCGCGAACTTGATGGAGCTGTACTCGGTGTTGAAGCCGCCGACCAGGTCGCCCTCGGACTCCGGCATGTCGAACGGGGCCCGGCTGGCCTCGCCGACCATCGTCACCATGTAGATGAGGAAGGACATCGGCAGCAGGATGATGTACCACCGGTCGCCCTGCGCCTCCACGATGGTGGAGGTCGACATCGACCCGGAGTAGAGGAAGACCGAGGCGAACGCGGCGCCCATGGCGATCTCGTACGAAATCATCTGGGCGCACGAGCGGATCCCGCCGAGCAGCGGATACGTCGAGCCGGAGGACCAGCCGCCGAGGACGAATCCGTACACGCCGACCGCGCCGACGGCGAGGATGTAGAGCGCGGCGATCGGCAGGTCGGTGAGCTGCATCGTCGTACGGGTGCCGAAGATCGAGACCTCGTTGCCCGCCGGGCCGAACGGGATGACCGCGACGGCCATGAAGGCGGGGATCGCCGCGAGGATCGGGGCGAGGACGTAGACCGCCTTGTCCGCCCGCTTGACGATGACGTCTTCCTTCAGCATCAGCTTGACGCCGTCGGCGAGCGACTGGAGCAGTCCCCAAGGACCGTGCCGGTTGGGGCCGATGCGCAGCTGCATCCAGGCGACGACCTTGCGCTCCCACACGATGGAGAAGAGCACGATCAGCATCAGGAACGCGAAGCAGAAGACCGCCTTGACCAGCACCAGCCACCAGGGGTCGGTGCCGAACATCGAGAGATCCTCGGCGGCGATGACGGCGCGCTCGGGCGCCGTGGTGAGTGCGGTGAGGCCCATCACGCTCGTACCTCCGACGGTTCTACGGGAGCGCCCGGTACGGCGGCGGGGCCGATCCGGACCAGGCCACCGGGGTTGGCGCCGGTGTCGGCGGGAATGCCGCGTCCCACCGAGTTCAGCGGCACCCAGACCACGCGGTCCGGCATGTCGGTGACCTGGAGCGGGAGTTCGACGGTGCCGGTGGGGCCGGTGACGGTGAGCAGGTCGCCGTCCTTGACGCCGGTCTCGGCCGCGGTGGTGGCGGAGAGCCGGGCGAGCGACGCGTGCCGGGTCCCGGCGAGCGCGGTGTCGCCCTCCTGGAGCCGGCCGAGGTCGAGCAGCATCCGGTGGCCCGCGAGGACCGCCTCGCCGTCGCCGGGCCGGGGCAGCGGCTGCGCCGGCTCGCGCGGGTCGTCCGCGTGGCCGCCCTCCCAGCCGCCGAGCCGGTCCAGCTCGCGGCGGGCGGCGGTCAGGTCCGGCAGCGCGAAGTGCACGTCCATGGCGTCGGCCAGCATGTGCAGTACGCGGGAGTCGATCGGCGCGAGCGTCCGGGGCATCTGCTCCGGCTTCAGCGCCGCCTGGAACATCCGGACCCGGCCCTCCCAGTTGAGGAAGGTGCCGGACTTCTCCGCGACGGCGGCGACCGGGAAGACCACGTCGGCCCGGGCGGTCACCTCGCTCGGCCGCAGCTCCAGCGAGACCAGGAAGCCGACCTCGTCCAAGGCCTTCAGCGCACGGGCCGGATCGGGCAGGTCCTCCACGCCGACGCCGCCGACGAGCAGCGCGCCCAGTTCACCGGTGGCCGCGGCCTCGATGATCTGGCCGGTGTCGCGGCCGTGGCGGGAGGGCAGTTCGGCGACGCGCCATACGGCGGCCACCTCGTCCCGGGCCCGCGGGTCGGTGGCCGGACGGCCGCCGGGCAGCAGGGTCGGGAGCGCGCCCGTCTCCACCGCGCCCCGGTCGCCCGCCCGGCGCGGAATCCACACCAGGCGTGCGCCGGTCGCGGTGGCCGTACGGATCGCAGCGGAAAGTGCACCGGGCACACCCGCGAGCCGCTCGCCGACGATGATCAGCGAGTGCTCACCGCGCAACGCCTCGGCGGCGGCCGCCCCTTCGGCCTCCAGGCCGACCCCGCCCGCGAGCGCGTCCAGCCACTCGGTCTCGGTGCCGGGAGCGGCGGGCAGCAGCGTGCCGCCCGCCTTCACCAGGCCGCGCGTGGCGTGCGAGGCGAGAGCGAAGGTCTTCTGGCCGCTCTTGCGGTGGGCCTTGCGGAGCCGGAGGAAGACGCCGGGGGCCTCCTCCTCGGACTCGAACCCGACGAGCAGGACCGCGGGAGCCTTCTCCAGCGCGGTGTACGTGACGCCCTCGCCGTCCAGGTCCCGGCCGCGTCCGGCGACACGGGCGGCCAGGAAGTCGGCCTCCTCGGCGCTGTGGACCCGGGAGCGGAAGTCGATGTCGTTGGTGTCGAGGGCGACGCGGGCGAACTTGCTGTACGCGTAGGAGTCCTCGACGGTCAGCCGACCGCCGGTCAGGACGCCCGCGCGCCCGCGGGCGGCGAGGAGACCGGCCGCCGCGGCTTCGAGCGCCTCGGGCCAGCTCGCCGGCTCCAGGACGCCGTCCGCGTTGCGGACCAGCGGGGTGGTGAGGCGGTCGCGCTGCTGGGCGTAACGGAAGCCGAACCTCCCCTTGTCGCAGATCCACTCCTCGTTCACCTCGGGCTCGTTGGCCGCGAGGCGCCGCATGACCTTGCCGCGCCGGTGGTCGGTGCGCATACCGCAGCCGCCGGAGCACTGCTCGCACACCGACGGGGTCGAGACCAGGTCGAAGGGGCGGGAGCGGAAGCGGTACGCCGCCGAGGTCAGCGCGCCGACCGGGCAAATCTGGATGGTGTTGCCGGAGAAGTACGACTCGAAGGGGTCGCCCTCGCCGGTGCCGACCTGCTGGAGGGCGCCGCGCTCGATCAGCTCGATCATCGGGTCGCCCGCCACCTGGTTCGAGAACCGGGTGCAGCGCGCGCAGAGCACGCACCGCTCACGGTCCAGCAGCACCTGGGTGGAGATCGGCACGGGCTTCTCGAAGGTCCGCTTCTTCCCGTCGAAGCGGGAGTCGGCGCCGCCGTGCGACATCGCCTGGTTCTGGAGCGGGCACTCGCCGCCCTTGTCGCAGACGGGGCAGTCGAGTGGATGGTTGATCAGCAGCAGCTCCATCACGCCCTTCTGCGCCTTCTCGGCGACAGGAGAGGTGATCTGCGACTTGACGACCATGCCGTCGGTGCAGGTGATGGTGCAGGAGGCCATCGGCTTGCGCTGGCCCTCCACCTCGACGATGCACTGCCGGCAGGCGCCGGCCGGGTCGAGGAGCGGGTGGTCGCAGAAGCGCGGGATCTCGATGCCGAGGAGTTCGGCGGCGCGGATGACCAGGGTCCCCTTGGGGACGCTGATCTCGATGCCGTCGATGGTCAGCGTGACCAGGTCCTCGGGCGGGATGGCCGCCTCGCCGCCCCCGGAGGGCGCACTCGTGGTGACTGTCATGCGTTCACCCCCCGGTGAGCGTTCTTGCCGTCGGCGTCTCTGTCGTCGGCCCAGGCCGTGGATTTCGCGGGATCGAAGGGGCAGCCCTTGCCCGTGATGTGCTGTTCGTACTCCTCGCGGAAGTACTTGAGCGAGGAGAAGATCGGCGAGGCGGCGCCGTCGCCGAGTGCGCAGAACGACTTGCCGTTGATGTTGTCGGCGATGTCGTTGAGCTTGTCCAGGTCGGCCATCTGGCCTTTGCCGGCCTCGATGTCGCGGAGCAACTGGACCAGCCAGTACGTCCCTTCGCGGCACGGCGTGCACTTGCCGCAGGACTCGTGGGCGTAGAACTCGGTCCAGCGGGTGACGGCCCGCACGACGCAGGTCGTCTCGTCGAAGCACTGGAGCGCCTTGGTGCCGAGCATGGACCCGGCGGCGCCGACACCTTCGTAGTCGAGAGGTACGTCGAGGTGCTCGTCGGTGAACATCGGCGTGGAGGAGCCGCCCGGCGTCCAGAACTTGAGGCGGTGACCCGCCCGCATCCCGCCGCTCATGTCGAGGAGCTGACGGAGCGTGATGCCGAGCGGGGCCTCGTACTGGCCGGGGCTGGTGACATGGCCGCTGAGCGAGTAGAGCGTGAAGCCCGGTGACTTCTCGCTGCCCATCGACTTGAACCAGTCCTTGCCCCGGTTCAAAATCGCGGGAACCGAGGCGATGGACTCGACGTTGTTCACCACAGTGGGGCAGGCGTACAGACCGGCGACCGCAGGGAAAGGAGGTCGCAGCCGGGGCTGGCCACGCCGTCCTTCGAGAGAGTCGAGCAGCGCGGTTTCCTCACCACAGATGTACGCGCCGGCACCTGCGTGCACCGTGAGTTCCAGATCGAGTCCTGAGCCCAGGATGTTCGTCCCCAGATAACCCGCCTCGTACGCCTCTCGTACCGCCTCGTGCAGTCGTCGCAGCACGGGGACGACCTCACCGCGCAGGTAGATGAACGCGTGCGACGAACGGATCGCGTAACAGGCGATCACGATGCCCTCGATGAGGCTGTGCGGGTTCGCGAAGAGGAGCGGGATGTCCTTGCAGGTCCCCGGCTCCGATTCGTCGGCGTTGACAACTAGATAGTGCGGTTTTCCATCGCCCTGCGGGATGAACTGCCACTTCATCCCGGTGGGGAAGCCGGCGCCGCCGCGTCCGCGCAGACCGGAGTCCTTGACGTACGCGATGAGGTCGTCGGGGTCCATGGCGAGGGCCTTGCGCAGTCCCTCGTACCCCTCGTGGCGACGGTAGGTCTCCAGGGTCCAGGACTCGGGCTGGTCCCAGAAGGAGGAGAGGACGGGAGCGAGCAGCTTCTCGGGGCTCGTCCCGTTGTGGTCGATCTCGGCGGCCAAGGTCATCACTCCCCCTCCTCGGCTGCGGGCCCGGCCGGGAACTCCGGGTCGGAGGCCGAGGTCTGCTGCGGTGCGTCGTGCGAGCTGAGGCGCTCGGTCGGCGACGGATCGTGGACCTGTGCGTCGTGCGACTGCCCACCCCCCGGCTGTCCGTCGCGCGGGGCGACGACCCGGGCCTTGGGCAGCACCTCGCCCTTGGCGAGCTTGAGCCCGATCAGAGAGGCGGGACCGGCGCCGCCGGTGGCCTCGACGGCACCGGGGCGCTCGTCGGGGAAGCCGGCCAGGATGCGGGCGGTCTCCTTGTACGAGCAGAGCGGGGCGCCGCGGGTGGGCTCGACGGTGCGCCCGGCGATCAGGTCGTCGACGAGCTGCGTGGCGCTCTCGGGCGTCTGGTTGTCGAAGAACTCCCAGTTCACCATCACGACGGGCGCGAAGTCGCAGGCCGCGTTGCACTCGATGTGTTCGAGCGTGACCTTGCCGTCCTCGGTCGTCTCGTTGTTGCCGACGCCGAGGTGCTCCTTGAGCGTGTCGAAGATGGCGTCGCCGCCCATGACCGCGCACAGGGTGTTGGTGCAGACCCCTACCTGGTAATCACCACTGGGCTTGCGGCGGTACATGGAGTAGAAGGTGGCGACGGCCGTGACCTCGGCGGTGGTGAGGTCGAGCGTCTCGGCGCAGAAGGCCATCCCCGTACGGGAGACGTATCCCTCCTCGGACTGGACGAGGTGGAGCAGCGGCAGTAGTGCGGAGCGGCTTCCCGGGTAGCGGGCGATCACCTCCTTCGCGTCTGCGTCGAGCCGGGCGCGCACGTCGGCCGGGTAGGCGGGGGCGGGGAGCTGCGGCATCCCCAGACTGACCTCTTGGTTTGCGGTCACCGGTCGACGCCTCCCATCACGGGGTCGATGGACGCGACGGCGACGATCACGTCGGCGACCTGGCCGCCCTCGCACATCGCCGCCATGGCTTGCAGATTGGTGAAGGACGGGTCGCGGAAGTGGACCCGGTAGGGGCGGGTGCCGCCGTCGGAGACGACGTGCACGCCGAGTTCGCCCTTGGGGGACTCGACGGCGGTGTACGTCTGCCCGGCGGGGACCCGGAAGCCTTCGGTCACCAGCTTGAAGTGGTGGATGAGGGCTTCCATGGAGGTGCCCATGATGTTCCTGATGTGGTCGAGCGAGTTGCCGAGTCCGTCCGGGCCCAGAGCGAGCTGGGCGGGCCAGGCGATCTTCTTGTCCGCGACCATGACCGGGCCCGGCTCCAGGCGCTCCAGGCACTGCTCGATGATCCGGAGCGACTCGCGCATCTCGTCCATGCGGATCAGGAAGCGTCCGTAGGAGTCGCAGGTGTCGGTAGTCGGCACCTCGAAGTCGTAGGTCTCGTAGCCGCAGTAGGGGTCGCTCTTGCGCAGGTCGTGCGGGAGCCCGGCGGAGCGCAGGACCGGGCCGGTGGCGCCGAGCGCCATGCAGCCGGTGAGGTCGAGGTAGCCGACGTCCTTCATGCGGGCCTTGAAGATGGGGTTGCCGGTGGCGAGCTTGTCGTACTCCGGCAGGTTCTTCTTCATGGTCTTGATGAACTCGCGCAGCGCGTCGACCGCGCCCGGCGGCAGGTCCTGGGCGAGGCCGCCGGGGCGGACGAACGCGTGGTTCATCCGGAGGCCGGTGATCAGCTCGAAGAGGTCGAGAACCAGTTCACGATCGCGGAAGCCGTAGATCATGATCGTGGTCGCGCCCAGCTCCATACCGCCGGTGGCGATGCAGACCAGGTGCGAGGAGATGCGGTTGAGCTCCATCAGGAGCACGCGCAGGACCGTGGCCCGGTCGGGGATCCGGTCCTCGATGCCGAGGAGCTTCTCGACGCCCAGGCAGTACGCCGTCTCGTTGAAGAACGGCGTCAGGTAGTCCATGCGCGTGACGAAGGTGGTGCCCTGCGTCCAGTTGCGGAACTCGAGGTTCTTCTCGATCCCGGTGTGGAGGTAGCCGATGCCGCAGCGGGCCTCGGTGACGGTCTCGCCGTCGATCTCCAGGATCAGCCGCAGCACGCCGTGCGTGGACGGGTGCTGGGGGCCCATGTTGACGATGATGCGTTCGTCGTCGGACTTGGCGGCGGATTCGACGACCTCGTCCCAGTCGCCGCCGGTGACCGTATATACGGTCCCCTCGGTCGTGGCACGGGGTGTCGCATGAGGAGTGGTCATCAGGAGTACGACCTCCGCTGGTCCGGAGCCGGGATCTGGGCGCCCTTGTACTCGACGGCGATGCCGCCGAGCGGGTAGTCCTTGCGCTGCGGGAAGCCCTGCCAGTCGTCCGGCATCATGATCCGGGTCAGGGCCGGGTGCCCGTCGAAGACGATGCCGAAGAAGTCGTACGCCTCGCGCTCGTGCCAGTCGTTGGTCGGATAGACCTCGACGAGGGACGGGATGTGCGGGTCGCTGTCCGGGGCGGAGACCTCCAGCCGGATGATCCGGCCGTGGGTGAGGGACCGCAGGTGGTAGACGGCGTGCAGCTCGCGGCCCTTGTCCCCGAGGAAGTGGACACCGCTGACGCCTGTACAGAGCTCGAAGCGCAGGGCGGGGTCGTCGCGCAGGGTGCGGGCGACCTGGACGAGGTGCTCGCGGGCGATGTGGAAGGTGAGCTCGTCGCGGTCGACGACGGTGCGCTCGATGGCGTTCCCGGGGAGCAGGTCCTGCTCCTCCAGGGCCCCTTCGAGCTCGTCGGCCACCTCGTCGAACCACCCGCCGTACGGCCGGGAGGAGGCTCCCGGCAGGGTGATCGTGCGGATGAGGCCGCCGTAACCGGAGGTGTCGCCGCCGTTGTTGGCGCCGAACATCCCTCTGCGTACGCGGATGACCTCGCCGCCGGTGTCGCGAGGGGCGGGTACGGAGTCGCCGTTCTGCCCCTCGCCGTGGGTGTTGTCGCTCACCGCAGGAGCCCCTTCATCTCGATCAGGGGCAGCGCCTTGAGGGCCGCTTCCTCCGCCTCGCGGGCGGCCTCCTCGGCGTTGACCCCGAGCTTGCCGTCCTGGATCTTCTGGTGGAGCTTGAGGATGGCGTCCAGCAGCATCTCGGGACGCGGCGGGCATCCCGGCAAATAGATGTCGACCGGGACAATGTGATCAACACCCTGCACAATGGCGTAATTGTTGAACATTCCGCCCGATGATGCGCAAACCCCCATGGAGATGACCCACTTGGGGTTCGGCATCTGGTCGTAGACCTGCCGCAGGACGGGCGCCATCTTCTGACTCACCCGTCCCGCGACGATCATCAGGTCCGCCTGGCGCGGCGATCCGCGGAAGACCTCCATCCCGAACCGGGCCAGGTCGTAGCGGCCCGCGCCGGTCGTCATCATCTCGATGGCGCAGCAGGCGAGGCCGAACGTGGCCGGGAAGACGGAGGACTTCCGTACCCAGCCGGCGGCCTGTTCGACCGTGGTCAGCACAAAGCCGCTAGGCAGCTTCTCTTCGAGTCCCATGTGTGCCCCTCAGCCCCTCAGTCCCATTCCAGGCCGCCGCGACGCCAGACATACGCATAGGCGACGAAGACGGTGAGCACGAAGAGCAGCATCTCCACGAGCCCGAAGATCCCCAGGGCGTCGAAGGAGACCGCCCAGGGATAGAGGAAGACGATCTCGATGTCGAAGACGATGAAAAGCATCGCCGTCAGGTAGTACTTGATCGGGAAGCGGCCGCCTCCGGCCGGTGTCGGCGTGGGTTCGATACCGCACTCGTACGCTTCGAGCTTTGCCCGGTTGTACCGCTTGGGGCCGATAAGCGTGGCCATGACCACGGAAAAGATCGCAAACCCTGCCCCGAGGGCGCCGAGCACGAGGATGGGCGCGTAGGCATTCACGCTCCTCGCTCCTTCCAGTCGTCCTTGACCGTTGGACCGCATCGGGCGACCGGCTCGCCACCTCACCAAGATCGTGCACATGTGAGGCAGTTCACAAGCCCGACTGCCCCGCATCCTATGCCCGTCGCCCTGTGATCTGCGACACGGGGTACGTCACCGTCTTTGTGATCTCCACCACCTGACGAAGGATCATGAAGTCGTATGAGCAGTGATCTTCGTACGCGAAGCGGCGAAGTGATCACGAGACGTGACATTCAATGGTGTTACCGCTGGTCAAAGACGTGTGGCGCTATCAATGGACAGCCACTACAAGCAAATTGGCGATGGACGGCGGTGGAGTGATATGGGCACCGCGTGCCACCCGCCGCCACCCATCCCTCACTCGGACGAGGGGCTCCGGGGACCGAAGAGGACATGTGCACGCATTCACGAACTTCCGGATCGCGAGTGCGCGGAGTTCGCGCGGACTTCCGGAAGCGGACGACGGAGCGGCCGCCGTCGAGGCGGAGCCAGACCCGGCCGCGCGCGCGAGGGTTGCCGGCCGCCGGATCGCCAAGCTGTGACCTGCGCCACGCGGACCATCGCGCGGGAAAACCGGGCTTGGCCATCGGTGTGAACGGATGGTAGGTGGCGGGCAATTCGGGCGTATTGTCGAAAGGCAGAGATCACGACCCTGAACATCCATGACCGTTTTGCCCGTTACGGCGTCAATAAAGGCGCAGAGAAAGCGGATTCACAGATTCCGAACGTAACTGTGTCGCAACACACGTTTCTTGATGGGACCCCTACAACCCTGATAGCGCTAGTACCCATGTCCCACACCGCTCACATACCCAGCCACCGGAAGCCCCGCCAGCGTGCCTCGAAGTCGGCGCTGCGAGCCGGAGTTGCCGGTGGCGTCCTCAGCACCATCGCGGTCGCGGGTGCCGCGGGTCCGGCGCAGGCCGAACCGGTGACCCAGACCATCGAGATGCCCACCATCACCGCCGGGCTCTCCACGGCCGTCGCCGCCTCCGCACAGGCCACGCAGCAGGTCGCCCTCGACATGGAGGCGCAGGCCCAGGAGGACGCCGCGGCCGAGAGCGCCGCGAAGAAGGCCAAGAAGGCCAAGGCCGAGGCGGTCCGCGAGGCCGAGGCCAAGAAGAAGGCCGAAGCCGCCGCCAAGGCCCGTGCCGAGGCCGAGGAGCGGGCCGAGCGCGCCTCCCGTACCGCCGAGCGCACGACGCTCAGCGCTCCCTCCAGCTCCTCCTCGGACAACTCCTCGGACAACTCGGCTTCCTCGTCCTCCGCGTCCGCCTCCTCGTCCGCTCCGTCCTCCTCGTCGAACGCCACGGGCTCCGCCGCCTCGATCGTCGCGTTCGCCAAGGCGCAGGTCGGCGACGCGTACATCTCCGGCGGCACCGGCCCGAACGCGTGGGACTGCTCGGGCCTGGTCCAGGCCGCGTACCGCACGGCGGGCATCGACCTGCCGCGCGTCTCGCAGTCCCAGTCGACCGCCGGCACCCAGGTCTCGCTGGACAACCTCCAGCCCGGCGACATCCTGTACTGGGGCGGCGCGGGCAGCGCGTACCACGTGGCGATCTACGTGGGCGACGGCCAGTTCGTCGGTGCGCAGAACTCCAGCACCGGTACGGTGCAGCGCTCCATGGACTACGACCGGCCGTCCGGCGCGGTCCGCGTTCTCTGATTCACAAGCGTTCACAAGCGCCTCGCAGCACGACTGAGGGCCGCCACTCCCCCGCTCGGGAGTGGCGGCCCTCGGCGTGGTTCAGCAGCTGAGGGCGGCGCCGCCCTCACAGGGGTGTGCGCCGTACGTCAGATGCCGAGGGTGGTGAAGGGGCGGCATCGGAAGGGCTTGGACCCTTCGGGGTCGAGACGGTTCAGGACGAGCTGGGCGACGTTCGGGTCGATCGCCAGGCCGAGGTGGCCGGCGAAGTCCGGGCCGCACTTGTCCTGGAGCACGATGTTCGTCACGTTGGGCGCGGGAGCGAGCAGTCCGCTGGTGTACGGGGTGACCACCGTGTCGTAGCGGGTGACGATGGTGGTGTACGTCGGCCCGGGTACGGCGACGGGACCGTCGTTGAGCTCGGCGAGGAAGGCCGAGCCCGGCAGATAGTCCGTGCAGGCCCCGCAGCCCAGGCCGGTCAGCAGGCCCTGGAGCCCCAGCGCCTCGGCGAGAGTCGCGAGGCCGTTGAGCGTGGTGCCCTGGAAGTTGGAGCCGAAGCCGACGAAGTCGTCGACCTTCGAGGCGCCGCCCAGGTGCTTCATGTAGTAGGCGGGGACGGTGGTGCCCTCGGAGTGGCCGACGATGTCGACCTTCGACGCTCCTGTCGCGGCGCGCACGCGGTCGACGAACGTGCTCAGTTCGGCGGCACTGCCGGCCATCGGCGCGAGCCCGCCGGCGAGGCCGCCGAGCAGGGTCTTGCCGTACGTCTGCGAGTAGACGCAGTAGCCGTTCGCGCGGAGCGTCGGCGCCAGCGTCAGGAAGTTGTCCCAGTGGTTGGCGCCCATGCCGTGGACGAGCACCACGGGCTCGGGATGTGCGGTGCTGGGGCGGCAGGACCAGTTGTTCCATCCCGACGACGGGGCCGTCCCGGCCGAGGCCGTCGTCGTGAGGGTGGTCGAGGCGAGGACGGACAGCAGAAGGACTGTCAGGAACGTGCGGAGCTTTGCCATGCGGGCGACTCCCTGTTCGCGGTGGGGTTACCCGAAGTACAGCACGGCCCATTATTAGGAACAAGGCATCGTTTCCAAAAAAGACGCGTGGTTCCGGACCCGCTGCCGAAAGGTGATGCCAGGGACCTGAGAACCGCTGTGGCGGAGCGTCAGGAAGCTGTGAGACCCGCGCTGATGACGGTGTAGAAGCGGTCGAGTCCGGCCTGCAGGGCCGCGCGGTCGTCGGGCCGCGCGGTGTCGCCGTCCAGGAGCCAGTCGGCGATGATGTCGAAGAGACCGCCGATCAGTCCCATGGCCACCACATGCGCGTGCGGGCCGACCGGGAGGCCGAGGCGCTGCCAGACGGTCTCGACGAAGGACGCCGCCCACCGGCGGTTGGTCCGGCGGTGCACCTCCGCCAGCGGGGTGACGGCACGGCCCTCGCCGAACGTCACCCGCGCCACACGCACGTCGTCCACGAACGCGTCCGCGAAGTGCCGGATCAGCCGCCGTGCCGCCTCGGTTCCGTCCTCGTCGTCACGCAGCGCGTCCAGCGCGGCGGTCAGCCGGCCGGTCACGTCCACGACGATCCGGTCCAGCAGGGCCAGGTACAGGTTCTCCTTGCCGGTGAACACCTCGTAGAAGCTCTTCGTCCCGACGTAGGCCTGCTTGCAGATCTGCTCGATCGAGGTGTCCTGGTACCCCTGTACGGAGAACAGCTCCAGCGCCGCGTCCAGCAGGTCCTCGCGGCGCCTCGCGCGCCGCTCCTCGGCGTCCAGACCTCGGATCCGGCGGCCTCCCGGGCCCTTGTCGTTCACCTCTGCACCGACCACCGGCCCAACATACAGGCGTCCGCCGACGCCACGAGGGCCGCCCGATCCTCATCGGCCCCTCACCTACCTGACCCTCAGCACCCCGCCGCCGTTCCCGCACGGGCCTGTGTCCGTCGCCTCCACCGCGCCGCCACGGTGAGCAGCGCCAGGACCATCAGCGCGGCGCTCACCCAGACCGGCGCCCGGTAGCCGAACCCCGCCTCCAGGGCCAGGCCGCCCGCCCACGGGCCCACCGCAGCACCGAGGTTGAACGCGCTCGTGCCGAAGGCTCCCGCCAGTGCCGACGCCTCGGGAGCCAGGCCGAGGACCCGGGTGATCAGGGCCGTGCCCGTACCGAAGGCGAGCAGGCCGAGCAGCGGGATCAGGACGAGGACGGCGACCGGTCGGCCCGCCGTGAGGGCCAGGGTGCTCCAGCCGAGGGCCAGGGCCGCCATGCCGTACGCGATGAAGGCCGTGGGCCGGCGGTCGGCGTAGCGGCCCGCCACCGTGACGCCGAGGAACGCCCCCGCACCGAAGAGCGCGAGCGCTACGGGCACATAGGCGGCGGTGAGGCCGGTCGCGCGGGTGAGGAGCGGTTCGAGGTAGGAGAACGCGCAGAAGGTGGCGCCCTGGACCAAGGCCATCGTGAGCAGGGTCGGACGGAGGCGCGGACCGGTGAGGAGGCGGAGCTCGTCCCGTACGGGGACAGCCTCGGAGCCCCGGCCGCTCGGGACGCACCGCGCGATCGCCAGGAACGCCGGCAGCGAGACCACCGCGACCGCCCAGAACGCCGCCCGCCACCCCCACCGCTCCCCCAGCACCGCTCCGGCCGGTACGCCGACGACGCAGGCGATCGTCACCCCGCCGACCACCACGGCGGTGGCCCGGCCCCGCAGCCGGTCGGGGACCATCGAGACCGCCGCCGACAGCGCCACCGCCCAGAAGCCCGCGTTGGCGAGGGCCCCGACGAAGCGGGCGGCGAGGAGGACTCCGTAACTCGGGGTCAGCGCACCCGCGATGTGGACGGCGACGAACACCGCGAGGAAGAGCAGCAGCGCTCGGCGCCGGGGCCAGGTGCGGCTGAACAGGGCCATGAAGGGCGCACCGACGACCATGCCGACGGCGAAGGCGGAGGTGAGGAGGCCGGCGGCGGCGAGGGAGACGCCGAGATCGGCGGCGATGGATGAGACGAGCCCGGACAGCATGAACTCGGAGGTGCCCTGGGCGAAGACCGCGAGCCCGAGGACGTGGACGGCGAAGGGAAGTGGCATGGGTGGCAGACCCCTTGACGGAAGCGTCGGTGGACAGACGTACCGAAGTGCGGGGATGCGGGCCGCGCGGGACCACCGCCGGAGGTCGGCGAGGCATCGCGGAGAAGTGCCCGGGGTGCTCATGGCCCGGGGCAGGAAACCGGCGTACGGCGATGGGTCGGCGCGTACGCCGGGTGGGAGCGGCCCTTACCCGCGGTGATCCGGCGGGGGCTCGGCCGTGGCGGAGGAAGCCGGTGACCCGTGGGGTCGGCCGGCGACGCTCAGCGGCAGTTCGCCCACCGGCGCACCGGTGGGCGGAGTCTGTCGGACTCGGGGCTGGACATGCGGCGAGACTACCGGAGGTCAGCGGCGGCGCTGGCGGCGGTTGGCGGTGCGCTCCGGCTCGCGCGCGGAGGTGGTGGGCGCGGGCAGCGCGTCGTACGAGGCGTCCAGCTCCTCGTCGTCCTCGTCCGGGGAGGTCAGGCCCGCGGCGAACTGCGGTTCCAGGAAGAGGTTGTGGTGCTGGAGCGGCGCGGTGTTCTCAGCTGCCGGTTCCGGGCGTGAGGACTTCCGGGGCAGGGATGCGGTGGTCATGGCTGTCTGTCCTTGGGGTCGAGCAGCGCTGTATCGGCTTGTTCCGTACCCCGCTGGCCTGCGCTCGATGTGAGCGCGCGTCATGAGGATGCGTACGCACCGCGGGTCGCCGCCGATGCGAGGGCGGGCACCAGCCGGTCCGGGACTGCCGATGACCGGGGGTGGCGCGCAAATCATCGCACACGATCACCTGGAGGGCCGAGGATTAAGCCCGGGCCCGGGCCGCCCCGCGCCGAAAGCCTACGGCGCGGGGGGCCCGGAAGTACGTGGCCGGATCAGCCCGCGGATCCGGCGCGGCGCATCCGCGCGACGAGCAGGGCGCCTGCGCCGACGACGAGGGCACTGCCCGCGCCGCCCGCGATCAGAGCCGAGCCGCCCGCACCTGTGGCGGCGAGGGAATCGCCGCCACCTTGCGGTTCGGCATCGCTGGTGCTGGTGCTGGTCTCGGAGCCCGAACCGGAGCCCGAACCGGAACCGGAGCCCGAACCGGAGCCCGAGCTGGTCTCTACGCCGCTCTGGTCCTGCTGGTCCTTGTCCTGCTCGTTCTCAAGGTCCTTGTCGTCCTCCAGGTCCTTGTCTTCCTCCTGCTGGGCCTTCTCGTCCTTGGCGCGTGCCTCGTGCTGTCCTGTTTCGAGGAATTCGCTGCGATCGGCGGCGGTGCCCGCCAGCGCGGCGCGGCCGGCCTTGACCAGTTCAGGCCCTCCACCGTCGATGATCTTCGCGATCGCGACACGGTTGTCCTGGTCGCGCAGCTCGTACTGGGTCGTCTCCAGGAAATGGCGCAGCTCGGCCGGGGTCGGATAGCCGTTGAGGAGCTTGCTGATCGCCTGGCTCAGGATGGGGCCGTCCCAGCCTTGGTCGATGCGGGCGAGTTCGACCCTGTCGTCGGATGCCTGCGCGAGGTACTGCCCCTTCTCCAGGAAGGCGATCCGGTCGGTGGGGGTTCCCTTGAGTGCCTTCTCGCCCGCTTCCCGCATTCCGAGACCGCCGTCGGTGATCAGCCTGGCGATGGTGATCCGGTTGTCGACATCACGCAGCTTGTGCTGGGTGACCTCGTAGAACGCGCGCAGTTGCTCCACAGTCGCGCCACCACTGCGGAGAATGTCCTGAATGCCCTCTTTCAGGTAAGGACCGGCGTCGTTCAGCAGACGGCCGATCAGCACCCGGTAGTCGTCACGGCGGATTTCGTGCTGGTCGGTCTCGACGAACTTGCGCATGGCTGCGGGGCCCGCGGCTATGGCGTCGTGGCCCGCTTGCTTCATGTACTCGCTCGCCCTCGGTTCGGCGATGATCGCGAGAATGGTCTTGCGGTCCTGCTCCGCCTGGTCTTCGGCGGCCTGGTCGCTCGCGGCCTGGTCCATCGCGGTCGGAGCCGCCGGGTGGCCGGGCACGGCCGCCTGTTTGCCGACGGCGAAGGACGGAGACGCGATAAGGACGGCTGGAGCCAGAGCAGCGGTGGTGACGGCAGCAGCGATCCGGGACAACTTCACAGAGCAAACCTCCTGGCGAACATTCTTTCGGAGGCCAAGACCGACCGGACGCACCGATGGTTGTACGCCACGTCAAGAACGAGCACGGAAGCTTCCTCGCCCGGCTCTGCGCAAGGAGGAACTCCCCGGTCCGGCGGGCGACGGCCCGATCGAGGAGGGTGTGCCGGCCTCTCCGGCCGGCCTGCCCACCGAACAACGGTGTGCGCCCCCGAAAGGCGCACACCTCGCGGCCTTCCTCAGGCCTTCGGCGCCACCTTCGACAGCCCGTTGATGATGCGGTCCATCGCGTCGCCGCCCGTCGGGTCGGTGAGGTTGGCGAGCATCTTCAGGGTGAACTTCATCAGCAGCGGGTGGGTCAGGCCGCGCTGCGTGGCGACCTTCATGACCTTCGGGTTGCCGATCAGCTTCACGAAGGCGCGGCCCATCGTGTAGTAGCCGCCGTAGGTCTCCTTGAGCACCTTCGGGTAGTTGTTCAGGGCCAGTTCGCGCTGGGCCGGGGTCGCGCGGGCGTGGGCCTGGACGATGACGTCGGCCGCGATCTGGCCCGACTCCATGGCGTACGCGATGCCTTCGCCGTTGAACGGGTTGACCATGCCGCCCGCGTCGCCGACGAGGAGGAGGCCCTTGGTGTAGTGCGGCTGGCGGTTGAAGGCCATCGGGAGAGCGGCGCCCCGGATCGGGATCGTCATGTTCTCCGGCGTGTAGCCCCACTCCTCGGGCATCGAGGCGCACCAGGCCTTGAGCACCTCGCGCCAGTCCAGCTCCTTGAAGGCGGAGGAGGAGTTGAGGATGCCGAGGCCCACGTTGGAGGTGCCGTCGCCCATGCCGAAGATCCAGCCGTAGCCGGGCAGCAGCCGGTCCTCGGCGCCGCGGCGGTCCCACAGCTCCAGCCAGGACTCCAGGTAGTCGTCGTCGTGGCGCGGCGAGGTGAAGTACGTACGGACGGCGACGCCCATCGGGCGGTCCTCGCGGCGGTGCAGGCCCATGGCGAGCGAGAGGCGCGTGGAGTTGCCGTCGGCGGCGACGACGAGCGGGGCGTGGAAGGTGACCGGGGTCTTCTCCTCGCCGACCTTCGCCTCGACGCCGGTGATGCGGCCGGTGCGCTCGTCGCGGATCGGTGCGCCGACGTTGCAGCGCTCGTACAGCCGGGCGCCGGCCTTCTGCGCCTGCCGGGCGAGCTGCTCGTCGAAGTCGTCGCGCTTGCGGACCAGTCCGTAGTCCGGGTAGGAGGCGAGTTCCGGCCAGTCCAGCTGGAGCCGGACGCCGCCGCCGATGATGCGCAGGCCCTTGTTGCGCAGCCAGCCGGCCTCCTCGGAGATGTCGATCCCCATGGAGACGAGCTGTTTCGTGGCGCGCGGGGTGAGGCCGTCGCCGCACACCTTCTCGCGCGGGAACGCCGTCTTTTCCAGCAGCAGGACGTCGAGTCCGGCCTTGGCGAGGTAGTACGCGGTCGTGGAGCCGGCTGGGCCCGCTCCGACGACGATCACGTCCGCGCTGTGCTCGGAGAGGGGCTCGGTCACGGTCGGATCTCCCGAAGACTCGAATTCGCGTGCCGCGCGGCACATGTCCCGTGCAGTCTATGGGGGCCTGCTGAACAACCCTCCGAAGGGCTCCCTCATGTCGATAGCACCTGTTCCGCCGCCCACCGCGCCGGCCCCCGCCGTACGCCTGCGCGTCCCGACCGACGAGGACGCGCTGATCTGGCACCGGGTCTTCGACGACCCCGAGGTGATGGAGTTCTTCGGCGGCCGGAGAGCGGACTTCTCCGTGTACGAGGAACTCACCGCCCGTCAGCGCCGCCATGACGCGGAACTCGGCTACTGCCTGTGGACCGTCACCGACGAGGACGGCACCGTGCTCGGCTTCACCGGCGCGCAGCCGTGGCCGCACACCCACTACGGCCCGGTCGGCGCCATCGAGATCGGCTGGCGGCTGGCGCGTACGGCCTGGGGACGCGGTTACGCCACCGCCGCCGCCCGCACCACGCTGGAACGGCTGCGGGCGGCCGGGGTACCGGACGTCGTCGCGATGATCGACTCCCGTAACACCCGGTCCATCGCGGTGGCGGAACGGCTCGGGATGCGCCACGCGGAGACCTTCACGACCCCGCGCGCCGGGCAGGAGGGCTACTGCTTCCGGCTGGAGCTCTGAGGCTCTCCGGACTTCAGGCGCGGGTGGCCCGGTGCAGGGCCACCACGCCGCCGGTGAGGTTGCGCCACGCCACCTTCGACCAGCCCGCCTTCTGAAGGAGTGCGGCGAGGCCGGGCTGGTCGGGCCAGGCGCGGATGGACTCGGCGAGATAGACGTACGCGTCCGGGTTGGAGGAGACGGCCCGCGCGGTCGGCGGCAGCGCGCGCATCAGGTACTCGGTGTAGACCGTGCGGAACGGGGCCCAGGTCGGCTGCGAGAACTCGCAGATCACGGCCCGGCCGCCCGGCTTCGTCACCCGGTACAGCTCGCTCAGCGCGGTCTCGGTGTCCTGGATGTTGCGCAGGCCGAAGGAGATCGTGACGGTGTCGAACACCTCGTCCTTGAACGGCAGCCGCATCCCGTCACCGGCCGTGAACGGCATCCACGGGTGGCGGCGCTTGCCGACCTCCAGCATGCCGAGCGAGAAGTCGCACGGCACGACGTAGGCGCCGGCCTGCGCGAAGGGCTGCGAGGAGGTCGCGGTGCCGGCCGCCAGGTCGAGGATCTTCTGCGCGGGACGGGCGTCGACCGCCGCCGCGACGGCCTTGCGCCACTGCCGGGCCTGGCCGAGCGAGATCACGTCGTTGGTCAGGTCGTAGTTGGCCGCCACACCGTCGAACATCGAGGCGACTTCGTGCGGCTGCTTGTCCAGGGAGGCTCGGGTCACCACTCCATTCAAGCAGCCGGACGTCACGTCTCAGTAAGGGCGGTCACCCGCGATCGCGACCCGCTCCGCGACCCGGCGGTGCGGCGCGTAGTCGTTGACCGCGTAGTGCTGGGTGGCCCGGTTGTCCCAGAACGCGACATCGCCGGCCCGCCAGCTGTACCGCACCTGGAACTCCGGCGCGTGCGCCTGCTGGAACAGCAGCCGCAGCAGCCGGTCGCTCTCCTCCTGCGCGAACCCGACGATCCGGGTCGTGAACGAGGCGTTGACGAAGATCGTCCGGCGGCCGGTGACCGGATGGCGCCGCACCACCGGATGCTCGACCGGCGGGAACCGCTCCTGGTGCGGAGCCAGCCGCTCCGGCGGGTAGAAGCGCGAGAAACCGGGGATGAAGTCGTGCACCGCCCGCGCCCCCTCGATGCGCTCCTTCACCTGCGCCGGCAGGTTGTCGTACGCCGCCGCCATGTCCGCCCACATCGTGTCCCCGCCCACCGGCGGCACCTCGCGCAGCTGGAGGACCGCGCCGAGCGCCGGGCGCTCGCGGAAGGTGACGTCGGCGTGCCAGACGTTCTCGAAGGTGGGGACCGTGGTGCGGTCGAGGCGGGCCACCTCCGGCTCGTCGCCGGTGGCGAGCAGCGGGTTGGTCTCCAGCTCGCCCCAGTGCCCGGCGAAGGCCCGCTGCTGGTGCGAGGTGAGGTGCTGCTCCCGGAAGAACAGCACCTTCCATTCCAGCAGCGCCCGGTCCAGCTCGGCCCTCAGCGCAGGGCCGAGCGGCCGGGACAGGTCGACGCCGTGGATCTCCGCGCCGATCACGCGGCCGCGCGGCACCAGCTCGAAGAGCTCGTACGGCCGGTCCGGCCGGCCCTCCGGCACCCGGTGCAGCACGCGCGGACCCTCGTAGAGGCCGTCGGCGGGGATGCGGTGGTCGCGGAGGGCGGGGGGTGCGGTGGTGGTCATGGTTCCTCCTGGAGGTGCGGTACGTCGGTGGGTCAGCGGGCCGCGTCGCGTACCGCCGTACCGATCTCGGCGCGCAGCGCGGCGTACTCCGGCAGCCCGCGCAGTTCGTCGGGGCCGGTGCCGGTGCGCGGCAGGCCGATCGGGATGTCCAGCGCGATGCGGCCCGGCCGCGCGCTGAGCACGACCGTGCGGGTGCCGAGGAAGACCGCCTCGTCCACGCTGTGGGTGACGAAGACCGACGTGGTGCCGGTCTCGGCGGAGACCGTGCGCAGGTCCTCCTGCAGCCGCTCCCGGGTGAGCGCGTCCAGCGCGGCGAACGGTTCGTCGAGCAGCAGCAGCCGCTTCCCGCCCGCCAGCGCACGCGCGATGGCCACCCGCTGCTGCTGGCCGCCGGAGATCTGCCAGATGCGCCGGCCTGCGGTGTCCGCGAGGCCCACGCGCTCCAGCAACTCGTCGGTGCGCTCGGCCCGTTCGGCGCGCGGAACGCCCGCGTACCTCAGCGCCAGGCCGATGTTGTCGCCGACCGTGCGCCACGGGAAGAGCCGCGGCTGCTGGAAGACGATGCCCGCCTGGTCGCCGGGCTCGGGCCGCTCGCCGAACACCTCGACCTCGCCCGACGAGGCCCGCTCGAAGCCCGCGACGAGGCGCAGCAGCGTGCTCTTGCCGCAGCCGGAGGGGCCGACGAGGACGAGGAACTCACCGGCCGGGATCTCCAGCGAGACCGGGCCGAGAGCCGTCAAGCTCTCGGCGCCGCGGCCGCCGTAGCTGTGCTCGACGTCGCGTACGGAGACGACGGCGGTGGCGTCGCGTTGCCGGGGAACCTTCGCGGTGTCGGTGTCAGGGAGAGACGGCATCGGTGAGCCCTTCCACGTAGATGGACTTCCGCAGCTTCTCCAAATCGGGCGCGGTGTCGATCTGCTTCTGGTCGACCAGGAACTGCGCCGCGCTGTGCAGGTTGTCCGCGAGACCGCCGACCTTGCCGGGCGTGCCGAGCCACTTCGCGTCGGCCTGCTCGGCCGGCTTCAGGAAGATGCCCTGCTTCAGCTGCGCGCCGGCCTCGGCCGGGCTGATCCCGAGCTGCTTGCCGACCACCGCCGAGGCCGCGTCCGGGTCGTCGTGGATGAGGTCGAGCGCCTGGGCCTGAGCCTTGCGCCAGGCGGGCAGCACGTCGGGGTGGGCCTTGAGGAAGCTGCTGGAGGCGACGCCGAGGTCGAGGGTCGGCTTGCCGGCGGCGGCCAGCTCACGGCTGGAGACCAGCACCTTGCCGGTCTTCTTCAGCTCCTCCAGCGTCGGCAGCCAGACGTACGTGGCGTCGATGTCGCCGCGCGTCCAGGCGGCCAGGATGTCCTGCGGCTCCAGGTCGAGGAGCTGTACCTTCGACGCGTCCACTCCGGCCTGGTCGAGCGCGGCGAGCAGGCTGTAGTGCGAGGTGGAGCTGAACGGCGTCGCGACCTTCTTGCCTTCCAGATCCTTGACCGAGGAGACCTTGGAGCCGTTCCGGGCGACGAGCGCCTCGTTCTCGCCGGCCACGTCCAGTACCCAGGTGACCTGGTACGGAATGTTCAGCGGCTCGGAGAGCCCTCGGGCGACCGGGCTGGAGCCGATGGCCGCGAGGTCCACGGAGCCGGCCACGAAAGCGGTGTTGATGCTGGCGCCGGAGTCGAACTTCGTCCACTTGATGTCGTAGCCGGGCAGCGCCTTCTCCAGCCAGCCCTTCTCCTTGACGATCAGGTCGCCGCTGGGAAAGGCCTGGTAGGCGATGCGTATCGTCTTGCCGCCGTCCTTGCCCGCGTCGCCGGAACCGCCCTCACCGCAGGCCGTCACCGCCAGGAGGGCTCCGAGTGCCGCGGCGATCGAGGAGAGGCGGAGCCAACCGCGTGTTCCGGCCATGTGCGTGTCCTTCGTACTGGGATGGATGGAGAGAGAGGGACGGGAGGGCTTACGTGGCCTACGTGTGGCTTCGCCACGGAGCGAGCCGGTCCGAGAGCACCCGCAGCCCGGCGTCGATGAGCAGGCCGGAGATGCCGATGGCGAAGAGGCCGAGGACGACCGTGTCCGACTGGTTGTAGCGCTGGGCGTCCCGGATCAGACCGCCGATGCCCGGCAGCCCGTTGACCGTCTCGGCGGCGACCACCGAGGAGTACGCGATGCCGAAGGCGAGCCGGACGCCGACGAGGATCTCCGGCAGCGCGGACGGCAGCACCACCGACGTCACGACCTGCCCGCGCCTGGCCCCGATCGCCCGGGCCGCCTCGACCAGGGCCGTCGGCGCGGACGCCACGGCGGAGGCGGTGGCCACGGCGACCGGCGGCATGGCGGCGATGGCGAGGAGCCAGAGCTTGGGCGCCTCGTCGATGCCGAACCAGATGATCAGCAGGCTGAAGTAGGCGAGCGGCGGCAGGGTGCGCAGGAACGCCACGGCGGGCTCCAGCACCACCCGCACCCACGGCAGTGTCCCCATCAGCACACCGACGACGAGCCCCGCGACGACGCCCGCGCCGGCCCCGATGAAGATGCGGCGCAGACTGATGCCGAGGTGCTCGATCAAGGTGTGGCCCTGGTAGCCGCGCACGCCGTCGTGCGTACCGGAGGTCTCCAGCAGCGCGTTCCACACGGCGGCGGGCGAGGGCACCAGGACCGGTGACCAGAGCTGGAGCACGATCACCAGCTGCCAGAGCGCGAGGAGCGCGGCGAGAGCGACGAGGCGGAGCCCGACGCGGCGCAGGCGCGCACCACGCTCCGGCCGACGGCCCGCGGACGCGGACGCGGTGGCGGGGGCCGGGGCGTCGGCGGCCCGTTTCCGTACGGAAGTGGGCGTGGTCATGGAGGGCTCCGGGGACAGGGGGAGGTCGGGACGGAACGCCGGGTTCACGGAGAAGCCGGGCGCGGGCGACCGCCGGGAGGCGAGGAGAGTGGGCCCGCCGAAGAGTCGGCCGACGGGTGTACACACAGAGAGCGAGCGCGAAGACGTCAGCGCGTCAATGTGTCAGGGCATCACTGAGGATGCCGCGTCAGGGCTTCAACAACAGGAAGCGCTGGACACGCGGCAGAGATCGATGTGGAGGCACTCCACCAGAAAACGATCGACTGTCACGGCAGTTGTTCTAGCACAGGCGCTCCGCCGTCCACCAGGTTCGTACCGCGGAGTGAGACGTTCCGTCCCGCTGTCCGGGCTCGCGAACCGGTGGCGAATCGGTGGCGATTCGGCTTCAACCTTTTCCGTGCGCGCGGACTCTGTAAGGGGTGAGCGAGGAAAGGGAGGGCGGATGCCGGCAGGGGCGGAGGCCGAGGAGGCGGCGTACGGCGGGAGCGACGCCGCGTTCGAGGCGTACGCGCGGGACGGGCAGCGGCGGCTGTACCGGACGGCCTATCTGCTCTGCGGGAACGTGGAAGGCGCCAAGGATCTGACGCAGACGACCCTGGCCAAGCTGTTCCAGCACTGGCGGCGGGCGAGCCGGGCGGACAACCTGGACGCCTACGCCAAGACCGTCCTCGTCCGTACGTACGTCGCCGAACGCCGCCGCACCGTAAGGGACTTGCTCGCCCACCGGTCCAACGCACCGCGTCCGCAGGCCGATCCGGCGTCGGGTGTCGACCTCCGCGTCACGCTGCTCGCACTGCTCGACGAACTGCCGCCCCGGGCCAGGGCGATGGTCGTGCTGCGGTACTGGGACGATCTGAGCGTGGAGTCGGT
Source organism: Streptomyces sp. NPDC006174 (assembly GCF_040614075.1). NCBI lineage: Bacteria > Bacillati > Actinomycetota > Actinomycetes > Kitasatosporales > Streptomycetaceae > Streptomyces > Streptomyces sp. NPDC006174. Next base: position 212,210 of record NZ_JBEXTJ010000009.1, on the reverse strand, counting down.
CGCCTCGCTGCTGCGGTGCAGCGAGTCCACGGTGAAGAGCCAGTGTTCGCGTTCGCTCGTCCGGCTGCGCGCCCGCATGGGCGATGTCCAGCTCTACTCCACCGGAAGCTGAGGGCCGGTCATGACTCCAGAAAGCCGCCACGGTTCGCCCGAGGAGGAGCTGTTCCGGGACGCGCTCCACCGGACCGCCGACACCCTGTCCCCGCTGCCCGATCTGGTGCCCGACGCCGTACGGGAGGGGCAGCGGCGGCGGGCCCGGCGGCGGGGGCTCGCGGTGGCGGGCGCCTTCGTGGCGGTGACCGCCGTGACGCTCGGGCTGGCCCTGCTGGGACCCTTGGTGCGGCAGACACCCGACGCCGAACCCGCCGCCCCTCCTCCCGGCCCCTCCCTCACCCGCCCCACGCCGGAGCCCTCACCCACTCCGGTCCCCTCGCTCACCCGGCCCGCGCCAGGCCCCTCCCCCGACCCGACGGAGCCCGTAACCGGCATGCCGATACCCGCCTCTCCGCCCACACCTCACCGGTCCACACCGCCCGCCGCGCCGCCGGCCGCGCCCGGCCCGGCCCGGTCCGCCGCCGGGCCGTTCGCGCCGTCGCCGCATCCCGGAGCGACGCGATGACGGGCCGCCGCGGCCTCGGCACGCTGCCGCGCGAGGAGCCGGCCCGCGACACCGAGACGTTCCGGCTGCGCGTCCTGCCGGGAGACCGGACCGGGTCGCGCGGCCCGGGGCGCGTACCGAGGAGCCGGTCCGCGAGCCGGTCGCTCTCCCGCTCCCGTGAGCGGCGAAGACGCCGGATCCGCCGCCGGACGGCGGGACTTGTCGCGCTCGCCTTGGCAGCCGTGGCCCTGGCGGCCCTCCTCGTCGACCGTCCCTGGCAGAACGGAGACCCGTCCGTCACCGCCGGCGCGGACACCGGCACCGGGGACGACAACGCCGAGACTCCCCTCGCCCCACCGCCACCTCCACCGGCCGCCTCCCCGGAACCGAACCCGAAGCCGACACCCACGCCCGCCTCCTCGGCCGACGACGACCGCCCGGTCCGGCCCTCCGACGTGCCCGCCTCCGGCCCCGGCACGTTCACCGTGGCCCGTGCGGGCGTCACGAAGTCCGGCCAGGGCGAGCCCTACCGGGTCGAGGTGGAGGACGGCATCGGCGTCGACCCCGACCGGGCCGCCGAGGAGATCGCGGCGATCCTGGCCGACCCGCGCGGCTGGAGCCATGGCGGCGAGCGCTCGTTCCGCCAAGTCGCGGACACGTCGGCCGGGTTGGTGGTGAAGATCGGCACTCCGGCGACCACGGACCGGCTCTGCGGCGCGTACGGCCTGAAGACGCGTGGCGAGGTCAACTGCCGTGGCGGCGAGCAGGTGATGGTCAACCTCAAGCGCTGGCAGCTGGGTTCACCGCAGTTCGACGGGCCGGTGGCCGAGTACCGGGCCCTGATCATCAACCACGAGGTCGGCCACTGGCTGGGCCGCGGTCATGAGACCTGTCCGGGGAAGGGACGGCCCGCGCCCGCGATGATGCAGCAGATCGACGGGTTGAAGGGGTGCGTGGCCAATGCCTGGCCGTACGACGCCAAGGGGCGCTATCTGGGCGGGCCTTCGGTGCCGTAGACCCTGCGCGGACTCGGTTTCAGCGGGCGCGGTGCACGAGCCGTCCCGCGAGCACCGTCGCCACGCAGTGGACCGCTCCGCCCGCGCGCAGCGCCACCTCGTCGGCCACATCGAAGACGGCGAGGTCCGCGCGGCCGCCCACGGTCAGCGGGCCGTGGGCGGTGGCGGCCAAATCACCGCCGGCCGCGCAGGGATCCAGGTCCGGCGGACCGCCTGCCGGCCGGCCGTGGACCTGGACCAGTCCGGACCGGGCGACGGCCGTCCGCAGCGCCGGATCCTCCGCACCGAACGGCCCCACCACATGCGTGGTCCCGTGCCGCAGCATCCGCTGGAGCCCGCGCCGTACGCTGCCTGCTCGCCGGGCCGCGTCCATGGTCGCCGCGAGCCGCTCGAACTCCTCGCCCCACAGCGGCAGTTCGCCCAGCTCGTCGGCCTCGCGCGGGTCCGGGTGGTAGCAGCGGGTGAGCAGCTCGCGGGCCCGGTCCTGGCGGAGGCCGGGCGTGAGGAGACCGGGCCAGCGGCGGACCCGGGCCGCCGGGTGTGCGGCGACGACCTCCTCGTACGGACCGATGGCGGCGATCCGGTCGCCGTCCACGGCCACCGCACCACCACCGGCGTCCGCCACAACGGCCGCCGCGCCGACCGGAAGGACCAGCGGCGCGGCGTGAATCGTCAGCATGAGAGCACTAGTTGGCGTTGAGGAGCTTCAGCTCCGGGTGCGCGGTGCCGCCTTCGATCGCCACCGAGGAGATGTGCGAGACGACCCGCTCGTCGACCGGGTCGTTCGCCGGGTCGTCGTGCACGACGAGGTGCTCGTACGTCGTGGCGCGCTGCGCCGGGACCCGGTCCGCCTTGCGGATCAAGTCGATGATCTCCATCCGGTTGGAACGGTGCTTGGCGCCGGCCGAGGAGACCACGTTCTCCTCCAGCATGATCGAGCCGAGGTCGTCCGCGCCGTAGTGCAGCGACAGCTGGCCGGCCTCCTTGCCGGTGGTCAGCCAGGAGCCCTGGATGTGGGCCACGTTGTCGAGGAAGAGCCGGGCGATGGAGATCATCCGCAGGTACTCGAAGAGCGTGGCCTGCGTGCGGCCCTTCAGCTTGTTGTTCTCCGGCTGGTAGGTGTACGGGATGAAGGCGCGGAAGCCGCCCGTACGGTCCTGGACGTCCCGGATCATCCGCAGGTGCTCGATCCGCTCGGCGTTGGTCTCGCCGGTGCCCATCAGCATGGTGGAGGTCGACTCGACGCCGAGGCCGTGCGCGATCTCCATGATCTCCAGCCACCGCTCACCGGACTCCTTGAGCGGCGCGATGGCGGTGCGCGGCCGGGCCGGCAGCAGCTCGGCGCCGGCACCGGCGAAGGAGTCGAGACCGGCGGCGTGGATGCGGCTGATGGCCTCCTCGGCGGAGACCTTGGAGATCCGGGCCATGTGCTCGATCTCGGAGGCGCCGAGCGAATGGATCACCAGCTGCGGGAACGCCTTCTTGATCGCGGAGAAGTGCTCCTCGTAGTACTCGACGCCGAAGTCCGGGTGGTGGCCGCCCTGGAACATGATCTGCGTGCCGCCGAGCTCGACGGTCTCCGCGCAGCGGCGCAGGATGTCCTCGATGTCCCGGGTCCAGCCCTTGGCCGTGTCCTTCGGCGGCGCGTAGAAGGCGCAGAACTTGCAGGCCGTCACACACACGTTGGTGTAGTTGATGTTGCGCTCGATGATGTACGTCGCGATGTGCTCCGTACCGGCGTAACGGCGTCGCCGTACGGCGTCGGCGGCCGCACCCAGCGCGTGCAGCGGCGCCGAGCGGTAGAGGTCGAGCGCCTCCTCCGGAGTGATCCGACCGCCCTCGGCGGCTCGGTCGAGGACGGGCTGGAGATCGGCCTTCTCGGTCACCGGGCTGTCACCTTTCGGCGGTTTTTTGAGGATCCTCGGACCGATCCAGCGTACGCCAGCCCCTTGCGCCGTCAGCCGCCGGACCGGGTGAGGTCGCCGTACGGCAGGCCCGCGGCACGCTCCTCGGAGCGGTAGCCGAGCGTTCCGTCGGCGGCGAGGCGGAAGACCAGGTCGGCCTCGGTGGTGGTGCAGAGGCCCGGGGTGCTGGGGCGGTCGGGGTCGGTGCGCTCGCGGACCTTCAGCTCCTTCGCGGTGCCGGAGGTGAGGGCGCCGACACTGTTACAGGTGACGGTGATGCCGAGCTGCGAGATCGTGGTGGACATCCGGACGACCTGCGTGCCCTTTTCGCCCTCGGTGAAGACCGCGGTGAGCGTGCCGTGCGGCTGGCCGGTCGTCCTCTCGGTGAGCGGACCCTCCCAGGTGCCGACGAACGCCTTCGGCACCTCGCTCACGGCAGGCTCCTCGTCACCGGCGGGGCCGGATGTGGCCGGATCCGGATCTTCGGAGGCCGTGGCGGTGGCGGACGGCGACGGTGTGCCGGCCGCCGAGTCGCCGCCCTTGCGCCCGTCGGCGTCGCCGCCCGGGAAGAAGCCGTCGAGCAGGCCCGAACCGAGAGCGACGACCACGAACGACCCGGCCACGGCCAGCGCCACGGTGCAGCTCACGCGGCGGCTCCGGCGCGCGGCGGAGCCGTCCCCGGTGCCTGTGCCCGTACCGCTGCTCGTCCGCGCGTCGGCGCTGACGGTGACGGAGAACCGGGGGTCGTACGGCCGCCGGCCGGGAAGCCCGACGCCGGGCGGCGCGCCGGGCGGCGGCGGAGTGTCCGGCGCGTGGACGAGCGGCGGGCCGAAGACTCCCAGGAGGCCGGATTCGGAGCCTGCGCCCGCGCCTGTGGAGCCGTCGGAGCCGGAACGAGGGTCGGATCCGGAACCGGTACGCGGATCGGAGCCGGATCCCGTACGAGAGTCGGCGCCGGATCCCGTACGGGAATCGCGGCCCGGGCCCTCGTGCGGGTCAGCGCCGAACCCCGCACCCAGCGACGCGCTGCTGAACGGCACCGGGCCCGAGCCCGTCGGCGCGTCCTGCGGTTCCAGATCCAGCAGCGCCACCGCCGACCGGCTGACCTCGCCCACCAGCCGGCCCGGCAGCCACCCCGCCGCCACCATCGCCGCCGCCCCGTCCGGAGCCAGCGTGCGGGCGAGGTCGGCCGGAGCGGGCCGCGCGTCCGGGTCCTTGGCCAGGCATCCGGCGACCACCTCGCGCAGCTCGCCCTCCAGGTCGCCCAGCTCCGGCTCCTCGTGGACCACCTTGTAGAGGAGTACGGCGGAGGAGTCGCCGGAGAACGGGGCCGCGCCGGTCGCCGCGTACGCCAGGACCGCGCCCAGCGAGAAGACGTCCGCCGCACCGGAGATGTCCCGGCCGCGGATCTGCTCGGGCGCCATGTAGCCGGGCGAGCCGACGGAGACGCCGGTGGAGGTGAGCGAGACGGTGGCGCCGAGGGCCCGGGCGATGCCGAAGTCGATGAGGCGGGGGCCGTCCAGGGCCAGCAGCACGTTGGAGGGCTTCACATCGCGGTGGACGATGCCCTGGCCGTGGACGACGTGGAGGGCCTCGGCGAGGCCGGCGCCCAGGGTGCGTACGGCGTGCTCGGGCAGCGGGCCGTGCTCGGTGATCGCCTGGGAGAGCGGCGGCCCGGCGACGTAACCCGTGGCGACCCACGGCACCGGAGCGTCCGGGTCCGCGTCCAGGACCGGCGCGGTCCACTGCGCGCCGATGCGCCGCGCGGACTCCACCTCGCGCCGGAACCGGGCGCGGAACTGCTCGTCGAGCGCGAAGTGCGGGTGGACCACCTTGACCGCGACCGTGCGGCCGCCGGCGCTGCGCCCGAGGTAGACCCGGCCCATGCCGCCCGCGCCGAGCCTGCCGAGCAGCCGGTAGGCACCGATGGTGTGCGGTTCGCCCGCTTCCAGCGGCTGCATATGCGCTCCCCCTGTGAACCCTGTGGGCCGTGCACCTCGTGGACGGTGAACCCTGTGGTCGGTCCGGACTCGGACCGAAGCCTAGGCGGCGCCACCGGCGCGGTCACCGGGAAACGGCCGGACCATTCCCCCTTCTCCGGGCAGGAGGGGATGATTTCGCCCCGGGGAAAGGCGCAAATGCGTTGTTCGGCCGCGCCTCAATTCCGGTACGGAAGCGGACCGCTAACCGGACCGGAACCGGACCGTGAACCGTAAAAGAAATTCAACCATTCAACGACTCAGCCGCCGAGCAGCTCCACCCGTACATCCGCCGGGTACCCGGTGTCCGCGCCGGTCCGACGGGCGAACTCGCGGACGCCGGCCAGCTGGTCCGGCCCGAAGCGGAAGTCCAGGGTCGTGAAGTACCGCTCCAGCACCTCCGCGTCGAAGGCCTCCCAGCGGGCCGCCTGCTCCGCGACCTTGGTGACCTCCTCCAGCGAGAGGTCCCGGGAGGCGAGGAACGCCTGGTGGACCTTGGCCGCCGTCTCGGGGTGCGCGGCCAGGAAGTCCTTGCGGGCCGCCCAGACGGCGAAGACGAACGGCAGGCCCGTCCACTCCTTCCACATCTGGCCCAGGTCGTGGACCTGGAGCCCGAGGCGCGGAGCGTCGTGCAGGTTGGCGCGCAGGGCCGCGTCGCCGATCAGGACGGCCGCGTCCGCCTCCTGCATCATCAGCCCGAGGTCGGGCGGGCAGGTGTAGTAGTCGGGCCGGACCCCGTAGCGCTCGGCGAGCAGCAGCTGCGCCAGGCGTACGGAGGTGCGCGAGGTGGAGCCGAGCGCGACCCGGGCCCGGTCGAGCTGCTCCAGCGGGAGCTGCGAGACGATCACGCAGGACATGACCGGCCCGTCGCAGCCGACCGCGATGTCCGGGAAGGCCACCAGGTCGTCGGCGTTGCGCAGGTACTCCACGAGGGTGACCGGCCCGATGTCCAGATCACCGCGGACCAGCTGCTCGCTGAGCCGCTCCGGGGTGTCCTTGGAGAGCTCCAGGTCGAGCAGGGTTCCCGTACGCGCCAGACCCCAGTAGAGCGGCAGGCAGTTCAGGAACTGGATGTGGCCGACGCGCGGCCGGCTACGACGGTCGTCGCCCTCACTGGCTGAGGCTTCGCTGGCTGAGACGGTTGAATTGTCCACATCGCGAGGCTAGACCCGCCGTCGGCGGCGAGCACCACCGGGGCGCCTCCGGACGGACGGGTGGGGCGCCTTGGGGCGTACCGCCGGGGTGCCTCCGAGGGGCCGGGACCGAGGGTTCCGATGCCGCTCGACGGGTCAATCAAACGTTCGGGTGAAGTGATCTTTCCCTCTACCGCTCTCCGGAGACTGCGTGCTAGGCTCGCCCGCAAGTTGCAGTTTGGTTTCCCTTGCAGTACAGAGCCTGCGGAGCATGTAACCCGCAGGCTTTTGTAGTTTTCAGACTTGTTTGCAGGTTCTGGAGCAGGGCAACCCTTTGGCCCAAGGAGGGCTTATGGCTACCGGAACCGTCAAGTGGTTCAACGCTGAAAAGGGCTTCGGCTTCATCGCCCAGGACGGCGGCGGCCCGGATGTCTTCGTTCACTACTCCGCGATCAACGCGTCCGGGTTCCGCTCCCTCGAGGAGAACCAGGTCGTGAACTTCGACGTCACTCAGGGACCCAAGGGTCCGCAGGCTGAGAACGTCACCCCGGCCTAGTTGCCCGGGTCGGCCGATCGCGGCCGTACATAGCAGTACCCAAGGAGCCCCGCTCCCCCGCTTCGGCGGAGGAACGGGGCTCCTGCCTGTCTACCCCTCCGCACCGGCGGCGCTTGACCTTCACCTCGTGTGAAGGCGTGCAGTGGGAGCCATCATGTTCACCATCGGAGACTTCGCCAGGTACGGGCGGGTGTCGCGCCGGATGCTGCGTCACTACGACGCCATCGGGCTGCTGCGCCCGGACCGTACCGACCCCGCCACCGGCTACCGCTTCTACGGCGCCGCCCAGCTGGCGCGGCTCAACCGGATCATCGCGCTCAAGGATCTCGGCTTCACGCTCCAGCAGGTGCGGGCCGTCCTGGACGAGCGGGTGGGACCGGAGGAGCTGCGCGGGATGCTGCGGCTGCGCCGGGCGGAGCTGGCGGAGGCGGTGGCGGTCGCGACCGCGCGGCTTGCCCAGGTCGAGGCGCGGCTCCGGTCGATCGAGAGCGAGGGGCACATGCCTGCTGACGACGTCGTGATTAAGACCGTTCCCGCGGTCCGGGTGGCCGAGCTGACCGGGACGGCCGCGAGCTACGAGCCGCAGGACATCGGGCCGGTGATCGGGCCGCTGTACGAGGAGCTCTTCCCGCTCCTGGAGGCCGCCGGCGTCCGGCCGACCGGCCCCGGGATCGCCTGGTACGAGGATGCCCCGCACGGCTCTCCCGAAGGCGGTGGCGCGATCGTCGTGCACGCCGGAGTGACGGTGTCGGCGCCGGTGGGGCCGGTCGGTGAGACCGGCGTACGGGTCGTGGAGCTGCCCGCGTTCGAGGCGGCGACCATCGTGCACCGTGGCGCGATGGACGACGTGCTGCCGGCCGCGCAGACCCTGGCCCGGTGGCTGGACGCGAACGGCTACCGCTCCACGGGATACGCCCGCGAGGTCAACCTGGAGTGCCCGGCGGACCGGAGCCGGTGGGTGACGGAGTTGCAGGAGCCGGTGGCGAAGGCCTGACGCTCGTCGGTACGGGGAGGAGCGCCCCTCCCCGTACCGACGCCGCTACGGCCCCGCCCAGAGCCCGTCCTCCGTCAGTCCCAGCAGGTCGATCGCGTTGCCGCGCACGATCCGGTCCACGACGTCCGGCGCGAGGTGGCCCATCTGTGCCTCGCCGACCTCGCGGGACTTGGGCCAGGTGGAGTCGGAGTGCGGGTAGTCCGTCTCGTACAGGACGTTGCCTACGCCGATCGCGTCCAGGTTCCGCAGGCCGAAGGCGTCGTCGAAGAAGCAGCCGTAGACGTGGTCCGCGAACAGTTCGGACGGCGGGCGGTGGACCTTGTCCGCGACGCCGCCCCAGGCGCGGTTCTCCTCCCAGACGACGTCGGCGCGCTCCAGGATGTACGGGATCCAGCCGATCTGGCCCTCCGCGTACATGATCTTGAGGTTCGGGAAGCGCTCGAACTTGCCGCTCATCAGCCAGTCGACCATCGAGAAGCAGCAGTTGGCGAAGGTGATCGTGGAGCCGACGGCCGGCGGCGCGTCGGCGGAGGTGGACGGCATCTTCGACGAGGAGCCGATGTGCATGGCGATGACGGTCCCGGTCTCGTCGCAGGCGGCGAGGAACGGATCCCACTCGTCCGTATGTATGGACGGAAGCCCGAGATGAGGAGGTATCTCGGAGAACGCCACCGCGCGCACGCCCCGCGCCGCGTTGCGCCGGACCTCGACGGCGGCCAGCTCCGCGTCCCAGAGCGGGACGAGAGTGAGCGGGATGAGGCGGCCGTGCGCCTCGGGGCCGCACCACTCCTCCACCATCCAGTCGTTGTACGCGCGCACTCCGAGCAGCCCCAGCTCGCGGTCGCTCGCCTCGGTGAACGTCTGGCCGCAGAAGCGCGGGAAGGTCGGGAAGCAGAGCGCGGACTGGACGTGGTTGACGTCCATGTCGGCGAGCCGGTCCGGCACCGAGAAGGAGCCGGGACGCATCTGCTCGTAGGTGATGATCTCCAGCTTGATCTCGTCCCTGGCGTAGCCGACGGCGGTGTCCAGGCGGGTGAGCGGCCGGTGCAGGTCCTCGTAGACCCACCAGTCACCGACCGGCCCGTCGTCGCCCTTGGCGCCCATCACCGGCGCGAACTTGCCGCCCATGAAGGTCATTTCCTTCAGCGGCGCGCGGACGATGCGCGGCCCGGAGTCCGCGTACTTGGACGGGAGCCGGTCCCGCCAGACATGAGCGGGCTCCACCGTGTGGTCGTCCACCGAGATGATCTTCGGGAAGGTCTCCATGCGTTCCACGGTAGCGCCCATCTGACGAACCGTCAGCTAGCGTGCACGGATGGGACGGGGCCACGGTTCCCGAATCGTTGTCGAGGGCTTGTGCAGAGCGTCACCCACTGCTGACGCGCCCGCCCGCGACAAGGCAGACTGTTGAGCGCGATACCAGCGGTACCGAGCAATCCGGATGTACACCGCACGTCGACGGACTCGCGGGCGGACCGACGCGCAGGCCGACGGACGCGCGGGAACGGGCGGGACATCCGGAGACGGGCACCACCGGCAGGACCCGCTGACGAGGCGGGCCGGCAGGCGAGCAGGACAGGGGGCATCAATGGACCGTGACCACGGGCCACGCGTGCGCGTACCGGAGCAGCGCGCTCCGGAGGAACCGGGGGCCGCCGACTCCCTCAGGTTCACCGTCCTGGGTCCCGTACGGGCATGGCGCGGGTCCGACGCGCTGCCGTCCGGCTCACCGCAGCAGCGCGCGCTGCTCGCCGCCCTGCTCCTGCGCGAGGGCCGGACGGCCACGGCGGGCGAGCTGATCGACGCGTTCTGGGGCGAGGACCCGCCGTCGCAGGCGCTGGCCACCATCCGTACGTACGCCTCGCGGCTCCGCAAGATCCTGGGCCAGGAGACGCTGGTGAGCGAGTCCGGCGGGTACGCGCTCCGGATCGGGCGCGGCGCGCTCGACCTCACGCTGGCGCAGGATCTGGCGGTCGAGGCGGAGAAGGCGCGCGCCGGCGGGAACCGGCTCCAGGCCCGCACGCTGATCAACAAGGTGCTGGGCCTGTGGGACGGCGAGGCGCTGGCCTCGGTGCCGGGGCCGTACGCGGAGAACCAGCGCACCCGGCTGGAGGAGTGGCGCCTCCAGCTCACCGAGGCGCGGCTCGATCTGGACCTGGAGGTGGGCAGCCACGCGGAGGCCGTCTCCGAGCTGACCGCGCTCACCGCGGCCCACCCGCTGCGCGAACGCCTGCGCGAGCTGCTGATGGTGGCGCTGTACCGCAGCGGCCGGCAGGCGGAGGCGCTGGCCGTGTACGCGGACACCCGGCGGCTCCTGTCCGAGGAGCTGGGCGTGGACCCGCGGCCCGAACTGGCCCAGCTCCAGCAGCGCATCCTGCGGGCCGACGAGGAGCTGGCCCGCCCGGCGGACGAACCGGCTCCGGCGCACGCGCCGTTGAGGCCCGCGCAACTTCCGGCGACCGTGCCGGACTTCACCGGCCGGGACTCCTTCGTACGGGATCTCGGAGCCCAGCTCGCCAGCACCGAGGGGTCGGTGATGGCGGTCTCCGCGCTGGCCGGGATCGGCGGTGTCGGCAAGACGACGCTCGCCGTCCACGTGGCGCACCAGGCGCGTCCGCATTTCCCGGACGGCCAGCTCTACGTCGACCTCCAAGGTGCGGGCGCGCGGGCGGCGGAGCCGGAGACGGTGCTCGGCTCGTTCCTGCGGGCCCTCGGCACGGCGGACTCGGCGATCCCGGACACGCTGGACGAGCGGGCCGCGCTCTTCCGCTCGACGCTGGACGGCCGCCGGGTCCTGGTCCTCCTGGACAACGCGCACGACGCCGCCCAGATCCGCCCGCTGCTGCCCGGGACGCCGGGGTGCGCGGCGCTGGTGACGAGCCGGGTGCGGATGGTCGACCTGGCCGGGGCGCATCTGGTGGACCTGGACGTGATGTCGCCGGACGAGGCGCTCCAGCTCTTCACCCGGATCGTCGGCGCGGAGCGGGTCGGCGCGGAGCGGGAGGCGGCGCTGGACGTGGTGGCCGCCTGCGGGTTCCTGCCGCTGGCCATCCGCATCGCCGCCTCCCGCCTGGCCGCCCGCCGCACCTGGACGGTCTCCGTCCTCGCCGCCAAGCTGGCCGACGAACGCCGCCGGCTGGACGAGCTCCAGGCGGGCGACCTCGCGGTCAAGGCCACCTTCGAACTCGGCTACGGCCAGCTGGAACCGGCCCAGGCCCGCGCCTTCCGCCTGCTCGGCCTCGCCGACGGCCCGGACATCTCGCTGGCCGCCGCGGCCGCGCTGCTCAACCTGGAGCCGCACACGGCGGAGGACCTGCTGGAGGCGCTGGTCGACACCTCCCTCCTGGAGTCGGCCGCACCGGGCCGCTACCGCTACCACGACCTCGTACGCCTCTACGCGCGTGCGTGCGCCGAGCGCGACGAGCAGCCACCGGTGGAGCGGGAGCTGGCGCTCTCGCGGCTGCTGGACTTCTACCTGGCCACGGCGGCGGGGGTGTACGCGCTGGAGCGGCCTGGCGACCGGCTGGTGGACCACCTCGAGGAGACTGACCACCCGGGCCTCACCTTCGGCGACCGGCACGCGGCGCTGGACTGGCTGTACACGGAGGCGACGAACCTGCTCGCCTGCGTACGTCAGGTGGCCCGGCCGGCCACGCTGCGGCGCGCGGTGGACCTGCTGTACGCCGCGCTGGACCTCGGCGAGTCGGGGGCGAACGCCAAGCAGTACGAGGCGGCGGCCGTGACGGTGCGCGAGGCGGCCAGAGGGTGCGGTGACCCTCGGTCGGAGAGCCGCGCCGTCATGTCGCTGGCCAACGCTCATCAGCTGGCCGGCCGGTTCGACCAGGCGGAGCGGGAGGCCGCGGAGGCGATGCAGCTGGCCGAGACCGCCCAGGACCTGCTGGCGGGCAGCTGGGCGGCCAACGCCCGCGGGATCATCGCGCTTTACCACAACCGCCATGAGGACGGCGAGGCCTTCCTGAACCAGGCGATCGAGGCGTTCCGCAGCGACGGGAACCTCCCAGGAGAGGCGAGCGCGCTGTGCAACCTCTCCCGCATCCACCTCGCCACGGCCCGCACCGGCAGCGCCATCGCGCTGGCCCGGTCCGGCATCGACATCTACGACTCGCTCGGCCACGCCCTGCGCGGCGCCAACGGCCGCTACGCCCTCGGCATGGCCCTGACCCAGAACGGCGAGTTCACCGCGGCCACCGACAAGCTGACCGAGGCGCTGGAGATATTCCGGGACAGCCGGCAGCGGCTGTGGGAAGGGATGGCCCTGTTCCGGCTGGCCGAGGTCGAGATCGCCTCCGGCCATCCCGCAAGGGCCGCCCAGTACGCCGAGTCGGCTCTGACCGTGCTGCGCGGCATCGGCGGCGACTGGCGGCGGGGCAACGTCCTGACCGTGCTGGGACGCGCTTTGGCCGGCATAGGCCAGACCCGCCGCGCCCAGGTCTGCTGGAACGAGGCACTGGACATCTACGACACCCTCGGCTCGACGGAAGCGGCCCAGGTCAGGTCGCTGCTGACGACGACGGCGTCCTGAGAAACGGACGCGTTCATCGTTCGTTTATCGCGCCCAGGCATGCTCAGCGCTGTCGATCCGTCGCGTCGGGGGGCAGACGGGGGCGACATCGGCCGCACCACTAGGGTGAGCGGCCCTGAGAGGCTCGTCCGGCAGTCCACGGGGGAACAGCCGGACGAGCCTCGTCAACCCACTGCGCACGTACGAAGAGAAGGAGTTGACCGCCATGGCCGACACCCAGAAGGACCAGCTCTCCAAGCTCGGCGACCAGCACGCCACGGGCGAGCCGGCCGGCGCGACCATCCAGGGCGACCAGCACGCGACGGGCGAGCCCACGGGCGCGACCATCCAGGGCGACCAGCACGCCACGAGCGAGCCGCTGAAGCCGAAGAAGTAGACCTTTCCGACGGGGTACGGGGGTACCGGGGGTACGTACGGGGGAGCGGCCGCGGTGGCGCGGAGGGGGAGCCGTCGCGGCCGTCGTACGCAGAGGGGCCCGAGCCTGGGGATGGGCTCGGGCCCCTCGGGTGTGTGCGGTGGACGGGTTACAAGGCCCGGACCTGCACCCGGGGCGCGCACAGCTTGCTCAGGTCGTCGGCGTCGGAGGTGAAGACGACCGTCCGGCCGCGCTGCCGGTTCGCCAGCACCGCCAGCACCGCGTCGATGGCGTACTTGTGGCCGTGGAGGCCCGTGTCCAGCAGGAGCCGGATCGCCTCGTCCGCGAGCTCCCTGGTGACCGGCTCGACGACGAGGCGGGACATGGCCCAGTTCCACTCCGCCGGACGGACCTTGCCGTGGTACGCCTCCACGAGGGTCGTGGGGCTCGTCATCACCCGGTTGCCCGCCTGGTGCGCCTTCGTCAGGATGGCTGTCATCGTACGGTCACGCAGAGCAACCCTGGACAGCGCCACCGAGTCCAGGATGAAGCAGATGTCCTTCATCAGGCAGCTGCCGCCTCTTCACCGTGTCCGTCGGTTTCCCGCTCCTCGAACCACCGCTCGATGTCCCGCATCTCGGCGGTGGCCGCATCCTGCTCCTCCTCGGTGAGCGGGCCGCGCTCCGTCTGCATCCACGCCACCAGCTCCCCCAGCCGGTCATGCTCGCGCTGACGCTCTATGGCCCGCGTGACATACGCGCTGAAGGCCCCCGGGCCGACCTCCGGTTCACGGTGTCGCCCTCGGCCCGTTCATCCCATCCGGTGAAGTCGAACGGAGATGCGCTACCCACTCCCCCGCAGCTCCCCCTTCACCACCTTGCCGCTCGCGTTGCGCGGGAGTTCCGGGACGAACTCCACCGTCCTCGGCACCTTGAAGTTCGCCATCTCGCGGCGGGACCAGGCGATCAGGTCGTCCGCCGTCACCGTGGCGCCGCGGCGGCGGACCGCGTACGCCTTGCCGACCTCGCCGAGGCGCGGGTCCGGGACGCCGACGACCGCCACGTCGGCGATGTCCGGGTGGAGGCCGAGGAGCTGTTCGATCTCGGCCGGGTAGGCGTTGAAGCCGCCCACGATGAACATGTCCTTGATCCGGTCCGTGATCCGCAGGTTGCCCGCCTCGTCCAGGACGCCCACGTCGCCGGTGCGGAGCCAGCCGTCCGCGGTGATGGTGGCGGCCGTGGTCTCCGGGTCCTCGAAGTAGCCGGTCATCACGTTGAAGCCGCGGAGCTGGATCTCGCCGGGCTCTCCGGGACCGGCCAGGACGCGGACCTCGGTGCCGGGGATCGCGCGGCCGGACGTGGTGGCCACGGTCTCCGCCGGATCGCCTCGGCGGCACATGGTGACGATGCCGCTCGCCTCGGAGAGGCCGTACGCCGTGAGGACCGTGGCGATGTGCAGCTCGCCGCGCAGGCGCTCCACCAGCCGGAGCGGGACGACGGCCGCGCCCGTGACCACCAGGCGCAGGGCTGTCAGGTCGTGGGCGTCGCGGGCCGGGTGGTCCAGGAGGGACTGGTGGAGGGTCGGCGGTCCGGGCAGGACGGAGATACGTTCCGCCGCGATGTTCGCCAGCACCGTGTCCACGCTGAAGACCGGCTGCGGAACCATCGTGGCCCCGCGCATCAGGCAGGCGATGATCCCGGCCTTGTAGCCGAAAGTGTGGAAGAACGGATTCACGATCAGGTAGCGGTCGCCTTCGCGCAGGCCCGCCAGCTCGCTCCAGATCGCGTACGCGCGGAGCGTCTGCGCATGCGTGATCACCGCACCCTTCGGCGCACCCGTGGTGCCCGAGGTGTAGATGATGTCGGAGGGGTCCGAGGGACGGATGGCGTCGGCCCGTTCCCGTACGGTGGACGCCGGTACGTCCTCGCCCGCCGCCAGGAACTCCGGCCAGCTCGTGTAGTCCTCCGGAGCCGCGTCCGCCAGCACCACCACCCGCTCCAGGTCCGGCAGTTCGACCTCGGCCCGGCGCAGCGACGCCACGTAGGAGGTGCCCAGGAAGGTGCCGGTGACGAAGAGCAGCCTGGCCCGGCTGCGGCGCAGGATGTGCGCCGCCTCCGTGCCCTTGAACCGGGTGTTCAGCGGGACCAGCACCGCGCCCGCGCTCACCGCGCCGAGCCCGGAGACGATCCAGTCCAGCGTGTTCGGCGCCCAGATCGCGACCCGGTCGCCCGGCTCCACGCCGGCGGCCAGGCACGCGGCCGCCGCGCGCTCCACCCGGGCGCCGAGTCCGGCGTACGTGAGGCGGGTGCGGCCCTCGACCACCGCCTCCGCCGGTCCGAACCGCCGCGCCGCCTCCCGTACCAGCCCCGCGATGGAGCCCCACTCCTCGTCGCCCCGCATCACGCGCCCGCCTTCCCGCCGCCGCACCAGCTGACTATCCGTCAGATTAGCGGTAGCCTCTGCCGCTGTCAGCAGGCGCGGGAGTGCGGGAGGTTGGCGGATGGCGACGCTCAAGGACGCGACGGCGATAGCCGGGATCGGACAGACGGGCTTCGCGAAACGGCTCCCGGAGTCCGAGAAGACGCTCGCCTGCCGGGCGATCCTGGCGGCCCTGGACGACGCGGGCATCGCACCGTCGGAGGTCGACGGCTTCGCCTCGTACACGATGGAGGAGACCGACGAGGTGGAGGTCGCCAAGGCGATCGGCGCCGGCGATGTCACCTTCTTCTCCAAGGTCGGCTACGGAGGTGGCGGTTCCTGTGCCACGCTCGGCCATCTCGCCGGCGCCATCGCCACCGGACAGGCGAGCGTCGGTGTCGCCTGGCGGTCACGGAAGCGCGGGTCGGGCCCTCGGCCGTGGAAGAACACCGCCGTACAGCTGCCGACGCCCGCGCAGTGGACCAGACCGTACGGACTGCTGCGGCCCGCCGACGAGATCGGCATGCTGGCCCGCCGCTACATGCACGAGTACGGAGCCACGCGTGACCACCTCTTCAACGTGGCCCTCGCCTGCCGCAACCGGGCCAACCAGAATCCGGCCGCGATCATGTACGAGCGTCCGCTGACCCGCGAGATGTACATGACCTCCCGCTGGATCAGCGAGCCGCTCTGCCTCTTCGACAACTGCCTGGAGACAGACGGTGCGTTGGCGTGTGTCATCGTCTCCGCCGAGCGCGCCCGCGACTGCCGGCAGCGGCCCGTCTACCTCCACTCCGTCGCCCAGGGCCTGCCCGCCCAGCACCACGGAATGGTCAACTACTGGAACGACGACCCGCTCACCGGTCCCGCCTGGACAGCGGCCCGACAGCTGTGGAAACAGGCCGACTTCGGGCCGGACGACGTCGATGTGGCCCAGATCTACGACGCGTTCACGCCGCTCGTCCCGCTCTCCTTGGAGGGCTACGGCTTCTGCGGGCGCGGCGAGGGCGGCGCGTTCACGGAGGGCGGTGCGCTGGAGAGCGGTGGGCGGCTGCCGGTCAACACCGGCGGCGGCGGGCTGAGCGAGGCGTACGTCCACGGGTTCAACCTCATCACCGAGGGCGTCAAACAGCTGCGCGGGACGTCCACCGCGCAGGTGCCGGACGCGGCGACCTGCCTGGTCACGGCAGGTGAAGGCGTACCGACCTCCGCCGTACTGCTGAGGAGTTGAGGAGATGGCCGTGCACGATTCCCTGCTGCTTCCCGTGGTCGACGAGGACGGTGCGCCTTTCTGGCAGTACGCCGCCCGAGGCGAGCTGCGCGTCCAGGCCTGCGCCTCCGCCGCCTGCGGCGAACTCCGCTTCCCGCCCCGGCCCTGCTGCCCGCACTGCGGCTCCTTCGACAGCGAGTGGCGGGTGATGAGCGGGCGCGGCCGGCTCTGGTCGTACGTGATCCCGCACCCGCCGCTGCTCCCCGCCTACGCCGAACAGGCGCCGTACAACGCGGTGGTGGTGGAGCTGGTGGAGGCTCCGCACATCCGGCTGGCCGGGAACGTCGTCGCGTCCGCCGAGGCGCCGCTGAACTCGGTGGACCCGGCGCGGCTGCGGATCGGTGCGCCGGTGCGGGCGGTCTTCTGTCCGGCTGGGCCAAGTGGCAGTGCCACGCTGGTCCGTTGGCTGCTGGAGCGGTGAGCGGTGGCGCTGCGTATCGAGCGGGACGCGGAGCGCGGGGTCGCGCTCGTGGTCCTGGACCGGCCTACGAGGCTCAACGCGATCGACCTGCAGATGGCCGACGGACTGAGCTCGGTGTGGCGGGAGTTGCGGTACGACGTGTCGGTACGGGCCGTGGTCCTCACCGGGGCCGGCACCCGCGCCTTCTGCACCGGGATCGACCGGGACACCAAGGTCCCGCAGCCTCCTTCTCCGTACGCCATCGACGATCCTCTCCTGCGGATCGGACCCAAGGCGAACGACCTGTGGAAGCCGGTGGTCGCGGCCGTGGAAGGGATGGCGTGCGGCGGGGCGTTCTACCTGCTGGGCGAGGCGGAGTTCGTGATCGCCTCGCGCGAGGCGACCTTCTTCGACCCGCACACGACGTACGGGATGGTCTCGGCGTACGAGGCGATCGCGATGGCCCAGCGGATGCCGTTCGGCGAAGTGGCGCGGATGGCCCTGATGGGTACGGCGGAACGGGTCGGCGCCGAGCGGGCGTACGCGATCGGTCTGGTCAGCGAGGTGACGGAGCCCGGCGGTGCGGTGGCGGCGGCACTGCGGACGGCGGCGGTGATCGCCGGATACCCGACGGACGCGGTGCAGGGCACGGTCCGGGCGGTGTGGTCGGCGAAGGAGGCCGCGCGTACGCAGGCGATGGCCCAGGCACCCGCGCTGATCGCGCTCGGGAACCTGGGGCCGGAGCGGCAGGCGGAGCTGTTCGCGGGACGGCGGGACGCGGGCGGAGGCGAGGCGCCGAGGGTGCGGTGAGGTCTTACGGCGCCGAGCCCGCTCCCTCTCCGTTCAGAGCAGTTGAGCCGTTACCTCGCACCGCTTGACCTCGGAGACCCGGCGCGGGCTCTCCATCCGTACGGTGAGGTTGCGGACGTCACCGGCGTCGAGGGTCGTCGTGGTCTCGGCGGTGTCGACGATGTTCCCGCGGCCGTCGTAGAACGTCACGTCCACCTCGTACGCGTAACTGCGGCTGTCGTTGGACCGCAGCTCGATTACGGACGCGGTGACCGCCTTGCGCTTGCCCTTACGGGGCTGGGCGCAGCGGATCACGCGGACGGCGGGGCCGTCGGTGGCGGTGGGCGTCGGGGTTCCGTAGGTGGAACCGGACGAGCCGGAGCCGGAGTTGTCGTCGTAGTCGTCGTCGCTGTAGTCGGTGTGGCGGTAACCGCTGTTGCTCTTCTCGGAGTTGGAGCAGCCGCCGCCCGAACTGCTGCTGCCCTTGCTCTTGCTGCCCTTGCCGCCGCTGGTGGACGTCGAGAATCCGGTGAGCGCGAGCACCACCACGACCAGGACCGCCGCGAGCTTCATCTGTCGCCGCATCATGGATGCAGCCCCCCTTGTGTCGTTCCTTGTGTTGTCGTGTGTCGTCGTTTCCCGTGCTGCCGTCCGACAGCATGCCGGACGGGGCCGACGCCTAGGTCATGACCCTGTCACGGTCACGTCATGATCCGCGGGGCGGGGCATCCTCATGGCGGTCGGTGGCGTCCGCGTGGCGGCGGTGATCGTCCCGGCGTAGCGTCGGCCGTGCGGGGGGTGTTCGCCGTACGCCGTTGGAGGCTGACGATGATCCGCAACATCCTCGGCTCACTCGTCGCCCTGGCCGGGGCGGCGTCGGCCGTGCTGAGCCCGTTCCGTGACTGGTACGAGGGCCGGACGGGGCGGGAGTACCAGGTGGAGGACCTGTTCGGAGGCATCACCGCCACGGAGTCGGGGGTGCTGGTGTCGGTGCTGCTGCCGTTCCTGGGCGCGGCGGTGCTGGTGGTTCTGGGCGTGCTGCTGCGGTCGCGGCTCGTCGTCGCGCTCGCGGGGCTGGTGGTGCTGGGCTTCACGATCCTGTGGATGGTCCGCCAGGGACAGGCGACGGGGTCGCTGACGGTGGGCGGGGACGGGGTGGGGCTGGGAGTGGGGGTGGTGAACGCTCTGGCGGGTGGCGTGCTGATGGTGATCGGGGCGGTGTTGATGAAGGGCCGTCGGCGGCGGGAGCGTCGGCCGGTCGAGCCGTACGAGGCGCCGCCGGCGGATCAGGTGGACATGTGGCCGCCTACGCAGGAGCCGGGGATGTCGACGAACACGTCGCCTTGGCCGGAGCCGGAGGTGGATCCTTACACGGGGCCCGATCCCCGTGATCCCCGTACGCGGTCGTATCCGCAGGTGCCGGGGCGGTGGCCCGGGCCCGGGGATCCTAGGGATCCGGTGCACCCGCCTGGGCGGCCACCGGAGCAGTGACGGTCACCTCGTCGGGGCTTCCGTCCTCAAACGCCGGACGGGCTGGGGTGTCCGGCTCAGGTGCTGGGGTGTCCGGCTCAGGTGCTGGGGTGTCCGGCTCAGGTCCGGGCCCTGTTTCCCGTGCCCGTGCCCTTCAGCGCGTCCAGCGCGTACACGCACCGGTCCTTGCTGCACGCGTACACCACGCCCGCCTGCGCCACCGGCGAGCCCGTGATCTCGCCGCCTGTCGCCAGCTTCCAGCGGAGTTGGCCGCCCGCCGCGTCCAGCGTGTACAGCACGTGGTCCGCCGAGCCGAAGTGGACGCGGCCGT
Organism: Streptomyces sp. NPDC006174; assembly: GCF_040614075.1. Lineage (NCBI taxonomy): Bacteria > Bacillati > Actinomycetota > Actinomycetes > Kitasatosporales > Streptomycetaceae > Streptomyces > Streptomyces sp. NPDC006174. The sequence goes on along the minus strand of NZ_JBEXTJ010000009.1, from coordinate 192,454 downwards.
CCGCCACGACCGGCGAGCCCACCACGTCGCCGCCCGCCGCGAAGCGCCACTTCGGCGTGCCGGTGACCGCGTCCAGCGTGTAGAGCGCGCTGCCGCTGCCCACGTGGACGTTGCCGACCGCGACGAGCACCGGTTCGAGCGAGGCGCGGGCCTCCGTGGCGATGCGCCAGCGGTCCTTGCCGGTCGTCGCGTCGAGCGCGTACACCGTGCCGAGGTAGTCCGCGAGGTAGACCCCGCCGCCGGTCACCGCCGGTCCCGGCGCGAAGGCCGGCGGCGAGAGGAAGACCGCCGGCGACTCGAAGTGCCAGCGCACGCGGCCGGAGACCGTGTCCACGGCCAGCACGCGCGTGCCCGCCGCGATGTAGACGTAGCCGTCCGGCGCCGGCGTCACCCGGACCGGGACGCCGCCGCAGGAGGCCGCGTCGCCGATCGGGTACGACCAGCGCTCCAGGCCCGTACGGGCGTCGAGCGCGCGGAGTCGGGCGTCCTGCCAGACGTAGACCGTGCCGTCGTGGATGACCGGCGCGGCCTCCGCCGTCTCGAAGTCGCTCTGGACCCCGGTGATCTCCCACAGCTTGTCGCCGCTGGACGCCTCCCACCCCTGCACCCCGCCGCCCCGGGTCGCGGTCAGCACCGTGCCCCGGTCGGCCTTGAGCGCGTACACCCAGGCGTCGGTCCGGAGCCGCCACTGCTCGGCACCGGACGCCGCGTCCAGCGCGTACAGCGACGGGCCGTCCGAGGCGTGGATGCGGCCGCCCTCGACCGCCATCGCCCACGCCACGTCCCGGGTCTTGAACTGGCGGCGCCCGTTGCCGACGTCCAGCGCGTGGATCTCGAAGGACGTGACGTACAGCAGGTCACCGGAGACCACCGGCGTCCCCCACACGTCGTTGGACATGCGGAAGCGCCACGGCCGCCACCGGTCCGGCGCGGCGGGCGAGGCGTCCGGTGCGGGTCCCGGAGCCGGTACGGGTGCGGTGGCCGCCGTGGACGTACCGGCGGCCGAGCCGTTCAGGCCCGCGGGCGGACGGACCCAGCCCGTCGCGGCCGCCGGATACGCGGCGGCCGCGCCCCGGACCTCTCCCGGCTTCGGCCCGGGACCGATCGGCGCCTTGGCGCCGGGCAGGTGGACGGGTCCGCTGTCAGGTGCCGGAGGCGAGGAGGAGAGCGGGGACGGCGAGCGCAGGTCGTTCCCACCGCGCCACTCGGATCCACGGTCCGGAACGCGGTCCGGACTCCGGTCCGAAGCGCGGTCCGGGGCGCGTGGAGGCTGCGGAGGGCGCGGCGGAGGCGCGGAAGGCACGGGCGGTGCGGTGCGGCCGCCTCCTCGGCGCCGTTCGATCATGGCCGTCGCCGGGGTCGGCAGCCAGGCCGACGCCGTACCGCTGTCGTCGCTGCCGGAGGCGAAGAGGTGCGGCGCGAGCTGGGCCTGGAGGTCGGCGGGGCTGGGCCGGCGGGAGGCGTCCATCTGCATGCAGGAGTCGATGAGCGGCCGCAGGTCGTCCGGCAGCCCTTCCAGGTCGGGTCCCTCGCGCAGCAGCATGAACACCGTCTCGACCGGGTTGGCCCCGTGGTACGGAGCGTGGCCGGTGGCGGCGAAGACGAGGGTGGAGCCGAGCGAGAAGATGTCGCTGGCGCCGGTGACGCTGCGCGAGTCGCGGGCCTGCTCGGGCGACATGTAGGCGGGCGTGCCGACGGCCACGTTCGTCATGGTCAGGCGGGTGTTGGAGACGCCCGACGCGATGCCGAAGTCGATGACGCGCGGGCCGTCCTCGACGACGAGCACGTTGGACGGCTTCAGGTCGCGGTGGACCAGCCCGGCGCCGTGGATGGACTGGAGGGCCTCGGCGATCCCGGCGGCCAGCCACCGTACGGCCTGGGTCGGCATCGGGCCGCACTCGTTGACGATCTCTTCGAGCGAGGGCGCGGGCACATAGGCGGTGGCCAGCCACGGCACGGCGGCACGGGGGTCGGCGTCGACCACGGCGGCGGTGTAGAAGCCGCTGACCGCGCGGGCCGCCTCGACCTCGCGCGTGAAGCGGACCCGGAAGAGCTGGTCCTCGGCGAGCTCGGTCCGTACCGTCTTGATCGCCACCCGCCGGCCCGACGCCGAGCGGGCGAGATAGACCAGCCCCATGCCGCCGGCCCCGAGCCGTCCCAGCACCTCGAACGGGCCGATCCGTCTCGGGTCGTGCTGCGTCAGCTGCTCCATCACGTGCCTGCCACCTCCCCGTACGGACCTCAGGAACGAAGCCCGCGAATTACCCGCCCGTTACCGCCCGGTGCGATTTCCGGCCTGCGCAGCGTCTCACCGCTGGGCACCACCTGGCGGTGCGCACCCTGATTCTTCCTGGCTCGGGCGCCGGTTGCGAACCCGGGGGCGGATGTGGGTGTCTCATGTCACTTCGGCCGATTCTCGCCCACAAGGGGTACGTGACGGGGTCAGGGAAGCAGTTCGCTCGGCTGGAGCACCGCGAAGAGCGCTCCCTGGTCGTCGTGGAGGACCGCCATCCGCCCGTACGGGATGTCGAAGGGCGGCGCGGAGACGCGGCCGCCGAGCTGTACGGCGAGTTCGGCCGCCGCGTCGCAGTCGGCGACGGTGAAGTAGTTGAGGAAGTAGCTCGGCAGCTCGGCCGGGAACGCGTCCGTGATGACGCTGCGGCCGCCGACGGCGGTCTCCGGACCGGGTTCGCTGCCTTCGGGCGACCACATCCGGAAGTCGACCAGCGCTTCGGCGTCGCCGGAGACGTCGTTGCCCGCCTCGTCCAGGTCGGTGCCGCGGAAGCCGAAGACCTGCTCGTAGAAGGCGTCCACCTTCTCCGGCTGCCGGGTGTGGACCTCGGTCCAGCAGAAGGAGCCGGGCTCGTTCCGCTTCTCGAACCCTTCGCGCTCCTCGGGCTGCCAGAGGCCGAAGACCGCGCCTCCGGGGTCGGCCGCCTGCGCCACGATCCCGGCGAGGCCCGCCCGTACCGGGTCGGTGATGATCTGGCCGCCGTGTTCGCGGATGGCGGCGACGGTGGCCCGGATGTCGTCGGTGGCGAAGTAGACGCCCCAGGCCGTCGGCATCCGCCCGTCCTTCTTGGCGGCGAGCGCGGCGACGAGCCTGCCGCCGCTCAGCGCGTCCGCGAAGGGCATGCCGTCGGCCGCGCGGAAGGTCCAGCCGAAGAGGCCGCCGTAGAAGCGCTTGCCCGCTTCGAGGTCGGAGAGCTGCACGTCCACCCAGCACGGCGCCGAGTGCGCGAATGCGGCCATGGGGCCCGGTCCTTCCGTCGCAGTTCCCTTGCGGTGCCATCGCAGTGACGCCCGTCACAGTCAACGTAACGGCGCGACCGGCCCGGCGCGCCCCGAGCGACGGCCGAAGCGACCCATAGGGAACATTTGATCGGATAATGAAGGTGCGGTCACCAGGTGGACGCAGGTTGTCCACCGAAGTTGTCCACAGGCTGTTGATAACACCATCGTCCTGCGGTGACGGCGCGCCCCAGGGCCTCCGGCGCAGCGGCCGAAAACATGCGCCGCACCCGCTCCGCACCCTTCGCACCCCGGCGTTCCTGCGGCGTTCCCCATTTGCAGTCGGCCGAATAGCGCTCCCATCACCCCTCGGTAAGCTGACGGCATGACAGGACAAGTACGTACCGTCGACGGCCGCGTGGCCGGTCGACGCGGTCAGGCGACGCGGCAGAAGCTGCTCGACTGCCTCAGCGAGATGCTCAGCTCCTCGCCGTACCGGGACGTCAAAGTCATCGACGTCGCCCGGAAGGCCGGGACTTCACCCGCGACTTTCTACCAGTACTTCCCCGATGTGGAGGGCGCCGTCCTCGAAATCGCCGAGGAGGTCGCCAAGGAGGGTGCCGGACTGACCGAACTGGTCGCCGGACGCCCGTGGGTCGGCAAGGCCGGCTGGCAGACGGCCGAGGAACTCGTCGAAGGATTCCTCGACTTCTGGCGCCGCAACGACGCGATCCTCCGCGTGATCGACCTCGGCGCGGCCGAAGGGGACAAGCGGTTCTACAAGATCCGCATGAAGATCCTGAACTCGGTCACCAACTCCCTCACCGATTCGGTGAAGGAGCTCCAGACCAAGGGCAAGGTCGACAAGGACGTCAGCGCCGCGGCGATGGCGGGCTCGCTGGTCGCGATGCTGGCCGCGGTCGCCTCGCACCAGAAGGGGTTCACCACCTGGGGCGTGAAGCAGGCCGAACTGCGCCCGAACCTGGCGCTGTTGGTGCACCTGGGCATCACCGGCAAGAAGCCCACCAAGTAGTCCCACCGGCACGCACGTCCTGTCTCACCGACGGCGGACCACCACGCACTCTGCCGGTGGTCCGCCGTCGGTGTTCCCGGACACCCACGGCAGGACGGGCCTCAACTACCGCCGCTCCAGCCGGAAGAGCCGGATCTCCCGCTCCACCCGCGCCTGGTACGCCGCGTACGGCGGCCAGAACCTCAGCGCCACCCGCCACACCTCCTCCCGCTCCGCTCCTTCCAGCAGCCGCGCCCGCACCGGAATGGACCGGCCGCGCCAGCTGATGACGGCCTCCTCCGGGCGGGCCAGCAGATTCGCGGTCCAGGCCGGATGACCCGTACGGCCGAAATTGCTGCCGACCAGGATCCACGTGCTCTCGGACTCCCCCTCCGGCATACAGGCCAGCGGAGTCACCCGGAGCCGCCCGCTCCGCGCGCCCGGCACCGTCAGGACGAGCCCCGGCAGCATCCGCGCGCTCGGCAGCACCTTGCCGCGGGTGAGCCGGTGCACGGTGCGGTCCAGGACGGGCACGACGTGCGGAGCGACCTTCGCGAAGGCGCGGGTCGAGGAGACCTTCCGGACCAGCCGGACGGCCCGGCCACCGGCGCCCGCCATCAGACGGCCACCCCGTGCGCAAGACCCTGCGGCGCCACGTCCCCGAACAGCCCGGCCCGCCCGGCCGCATGGTCACGCAGCCGGTGTACGGGCCCGAAGAGCAGCTCGTCGCCCGCCGCCCGCTTCACGTACAGGTGCGCCTCGTGCTCCCAGGTGAAGCCGATACCGCCGTGCAGCTGTACGGCCTCACCGGCCACGATCCGGGCCGCCTCCAGCGCCTGGGCCAGCGCGAGCGGGCCCGCCGCCGGGTCCCGGGCGGCGTGGTACGCGGCGGAGCGGGCCGCCTCCACCCGTACGTACAGGTCGGCGAGGCGGTGTTTGACCGCCTGGAACGACCCGATCGCCCGGCCGAACTGCTCGCGCTCCTTCACGTACGCCACGGTCCGCTCCAGCGCACCGGCCGCCGCGCCGACCGCCTCGGCGGCGAGAACGGCGGCGGCGGTCCGCCCGGTGGCGGCGAGCGCGTCGCAACAGTCCGTCCCCGCGTCCCCACCAAGGAGCTCGGCCGGAGTGTCGCGCAGCTCGACACGGGCGAGGGGCCGGGTCTCGTCCATCGCGGTCAGCCGGGTACGTGCCAGCCCTTCGGCCTCGGCGGACACGAGGAGGAGGAGCGTCCGGCTGCGCGGATAGCCGCCGGTGTGGGCCGCGACGAGGAGGAGTCCGGCGCTGTGTCCGTCGAGGACCCGTTCGGCCTCGCCGTAGAGCCGCCAGCCGCCGTCTTCGAGGTCCCGGCGGGCCTGGACGCCACCGGCCCGTCCTCCGCCCGCCCAGTGGCCGGTGCGGTTGTCGGCGGTGAGGCCGAGAGCGGTGGCCATGGACCCGCCGGGTGCGGCGAGTGCGGCGGTGAGGGTGCCGGCGGCGATCCGGGGCAGCAGGTCGGCGCGCTGTGCCGGAGTACCGAGCGCGGTGATCAGCGGCGCGGCGAGTACGGCGGTGGCGAGGAGCGGCGAGGGCAGCAGGGCACGGCCGGTCTCCTCGCAGGCGAGGGCCAGCTCGGTGGCGGTGCAGCCGGTACCGCCGTACTCCTCCGGCAGCGCGAGCCCCGGCAGCCCGAGCTCCTGCGCGAGGCGGCGCCACAGGGCCCGGTCGTGGCCCTCGGCGGTGCACACGGCGGCGCGGACCTCGCCGGGGCCGCTGTGGCGGACGAGCAGGTCGCGCAGGATGCGGCGGATCTCGTCCTGTTCCGCGGTGAAGGCGGCGTCCATCGTCGGGCTCCTCCCTTCAGGAACCGGAGCGGTTCCTGACCTGACGGCCCGTCATGTTAGGTGCAGAGCAAGCCGATTCCCAGAGTCCCGCAAGCACAAGGGCGTACGGAAGCCACGCGTACGACCCGGTTGCGGGCACCGTCACCTGATGTACCGTCAGATTCATGCCCGCTTCCTCGTCCCGCCTCCCTCGCAAGGTCGCTGTCGTCGGCATCGCGCTCGCGGAGTGCGGACGCGTCGACGACGCCACGCCGTACGCCCTCCACGCCCAGGCGGCCCGCCGCGCGCTGGCCGATTCCGGCCTGGACCGCTCGGTGGTGGACGGCTTCGCCTCAGCCGGACTCGGAACGCTGGCGCCGGTGGAGGTCGCGGAGTATCTGGGGCTGCGGCCGACCTGGGTCGACTCCACGGCGGTGGGCGGCGCGACCTGGGAGGTGATGGCGGCCCACGCGGCGGACGCGATCGCGGCGGGCCGGGCGAAGGCCGTACTCCTCGTCTACGGATCCACGGCCCGGGCCGACATCAAGGCGGGCCGCCGCACGTCGAACCTGTCGTTCGGAGCACGAGGGCCGCTCCAGTTCGAGGTGCCGTACGGACACAGCCTGATCGCCAAGTACGCGATGGCCGCCCGCCGCCACATGCACGCGTACGGCACGACCTTGGAGCAGCTCGCCGAGGTGGCCGTGACGGCCCGCGCGAACGCGGCGGCGAACCCGGAGGCGATGTTCCGGGACCCGATCACGGTGGACGACGTGCTGTCCGGGCCCATGATCGCGGACCCGTTCACCAAGCTGCACTGCTGTATCCGCAGCGACGGAGGCTGCGCGGTGCTGCTGGCGGCGGAGGAGTACGTACCGGACACGGCAAAGGCGCCGGTGTGGATCCTCGGCACCGGCGAGCACGTCTCGCACGTGACCATGTCGGAGTGGGAGGACTTCACGGTCTCGCCGGCCGCCGTCTCGGGCCGCCTGGCCTTCGAGCGGGCCGGAGTGCGGCCGGCCGACATCGACCTGGCGGAGATCTACGACGCGTTCACGTACATGACGCTGGTGACGCTGGAGGACCTGGGCTTCTGCGCGAAGGGCGAGGGCGGCGCGTTCGTGGAAAAGGGCCGCACGGGCCTGCGCGGCGAGCTGCCGGTGAACACGGACGGCGGCGGCCTCTCCGCCTGCCATCCCGGGATGCGCGGCCTGTTCCTGCTGGTGGAGGCGGTACGCCAGCTACGCGGCGAGGCCGGCGACCGCCAGGTCCACCGGTCCGGAGGCCGCCTGCCGGAGCTGGCGGTGGCATCGGGGACGGGCGGCTGGTTCTGCTCGTCGGGGACGGTGGTGCTGGGGCGGGGGTGAGGGGGCCACCGCTCCGCCTGTCTCACAGCCCGACGACCGTGACCGCGCTCTCCAGCCCCTTGAAGTCGTCAGCGTTCCGCGTGCAGAGCGGCAGATCCCGGACCGACGCGATGGACGCGATCATCAGGTCCAGGCGTCGCGGCCGAGGGTCGCGCCCAGCCGCGAGGACGAGCGTGACGAGGGTCCCGTAGCGTGCGGCGGCGGCCGCGTCGAAGGGGAGCGGTTCGAAGTCTGCCACCGCCGCCCCCAGCTTCTCCATCCGCGCGGCCCGCACCAGCGGGTCCTTCGCCATGGCCACCCCCTGCTGGAGTTCGGCCAGCGAAACGGCCGTAAGGAGGGGCAGCGCGGGCAGCCGCTCCGGCTCCAGCACATCGAGATCGATGTACGCGCAGGTATCGAGCACACCCGCGCGGTGTCGCTCAGCCACCGTTGCGCTCCCACACGTCGTCGTCGCCCACCCGGTCGTCCCCGCCGAAGAACTCATCCGCCTCGCGGCGCAGCAGCGCACCGTCCACTCGGGGCAGCCGCCGATGCCGGGCCACGAGCTCCTCTGCGCTGAGCTGCCTCTTGCGACTGAGGGGGCGCAGTTCGGCGACCTCTATGCCATTCCGGGTGATGTGGAAGGTCTCACCGCCCTCCACCGCGTCCATGACCTCTGCGGACTTGTTGCGGAACTCCCGCTGCGTGATGGTCTTCATAAAGCCACCGTAGCGCTCTGTGTCTCATCGTGCTACAGCGATCAGAGGCAAGCCATGCGGTCAAATAGCCACCATGAACGCACCCGCCCCGCGCCTCTTCTCCTCCCTCCTGCACGCCCAACGCGTCTGGGACACCGAACTGCCGCACTTCGACCCGGCCACCGCCCCGCCCTCGCCCCTCCCCCTCTTCCATGCGTGGTTCGCCGACGCCGTGGCGGCCGGGCAGCCCGAGCCGCACGCGATGACCCTCGCCACGGCGGACGCCGACGGCCTCCCCGACGTACGCACCCTGCTCCTCCACGGTGCCGACGAGCGCGGCTTCCACTTCGCCTCGCACACCACCAGCGCCAAGGGCCACCAGCTCGCCGCCCGCCCGTACGCCGCGCTCGGCTTCTACTGGCCGGCTCTGGGCCGCCAGGTACGGGTCCGGGGCCCCGTTCTCCGCTGCACACCGGCCGAAAGCCACGCCGACCTGCATGCCCGGTCCACCGGAGCCCTCGCCGCCGCGCTGACCGGCTCACAGAGCGAGGTCGTGGAGTCCGTGGACACCCTCCACCGGACGGCCGACGCGGCCTGGGAGCGGGCCCAGGCGGAGCCGGACGCCGAGGCTCCGACCTGGACCCGGTACGTGGTCGAGCCGGCCGAGGCCGAGTTCTTCCAGGGCGACGCCCGGCGGCGCCACATCCGGCTCCGCTACCGCCGTACGGGGAGCGGCACGGAAGGCGGCGCATGGACGCGCGAGCTGCTCTGGCCCTGAAGCGGCCCCACCAGCACCCCACCGCCCCCCTTAACCCGGTTTCAACAGGAAGAGGGCACTATGGGAGGAAGGCGAGTCGCTGGAGGTACCGATGCCACGAGCCCGTTCCCGCTACGCCCCGGACCGGGGCCTGACCGGTCGCATGGTCACCACCATGTTCCTGATCGGTCTGCTGTACGTCGTCTTCGTGGGCGTGCTCCTCGCGGCCCTGCGCGGTTCCTGGCCGATCATCCTGATCATCACCGGCGGCCTGTTCATCGCCCAGTTCTGGTTCAGCGACCGCATCGCGGCGTACGGCATGGGCGCCCGCGAGGTCACGCCCGAACAGGCCCCCGAGCTGCACGGCACCATCGACCGCATCTGCGCGCTGGCGGACATGCCGAAACCCAAGGTGGCCATCGCCGAGAGTGACGTACCGAACGCGTTCGCCACCGGCCGCAGCGAGAAGACCGCTCTCGTCTGCGCGACGACGGGCCTGCTGCGCCGGCTGGAGCCGGAGGAACTGGAAGGCGTCCTCGCGCACGAGATGTCCCACGTCGCGCACCGGGACGTCGCCGTCATGACGATCGCCTCGTTCCTCGGCGTCCTGGCCGGCATCATCACGCGGATCGCTCTCTGGGGCGGCTTCGCGCGCAGCCGTCCCGGCAACGACCCGGCCGGCGTCCTGCTCCTGCTCATCCCGCTGATCAGCGCCGTCGTGTACGCGATCAGCTTCCTGCTCACCCGGCTGCTCTCCCGCTACCGTGAGCTCTCCGCCGACCGCGCCGCCGCCCTCCTCACCGGCCGGCCCTCCGCCCTCGCCTCGGCGCTGACGAAGGTCAGCGGCCAGATGGCCCGCATCCCGACCGAGGACCTGCGGAAAGCGGAGCCGTACAACGCGTTCTACTTCATGCCCGCGTTCTCCGCGAAGGAGTCCCTGGGCCGGCTGTTCTCCTCGCACCCGACGCTGGAACAGCGCCTGGACCAGCTGTCCCGCATCTCCACCGACCTGTCCCGATAAGGAGCCGTTCCGTGGGCCTGCTCGACGCCATCCTCGGCCGCAGCAAACCCGTCCGCCCCGACCTCGACCAGCTCTTCGCCGTCCCCTCCGCCGCCCTCACCCTCCAGGCCGCCACCGGCCTCACGCCGACCGGCCTGGGCTCGGTCTGCTTCGCGGGCGTGGAAGGCGGCGGTTTCGCTCGCCTCCAGGAGGACGTACGGGAGCTGCTCGACGCGGACACCGAGCGCGGCGGCATCCCGGTGGAGTTCAGCCGCGACACGTACGGCTACACCTGGCTCCTCGCCACCCACCCGGCCGACGACACGGCGGGCCTCGTCAACGACCTGCACGCGGTGAACACCCTGCTCCAGGACGGCGGCTTCGGCCCGCACCTGCTCTGCTCGCTGATCGGCTTCCGGGACGCGGAGGGGCGTGCGCTGGCGCTCGTCTACCTCTACAAGCGCGGCACGTTCTATCCGTTCGCCCCGCTCCCCGGCGGCGCCGAGAAGCGGGACAACCAGTTGGAGCTCCAGGTGCGCGGCGCTCTCGGCGACGACCTGCGGGTCGAGAAGGACCTGTCGCGGTGGTTTCCGGTGTGGGGCGCGCCGGGGTTGTGATCAGGCGCTGACGGTCGCGGTCGCGTGGTCCAGGAACGTGGTCCAGGCGGCCGGGGCGACGGCGAAGGTGGGGCCGTCGGTGACCTTGGAGTCGCGGACGTGGACGGTGTGGAGGCAGGTGGCGACCTCTACGCAGGCGGCGCCTTCGTTGCCGCTGTAGCCCGACTTACGCCAGTCGTAGGCGACTTCGATGCAAGCTTCGCCTTCGTTGCCGCTGTAGCTCGACTTGAACCAGGTCAATCCGGGTCCGTGGCTCACAGTTGCCTCACCTTCGTCTCGATGATCTCCGCCGACTTCCAGGGGTTGTGCGCCTGAGCCCGCAGAATGCCGAAGAGGTCCAAATGGTCGCTCACTTGCTCCGGCTTCGAGATCAACCTACCGCCGCCCTGAGCCTCGACATACAGCAGATTGCGACCTTCCGCTGTGGACATCAACTGCATGGGCCCCATCAGCCCCGCATGCGTGTGCTGGTCCGACGGCATCACCTGCACCGTCAGGTGGTTGAACCGCTCGATGCAGTCCAGCACGTGCAGCAACTGCTCCTTCAGCACCTCCGGTCCGCCCAGCGTCCGGTCCAGGACCGACTCCTCGATGACGTACCCGATACGCGGCGGCGACTTGCGCGTCAGTACCGTCTGCCGTTCCAGTCGCGCTTCGACGTGCCGGATGATCTCCGCCTCCGAGTACGCCGGTACGCGCGAGTGGTACAGCGCCGTCGCATACGCCTCCGTCTGGAGCAGGCCAGGCATCAGCATCGTCTCGTACGCGCTGATGATGCGCGCAAGCCGTTCCAGCCGCGCCCAGTCCAGGAACTTCGGCGGGTACTTCTCCTCGTCCACCAGATCGCAGCATGCCTCCAGCGCCCCATCCGCTCCGAACGCGCGCTCGGCGTCCGCCAGCACCTCCCGCGAAGGAATGCGTTCCGCTCGCTCGAACGCTCCCATCAGGGATTCCGAGATCAGCAGCACGTCGGCCGCCGTCTTCTGCGTGTGTCCGGCCCGCGCCCGGTGGATACGGATCAGGTCTCCCACGAGCCGCAGTCCGTGCGTCGGTGCACCACTCGTCCCCACAGCCATCCCGCCCTCCTCACATCGCCTTGATGTACGCCGTGTTCCGCTGGTCACGCTACGCAGCCGAGGGAATGCTCGTAGCCATGACGAGCAAGAAACACCCTGAATGGGTACCGGCCGCCGGACACCAACTCCACCTCACCGGCATCTACTTCGACGCCATCCGGCTCCGGGGCGTCCGAGGCGAGGCCGTGCTCCAGCATCTGGCGACGCTGACCGAGGGCGAGCCGGGGCCGGTGGTGCGGGAGATGGCCGGGGCGCGGTGGACGTACTTCCTGATTCCGCCGGGGACGAGCGACGGGTACGACTGGCCGCCGGGTGCGAAGTGCTTCGGGCCGGCGGCGCGGGACGAGTGGGTGGGCATCCCGGCGCCGGACGGCAACACGTATCCGCTGAGCTGGCGGTGCGGTGCGCCGGAGGAGGACGAGTTCGTGGATCCGGAGCTGCTGCACGGGCTGGTGATGGCCCAGCTGGCTCCGGCGGCCCACGAGGAGTGAGCGGGTTCAGCGGCCGGGCCGGAAGACCGGTACCGCCTCCCGGAACGTGACCGTCAGCCCCATACCGATGCGGAGGTCGCCGTGCGCGCACTCCACGACCTCCGTCATCATCCGCGGCCCCTCGGCGAGGTCGACGACAGCGGCCACGTACGGGACGCGGTCCCCGAAGGGCGGCAGGTCGTTGCGGTGGACGACCGACCACGTGTACAGGGTCGCGTCACCACTCGCGCGCTCCCACTCCACGTCCTCGCTCCAGCAGTACGGGCAGAACTCGCGCGGGTAGTGGTGCGCCCGGCCGCAGCCGCCGCACCGCCGGATCAGCAGCCGCCCCTCCGCCGCCGCGTCCCAGTACGGCCGCGTGAAGGCGTCCGGCTCGGGAAGGTCGAAGCGCGGGCCCGCCGCTGTCCGGTCCGCGCTCACAGGAAGAGCCCGAACGCCGCGTCCAGTGACCACGTCTGCCAGGCCATCGCGAACAGGGCCACCAGCGAGATCAGGGCCATCATCGCGTTCTGCCCCTGCTCGGCCCAGTCGTGGATCATCAGGACCAGGTACAGGAGGTTGAGGAGGAGGCCGGCGATCAGGGCGATGGGGGTGAGGAAGCCCGTCACCAGGCCCAGTCCGAGGGCGAGTTCGGCGTGGACGACGACGTACGCGATCACCTTCGGGCGCGGTTCCACGACCCGCCGGAAGCCGGTACGCACCACGCCCCACCGGTGCTTGTCCGCCACGTCCGCCGCCCAGGCGATCCCCGTACCGCGCTCGAACCAGCCCTTCCTGTCCTTGTGCCGCCAGCTTTCCAGCCACCACAGGCCGAGGCCTATGCGCAGGACGGCGAGCCACTCCGCACCGCCGAGCCAGATCGTCTGCATCGGCCCTCCAGTTGTCGCCTTCTGACGGTACGTCAGTTCAGCGGATGCGGGCCGCCCGCGCAAGAGGTCTGCACGGCCCTCAGCGCCGCCGCCTGCGGCCCCGCAGCCACGCCAGGTAGACGCCGCCCAGCGCACCCGTCACCACGCCCACCGGCAGCGGGCCCGCCGTCGGCAGCGTGATCGCCACCAGGTCGGAGGCGGAGAGCAGCAGTGCGCCCATCGCGGCGGCGGGCAGCAGACCCGTTCCCGTACCGCGGCTCAGGCGGCGGGCCAGCTGCGGTGCGCAGAGCGCCACGAACACGATCGGCCCGGCCACCGAGACCGCCACCGCGCTGAGTCCCACCGCGACCAGGAGGACGAGCACGCGCGTCCGGCCCGCCTCGATGCCCAGGCCGCCCGCCGCCTCGTCGCCCATCTCCAGCAGGTCCAGCCGACGGACCAGAGGAAGAGCGAGCAGGAGCAGGGCCGCCAGCGCGATGAGAGCCGGGAGGATCTGGTGGCGTTCGGTGGAGCCGAGGCTGCCGATCAGCCAGAGCTGGGCCGACTGGGCGTGGTCGAGGGCGGCTCGCGTAAGCAGGTACGCGTTGACCGAGGTCAGCAGAGAACCGACCGCGATTCCGGCGAGGATGAGCCGGTTGCCCCGGAACGAGCCGCGTCGGGCCAGGAGTTGGACGGTCACCGCCGTGGCCAGTCCGCCGCCTGCTGCTCCCACCGCCACGTACGCCGGGTTTCCGTGCAGCAGGACCAGCAACGCACCGGTCGCCGCACCGGAGTTGAAGCCCACGATGTCCGGGCTGCCGAGCGGGTTACGGGAGAGCTGCTGGAACAGCGCACCGGCCGCGCCCAGTGCCGCACCGACGACGAGCCCGAGCGCCACGCGCGGCAGCCGCAGCTCCAGGACCACGAACGCGACCTGCTCCGAGCCCGCGCCGAACAGTGCGCCGAGCACCTCTGCGGGCGGTACGAGACCGTCCCGGGTGAGCGCGAGCGCGCCGCTGGCTGCCGCGAGGAGGGCCAGGAGGAGGGTGACGGCGAGAGGCCGGAAGCGTACGCGGAGGGAGAGGGATCGGGTCCGTACCACCGTGGTTCGCGTCAGAGCTCCTCGTACCGCCGCCGTTCGGGTCAGAACGCTCATGCCGTCGCCGCCTTCCGCGAGGCGGACCGGGTGCGGCCGATCAGCCAGATCAGCACCGGCGCTCCCACGAACGCCGTCACGATGCCCACCTGGATCTCGGCCGGCCGCGCGATGACCCGGCCCACGATGTCCGCGACGAGCAGCAGGCCCGCGCCGATGAGGACCGCGTACGGCATCAGGCGGCGGTGGTCCGGGCCGGTGAGCAGGCGGGCCACGTGCGGTGCGACCAGGCCGATGAAGCCGACCGGGCCGATCGCGGCCGTCGCGGCTCCGCTGAGGAGCACCGTGGCGAGCGTGCCGAGCAGCCGTACGCGTCCCGGCGCGACGCCCAGCGCGCGGCCGGCCTCGTCGCCGAGCGCGAACGCGTTCAGGGCCGGCGCGACGGTGAGCGCCAGCACCGCACCGACCAGCAGGAACGGCAACACCTCCCAGAGCACCGGGAGTTCGCGGCCCGCCAGCGTACCGACGGACCACATCCGCAGCGTCCCGTACGCGTCCGCGTCCAGCACGCCGAGCCCGCTGACCACGGCGCCCAGCACCGCGGTGACGGCGACTCCCGCCAGCACGAGCCCTTCCGGAGTCCCGCGACCCGCGCCCCGGCCGCCGAGCAGGTACACGACCACCACCGCGACCGCCGCTCCGAGCAGCGCCCACCAGACGACGGCCTGGAGCGAGCGCGTACCGAGCAGGACGGTCGCGGCGACGACCGCGCAGGCGGCGCCGGTGTTGACGCCGAGGATGCCGGGATCGGCCAGCGGGTTACGGGTCATGCCCTGCATCACCGCACCGGCCAGGCCGAGCGCCGCTCCGGCCGTGACGGCGAGGAGCGTGCGCGGCACCCGGACCTCGCGGACGAGCGAGGCGTGCGGAGCGTCCGGGTCGGACAGCGCGGCCAGCACCTCGGCCGGCGGTACGGGCTGCGCGCCCACGGCGAGGCCGCCGGCCACGGCGAGGGCCAGGAGGAGCAGGCCCGCCGTGAGCCCGGCGGCGTACCGTACGCGTACGGCGGGTCTCTTACGGATCACGGCGCTTGAGGTTCACGTCGTTCCCGGCCACCGTCAGCCGAAGGCCGTCTCGATCTTGTCGATCAGGTTGCCCGCGCTGTAGTAGTCCAGCCGGAAGGTGTCGAGACCGAGGTCGTGCACGCGCTTGTCCTTGACGGCGGCCAGGTCCTTCCAGACCGGGCGCGCGGTGGCGGCGGTGATCTCCTCGGGCGTGTGGCTGACGAAGAGGAGCGAGCTGTCCTTCGCGGTGTCGGCCACCTTCTCCTGGCTGAACTCGGCGAAGTCCGAACGGCCGCCCTGCGTCTGGCCCTTGCCGGCCGGCGGTTCCAGAACGGTGAAGCCGAGCGAGGTGAGCAGCCGGCCCTGGGCGGACTCGGGAGTGAAGACGGTCATCGCGGACTGGTTGTCGCGGACGAGCGCGGCGGACTGCTTCGGCACGGTGATGGCGGCCTTGACCTCACCGACCCGCTCGTCGTGGGCGGCGACGACCTCGCTCGCGCGCTTCTCCAGGCCGAGGTCCTTGCCGAGGCGGGCGGTGAGGTCCTGCCAGGAGACGTCGTCGTGGCGGTAGAGGAGGGTCGGCGCGACGGCGGAGAGCTTGTCGTAGAACTTCTCGGCGTTCTCCGCGCCGGAGGAGGCGCCGACGATGAGGTCCGGCTTCAGGGCCAGTACTTTCTCCACGTCGGGCTCGAAGCCCTGGTAGGCGACCTTGACGCTGTTCTTGGCGGCCGCGTCGGACCACTGCGTGAAGAAGCCCTGCTTGTCGGTGATGACCGAGGGCGGAGTGGCCTGCGAGGCGATGACCGGGGCGTCGAGCGCGAGCAGGTGGCCGGTCATGGTGACGCTGACCGAGACGATGCGCTTCGGCTGTGCCGGGACCTTCTCGGCCGTACCGGCGTCGTGCTTGACGGAGTGGGTGGCGGCGGCAGCCTTGTCGCTCGTGCCGGTCCCGGCGCTCTTGTCGGCCGTGTCACCGCAGGCGGTGAGCGCGAGGAGCCCGGCCGCGAGGACCGCCACTCCCTGGAACCGGGTCCGAAGCTGTCTGCCGTTCATGTACGTCCCACCCCTTCGACCGCCTGGTGGGCGCGCGGCACCGCACCGCGCGAGGGCCCCCGATGGTCACCTCACATCAACCGAAGCAAGGTTAGCCTTACCTTAGACGGGGTGAGCGGAGCGAAGGGTGCGCAACCGCCACATCCTGCCTCTCGTGATCAATTCGCAATCGATTCCCACCTTGACCGAGACCCATCAACAGAGCGGGCGATTACGCTCCGAACCATGCCCAACAGCCCGTCCCCCACCGGCAGTACCGACGCCGTCGCGCTCACCGACCGTACGGACGACCGCCCCGTCTACGTCATCGGCGGCGGCCCCGGCGGCCTCGCCACCGCCGCCGCGCTCCGCGACCGTGGCGTACGGGTGGTGGTCCTGGAGAAGGCGGACCGGGTCGGCGCCTCCTGGCGCGGCCACTACGACCGGCTGCACCTGCACACCACGCGGCGGTGGTCGGCGCTGCCGGGGCTGAAGATGCCGCGCAGGTTCGGCCGGTGGGTCGGCCGGGACGATGTGGTGCGGTACCTGGAGAAGTACACCGAGCACCATGAGCTGGAGGTGGTGACGGGCGTCGAGGTGACCCGGATCGACCCGGCTCCCGACGGCTCCGGCGACTGGCAGCTGACCGCCACCGGCGGCCGCGTCCTGCGGGCCCGCGCGGTCGTCGTCGCGACCGGCTTCAACCACACGCCGCGCGTTCCGGAGTGGCCGGGCCGCGACACGTTCACCGGCGAGCTGCTGCACGCGGCGGAGTACCGGAACCCGGCCCCGTACGCCGACAAGGACGTCCTGGTGGTCGGCATCGGCAACACCGGGGCCGAGATCGCGGCGGACCTGGCGGAAGGCGGCGCCTCGCGCGTGCGGATCGCGGTGCGTACGGCTCCGCACATCGTGCGGCGCTCCACGGCCGGCTGGCCCGCGCAGGCGACCGGCATCCTGGTCCGCCGGCTGCCGGTGTGGCTGGTGGACCGGGCGGGGTCCGTGATGGCGCGGATCGCCGTACCGGATCTGTCGGCGAAGGGGCTGCCGCGGCCGGAGTCGGGCCTGTACTCGCGGGTGCGGGAGGGTGCGATTCCGGTGCAGGACGTCGGCCTGATCGCCGCGGTGAAGACCGGCACGGTGGTTCCGGTGGCGACCGTCGCCTCCTTCGAGAAGGACGCGGTGCTCCTGGCCGACGGCACCCGCCTCACCCCGGACACGGTCATCGCGGCGACCGGCTACACCCGTGCCCTGGAGCCGCTGCTCGGCCACCTGGACGTGCTGGACGCGCGCGGCCGCCCGGTCGTCCACGGCGCCCGCACGCCGAAGCAGGCGCCGGGCCTCTACTTCACCGGCTTCACCAACCCGATCAGCGGGATGCTCCGCGAAATGGCCCTGGACGCGCGGAAGATCGCGAAGAGGGTCGCGCGGGCGCACTGAGGTCCCGCGTCGCGCCGCTGGTGGCGCTCGGGGCCCGGCAGGCGCGGACGGCCGGCGAGGCCGTCGCGGCGAGTGGCCTGGTCATCGCCTGCCTGACCACGTTCGCGTCCACCGTCGAGGCGCTCGGGCCGGCCGCAGCGACGATCGGAGGCCACCTTGGTGACCCTGAACAGCGGGTCACCGGCCGAGGCCCGGGCGATGGCCGACTGGGCGTCCAGGCACGGCGCGCGCTATCTCGGCGGAGCGGTCAAGAACGTGCCGTCCGCCGTCGGCGCCGAGGACACCCTGCTGTACTACGGCGGCGACCGGCGCGTCTTCGACGAGCACGCGGCGACCCTGCGGGTGCTGGGCGGCGACACCGTCCACCTCGGCGACGACCCCGACCTCGCGGCGCTGTACGAGATGGCGGTCGGCGGCACCCTGCTCCCCGCGCTCGTCGGCTTCTTCCAGGGTGCGGCGGCGCTCCGGGCGCGCGGTCTCGACGCCGCCTCCATGGTGCGGTTCGGGGTCAAGTGGTTCGACATGATCGGCGCGCTCCTGCCGGTCTTCGCCGAGGAGATCGACCGGCGCGACTACGGCGATCCCGCGTCCTCGGTGGACCTGTTCCTGGCCGGAGCGGCCCACGACGAGGCGTTCGCCGAGGAGGCCGGGCTGGACGTGGCGTGGCACCTGCCCTTCCACGACCTGCTGCGGCGCGCCGTCGACGCCGGTCATGGCGGCCACAGCATCTCGGCCCTGACCGAGGTGCTCAGGAGCCCGGCATGATCCGAACGGAAGGCCCTACGCCCACACTCCGCGCGCCGCGACGCTCCGCGCCCACGGCTCCAGGCCGGCCGGAGCGCGGCCCAGGACCTGCTGGACGCCGTCGGTGACCTCGGCCGTGTGGCCCGCGCGGTGCAGGGCGAACATGGCGTTCAGCGCGTCGGCCGCCGCCTCCGGCCAGCCCTCGGCGAGGAGTTCGGCGCGGTACGCGGCCGCGGTCAGCTCCTCGTAGCGGATCGGGCGGCCCGCCGCCTCGGCGATCGTGCGGGTGGCCTCGGCGAAGGTGAGCGCGCGCGGGCCCGACAGGTCGTACGTCTTGCCGTCGTGGCCGTCCTCGGTGAGGACCGCCGCCGCGACCGCCGCCACGTCGTCGGCGTCGATGAACGGCTCCGGCATGTCGCCGATCGGCAGGCCCAGCCGGCCGGCCCGGAGCGGGGCCAGCCACAGGTCCTCGTCGAAGTTCTGGAAGAAGTTGTTGGGCCGCAGGAGCGTCCACGCGGCTCCGGTCTCCTGGACCGCCGCCTCGGCGGCCGCCATGCCCTGGCCGAACTCCGCGCCCGCCTTCTCGATGCCGTGGCCGGAGAGCACGACGAAGCGGCGTA
Source organism: Streptomyces sp. NPDC006174 (assembly GCF_040614075.1). Lineage (NCBI taxonomy): Bacteria > Bacillati > Actinomycetota > Actinomycetes > Kitasatosporales > Streptomycetaceae > Streptomyces > Streptomyces sp. NPDC006174. The sequence continues at coordinate 173,580 of NZ_JBEXTJ010000009.1, read as the reverse complement.
CGCCGGAGGCTTCGGCCTGCCGCACGAACTCCCGTACCGGAGAAGGGTCGTCGGGCGCCACGAGGTAGAGCGCGTCGGCTCCGGCGAGTGCCGGCTCCCAGGTCTCGGGCAGCGTCCAGTCGAAGCGGACCTCACCGGAGCGGGAGGCCGGCCGGACCGTGACCGCAGCCGAGTCGCGCAGACGGGCCACGACCCGGCGGCCGGTCTTGCCGGTGGCGCCGAGGACGAGGACGGTGGACGGGGTGGTGCGGTGCGTGCCGGTCTTCGCTGTCATGGGGCAAGTCCATCGCGCGGCGGCCATCCGGGCCATGGGCGCCCGTCCGTCGTGCATAGGTGAGCGTCCGGCCCAGGGGTACCACCGGTCCGGGCACGCGATGTTTCTGCCTATCGTGGCGCCATGGACGTGTTCGACGAGCTGTTGCGGGGCGTGCGGGGCAAGGGTGCGGTGTTCGGGCGGTCGGTGCTCTGGCCGCCGTGGTCCCTGCGCTTCACGGACGGGGCCTACCTGACGCTGTGCCTGCCGATGCGCGGGTCCGGCTGGATCGTGCCGGAGGGCGGGGAGCCGCTGCGGCTGGCGGTCGGCGAGGCCGCGATCGTACGGGGGCCGGCGCCGTTCACCTTCACCGACGACCCGGAGAACGCGGCGAAGCCGGGCGTACGGGAGGTGCACTGGAGCGCCGACATGTCCGCCGCGCCCGAACTCGACGGTCCCACCGTGCTGTTGGCCGCCACCTACGACGTACAGGCGCAGGTTCCTCAGCGGCTGCTCCGGGCGCTCCCGCCGGCGCTCGTCGTGCCCGACGAGGACGACTGCGGGCCGCTGCGCGACTACCTGGTCGCGCAGATCGGCGGCGCGCGGCCCGGCCACCAGATCGTGCTGGACCGGCTGCTGGACTGGATGCTGGTGTGCACGCTGCGGGACTGGTTCGACCGCCCGGAGGCCGAGCCGCCGGGCTGGTACGGAGCCCTCGGCGACGAGGTCGCGGGCCCCGCGCTCCGCGCGATGCACGAGGACCCGGCCCATCCCTGGACCACGGCGGAGCTGGCGGCCCGGGCCGGAGTCTCGCGGACGACACTGGCGAAACGGTTCACGGAGCTGGTCGGCGACGGCCCGGTGGCGTACCTGACCGAGTGGCGCATGACCCTCGCCGCCGACCTGCTGACCCGCCCGGAGCTGACGGTGGCGGCGGTGGCCCGACGGGTCGGCTACGCGGACGCGTTCGGCTTCAGCGCGGCGTTCAAGCGACTGCGCGGCGAGAGCCCGAGCACGTACCGCCAGGAGGCGACGGCGGCGGGACCGGTGCGGTCCGCTCCGGCGGGGTGAGAGCGGGGCGCCGGCCGTCAGGCCGTGACCACCGGAACGCCGTCCGGCCGCCCGGCGAGCAGGGCCGCGATGTGGTCCGCGCAGCGTAGGGCGGCGGTGGCCATGGCGGTCCTGGTCATTCCGGCGAGGAACGCCGCCCGCGGCGGCACTCCGGCCCGGGACTTGACCGCGTGGTGGCCGAGCCCGTCCCGTACCGCCTCGGCGAGCAGCGCGGCCTCCTCGAAGGGGTCGAAGTCGGCGAACTCCACCCGGCCGCCCCAGTCGGCCCGCGCTCCGGCGCGATCGGCCACCCGCCGCAGGTTCAGCGTGACGGCCAGCCCATGGCCGAGCAGCCGCTCCAGCTCCCGGCCGAGCAACGCACCGGGAGCCGCGTCCACCAGCAGCACACGGAACCGTTCCATCACCGCTCCGTCCGGTGGGCAGGCCCGACCCTCGTAAGCCCTGAAAGCCGCCTGCGCACCCTACCGCGCGGCCCTACGCCACCACCTCCTTGACGTCAGCTCAACGTGTGGTTCTCCGCACCTCACCCCCAGGCCCCCTCCGCCGCCGCGTCCCGGAAGACGTCGGCAACATCGCGCGGCGGGCGGCCCAGGGCTCGGCGTACGCCGTCCTTCAGCGGGGCCTCGCGGCTCGTGCGGATCGGGTCCAGGGCGGCCGTCCAGAGCTTGGCCTCCACCTCCGCCATGCCCTGCGCGATCAGCTCGTCCCGGAACGCCGTCTCCTCGGCCGCGACGTAGACGGCAGGCGCACCGCCCCGCGCCTTCGCGATCTCGTCCAGGACGTCGGCGATGCCCAGCGCGCGCGGGCCCGACAGCTCGTACACCTCGCCGTCGTGGCCGTCCTCGGTGAGGGCCGCCACAGCAACGGCCGCGATGTCGTCCGTGTCGATGTACGCGGCCTGGCCGTCGCCGACCGGAAGAGCAAGCTCGCCGTCGCGTACGGCGTCGAGGAAGACGCCCTCGGTGAAGTTCTGGATGAACCAGCCGGGCCGCAGAATCGTCCAGGCCAGCCCGGAGGAACGTACCGCCTCCTCGCCCTTCAGGTGCGGGCCTCCGTCGAGGAGCGGAGAGCCGAAGTAGCCCGGTACGTCGACACCTCGGGCCGAGAGCAGCACCAGCCGTCGCACTCCGGCAGCCACGGCCTGCTCGACGAAGGCGGGCGTCGGGGACGGCTCGGTGTCCAGCGGGACGATGTAGACGGCCTCGGCCCCTTCCAGGGCCGGCGCCCAGGTCGTCGGGTCCTCCCAGTCGAACCGGGTCTCGCCGGACCGGGAGGCCGCCCGGGTCTCCACTCCCATCTCACGGAGGCGGGCCACCACACGGCGGCCGGTCTTGCCGGTGCCGCCGATCACCAGAACCGGAGACGGAGACGAGGACGGAGACGGAGACGGGGACGGGGTCTGTGCGGGTGTTGCGTCTGGCGTGTGTGTCATGGCTCGAGCCTGGCCCGGGCTCCGCCGCCCCGCCATGGCTCAGCGTCCGGGAGGGATGTCCGACCGTCCGGGCCCTGGAGGCGGAGAACGCGTGAGGCCCGGATCCAAGAGATCCGGGCCTCACGTTTTCCATCAGTAGCGGGGACAGGATTTGAACCTGCGACCTCTGGGTTATGAGCCCAGCGAGCTACCGAGCTGCTCCACCCCGCGTCGGTGAACCCCACCCTACGCCACTTCCCGCCCCGCCGTGACCAGCGGCGACCGCCGTCCCGTACCGCCGAAAGCCTTTGCCTGCACGACCATTCCTGACGAGCCGTCAGTTCAGTAACCTGACAGAGCGTCAGCCAATCGCGCCTGCCCCCACGAGGACACCGGGCCGGCGGACCATTGAGCAGGAGTGGCGGAACGATGCTTGGATCGACTCACGGCACCCTCACCACCGACTTCCGCGCCCGGGTGGTGGCCTGCGGCGAGGAGCCGCACGCCTCCGTCGTCAGTCTGCCCACCGCCACCCGGCAGGGCGGGCTCGATGTCAGCGGGCGGCCACTGCACCTGGCCGTGCCCGACCTGGACCGCTTCTTCCGGCCGCGCTCGGTGGCCGTCGTCGGCGCTTCCGACACCGAAGGGCGCCCGAACACCGGCATCACCCGGCAGCTCATCGCCTGGGCCGAGCGCGTCGGAGCGCGGCTGTATCCGGTGCATCCGGCCCGGGACGCCGTGTTCGGCCTGACCTGCGTCCCGTCGGTCGCCGCGCTGCCGGAGCCCGTCGACCTCGCGGGTCCTGCTGGTCGCCGACCCGCTCCCGGTGGTCGAGGAGCTCGGCGAGGCCAAGATCCCGTTCGCCGTGGCCTTCGCCTCCGGGTTCGCCGAGACCGGTGAGGCGGGCGCGGTGGCACAGGCGCGGCTGGCGGCGGCCGTGGAGCGGTCCGGCGTACGGCTGCTCGGGCCGAACACCAACCTGAACGCCTTCGAGGAGTTCCGGGACGACCTGGAGGGCCCGGCCATCGCTCTCATCACCCAGTCCGGCCACCAGGGCCGGCCGCTCTACACGCTCCAGGAACTCGGCATCCGGCTCTCGCACTGGGCGCCGACGGGCAACGAGGCCGATCTGGAGACCGCCGACTTCCTGGCGTACTTCGCGCAGCGGCCGGAGGTCGGGGCCATCGCCTGTTACATGGAGGGGTTCAAGGACGGCCGCGCCTTTCTGCTCGCCGCCGACCGGGCCGCGCGCGCGGGTGTGCCGGTCGTGGCGGTGAAGGTGGGACGTACGGAGGCCGGGGCCGAGGCCGCCGCCTCGCACACCGGCAAGCTCACCGGAGCGAACCAGGTGGTGGACGCGGCGATGCGGCAGTTCGGTGTGGTCCGCGTGGACGGTCTCGACGAACTCCAGGACACCGCGGCCCTGTTGGCCCGCGCCCGGCCGCCGCAGGCCGAGGGCGTCGCCGTGTACTCCATCTCCGGCGGCACCGGCGCCCACTTCGCCGACCTGGCGACCGCGGCCGGTCTGCCGCTGCCCACGCTCTCCGCCGCCAAGCAGGACGAGCTGCACACCTGGATACCCGGCTACCTCAACGTCGCCAACCCGATCGACAACGGCGGCCACCCGGTCGGCGACCACCGCGGCCGGAAGATCATCGACGCGATCCTCGCCGACCCGTCCGTAGGGGTCCTGATCTGTCCGATCACCGGCCCGTTCCCGCCCATGAGCGACCGCCTCGCACAGGACCTGGTGGACGCCGCCGAGGCCACGGACAAGCTGGTCTGCGTGATCTGGGGCTCTCCCGTCGGCACCGAGGACGCCTACCGCACCACGCTCCTCGGCTCCTCCCGCGTCGCCACCTTCCGCACGTTCTCCAACTGCGTCACCGCCGTGAAGGCCTACCTGGACCACCACCGCTTCGCCACCGCCTACCGCTCCCCCTTCGACGAGGCGCCGCGCACCCCTTCTCCGTCCTTCCGCAAGGCGCGCGGCCTGATGCGGCCGGGCCAACAGCTCAGCGAGCACGCGGCGAAGCAGCTCCTGCGCGCGTACGGGATCCGCGTGCCGCGCGAGCAGCTCGTGACCAGCGCGGCGGGTGCGGTCCGGGCGGCCGGTCCGGTCGGCTACCCGGTCGTGATGAAGGCCTCCGGGCCGCACCTGGCCCACAAGACGGAGTTGGGCCTGGTGAAGGCGGGGCTGACGTCCGCCAGCCAAGTACGGGACGCCTACCGCGAGTTGACCGACATCGCCCGCTTCGAGTCGGTGGACCTGGACGGCATCCTGGTCTGCCAGATGATCGACCGGGGCGTCGAGATGATGGTCGGCGTCACGCACGACCCGCTCTTCGGCCCGACGGTCACGGTCGGACTCGGCGGTGTACTGGTGGAGGTGCTGCACGACACGGCGGTACGGGTGCCTCCGTTCGGCGAGAAGGAGGCCCGGGACATGCTCGGCGAGCTGCGCGGCCGGGCGCTGCTGGCGGGCGTACGCGGCGGAGCGCCGGTGGATGTGGACGCGCTGGTGGAGGTGGTGCTGCGGGTGCAGCGGATGGCGCTGGAGCTCGGCGACGACCTGACGGAGCTGGACATCAACCCGCTGGTGGTGCTGGGTCGCGGGCAGGGCGCGGTGGCTCTGGACGCGTTGGCGGTGTGCCGGTGAGCGCGGAGCCTGGGGACCGTACGCCGGTCGCCGGCCCGGAACCCGTGGAACGTACGCCGGTGGCCGGCCCGGAACCCGTGAGCCGTGTTCCGGTCGCGGGCCCGGCATCCGTCGACCGTACGCCGTCGGCCTCCGCGCCCGTCGAGTCCACCGTCCTCCACTCCACCACCGCCGACGGCGTCTCCTGGATCACGCTCAACCGGCCCGAGGCCATGAACGCCGTCACCTGGGAGCAGCGGGAGCGGGTCATCGACCTGCTGGCCGACGCCTCCGCCGACCCGGCCGTACGAGCCGTCGTGCTCACCGCGACCGGGCGCGGCTTCTGCGCGGGCGCCGATCTGCGCGGCGCGCCCACGCGGGCCCGCGAACGGGTCGCCGGCGATGTCGCCCGGACCATCCGGCTCGGCGCGCAACGGCTCATCGCCGCCGTGCTGGACTGCGAGAAGCCGGTGATCGCCGCCGTCAACGGGACCGCCGCCGGGATCGGCGCGCATCTGGCGTTCGCCTGCGATCTGGTCCTGGCGGCCGACACCGCGAAGTTCATCGAGGTCTTCGTACGCCGAGGACTCGTCCCGGACGGCGGCGGCGCGTATCTGCTGCCCCGGCTGGTGGGGCCGCAGCGGGCGAAGGAGCTGATGTTCTTCGGTGACGCGCTGTCGGCGGCGGACGCGGAGCGGATGGGGATCGTCAACCGGGTTGTTACGGAAGGCGAGTTGGCCGGTCTCGCCACCGCGTGGGCCGGACGGCTCGCCTCCGGGCCCACGCGGTCCCTGGCCCTGGCCAAGCAGTTGGTGAACGCGTCTCTGGACAGCGACCGGGCCACGGCGTTCGCGGCCGAGGCGGCGGCTCAGGAGATCAACATGACCACGCGGGACGCCGGTGAGGGTGTGGCGTCGTTCATCGAGCGCCGTACTCCGGAGTACCGGGGCCACTGACCGGAGCACCCGACCTCAGCCTGCCACCGGCGGGTTGAAGCGGTGCGGGACCGGCTCCGACCAGCGCAGCGGAGAGGCGGCGGCGACCTCCCGTACGGCGGCGATCTCGAACTCCACGAGGCGCTCCGCTCCCGGGACCCGCGCCACCGCCTCCGCGTCCCAGACGGTGCGGGCCGAGCCGGTCACGTGCAGGGAGGTGCCGGTGGCCCAGCCGGGGACCAACAGCCCGGCGGCCGGGTTGAGTTCGAGGTTGCCGAGGGTCAGGAACATGCCGTTGCCCGCGTAGTCGGGCCAGCGCAGCAGCCGGGGTGTGAGCACCTGGACGAAGCCCGGGTTGCCGCCCCGGTGCGAGGCGTCGGCGTCGCCTCGGTCGGAGGCGGTGGCGACGAAGAAGGTGTCGGCGGTCCGCAGCGCCTCCTGCTGCGCGGGGCTCAGGGCGTCGCCGTCCGCGACCGTGTGGCGCTGACCGCTCTCCTCGCCCGGTGCGATCCGGTGGTGGTGGCGCTCCTGGATGTACTTGGGGCAGTTGGCGACGGCCTGGTCGAGGGTGACGCGGAGGCCGTTCCCGTCGCGGACCGCCCGGCCGTTCATGCGCATCCGCCGACGGGTGGCCGGTTCGATGCCGATCATGCCGATCCGGGCCGGGGCCACCTCACGCTTGCCGGCGCCGTCCGGGCCGGCGCTGGTCAGCAGGCCGGCCAGTGGGTCGCCGGGCAGCGGCAGGGCGTCGATGACCAAGGTGTCCGGCGCGGGGACGCGGAGGAATCCCGGTTCGCCGGTGAGCTGCGTCGCCCAGATCCGGCCTCGCTCGTCCGCGCCGCCCACCACCAGGAAGGGCTGCCGGGCGAGGAAGTCCGCCGCCACCTCGGGGATGTCCGGGCGGATGGCCCGCTGCGCACCGGCCGCCCGCCGGTCGAGACCGGCCCGCTCCTGCACGGCGAGCTCACCTCGGTGGTATCCGCTCATGGTTCCGCACCTTGCCCTTTCCGCTCCGGCCATGCCTGGGACGTGTCCGGCCTAGAAGAAACCGCAGGTGGGAGCACCGGCGCTCGGTGCGTCCGCCGGGTCGGCGCCGGTCGGCGCGTAGACCTCCAGGCGGATGCCGTCGGGATCGGTGAAGAAGATGCCGCCCGAGGTGCCGGTCTCGCCGTGCGGTACGACGCCGTCGTAGGCGAACGCGGCGCCGAGCGAGCGCAGCACCTCCTCGGTGGCCCGGACCTCCTCGACGGTGTCCACCTGGAAGGAGAGGTGGTGGAGACCGGGCAGCGCCGGATCGAACGCGCCTGCGCTCTGCTGCCACAGGGTCACCACGAGCCGGGTGTCGCGCCCGAGGAAGGCCCAGCGGCGGTCGGCGTCCTCGCCTTCGGCCAGCACGTCGAAGTCGAAGACCTCGCGGTAGAAGGCGGCCGAGCGGTCCAGGTCGGTGACGTTGAGGCCGATGTGGCCGGTCTGCAGGTTCTTCGCCTTGCTCATGGTCGGATCCTCACGCTTTCGGTCGTCCGGTCGGCGTCGCGAGTACTCCCGCAACCAGTAAAAGAGAATTTAAAGGTTAGAACGGAGGCCGTCAACCGGTGAAAATTTCTTGACCGGTTAGAATCGAAGGAGAACACCTCGCGACGGAAGGACCCACAGCCGTGCCGCACTCCACCGGGCCCGACCCCCGGCCGCTGACCGGCGAACCGCTCGCGCTGGATCTGCTCAACACCCGCTGGATCGACACGGAGGGCCCGCGCGACCTGCTGGAATCCGAGAACGGCCTGGCGATCTGGCTGAACAGCGATCCGGTCCGCGCCCACACGGGCCCGCTCGCCGCACCCGCCGGCCGCGCCACCTTGGACCGGCTGCTGGAGACCCGTACGGCACTGGAGGCGCTCGCCGCGTCCGCCGCCCGACAGGAACCGGCCACGCCCGCCACCGCGGCGGCACTCAACGAGGTGCTGTCGCACGGCCGCATCCGCCGCACGCTCGGGCCCGACGGGCTGCCGGAGTCGGCGGTGGAGGTGGACGACGCGTCCTGGGGGCCGGCCTGGTACGCGGCCGACAACTGGCTCCACCTGGTGGCCGACCGGCCCGACCGCATCCGCCCGTGCGCCAACGACGCCTGCGTCCTGCACTTCTACGACATCTCCAAGAACGGCACCCGCCGCTGGTGCTCGATGGCGGGCTGCGGCAACCGCGCGAAGGCGCAACGCCATTACGCGCGCCGCACGGGCGCGTGAGGCGAACGAGCGCGTGGCACATGTGGGTTCACATCTGACGTTCCGTCAGCTCTAATGGCCGGGTGATGGGACACGCAGGCATGGCCGCCACCGCCGTCCGGTACCTCAGGTCCGTCGGCGCCGCCACGACAGCAGACCGGCCGCCTCTGGAGGTACTGCCCCGGCCGGACCTCAGGGCCGTCCGGGACGACGAGCGGCTGCGGATCGATCCGGCCGAATTCCGCCGCGTACTGGGCCACTTCGCCAGCGGCGTCACGGTCGTCACCGCGCGCGACGAGGACGGACCGACCGGCTTCGCCTGCCAGTCCTTCGCCTCGCTCTCGCTGGACCCGCCGCTGGTGTCCTTCATGGTCGCCCGTACGTCGACGACCTGGCCGCGCATCGCCCGCGCCGGGTCGTTCTGCGTGAACATCCTCGGCGCCGAGCAGGGCGCGCTGTGCCGGGCGTTCGCGGTGAGCGGGGCCGACAAGTTCGCGGGCGTGGCGTACGAGGAGGCCCCGGCGACCGGGTCACCGCTGCTCGACTCCGTACCGGCCTGGATCGACTGCCGCGTCCACACCGTCCACACCGGTGGCGACCACCTCATCGTGGTGGGCCGGGTGGAGGCGCTCGGCGCGGCGGAGGAGGCGGAGCCGCTGCTGTTCCACCGGGGCGTGTTCGGGCGGTTCAGCCGCTAGCGGCCTCCGAAGCCGCCCTCGCCCGCCGGATCACCAGCGACATCAGCGCGGCCACCGCGCACAGCGCTCCCGACGCGTACCAGACCACGTCGTAGCCGCCGAAGACGTCCCGCGCCACTCCGCCGAGGAACGCCACCACCGCCGCGCCCACCTGGTGCGAGGCCAGGACCCAGCCGAAGACGATCGCGTTGTCCTCGCCGTACTGCTCACGGCAGAGTGCCAGCGTCGGTGGGACCGTGGCGACCCAGTCGAGGCCGTAGAACACGATGAAGAACACCATCGGCGGCCGCACGTCGGGCGCCATCAGCATCGGCAGGAAGAGCAGCGAGATCCCGCGCAGCGCGTAGTAGACGGCGAGCAGGCGGCGGGCGTCGAAGCGGTCGGTGAGCCAGCCGGAGAAGATCGTGCCGATGATGTCGAAGACGCCGATCACCGCGAGCAGCGAGGCGGCCGCCGTGATCGGCATGCCGTGGTCGTGGGCGGACGGGACGAAGTGGGTGCGGATCAGTCCGTTGGTGGAGGCGCCGCAGATCGCGAACGTACCCGCCAGCAGCCAGAACGGGCCGGTGCGCGCGGCCTGGAACAGCACCTTCACCGTGCGGCGGGCCGCGCCTCGGGCCGGGGCCGGCTTCGTCAGGTACACCCCGCCGTACGGGGCGAGCCCCACATCGGCCGGGTGGTCGCGCATCAGGAGCCAGACGAACGGGACCACGACCAGGGCCGCCAGCGCGACGGTGACGGAGGCGGGCCGCCAGCCGTGCTCGTCGACGATCCAGGCGCAGAGCGGGAGGAAGACGAGCTGGCCGGAGGCGCCGGCCGCCGTGAGGATGCCGGTGACCAGGCCCCGGCGGGCGACGAACCAGCGGTTGGTGACGGTCGCGGCGAACGCCAGCGCCATCGATCCGGTGCCGAGGCCGACGAGCAGGCCCCAGTAGATCATCAGCTGCCACGAGGCCGTCATCCAGACGCTGGCGAGCGCTCCGGCAGCCACCAGACTCAGCGCGGCCGCCACGACCCGGCGGATGCCGAAGCGGTCCGTCAGCGCGGCGGCGAACGGCGCCGTCAGGCCGTACAGCGCCATGTCGATGGAGACCGCTAGCCCGATCTCACCGCGCGACCAGCCGAATTCGGTGTGGAGCGGGTCGATCAGCAGGCCGGGCAGCGAGTTGAAGGCCGCGCCGCCGATGATCGTCACGAAGGTGACGGCGGCGACGATCCACGCTCGGTGGATACGGGGCCGCGGGCGGCGCGCCTGGCCGGGCGGCTGGCGCCGGTCGTCGTCCTGGGCGGCGCTTTCGATGGTCTCGGTCACGGACACAGCTTCCTGGCCTGCGCGTTCCGCCACGAGTGGCCCGGAGGACACGGTTCGCAGGAATCGGGCCACCGGACCTCGGGGCGGCGCACGAGGTCGGTGTCCCCCGCACGTACCATCGGCCGCGGTCGGCGCGGCCGTCCGGCCGGGCGCCTCGTACGCAACGGATCCGGGGGATCTCATGCAGTGGGTCGTACGTCAGCAGTTCCATCGCACCTCGACATCGATGCAGACGTGGGGAGCCGTCCTGCTGCTCGCCGCCTGCGCGTTGTGGGTGCGGCTGGCGTTCCTGCTGGTGGAGCAGTCGGACGCGTCCTGTTACGGGCACACGCAGAACTGCGACCTGATCGAGGCCTGGCCCGAGCAGCTGACGATCCTGGCGATCTCGGTGCCGGTCTCGGTGCTGGGTGTGGCGCTGTTCGTGGCCGGTACGGTCCGCCGGCAGATCAGCGCGCACGTCCTGGAGGTCATCGAGATGCAGCGGGCGGAGGCGCGGCAGAAGGAGAAGGCGAAGGGGAAGTAGCGCGCCTTCGGGCCCTCCTGGCCCCTGCCCGCACCGCCCAGGCCACCGCCGCGCCCACCGCGTACCAGAACAGGTCCGGAGCGTTGAACGTCGAGCCGAGCACCAGCCGGGCCGCCGTGCTCCGCGCGGAGAGGCCGGCGGGCACACCGGTGAGCTGGAGGAGCTCGACGGCCCAGCTCAGGACGAGCGCGGTCCCGGCCACGACGACGGGCCGCGCGCGGGGCGCGCAGAGGGCGACCAAGGCGCAGAGCAGCACCGTATAGAGCGCGCTCCCGGCGTACTTGGCGAAGGCGCCGTCCGCTCCGGCGCGCACGGCGAGGCCTGCGGCCACGGTGACGGCGGCCGCGCCCGTGGCGGCCACGCGGGCACGGATGGCGGAGGACCGTGCCGGCGACATCGCACGGGCGCGGATGGCGGAGGGCCTTGCCGGCGACATCGCATGGGCGCGGATGGCGAAGGGCCGTGCCGGCCACGTCGTACGGGCACGGAGCGTCGACTCTCGTGCGGGATGCCTCACGCGGGCACGGAGCGAGGAGCCTCGCGCCGTAAGCCTCGCGCGGGCCAGGAGCACCGAATCCCGTACGGCAGACCTCACGCCAACCCCACCCTCCTCAGCTGCCGGATCGGCCGGGCCACCAACAGCACCGCCACCACCACCATGTTGATCACGGCCGCCACCACCAGCAGTTCCGGTGCGCCCACCGCCTCGGCCACCGGGCCGGCCAAGGCGCGGCCCGCCGCGACCATCAGGAGCGAGCCGGCCACATCGTAGGCGTGCAGCCGGTTCAGGGCCTCCGGCGGGACGTGTGTCTGGACCGTCGTGGACCACATCACCAGCCAGAACGCGGCCGCCGCGCCCGCGAGCAACTGTCCTGCCGCCAGCACCGGCAGCGGCATTCCGAGCGCCAGCACCACCAGGCTCACCGCGACCAGCGGCAGCGCGACCGCGCCCGCCGCGAGCGGGTGGGACGGGCGCAGCCGCAGGGCCATGAGGCCGCCGACGACGCTGCCGGCGCCGTTGACCGCCATCAGCATCCCGTACGCCCCCGAGCCGTGCGCCTGCGTGACCAGGACGGCGGTGAGCGGGAGCACCGGGCCGAGGACCGCGAAGCCGTAGACGGTCCAGACGGCGATCACGCCCCAGAGCCAGGAGCGCGCCCGGAACTCCCGCCAGCCGCCGACGAGTTCGGCGGTGAAGGTGCCACGTATCGCGTCGTCGTGCGGTGCGGGGGCCAGGCGCATCAGGAAAAGGCAGGCGCCGGAGACCGCGAAGGTGGCCGCGTTGGCCGCGTAGACCGCTCCGGTGCTCGCCAGCCCGACGAGCACGCCCGCGAAGGCCGGGCCCGCCATCGTCATCAGCGCCTCGGAGACCCGCAGGACGGCGTTGGCGCGCTGGACGTCGGTGGAGACCCGTGGCACGGTCGAGGCGACGCCGGGCTGGAAGAGCGCGGCGCCGATGCCCGCGATCGAGCTGAGGACGTAGACCGACCAGAGCGGCGGGTTGCCGAGCGCGAACGTGACCGCCAGCACCGAGGCGCCGACCAGCCGCAGCGCATCGGCGACGATCATCATCCGGCGCGGCGTGAACCGGTCCGCGAGCACGCCGCCGAAGAGCACGAACACCGCCAGCGGCCCCATCCAGGCGGCCAGCGCGAAGCCGACCGACGAGGCGGGCCGGCCGGCGCCCAGCAGTCCGGCGGTGAGGGCGACGGGGATCATGCCGTCGCCGAAGAGCGCGACGGTACGGGCCACGAAGAAGTAGCGGAAGTTACGGTTCCAGAGCCCGCCGGAACCGACCGGCCCGAGCGGACCGAGCGGCGGGAGCGGGGGCGAGGGCGGTCGGGTGTCACGTGAGGCGTCGGGAATGGACGCGGTCTCTGTCGGCTTCTCCATCACGTCGCTAACCTGTATCAGCCGATGGTCTATACCAGCCACCGAGTTTCCCGGCGGGCTTCCGACGAGCCCGCCGGCGCGTTCCGAGGAGGCACCGCCATGCCGCACCGCGTCGCCGTCCTGGCCCTGGACGGGCTGCTCCCGTTCGAGCTCGGCATTCCCGACCGGATCTTCGGCCGCTCGCTGGACCCCGCACCGGGCAACAAGGGCAGGAAGCTGTACGAGGTCGTGACCTGCTCGGTCCGTCCGCCGGGGCCCGTCCGGACCGACTCCGACTACGCGATCCTCGTCGAGCACGGCCCGGAGGCGCTCGCCACCGCCGACACCGTGGTCGTCCCCGCCTCCTACGAACTGGGCCCGGTCTTCGACGAAGGCAGGCTCACTGACGAGCTGGCCGCCGCCTTCGCCCTGATCCGGCCCGGCACGCGCATGGTCTCCATCTGCACCGGCAGCTACGTCCTGGCCGCCGCCGGCTACCTGGACGGCCGCCCGGCCACCACGCACTGGTCCTCCGCCGACCACTTCCAGCGGCTCTTCCCACAGGTCCGCGTCGACCCGGACGTGCTGTTCATCGACGACGGCGACGTCCTCACCTCGGCCGGGGTCGCCGCAGGGATCGACCTCTGCCTCCACCTGGTGCGCCGCGACCACGGGGCCGCCGTCGCCAACGAGATCGCGCGGCGCACGGTGGTGCCGCCGCACCGGGACGGCGGCCAGGCCCAGTTCATCCACCGCCCGGTCCCCGAACCGCAGTTCGCGACCACCACCACGGCCCGTGCCTGGGCACTGGGCCGGCTGGAGAGGCCGATCCTGCTGCGGGACATGGCCCGGCAGGAGTCGATGAGCGTACGGACCTTCACCCGCCGTTTCCGCGAGGAGGTCGGCATCAGCCCGGGCCAGTGGCTGACCCAGCAACGGGTGGAGCGGGCCCGCCATCTGCTGGAGTCCTCGGACCTGTCGATCGACCAGGTGGCCCGCGACGCCGGTTTCGGCACGGCGACCTCGCTGCGCCAGCACCTCCAGGCGGCGCTGGGCGTGCCGCCGACGGTGTACCGGCGTACGTTCCGCCGGGCCCCGGCGGACACCGCGTAGGCAGGTTTACGTCGCCGGGTTCGGCAGCAGGTCGTCCAGCTCCGCCGCGAAGAGCTGCGCCGGGTCGAAGCGCATCCCGGCGAAGTGGCCGGCGAGCTCCAAGGAGAGGACGCCGTGCATCCGGGTCCAGAAGCTCATGGCCAGGTGCAGGGCGGCGGGCGGAGCCGGGTGGTCACCGGCCCAGTCGCGGTGGTCGGCGAGGTGCGCGGCGAACGGGGTCTCGGAGGCGTCCTGGGTGAGCGCGGCGCAGGCGGTCAGCAGGGTCGCCATGATCTCGGAGGAGATCGCGGTGGTGTCGTCCGGCGCGTGGTAGCCGGGTACCGGTGTGCCGTAGACGAGGAAGTACCGGTGCGGGTCCTCCAGCGCCCAGCCGCGCAGCGCGTGCGCCAGGCCTGACAGGTCGGCGCCTTCCTCGGCGGCCGTACGCAAGGTGTCGGCGAGGCTGCGGTACGCGTCCCGGATCAGCTCGGTGATCAGCTCGTCCCGGCCGGCGAAGTAGCGGTAGAGCGCGGGGCCGCTGACACCCATCCGCTTGGCGATCGCGTTGAGCGAGAGCGCGGAAGCGCCGGCTGTGGCGATCTGCTGCCAGGCGTGTTCCTTGATCTCCGTACGGACCTGGGCGCGGTAGCGCTCGCGCGGGGTCACGGGGTCGGACGTGACGTCGGATTCGGCGTCGGACTTCGCCATGGTGGGTCACCTTCCGCGGCCACGCCGTGAGGCTACTTACTCAAAGTTTCGTTAGAAGGTATCACGGAACCTCTTGACCCCTCACCTCGCGCTGCGTTACAACTTCTAACGAAGGCAGGATCTACTAGCTGAGGAGCAATCGCATGGCCCGCATCCGTCCCGCCGCCTTGTTCACCGTCCCGCTCGTCGCCGCCGGAATCCTTGCCACCTCCGTCGCCACCGCCGCGCCTGCCGCCGCTCGTCCCGGACCGTCGCTCACCTGCCAGGGCAAGGGCGTTGACGCCAAGGCTCAGGTCCGGGCGCGGGCGGAGACCGTCATCGACGCGCCGCTGAGCACCATCTGGAAGCTCCAGACGGACGTGGAGCGCTGGCCGAGCTGGCAGGCCCACGTCACGGAGGTGGACCGCCTCGGCCACGGACCCTTCCGTCCCGGTTCGGCGTTCCGCTGGACGACCCCGATCCCGCCCAGCCCGGCAACTCCCGCAACCAGCCTGGACATCACCTCCACCGTCCAGCAGCTGAAGCGCAACTCCTGCATCCGGTGGACCGGGCCCGCCGTCGGCGAGGGCCTGCACATCGACGGCGTCCACGTCTGGAGCTTCGAGAAGGTCCGGGGCGGCGTCCTCGTCCGCACCCAGGAGACCCACACCGGCGAACAGGTCGACGCCGACGCCCCGTTCGCGACCGAGATCCTCCAACAAGGCCTGGACGCCTGGCTGGTCGACCTGAAGGCGGCCGCCGAGGCGCGCTCGTGCCACCGCCGCTGACTCAGAAGACCAGGACTCCTCGCGCCACCGCGCCGTGGTGCGCGTCGTCGGCGGCCTTGGCGAAGTCCTCGACCGGGTAGGTCTCGGTGACCAGTTCGTCCAGGAGCAGACGGCCCTGCCGGTACAGGTCCGCGTACAGCGCGATGTCGCGCTGCGGCCGCGAGGAGCCGTAACGGCAGCCGAGGATCGACTTGTCCAGGTACATCGAGGAGACGGTGAACGACGCCTCGGCGCTCGCCTCCGGTACGCCGAGCAGGACCGCCTGGCCGTGCCGGTCCAGCAGGTCGATCGCCTGCCGGATCAGCTCGGTGCGGCCGACACACTCGAAGGCGTGGTCGGCGCCGTCGGGCAGGATGTCCCGTACGCCGTCGGCGCCGGCCAGGAAGTGCGTGGCGCCGAACTGCCGGGCCACCGCCTCCTTCGCCGGGTTGTTGTCGACGGCGACGACGGTGAGCGCGCCGGCCAGCCGCGCGCCTTGGAGCACGTTGAGGCCGATGCCGCCGGTGCCGATGACCACGACGCTGTCGCCGCGGTCGACCTTGGCCCGGTTCAGTACGGCCCCGACGCCGGTGAGCACGCCGCAGCCGATCAGCGCGGCGGAGGTGAGCGGCAGGTCGGCTGGGATCTTCACGGCCTGGACGGCACGGACCAACGTACGTTCTGCGAAAGCGGAGTTGGAGGCGAACTGGAAGAGTTCCTTGCCGCCTCGCGAGAACGGCCGGCCGGGCCGTCCGATCGCCTTGCGGCACATGGTCGGCCTGCCTCGGTCGCACTGCGCGCAGGTCCCGCAGTTGGCGAGGGTGGAGAGCGCGACATGATCGCCGGGCTGTACGTGGCCGACGCCAGGGCCGACGGCCTCCACCACGCCCGCGCCTTCGTGGCCGAGCACGACGGGTACGGGAAACGGGATCGTGCCGTCGATCACCGACAGGTCGCTGTGGCAGAGGCCTGCGGCGGCCACCGCCACCAGGACCTCGCCGGGGCCCGGAGCGCGTATCTCCAGGTCGTCGACGACCTCGGTCCGTGTGCCGTCGAAGACGACGCCTCTCATCTCGGCTCCCTCGGTAGGCCGAGCACCCGCTCGGCGATGATGTTCCGCTGGATCTCGTCGGAGCCGCCGTAGATGGTGTCGGCCCGGCTGAAGAGGAACAGGTGCTGTGCGTCGGTGAGTTCGTACGGTGTCTCCGCCGACCAGGACCGTGCGCCGACGGCTCCCGCCTCGCCGCTCACCTCCACCGCCAGCTCGCCGAGCCGCTGGTGCCAGCCGCCCCAGAGCAGCTTGGCCACGCTGGGAGCGGCCGGGTCGCCGGTGGTGCCCAGGGTCCGGAGGGCGTGGTGGCGCATGGTGGCCAGCTCGGCCCACTGGCGTACGAGGCGGGCCCTGAAGACCGGGTCCTCGGCGGTTCCGTTGGCCCGGGCGGTGGCGATCACCTGGTCCAACTCCTGTGCGAAGCCGATTTGTTGGGCCAGCGTGGAGACGCCGCGCTCCACGGCGAGCAGGCCCATGGCGACCTGCCAGCCGTTGCCTTCGCCGCCGACGGTTTCGGTGGCCCGGGCGCCGTCGAAGAAGACCTCGTTGAACTCGCTGGTGCCGGTCATCTGGCGGATCGGCCGCACCTCGATCCTGCCCGGCTGGTCCATCTCGACGAGGAGCAAGGAGAGGCCGTGGTGGCGGGTCGAGCCGGGGCCGGTGCGGGCGAGGACGAAGCACCAGTCGGCGTCCTGCGCGAGCGAGGTCCAGATCTTCTGGCCGGTCACGGCGTACCCGCCCGTCCCGACCGGTACGGCGGTGGTGCGTATCCCGGCGAGGTCGGACCCCGCGCCCGGTTCGCTGTACCCCTGGCACCAGAAGGTCTCGCCGCGGGCGACGGGTGGCAGGTGGCGGCGCTTCTGTTCCTCGGTGCCGTAGGTGATGAGGGTCGGGGCGAGGAGGTTCTCTCCGATGTGGCCGATGCGGGCGGGAGCGGCGGAGCGGGCGTACTCCTCGGCCCAGACGACCTGCTCGGCGAGGGTGGCGCGGCGGTTGCCGTACGTCTCGCCGTCCTCGCCGGGCCAGCCGATCCCGATCCAACCGGCCTTTCCCAACTCGCGTTCCCAGGCACGGGGGTTGGGTGCGGGGGTGTCGGCGAGGCGGCTGTCCAGCCAGGCGCGTACCTCGGTACGAAAGTCCATGCGTGCCTCCTGTCGTCCTGAGGGCTCCGCCCCCAGACCCCCGGTCCTCAAACGCCGGACGGGCTTGGTTTCTCCGCGCGGGATGCCGGAGGGGCTTGGCTTTGCAGCCCGTCCGGCGATTGAGGACCGCGATCCGGGGCGGAGCCCCGAAATCAGCCTCTCCGGCGCGTGAGGAGCGGGAGTTCGGGGGTGGAGCCCCGAGGGCCGTCACGCGTTCGGCCGCGTCCCTCGCCTCGCCGCCTCCGCCATCGCCTCCACCCGCGCCAGCATCGGCATCGGATCCACTCCCACCGTCCCCGGCAGAAAGGCCGCGATCCGTTCCGGAGTCCACGGCGACCCCTCCGCGTACGCCGCACGCAGCTCCCTCGGCTGCGCCCAGACCGCGATCTTGGGGCCGGCGATCGTGTACACCTGGCCGGTGATCTTCTCCGCCCGAGCCCGCTCACTGAGCAGGTAGACCACCAGCGCCGCTACCTCCTCCGGCTCACCGATCTCCGCCAGCTCCACCGGCACGCCGGCCGACATCCGGGTCCGGGCCACCGGTGCGACCGCGTTGGCCGTGACGCCGTACCGGTGCAGGCCCAGCGCCGCGCTGCGGACCAGCGAGATGATCCCGCCCTTCGCCGCGCTGTAGTTGGCCTGCGACACGCTCCCCTGGTGGTTGCCGCTGGTGAAGCCGATCAGCGTGCCGCCGGCCTCCTGCTTCCGCATCACCGCCGAGGCGGCCCGGAAGACCGTGAACGTGCCTTTCAGGTGCGTCGCGAGGACCGGGTCCCACTCCTCCTCGGACATGTTGAACAGCATCCGCTCGCGCAGGATCCCGGCCACGCACACGACCCCGTCGAGCCGTCCGTACTCCGCCAGCGCCGTCTCCACGATCCGCCGGCCGCCCGCCATCGTGGAGATGTCGTCGGCCACCGCGACCGCCGAGCCGCCCGCCGCCTCGATCTCCTTGGCGACCGACCGGGCGATCTCGCTGCTCGGCTCGGAGCCCTCCACCGAGACGCCGTAGTCGTTGACGACGACTCGCGCGCCTTCGGCCGCCGCCGCGAGCGCCACCGCCCGTCCGATGCCACGGCCGGCCCCGGTGACGGCGACCACCTTGCCTGCCAAGAAGTTCCCCATGCCCGGCCCCTTCCCGCAGTTTCTGACGGTCCGTTAGATTTTACAGGCAGGCGGACAGTCCCGCACAAGACCCCGGAGGCCCTCATGTCCCTGCCGGCCGAGTTCCACGAGATCGCCAAGCGCGTGAACAACTGGGGGCGTTGGGGCGCGGACGACGAGCGCGGGACGCTCAACCTGATCACCGACGCCGTCGTCCGGGACGCCGTCGCCACCGTCCGGAGTGGTCGGCGCGTACCGCTCGCACTGCCGCTCCGCCACGGCGGCGTGCAGAGCGGGCTCATTCCGGGCCGGATCGATCCGCTGCACACGATGGTCCAGATCAATCAGGAGTTGTTCGGGCCGGGAACCGTCGCCACCAGCGACGACACCGTGACCATGGGCCTCCAGGCCGCGACCCACTGGGACGCCTTGACCCATGCCTCGCACAGCGGGCGGATCTACAACGGCCGGCCCGCCGACACCATCACGGCGCACGCCGGCGCGCGGTTCTCGTCGATCGCCGCCGTGGAGCATGTCGTGTCGCGCGGCGTGCTGCTCGATGTCGCGCGCGCCCGGGGCGTGGACCGGCTGGACGGCGCGCACGCCGTCACGCCGGAGGACCTGGAGGCGGCGGAGGAGTTCGGAGGCGTACGCGTACGGGCCGGGGACGTCGTCCTCGTACGGACAGGGCAGGTGCGGGTCGTGCTGGCCGGGGACCGGCAGGCGTACGGCCATCCGTCACCGGGGCTGTCCGTGCGCACGCCCGAGTGGTTCCACGCCCGGGACGTGGCGGCGGTCGCCAACGACACGCTCACCTTCGAGATCTTCCCGCCGGAGATCGAGGACCTGTGGCTGCCGGTGCACGCGCTCCACCTCGTCGAGATGGGGATGCTCCAGGGCCAGAACTGGGACCTGGAGGCTCTCTCCATCGCCTGCGCCGAGGAGCGGCGGTACGCGTTCCTGCTCACCGCCGCGCCGGAACCGTTCACCGGGGCCACCGGATCTCCGGTCGCCCCGGTCGCGGTGCTGTGACCCGGTAAGGAGGAAGCGCTCAGGCCAGGTGGTCGGTGAAGACGCAGGCGGGCGGTTCGCACACCTCGCCGCCCTGGAGCACGACCTTCGGCGGCGCGTCCGGCATCACCACCACCGGGCCGCCCCGGTCCACCTCGCACCAGATCTGCTTCCCGGCGCCCTCCGGCTGCCAGCCCCAACGGTCCGCGAGGCCGTCCACCAGCTCCAGGCCCCGCCCGTTGGTGTCGTCGCCTTCCGCGTGGCGCTGGAGCGGCGGGCAGTCGCTGGCGTCCGCGACCTCCACCCGCACGGTCCCGGCGCCGCCGGCACCACCGCCTCCGCCGAAGAGCATCCGCAGCACGGCGGGGCAGCCCGTATGGACGACGGCGTTGGTGACCAGCTCCGAGATCAGCAGGATGAGCGTCTCCGCGAGCGGCTCGTCATCCCCTATCCCGGAACCGACCAGACGCGACCGCGCCCACCTACGGGCCCGTCCCACCTCCGCGGGATCCGGACCGACCTCCAGCTGAACCTGAAGCACCTGCACCGCTCACACCATCCGAACCGGCGGACACATCGCCTCGCGCCTCCTCAGGGTCACGGAACGTGATTCCCTTACGCGACAGCATGGTTGACGTACAGTCACCGCAACAAGCGCTTCGGGCATATTCCAGCGCGAAGGAGTACGCGTGGTGCATACTGTGCGACGCACGCTGCGGGGAGTCGAACAGGAGCGCGCAGAGACCGCGAGAAACGCTCTTCGGGCAGGCCCGGCACATCTCCGGCAAGAGCCCTCGCCCCGGACCGGAGCCGCCGCACAGGCCGCCCCCGGATCGCCCGGTTCCAGAACCACTCGCATCCCACGGAGCGTACCCGAGCGCGGCACCGACTCCACCCGGTGACGAATCACGCAAAGGACACAACCCGGTATCGACGCCGGCCGGCTGCACTGAGTCACCCTCCACCCCCTGCTTCGTCCGGCCGCCGGCCCGAGGCCGCTGAACTGCCGTGCAGCGGCCGTACGGGTCCCAGATCGGCGGCCAGGATCTCCTCCGCCTCGGCCGCCGTGAGCCACCGGGCCGCCCGGAGCCAGGCCCGTTTCAGGTGGAGGTGAACATCTGCCTCCCAGGTGAAGCCCATACCGCCGTGGATCTGGAGGCAGTCCCGTGCGTTGCGTACGGCCGCCTCGTCGGCGAGCAGCTTGGCCGCCGCGATCTCCACCGGGTCGGCGGTCAGCGCGGCCGCGTACACGGCGCTGCGGGCCGGTTCGGTGCGGGCGAGCATGTCGGCGCAGAGGTGTTTGACCGCCTGGAACGAACCGATGAGCGAACCGAACTGTTCGCGCGCACCGGCGTGTTGAACGGCCATCTCGGTGGTGCGCTCGGCGCTCCCGAGCTGTTCGGCAGCAGTGAGAAGCGCCCCTTCACGGCAAAGTGCGCCGGAGTACGCTCCGATGGCCTCAGTGACCGCCGCGCGCCCCGCCACCCGGTGCAGCGGCGTCAGCGGGTCCATCGACCGTACGGGCCGGGCTCCGGCCGTGAACACCTCCAGCGCCCGGCCGCTGAGCACGCCGCCCGCCACCGGTACCGCGTCCGTCCCGCCGGTGAGCACCTCCGCGCCCACCAGCACCGCGTCCGCCTCCGCCAGGTACGCCACCGGCAGCTCCCCGTCCGCCGCCGTCACCACCGCCGCGCCTTCCGCCGCGCCCTTCACCACGCCGGCCGCCAGGTGTGTCGCCACCAGCGGTCCCGGCAGCAGTGCGCGGCCCGCCTCCTCGAAGAGCAGCACCGCCTCCGGCAGCCCGAGCCCCACACCGCCCGCCTCCTCCGGCAGCCGCAACGCGAAGAATCCGGCCGCACCCAGCTCCCGCCACAGCGCACGGTCCACGCCACCGCCCCGTTCCACCGCCGCCCGCAGCCGCTCCCGGTCGAACACCGCGCCCAACAGGTCCCGCATCCCGGACCGCAGGGCCCGCTGGTCGTCCGAGAGCTGGAAGTCCATGGCAGGTCAGCGCCCCTTCGGAAGGCCGAGGATGCGCTCGGCGACGATGTTCCGCTGGATCTGCGAGGTGCCGGCGGCGATGGTGTACGAGAGCGAGGAGAGCCGGTCCAGGACCCACTCCTGGTCCAGATCGAAGGCGTCGCCACCGCCGAGCACCTCCGCCGCCGCCTCGTACAACTCCTGCCTGGCACCGGAGTAGCGCAGCTTGAAGACCGAACCGCCGACGCCCGGCACGCCGTCCGTCCGCTCCGACTCGCTCACGTTCGCCTGCGTCAGCCGCCACAGCGCACGGAATTCGGCGTTCAGGCGGCCGAGCCTCCGCCGGAGCACCGGGTCGTCCCAGCGGCCGTTCCGGCGGGCCTCGGCGGCGAGCGCGTCCAAGGTGCGGCGGCAGGCGACGACCTCGCCGACGAAGGCCGTACCGCGTTCGAAGGAGAGCGTGACCATGGTGACCCGCCAGCCGTCGTTCTCGGCGCCGACCCGGTTCCGTACCGGCACGCGGACCTCGTCCAGGAACACCTCCGCGAACTCCGCCGACCCGGCCAGCGTCCGCAGCGGCCGGACCGTGATGCCGGGCGCGTCCATCGGCATCGCCAGCCAGCTGATGCCCCGGTGCTTCGGCGCCTGCGGGTCCGTCCGCACCAGCAGCTCGCACCAGTCGGCCACCTCCGCGTGCGAGGTCCAGATCTTCTGCCCGCTCACCACGTAGTCGTCGCCGTCGCGCACCGCCCGCGTCCGCAGCGCGGCCAGGTCCGAGCCCGCGTCCGGCTCGCTGAACCCCTGGCACCAGATCGCCTCGCCGCGCAGCACCGGCGGCAGCCAGCGGGCCCGCTGCTCGGCCGTCCCTTCGGCGGCGATGGTCGGCCCGGCGTGCAGCAGCCCGACGAAGTTGGCCCCGACGTAAGGCGCTCCGGCCTTCTCCGTCTCCTCCAGGAAGATCAGGTGCTGGGTCGGCGTCGCGGCCTGACCGCCCGCGTCGGCCGGCCAGTGCAGGCCCGCGTACCCGGCGTCGTACAGCCTCCGCTGCCACGCCGTGTCGTACGCCCGGCGCGCGGGCCAGTCGTCCGGCGAGGGTTTCGGAGGCAGGCCAGGGAGCACGGCGGCCAGCCACTGCCTCAACCGCCGCCGGAACTCCTCCTCGGCCTCCGTGTACGCGAGATCCACGAGCCCGCCGCCTACTTGTCCAGATCCAGGCCGAGCATCCGGATCGCGTTGCCGCGCATCAGCTTGTAGACCGTCTCGTCGTCCAGGCCCTTGACGTGGTCGAGCGCGACCTCCTTGGTGTGCGGGAAGGTTGAGTCCACGTGCGGGTAGTCGGTCTCGAAGGTGGCGTTGTCGCGGCCGACGACGTCCAGCGCGGAGATGCCGTGCTTGTCGCGGAAGAAGCAGCAGAACATCTGGCGGTAGTAGTACGTGGACGGCGGCTCGGGAATCAGATCGCGCACGCCGCCCCACGCCCGGTGCTCCTCCCACACGTCGTCGGCGCGCTCCAAGGCGTACGGGATCCAGCCCATCTGGCCCTCGCTGTACGCCAGTTTGAGCATCGGGAACTTCACCAGCACGCCGCTGAAGAGGAAGTCCATCATCGAGGCCATCGCGTTGTTGAAGGAGAGCGAGGCCTGCACGGCCGGCGGTGCGTCCGGCGAGGCGGCGGGCATCTGGGAGCTGGAGCCGATGTGCATGTTGACGACGGTGCCGGTCTCCTGGCAGACCGCGAAGAACGGGTCCCAGTAGCCGGTGTGGATGGACGGCAGCCCGAGGTAGGTCGGGATCTCGGAGAAGGTGACCGCGCGGACGCCTCGCGCCGCATTCCGCTTGATCTCCGCGACGGCCAGGTCGATGTCCCAGAGCGGGATGATGCAGAGCGGGATGAGGCGGCCGCCGCTGTCGCCGCACCACTCCTCGACCATCCAGTCGTTGTACGCGCGCACGCAGGCGAGAGCGACCTCCTTGTCGTGCGCCTCGGCGAAGGTCTGGCCGCAGAAACGCGGGAAGGTCGGGAAGCAGAGCGAGGCCTCGACATGGTTGAGGTCCATGTCCTTGAGCCGCTCGGCCGGGTCCCAGCAGCCGGGCCGCATCTCGGCCCGCGTGATGCCTTCCAGCGTCATGTCGTCACGGTCGAAGCCGACGGCGGCGATGTTCCGCTTGTACGGGAACTTCAGGTCTTCGTAGATCCACCAGTCCGTCGGCGGCCCGTCCGGGTCCATCGTGATGACGTATTTCCCGCCGGTGTACGCCAGCTCGCCGATGCCGGCCGTCAGCGGCTGCGGTCCGCGCTCGCGGTACTTCGCGGGCAGCCAGGTGGAGAAGAGGTGCGCGGGCTCGATCACATGGTCGTCGACGCTGACGATCCGAGGCAGTTCCATATCCGTGTCCGTCATGGTGGGTCGTCCCCTCCGGCGCGCACCCCGGCGATCCCTGGGCGCTTTCTGATGGTCCGTCAGATTGCGGTGCGGCACTCAGGCTAGCCCCGCACCTCTGGACCGACAAGGCGCGGAGCTCTACGCTCTCCGCACTATCTGACTGGTCGTCAGTTCGGAGGGACCCCTGTGACCGCCGTGAACGACGTGACCGCGACCGCGCACGCGCTGAGCGCCTCCCGCACCTTCTGGGAGCTGATCGAGGCCCGCGCCGCTCTCACTCCCGACCGCCCGGTCCTGCTCCAGGAGGACCGTTCGCTGGCCTTCGGCGAGCTGCGGGACCGCGCCGAACGGGTCGCCGCCGGGCTGTACGGGATGGGCGTGCGGGCCGGCAGTGTGGTGGTCTGGCAGCTGCCGACGCGGCTGGAGACGGCTCTGCTCTCCTTCGCGCTGGCCCGGCTCGGAGCCGTACAGTCGCCGGTCATCCCGTTCTACCGGGACCGCGAAGTGCGGTTCGCGCTACGGGAGTCGGGCGCCGCGTTCTTCGCCGTGCCGGGTGTGTGGCGCGGCTTCGACCACACGGCGATGGCCGAGCGGATCGCGGCCGGACTCGCTGACCCGCCGCAGGTCTTCGAGGCGTACGAGGACCTGCCCGACGGCGATCCGTCGACCCTGCCACCTCCGCCGGAACCGTCATCGGGTGACGAGGTGCGCTGGATCTACTGGACCTCCGGCACCACCTCCGACCCGAAAGGCGTCCTGCACACCGACCGTTCGCTGATCGCCGGCGGCTCGTGCCTCGCGCATGCGTTGAGACTGAACGCGGACGACGTTGGCTCGATGGCGTTCCCGTACGCGCATGTCGCCGGGCCCGACTACACGGTGATGCTGCTGCTGTACGGATGTCCGGCGGTGATGTTCGAGCAGTTCGCGCTGCCGGAGGCGCTGGCGGAGTACCGGAGGCACGGAGTGACCGTGGCGGGCGGGTCGACGGCGTTCTACGCGATGTTCCTGGCCGAGCAGCGCAAGGACCCGGACCGGCCGCTGATCCCGTCGCTGCGGCTGCTGGCGGGTGGTGGTGCGCCGAAGCCGCCGGAGATGTACCACGCGGTGGTGCGCGAGATGAGGGTCCAGCTCACGCACGGGTACGGGATGACCGAGGTCCCGATGATCACGATGGGTGCGCCGGACGACACCGCCGAGCATCTGGCGCTGACCGAAGGGCGGCCGCCGGACGGGATGGAGATCCGGATCACCGACGAGCACGGCGAGCCGCTTCCGTACGGCGTGGAAGGTGAGGTGCGGCTGCGCGGTGGGGCGGTCTGCCGCGGGTATCTGGACGCCTCCGCCACCGAGGCGGCCTTCGACGGTGACGGGTTCCTGATCACCGGAGACCTCGGCCGGGTCCAGGAGAGCGGTCACCTCACGCTCACCGGGCGGCTGAAGGACATCATCATCCGCAAGGGCGAGAACATCTCCGCCAAGGAGATCGAGGACCTGCTCCACACGCATCCCGCCGTCGCGGACGCGGCGGTGATCGGGCTCCCGGACGCCGAGCGCGGCGAGCGGGTCTGCGCGGTGGTGGAACGGGTGCCGGGCGCGCCGGCGCCGACACTCGCCGAGCTGGCCGGCCACCTGCGGGACGCCGGGCTCTCCGTCCACAAGGTGCCGGAGCAGCTGGAGGTGCTCGACGCCCTCCCGCGCAACGAGACGCTGCGCAAGGTGCTGAAGTACCGGCTGCGGGAGCGGTTCGGCGGGGTCGCCTGAGAGTTACGGGGGCGGCGCGGCCACCCCCGTACGGACGTGCCTTACGTGGCGTCGGGCTCGATCACCGTGAAGTACACGGCGAGCGCGGAGACCACATCGCTCTCGGCGATCAGCCCGTCCCGGTCGGTGTCCAGGCTCTGGGCCGCGATGCCCGCGATCTCGGCGCTGGCCCCGAGCACCTTCAGGGCCCGCTCCACGGAGGCCACCGACGCGCGGCCGCCGTTGTTCTCGCTGTCGGCCACCGCGATCGCCGCCCGCAGGAACGGACGGGCGATCTCGGCGAACCGCTCGGGATTGTCCCGCAGCCGCTTCACCGCCCCGCCGACGAACTCCTCACGGGTGACCCGCTGGTCCCCGTCCACATCGGCGATGCCCGCCATGCCCTGCCAGAAGGCCTCGGCCCCGGTGTAGAGCGCCTGGCCCTTGTCGCACCGGGCCGTCGTACCGAACTCGGTGAGCAGACGGGCGGCTGCGGCGTTGAAATCGGCGCGATCGATGGTGCCGTTGCCGTCCTGGTCGAAGGCGGCGAAACGGTGCGCGATCTTTCGCTCGTACTCTGCGCTGTCCATGCGGGGAGCGTACGTCGCCCGGAGCCTTCACGTGTCACCGAGCGACGCCTCCTGTGTGACAACCTCGCTGCAGCACCGACTGCTTTCGGCCGGTCACACACTGCCGCTCACGCGCGCCTGCCGCGCTCAGGCCGTCAGCGGCTCGCACGCCCCATCGATCGCGGACACGGTGTCCGGATAGACGTCGAAGAGTCTGCGCACGCCCAGCGCTCCCAGCACCTTGTTGACGTGCGAGCCGTCCTCGGCGCCGCGGGCCGGGAGGATCAGGCGCAGCCGGCCGCCGCAGGACTTCATCAGGCGGCGCGAGGCGATCAGCACGCCCACACCGCTGGAATCGCAGAAGAACACGTCGGACAGGTCGAGCACCACATCGTGCTGGCCCTCCGCCACCGCTTCGTGGACGGACTGACGCACGACGGGTGAGCTCACGAGATCGAGTTCACCGCGTATCCGCAGCACGGTCCAGTCGCCCTGCTCGGTCTCGTCCACCTTCAGCGTCACGCGACTGGACCTCTCGTTCCGGGGCTCCCGGCAATCCGGAAGTTTCCGTTCCTCCTCGCGGCTGCCCCACCGCACACCCATGAAACACCGCCCTCACCCGGAAGACCCAGGGGGTTTCCGGTGGAAATGATCACTTCGGCCGGTTTCCCCTGCTCAGAGAAGCCCGGTCCGCGAGAACGGCCGAAATCGATTGGTGAAGTCTTGGCATTCCTTACATCGGACAGTTGCGGCAAAGGCAGGTGCGGGGCCCGCGCGGGCGACTACATTCGGACAGCGAGGGCAGAGGCAGGATCACGGAGCATCGAAGTAGCAGAGCAACGGAGCGACGAAGCAACGGAGCGACGGAGCATCACGGCGCCGGACACAGCGCCGGCACCGGGGGCTGGGGGTTTCATGGCGAAGGACGCACCGCCCCGCTGGGACCGCAGGATGCAGCAGAGGCTGGCCAGCGGTGAGGCGGCGGCGCTCGGTGAGCTGTACGACCGGTTCGCCTCGCTCGTCCACAGCCAGGCTCACCGGATGCTCGACGACGAGGACGCCGCCGACCTGGTGACCCGCGAGGTCTTCGCCCAGGTCTGGGAGAACCCCGAGGCGTACGACCCGCGGCAGGGCTCGATGCGCTCGTGGGTCGCCAAGCTCACCCACCGCCAGTCCGTGCAGCGGCTGCGGCGCGCGGCCGCCGCGGCGTACGCCCAGGAGCACGGCGAAGGTGCCGTGCCGGACCCGGAGGAGCTGGAGCGGCGGGTGCGCAGCGCGACCGCGGCGGCCCGGGCCGACTACATCGTCTCCTCGATGCCCGTCTCGCTGCGGCGGGCGCTGGAGCTGGCGTACACCCAGCGCCGGGACTACCGGCAGACCGCGGCCGACCTCGGCGTCACCGAGGACGAGGCCCGCCGCCGGCTCCGGCTGGGACTCCAGTTGCTGTCCACCGCCAACACCCGGCCGCTCGAAGGGTCCTCACCACCCGGTTACGGACGCGTCCGGTGAGCGGCGACGGGTGCGAAGGCGGCCGCCGCGACGACGAGGTGCGCGGCGCCCGCCGCATACCG
The DNA here is from genome assembly GCF_040614075.1 of Streptomyces sp. NPDC006174. Classification (NCBI taxonomy): domain Bacteria; kingdom Bacillati; phylum Actinomycetota; class Actinomycetes; order Kitasatosporales; family Streptomycetaceae; genus Streptomyces; species Streptomyces sp. NPDC006174. Next base: position 145,547 of record NZ_JBEXTJ010000009.1, on the reverse strand, counting down.
GGCCCGCGCGGCGCGGTGGACGACCTCGACCTGGAGGCGGCGCCTCGGCCGGTGCTGCCGCCGCCGGGCTCCGGTGCGCCGGAAGAGGCGGTGCCGGAGCAGGGCGCTCCGGAGGAGGACGGGCCAGAGGTCGTGGCGTCGGAGGCGGACGTGGCGCCTGAGGCCGGTGTGGCCGACGAGGCGCGTGCGACCCACGAAGCGGATGCGACCCACGAGACGCGTGCGACCCACGAGTACCGGGACCGCGACGAGTACGAGACCGGCGACGAGGCTCCCGTGACCGTCCCCGGCGCTCCGGTCCTCTCCCATCAGGTCCTCAAGGCCCTCCTCGGTGCCTGGGCGCTCTCCGCCTGTTCGGCCGAGGAGACTCTCGCCGTCGAGGACCACCTCACCGCGTGCGCGCCCTGTGCCGACGAGGCGCTGCGGTTGCGGGACGCGGTGGGGCTGCTGCACACCGACGGGTCGCTCGATCTCGATCCGGGGCTGCGGGCCCGGGTGATGGACGGCTGCCTCGGGCGCCGCCCGGCCCGTATCCCGATTCCGGAGTGGGCCACTCCGTACGACGCCGAGACCGCCAGGCTCGACGCACTGCTCCGCGACATCGGCGACTCCGAGTGGCACGCGCCGGTACGGCTGCAGTGGTTCGAGGACGAACGCGCGGTCACCCGCCGGACCACGGTCGCCGGAGTGATCGGCCATCTGATGGCCGTCGACGGGCTGGTCTCCGCCGCGCTCGGCCTGGACGATCCGCTCGGCGCGGTGGCGGTGCTCGGCACGTCGGAGGTGACCGGCGGGGCCGCCGAGGTGCCGCTCTCGCCGACCCGGCGTACCGAGACGTACTGGTCCGCCACGCATCCGCCCGCCACCCGGGCCGTCCGCGAGCCCTGGCGCAACCTCACCCATGAGCTGATCCGGACCGCGTCGCTGGCCGGCCGGAGCGTGGCCGAGCGCTCCGTCTCGTACGGCGAGTTCGCGCTGCCGCTCCAGGACGCGCTGCTGGACCGGGCCTTCGAGTGCTGGGTGCACGGCACGGACATCGCGGAGGCGGTGGACTACCCGTACAAGCCGCCGTCCGCCGTGCATCTGCACCGGATGATCGACCTGGCGGCCCGGATGCTTCCGGCCGCGCTCGCGGGCCGCCGCCGCGCCGGACTCGCCGGACCGGCCAGAGAGCTGGTGGCGCCCGGAGAGCCGGGTCGGTCGGTCCATCTGGAGGTCGAGGGCCACGGCGGCGGTGACTGGTACATCGCGCTCGACTCACCCGCCGCCCTCGGCACGCCCGACCGCGCGGTGGCGCAGGTGGCCCTGGACGGAGTGGAGTTCTGCCAGCTGGTCGCGGGCCACATCTCGCCGGTGGAAGCGGCGGCGGGCCAGGAAGGCGACCGCGAGGCCATCCGCGACGTGCTGTTCGCGTCGGCCTCGCTCAGCCGCCTGTAACGCCTCGTACGCAGGTCAGTTGAAGATCACCGTACGGCGGCCGTTGAGCAGGATGCGCCGCTCCGCGTGCCACTTCACCGCGCGCGCCAGCGCCTGGCACTCCACGTCCCGGCCGATCGCGACGAGCTGGTCAGGCGTCACGTCGTGGCCGACGCGCTCGACCTCCTGCTCGATGATCGGGCCCTCGTCCAGGTCGGCGGTGACGTAGTGCGCGGTGGCGCCGATCAGCTTCACGCCCCGGGCGTGCGCCTGGTGGTACGGCTTGGCGCCCTTGAAGCTCGGCAGGAACGAGTGGTGGATGTTGATGATCCGGCCGCTCAGCTGTTTGCACAGGTCGTCGGAGAGCACCTGCATGTAGCGGGCGAGGACGACCAGCTCCACGTCCTCTTCACGGACCAGCTCCAGCAGCTGCGCCTCGGCCTCCGGCTTGTTGTCCTTGGTCACCGGAAGGTGGCGGAAGGGAATGCCGTACGAGGCGGTGAGCTCGGCGAACTCCGTGTGGTTGGAGACGACGGCCGCGATCTCGACCGGCAGCGCTCCCGTACGGGAACGGAACAGCAGGTCGTTGAGGCAGTGGCCGAACTTGCTGACCATCAGCACGATCCGCATCCGCTCCGCCGGCCGGTGGATCTGCCACTCCATCCGGAAGGCGTCGCCGATGGCGGCGAAGCTGGCGCGCAGCTTGTCGACCGTGACCGTGGCGTCCGCCGAGAAGTGGACGCGCATGAAGAACAGACCCGTGTCGTGGTCCCCGAACTGCTGGCTGTCCTCGATGTTGCAGCCGGTCATGAAGAGGTAACTCGACACGGCGTGCACGATGCCCTGTTTGTCCGGGCAGGAGAGCGTGAGGACGTACTGCTCGGGCAGCGCGGTGTCCGAGGCGGCCGGGGTGGCGGTGGGCTGCGGTGCGGTCATCCCCGTAGGGTGCCACAGCCGCCGGAGGTCAGGCGCTCGCGCTCACCATGCGGCCCCGGCGCTCACCCGGCCCGGACCGTGACCGTTCAGGCGGCCCGGGTCATGATGCGGATGACGTCCAGCGAGCGCGGCGGGATGTCCGGGTCCTCGCCGTCGTTGGTGGCGAGCATCACATGCGCCTCGCGGGCCGCGCGGACCGCCTCCGGCCAGCCGTGGTGCTCCAGATAGGCGGAGACAGGTGCGTCCGCGCCGACCTGGTGCATGATCCGCAACACCCGCAGCGCGGCGGTGTCCACGGCGGCCGCCTCGGCGGAGTCCCGGAAGATGGTGCCGACGTACTTCTCGGCGGACCAGTTGTCGAGCCAGGTGTCCTCGACCAGGCGGTACACGGCGTCGGTGACGTCCCCGTACCCTTCCCGGCCGGCGAGCCAGCACTCGTGGTGGAAGACGGGGTCGGAGAGCATGTGCAGCGCCGAGCGCACGTTGGTGCGCCAGCGCCACCACGGCATGTCAGTGAGCGGCATGACGCCCATGGTGGAGGAGCGACGGCCGCGACGGGAAGAGTTCTCCGAACCTTGCTGCACGGTGGTCGATCGTACGTTCCCTTCCGCCATGTCCGCGCGGGCCCCCGTAATTCACCTGGTCGTCACCGAGCGTTGAGCACGCCACACCGTGGCGTTACCCGGCGGCCGGGAGTGTTGCTGAACATGACCGGACGGAGACGCACCGCCTTCCCCCGCCCCTTCCAGTTCGTCATCGGCACGGCGGCGGCCGGTGCGTTGCTGCTGTCCGGCTGTGGCGTGCTCCCCGGGGGCTCGGGGGGCTCCGGGGAGCCCGTCACGGTGATGACCTGGGCGCCCGACCAGGTGGACGACGCCGACGCGGTGACCATGCCCGGCGTTCCGGCGATGGCCCGGACGTACGCGCAGTGGATCAATGAGCAGGGCGGCATCGCCGGGCGCGAGCTGCGGGTCATCACCTGTGACGAGCGCGACACGGCTGCGGGCGCCGAGCGGTGTGCGCGGCAGGCCGTGGACCGGAAGGTGGCCGCGGTCGTCGGTTCGTACAGCCGGCACGGGCAGAGCGCCATCCCGGTGCTGGAGTCCGGCGGCATCCCGTACATCGGCGGTTACGGCGCCTCCGACGAGGAGTTCCGCAGCTACCTCTCGTACCCGGTCAACGGCGGCCAGTCGGCGCTCCTGGCGGGCCACGGACGGCAGCTGGCGGGCGACTGCGAGCGGGTCGCGCTGGTGCGGCCCGACTCGCTCGGCGGCGCCCGGATGCCGCAGCTCCTCAACACCGGACTGCTCGCCGCCCAGCGGCCCGAGTCCACCGACATCCTGGCCCCGGAGAACGCCACCTCCTACGACGAGCAGGCGGGCCGGGCCCTGAAGCGGCGGGCCGGCGGCAGCTGTGTCGCGGCCGTGCTCGGTTCCCGTACGGAGACCTTCTTCGACTCCTTCCGGCGACTGGAGCCGGAAGGCGAGCGGGTCAGGATCTCCTCGGTGCTCGGCAGCGTCAGCCAGCCGCTCATCGACCGCACCGGCGGCCGCACGAGCCCGTTCGAAGGCGCCTTCGTCACCGGCTGGTACCCGGACGCGGGCGACGCGCGCTGGAACGGGATGCGCGAGGTGATCCGGAAGCACGCCTTCGGCGACAACCGCATCGACCCGGACGACACCGGCGTGCAGACGACCTGGATCGCCTACACGGCGCTGCGGGCGGTCGTCGAGGCGATCGATGACGACGAGGTCACCGCCAACAAGGTCACCTCCGCGCTCAACCGCGGCACCGAGGTCGACACCGGCGGTCTGACGCCGGTGCTCCGCTGGCGCTTCAAGGACCTGCTCGGCACCTCGCCGTATCCGCGCATCGTCAACGCGGACGTGACGTTCCAGGTGGTCCGCGAAGGACGGCTCACCGCGCAGAAGAAGGGCTTCGTGGATGTCACGGAGGCCCTGTCGGACGCCCGGCGGACGGTCGGCTGACCGCACCCGCCGGGCCTCCGGAGATCTACGGTCAGGTCAGAGCTCGACCGGAGTGTGCTTGGTCAGGCCGTACTTCCCGGCGATGGTGTTCCAGAGGCCGGAGGCCTCTTGCTTGGCCTCGGTGGCCTCGCCGCTCTGCTGGTTGGCACGGGCCGTCTCCTCGGTCGACCGGGCCTGGCCGCCCTTGCAGACGCTCTTCTTCTTCGCCTGCCGGGCCCAGGCGGCGTAGTGATCGTCGGCCGCGGCGGAGGCCTTCCACGCCTTCTTCAGCGAGGAGTTGAGCGCCTGGTGCTGCGGCAGCTGGTCCAGCGTGAGTCCCTCCAGCCGGGTCACCAGGTCGCGGCGCTGCTGGGCGGCGTCCTTGAGGTCGGTGTTCGCCTGGTCCAGGTCCTTGCAGGACTTGATCTTCTCCACCGCGCTGATCACCGCCGCACGGCTGTTGTTGCTGTCGGCGAGCAGCTTGTCCAACGCCTCGGCCTGCGGCTTCGCGGGGTCGGCGGCCGGCTTGGTGGTGGGGGCGGTGGTGGCCGGTGAACTCTGCGAGGCGACGGGCTGCTTGTCGTCCCCGGGCTCGTCGTCACCACCGCTGAGCAGCGCGCCCGCGCCGAGCCCGATGACCGCGCAGCCGACGACGACCGCGGCGATGAGCGGGATGTGGGCCGAGCGTCGGCGCGGGGCGTCGCCGCCGCCGTCGTACCGGGGCGGCTCGGCGGCTCCGTCGCCGCCGCGCGGGCCCTGGATCCCGGACCGGTAGGCGCCTTGCGGCGCCTGAGGCGGCAGCTGACCGCCGGGGCCCGGGTAGCCGTAGCCCTGGTGGGGCTGGTTGTACTGCTGCTGCGGTACCTGCGGTATCTGCTGCGTGGCGCCCGCCGGTTCCTCCGTACGGAACAGGTTGTCGAACTCCGCGGGCGGCTGCCGGTCGTCCGGCGCGCCGGGTGTGCCCGGCCCGATGCCGTACGAGGCTCCGCCCGGCACCGGAGGTATGTACTGCGTGGCGTCCGCGTCGCCGCCGCCGGGGACGGGAGCGATGTACTGCGTGGCGTCGGCGTCGCCGCCGGGAATGCCTTGGCCGGCGCCGGCGCCGGGGCCTTGGCCTGCGCCGGCTTCCGGCGGGAGCGGCTGGGCGTACGGCTGGGGCTGGGGCTGGTGGTAGGGCTGCTGCGGCGGGTACTGCTGGTGCTGCTGGTACGGGTCGGAGTGCTGCGCCTGCTGCTGCGGCTGCTGGTACGCTCCCGCGCCGCTCTGCCCGTACGCCTGGCCGTACTGCTGGTCCTGGCCCTGGCCGTACTGACCCTGACCCTGCGCCGGCGGCAACGGCTGCGCCTGGGCCTGGGCCTGGGCCTGCTGCGGGTATCCGTACGCTCCCGGCGCCTGGCCGCCCGGCTGTCCCGAGGCGTCGGACTGCGGCCCCCAGGGCCGGCCCCACGGCTGACCGCCCGCGGGCGCGGCCTGGCCGGCCTGCTGACCGACTTGCTGCCCGCCCTGGTCGGCCTGGCCGTCGGTGGGCGCCCCCGGGATCCAGGGGGCGCCGCCGTCGGAGGGCAGCACGACACCTTCGTGCGCGGGTCGTCCAGCGGGGAGCTCTTGCTCGCCGCCCTGTCCGCTCTGCGTCACCGGGACTCCTACGTGTGAACCAACGGAATCGTCGGCTCACGCTATCGGGTGGCCGCCCGCCTCCGCCAAGCGCGTGGTCCCCCTCACCACCCCTTCACAGGCCCGGTAACACCCGGCGACCGCGGAACGCTGTTAACGGCCGGCCCGCCGCGGAGACCGTGAACGCCACCTCTCACGCCGCCTGGAGCTCCAGCCGCTCGCCGAACTCCCGGACCGCCGGCTCCTGTCCGTACGGCGCCAGCCGCTGCTGGAGGTCGTCGAGATATTCGGCGCCCCGGCTGGAGCGCACCGTCCCGAGCAGCTCCATCGCCCGCGTCCCGGTGTGGCACGCGCGCTCCACCTCGCGCTGCTGGACCTGGGCCGAGGCGAGCAGCACCAGACCGATGCCCCGGCGCCTGGCCCGGGTCTCCGGCAGCGCGGCCAGCGCCTCCTTGGCCCGGCGCGCGGCCTCCGGCGCCTGGCCGAGGTCGCGGTGGCAGTGGGCCAGCTCGTCCGCGAGGTAGCCGTGGTCGAAGTGCGCGATCCAGTCCGGGTCGTCGCCGCTCTCCGGGTCGGCCTGCTCCAGCGCGGCGACCGCACGGCCCATCACCACCTGGCAGGTGCGGGCGTCGCCGAGCAGCGCGTGGCCCCGGGACTCCGCCGCGTAGAACATCGCCTGGGCGCGGGGCGTGACCTGGCCGCGGGCGCCTTCCTGGGCGGCGCGGGCGAGTTGGGCGATCTCGCGCGGGTTGCCGAGCTGCGCGGCGAGGTGGCTCATGGAGGCGGCGAGCACATAGCCGCCGTACGCCCGGTCGCCGGCGGCCTGGGCCAGGCGCAGCGCCTGGATGTAGTAGCGCTGGGCGAGGCCTGGCTGGCCGGTGTCGACCGCCATGTAGCCGCCGAGTTCGGTGAGGCGGGCGACGGCGGCGAACAGCTCGCGGCCGACCTGTTCGCGGTACGCACCCGAAAGCAGGCCGGAGACCACGCTGTTGAGGTAGTGCACGAGGACCGGCCGGACATGGCCGCTGCCGAAGCGGTGGTCGAGGTCGGTGAGAGCGGTGGTCATCGCCTGCACCGCCGCCACGTCCGCCATCCCGACCCGCGCTCCGGCCACCCGTTCGACCTGCGGGTCCTTGCCGGTGATCAGCCAGTCGCGGCTGGGTTCGACGAGCGCGGAGGCGGCGACGGAGGAGCCGGTGAGCAGATCACGGCGGCCGACGTCGCTGCGCCAGAGCTCGCAGACCTGCTCGATCGCTCCGGCGACGGTCGGCGCGTACTGCAGGCCCACGCCGGAGGCCAGGTTCTTGCCGTTGGCCATGCCGATCTCGTCGATCGTGACCGTACGGCCCAGCTTGCGGCCGATCGCCTCGGCGATGATGCCCGGGGCCCGGCCCCGGGGCTGCTGTCCGCGCAGCCAGCGGGCCACGGACGTCTTGTCGTACCGCAGGTCGAGGCCGCGCTCGGCCCCGACCATGTTGACGCGGCGCGCGAGGCCCGCGTTGGAACAGGCGGCTTCCTGGATGAGCGTCTGGAGCCGTTCGTTGGGCTGGCGGGCTACGAGAGGCCTTGCTGCCATATTTCCCCCTGGAACAGTCTGAAAATACCTGGATCAGCAAATACACGGATACACGGTGATCGATGGAGGATCACTGCCCGTCACACACACAAGAAATGCGCATATTCCATCGGCATTCGGTACGGGCACGGCGAGTTGCCCGACCTGCTGGGCTCTACCCGTCCTTCGCTCCGCCGCCTCACGCGCGCCCCCGCCCGTGCTCCGATGCGCCCCGCGTGCGGAATCGGTGCACCGTGACCGGCTCGCGCGCGCCCGTAACCCCGCGTGATGCCAAGAGTTGTGCTGGACGTGGAAGAGCCCATCGGAGTCACGGAAGCCGCACAGGTCCCTCAGCAGCGCGGAGAGCACCTGCTCGACGCCGCGGTGCGGTATGCGGAAGAGCGCCACTGGGACGTGTTCCCCGGCACCTGGCTGGAGGCGGTGGAGGGCCGCGAGCGCTGCTCCTGCGGCGAGGCGGCCTGCCCGCTGCCCGGCGCGCACGCGGACCGGCCGGACTGGGCGGGCCAGGCGACCGGCAGCGGGGCCGCGGCCCGGCGGATGTGGTCCCGGCAGCCGCGCGCCTCGGTGCTCCTGCCGACCGGCCGCGCGTTCGACGCGCTGGAGGTGCCGGAGTCGGCCGGGTTCCTGGCGCTGGCCCGGATGGAGCGGATGGACCTCACGCTCGGCCCGGTCACCTGCACGCCCGACCGCCGGATGCTCTTCTTCGTGCTGCCGGGCGGTGCGGGCAAGGCCTCCGAACTGGTGCGCGCGCTCGGCTGGAACGCGGAGGCGGTCGACCTGACCGGCCGCGGCGAGGGCCACTACGTCGCGGCCCCGCCGACCCGGGTCGGCGGCCGCGGAGCCGTGCAGTGGGCCCGTAAGCCGACCCACGTCAACCGCTGGCTGCCCGATGTCGACGAGCTGATCAGCCCGCTGGCGTACGCCTGCGCACGCGAGGCGGCGGACGCCCGCACCCGCGTCTCGTAGCACCTGGCAGGCCTTTCGTAGGGTGGTCCTCACCTAGCGGGGATATCGAAAGGCTGTGCCATGCCGGACCGGGCAGATGCACGTGACATGACGGACGCGGACACGGCGGCGGGCGGTGCGCGGAACGCGCCTCCCGCCGTCCGCGTACAAGGGCTGTGGAAGCGGTTCGGTGAGCAGGTCGCCGTCTCGGGGATCGATCTGGAGCTGCCTGCGGGCAAGTTCATCGGGCTGGTGGGGCCGAACGGGGCGGGCAAGACGACGACGCTCTCCATGGTCACCGGGCTGCTGCGGCCGGACATGGGGAAGATCGAGGTGGCGGGCCACGACGTGTGGACCGACCCGGTCGCGGTGAAGTCGCGGATCGGCGTGCTGCCGGAGGGTCTGCGGCTCTTCGAGCGGCTGTCCGGGCGCGAACTGCTCGCGTACAACGGGCGGTTGCGCGGGCTGCCGGGCGAGGAGGTCGACAAGCGGGCCGCGCAGCTCCTCGACGTACTGGATCTGGCCGGTTCGCAGCACAAGCTGGTCGTCGACTACTCGACCGGCATGCGGAAGAAGATCGGCCTCGCCGCCGCTCTCCTCCACAACCCGGAAGTCCTCTTCCTGGACGAGCCGTTCGAAGGCGTGGACCCGGTGTCGGCGCAGACGATCCGCGGTGTGCTGGAGCGGTACACGCGTTCCGGTGCGACCGTGGTCTTCTCCAGCCATGTGATGGAGCTGGTGGAGTCGCTCTGCGACTGGGTCGCCGTGATGGCGGCGGGCCGGATCAAGGCACAGGGCACGCTGGCGGAGGTACGCGGCGACGCGCCGTCGCTGCAGAACGCTTTCCTCGAACTGGTCGGCGCGAGCGGCCGGGACACCTCCGGCGACGCGCTCGACTGGCTGGGCGGCACCCGGTGAGCGTGCTCGACGCCCCGGTCACCGCCGCCGCTCCGGCGCCTCCCGTGACGGGCCTGACCGCCACCTTCGTACGGCTCAAGCTGACGCTCCTGCGCAACGGACTGCGGCAGTCCAGCGGGCGCAAGGCCGCGTTCATCGTCTCGCTCGTCTTCACGCTGCTGCTCGCGGCGGGCCAGGTCCTCGGGCTCGTCCTGCTGCGCGGCGACGCGCACGCGGGCACGGTCGTGGTGCTGCTGACGGCCGTCGTGGCGCTCGGCTGGGCGGTGCTGCCGCTCTTCTTCCCGAGCGGCGACGACACGCTCGACCCGACCCGGCTGGTGATGCTGCCGCTGCGGCCGCAGCCGCTGGTCCGGGCGCTGCTGGTCTCCTCGATGATCGGGATCGGGCCGCTGTTCACGCTCTGCCTGGCGCTCGGCTCGGTCCTCGCGCTGGCGCACGGACCGGCGGGCGTGGCGTTCGCGGTGCTCGCCGTGCCGCTGACGATGCTGCTCTGCGTGGCGCTGTCGCGGGCCGTCGCCACCGCCAACGTACGGCTGCTCAACTCGCGCAAGGGCCGGGACCTGGCGGTGCTCAGCGGGCTGGTGATCGCGGTGGGCATCCAGTTCGTCAACTTCGGCGCGCAGCGGCTCGGCCAGGCCGGCGGGCTCTCGGTCCTGGATCCGGCGGCGGACGTGGCGCGCTGGCTGCCGGGTGCCTCGGCGATAGCGGCGGTGGACGCGGCGTCGAAGGGGTCGTACGGGATCGCGGCCGCGCAGGTGCTGGTCACGGTGGTGGCCCTGGTGGCGCTGGTGTGGCTGTGGCAGCGCGGGCTGGTGAAGCTGATGACCGCGCCGGACGGGTCGACGCTGGCCGCCGCCGGACCGGCGCGCAAGGAGTCGCGGCACACCGGGCTCTCCGCGCTGCTGCCGGAGGGACGTACGGGCACGGTCGCGCAGCGCAGCCTGCGGTACATCGCCCGGGACCCGAAGACCAAGGCGGCCTGGGTGACGGCGCTGGCGATCGGCGCGATCGTGCCGCTGCTCAACGCACTCCAGGGCACCGGCTCGATCTACTTCGCCTGCTTCGCCGCCGGGATGCTCGGCATGCAGATGTACAACCAGTTCGGCCAGGACACCTCCGCCTTCTGGATGGTGGCCCTCACGATCTCCTCGACCCGGGACGCGTACGTCGAACTGCGGGCGCGCGCGCTGGCGTTGCTGCTGATCACACTCCCGTACACGGTGCTGGTCTGCGTGGCGACGGCGGCGCTCCTGGGCAGCTGGCAGACGCTGCCGAGTGCGCTCGGGATCTCCTTCGCGCTGCTGGGCTCGATGCTCGCGATCGGAGCGGTGGCCTCGGCGCGGTTCCCGTACTCGATCCCGCAGGAGGGCGCGTTCAAGAACGTGGCGCCCGGACAGGGCGGGCTGGCGTGGATCTCCATCCTCGGCGGCATGCTGGCCGCGCCGGTGCTGGCCGGTCCGGTGATCGGGCTGACGGTCTGGCTGCGGGTGGCGGACCACCACGACGCGCTGTGGCTGGTCGTTCCGGCCGGTGCGGTGTACGGGGCGCTCATCGGGTGGGCGGGGCTGCGCATCGCGGCTCCGCGCACGGCGAACCGGCTGCCGGAGATCCTCGCGGCGGTCAGCAAGGGGTGACCGCTGAGGGTGTTACGGGGCGACCGGCTCGCGGTCGCCCCGGGCGTCCTCGGCGAGCTGTTCCAGGAACGGCTCCACCGCCGCGCGCCAGCCCTCCGGCTGGTCGTAGTGGACGAGGTGGCCCGCGTCGGCCACCTCCGCGTACTGGCCGCGCGGCAGCACCCGCACCATCTCCTGCGCCTCGGCCCGGCCCAGCTCACCGTCGAGCCCGCGCAGTACCAGCGCCGGGCAGCGCACCTGCGCCAGCTCCTCCCAGTGCGCGTCATGGACCCAGGTGGCACGCGAGCTGAGCATCTGGCTGCGGGAGAAGACCGGGCGCCAGCCGTCCTCCGTCTCCGTCATCACCTCGGCGTAGAACTCACCGCGCGACGGGTTCGGCCGCTCCACCCACGGGTCGTCCTCGCCGAACCATCTCCGTACGTCGGCGAGCGTGGCGAAAGGCAGCGGCCAGGAGGTGAACCAGTCGCTCCACTCGCGCTGCGAGGCCGCACCGAGCGCGGAGGCCCGCATGTCGCAGATGACGACGGCGCGGACCAGGTCGGGACGCTTGGCGGCGAGCTGCCAGCCGGTGAGCGCTCCCATGGCGTGGCCGACGACGGTGACGGGCCCGAGGTCCAGCTGTTCGATCACGGCCTCGGCGTCGGCGACGTACGCGTCGCGCGTGTACGGGCCGTCGGCCGGCTTGTCGCTGCGGCCGTGGCCCCGCTGGTCGAGGCCGACCGCGCGGTACCGCTCGGAGAGCCAGCGGGCGGTCGGGGCCCAGTGCGAGGCCCGGCCCATCAGCCCGTGCAGCAGTAAGACGCCGGACGCGCGGTCCGCTCCCGCGCCGTCCGACTCCGCACGCTCCTTGGGCGGATCCGCGAACTCCCACGCCGCTAGGCGTACGCCGTCGGATCCGGTCACATCGATGCGCCGCACCATGGTCCTGGCACCCCCTTCTGGTCCTCGATCACCGCGTGGTGGCGCTGCCAGACTATCGAACTCTTATTCGAAAACAGGGATCCGCCGCTCAACACCCCACGTTCGAGTGACATGTGGCGAGGATTGCCGTCGGCCGGCCTGGGGAGATCTTCAACGGGAGGCGGACCGCTCGGGGACAGGGGTCCGCAGGGAATGACCTTGAGAGCTCGGGGCTCCAGGTCAGCACAGGGGAGGACCGACCCCGGCGCCTTCGGGCGCCGGGGTCGACCCTTGTTCACGACAACGATGGCAGAGTGCGGCGCGGCCATCGCCGGACCATCCCTGACCAGGGCATCCCGGACCGTGGCAGCCACCGATCGGCGTGCATGCCGGTAAGACGGGCGCATTCCCTGCTCCCTCCCCGACCGTGCCGACCGCATCCGGCCCGGCACCCTCAGGTCATATGCCTGGCCTCAGCCTGGCACGCGATCGCCCGCCCCGCTGAGAGTTCAGCGCTTTCCGGCCGATCCGGCACCGTTACAGCTTGTCCGGACCCACTCCGGCCGATCCGGGCCCACTCCAGCCCGCCCGGGCCCACTCCAGCCCGCCCGGCGTTTGAGGACGGAACCCTGGCCGAGGTGAGCGACACCCCTTACCAAGCCCTCAGCACCACACGGCCCAAGACGCCGGAACCGTCACTTCTTGGCGACGAACACGTGCGAAGCCACCTCCGTGTCCAGCTCCGCCGCCTCCCCGCTGGACCCGACCAGCACACCGCCCGGCGACTCCGTCACGCTGACCACGGAACCGGGCTGAACCCCGGCCCGCCGCAGCGTGTACATCAGCTGGGCGTCCGTCTGGATCGGCTCCCCGATCCGCCGCACGATCACGGTCTTGCCCTCCGCGCCCGGGTCGAGGTCGGCCAGGCTCACCATGGAGTCGTCCAGGAACGGATCGGCCTCCGCCTTCTCGCCCAGCTCCTCCAGGCCCGGGATCGGATTCCCGTACGGAGACTCCGTCGGGTGCCGCAGCAGCTCCAGCACCCGCCGCTCCACGGCCTCGCTCATCACGTGCTCCCAGCGACAGGCCTCGGCGTGGACCTGCTCCCACTCCAGGCCGATCACGTCGACCAGCAGGCACTCGGCGAGCCGGTGCTTGCGCATGACCCGCGTCGCGAGCCGGCGGCCCTCCTCGGTCAGCTCCAGATGGCGGTCCCCCGCGACCTGGACCAGTCCGTCGCGCTCCATGCGGGCCACCGTCTGGCTGACCGTCGGACCGCTCTGGTCCAGCCGTTCGGCGATCCGGGCGCGCATGGGGACCACGCCTTCCTCTTCGAGTTCGAGGATGGTGCGGAGATACATCTCCGTGGTGTCGATCAGTCCGGACATACGTGCCCCTCGATGCTGTGACAGAAAATCGTCGTGCGATGGCCCTGCACCAATTCTGACGCATAGCGCCGACAACCGTGCCGCCTCGGCGGAAGCCGTAGTCCGGAGGCCGCCGGGCGCTATTGACAGGCCACTGGTCCAGACCGCAACGTGATCGGCGGCACAGCCATTCCCCTCCCACGCAAACCCCTCGTAATCGCCTCGCATTCCCGTCGAAAGGGCTCTCCTCGATGAGCGACAGCAAGCTGGCCGGTCAGTTCTTCGATGCGGCGATCGGCCTGCTGCAGCGGGTACGGGACGAGGAGTCGGCGAGCATCGCGGCGGCCGGGAACGCCATCGCCGACACGGTCGAGGCGGGCGGCCGGCTCTTCGCGTACGGCGCGGGCCACTCCTCGCTCGCCGCGCAGGACGTCGTCTACCGGGCGGGCGGGCTGGCCCTGATGAACCTGCTCACCGTGCCCGGCACCACCGGCGTGGACGTCATGCCCGCCACCCTCGGCTCGGCGTTGGAACGGGTCGACGGCCTGGCCTCGGCGGTCCTGGACTCCAGCCCGGCGGCCGCCGGCGACGTGCTCGTCATCATCTCGCTCTCCGGCCGCAACGCGCTCCCGGTCGAGATGGCCCAGAACGCCCGCGCGCTCGGGCTGAAGGTGATCGGTGTGACCTCCGTGGCGTACGCGGAGAACACCCGCTCCCGGCACACCTCGGGCGGATTCCTGCGCGACCACTGCGACATCGTGCTCGACAGCAAGATCGCGATCGGTGACGCCGAGCTGAGCGCACCCGGCATCGAGGCGCCCTTCGCGCCCGCCTCCACCGTCGTCACCAGCGCGATCATGCAGTCGATGATGGCGGCGGCGGCCGAGGCGCTGGTGGCCCGTGGCATCGAGCCGCCGCTCCTGCGCTCGGGGAACGTGGACGGCGGCCACGACTGGAACGGCCGGGTCATGACGGAGTACCGCGAGCGGATCTTCTACCGCCACTGAGTCCCGTACCTACCGCCCTCACGCACAGGTCGGCAGCGTCACCCGGGCCGTCAGTCCGCCGCCCGGGTTCGCCGTGGCGCCGACGTCACCGCCGTGCGCCCGCGCCACCGACGCCACGATGGAGAGCCCGAGCCCCGCGCCCTCGCCCGGTGCGTGGCGGCGGGCCTGCGCGCGGCGGAACGGTTCGAACAGCAGCGGCAGAGCCGCCGGGTCCACCACGGGCCCGGTGTTGGCGACCTCCAGGCCGCCCGGCCCGACCCGGACCCGTACGGTCCCGGGGCTCTCCGGCGGCCAGAAGCAGCGGGTCGCCATCGCGCGTGCGGTGGTCGGCGAGCCGGCGCTGCTGCTGGCCGACGAGCCGACGGGCGCTCTCGACACGGCGTCGGGCGCGGCGGTGATGGAGCTGCTGCGGGACCTGAACCGGGAAGGCGCGACGATCGCGGTGATCACGCATGACACGGAGATCGCGGCGAGCCTGCCGCGCGAGGTGCGGATCAGGGACGGCGAGGTGGTGGCGGACGTACGGAACCCGCCTACCGTCCCGTCCATGGCGGCGGGGGCGGAGCTGTGAGCCGCGCGGGACGGGGCCGCCTCAAAGCGGCCCGGCTGGGACCTCGGGACGTCCTCCACGTCGGCTCGTCGGGCCTCCGCAGCCGCCCGATGCGGGTCGTGCTCTCGGCCCTGGGCATCGCCATCGGCATCGCGACGATGATCTCGGTGGTCGGCATCTCCGCCTCCAGCCAGGCTCAACTCCTGCGTGAACTGGACAAGTTGGGCACCAACCTGCTCGTGGCCTCGCCAGGCGACTCGATGTTCGCCGGAGAGGACGTGACACTGCCCGAGGGCTCGGTCGGGATGGTGGGCCGGATCAAGGGCGTCCAGGAGGTGGGAGCCACCGCCGACCTGGACGCGACCGCACGCCGCACCGAGAAGGTCGACGAAGGCGATACGGGCGGGATCACGGTCAAGGCGACGACGGCCGGCCTCCTCCGCGTGCTGCGCGGCGAGGTCAGCAGCGGCAGCTGGCTCAACGCGGCGACCGGCCGCTACCCGTCGGTCGTCCTCGGCCACGTCTCCGCCGAACGCCTAGGCATCACCAAGCCCGGCCAACAAGTATGGATAGGTGACCGCTACTTCACCGTCACCGGCATCCTGGCCCCGTTCCCGCTGGCGCCCGAGATCGAGCGCTCCGCGCTGGTCGGCTGGGAGGGCGCGAAACGACTGCTGGGCTTCGAGGGCCATCCGACGTCGGTGTACGAGCGGTCGGACGACGCGGCGGTGCAGGACGTACGCAAGGTGATGGCGGCGACGGTCGACCCGCAGAACCCGCAGAACGTGAAGGTCACCGACCCGTCGTCGGCGCTGCGCGCGAAGGCGGCGACGGAGGGCGCGTTCAGCAGCCTGCTGCTGGGTCTGGGCGGCATCGCACTGCTGGTCGGAGGCGTAGGAGTGGCCAACACCATGATCATCTCGGTCCTGGAACGCCGGTACGAGATCGGCCTGCGCCGCTCGCTGGGCGCGACGCGCGGCCAGATCCGGATCCAGTTCGTCACGGAGTCCTTGATGCTGTCGGGCCTCGGCGGCCTGGCCGGAGTGGCGCTGGGCGCGGCGGCGACGGGGGTGTACGCGCACGCGGGCGGCCTGCCGTGGGTGGTCCCGCTGTGGGCGGCCGCCGGAGGTTTCGGCGCGACGCTGGTGATCGGCACGGTGGCGGGCCTCCACCCGGCGGTGCGGGCGTCCCGGCTGTCTCCGACGCTGGCGCTGCAGGCGGGGTGAGGGACCCGGGGGCCCGGGTGCGTGGCCGCGCCCGTGTACAGGACCCCCTACTCCCCCGCCCCCACCACCCGAGCCAGGTCCACCGCCCCCGCCACGCGGGCCGCCACCGTCTCCGCGTACGCCGTGTCCGGGCGTTCGAAGGCGGTGCGGTTCGCCGCGCGGAGGAACGTCAGCACGCCCAGCGTCCGGCCCCGGCTCCGGAGCACCGTGGACAGCGCGTGGGTCGCGTCCTTGGGCCAGCGGCGCTCGGCCGCCCAGGCCGTCGCCGCATCCGCCGTGTCCCCGGCGCCCGCGCTCGTACGGACCGAGCCCGTGCGCTCTACGGCCTGGAGGGCCGGGTGGCCGGGGCCGTACCGGACCGGGATCGAACCGCCCGCGACCAGCAGGCACGGGCCGGGCGCGTCCGTGGGCGTGGCTGCGGTACGGACGAGGCGCTCGCCCTGCGTCACGTCGAGGAGCACGTGGTCGGCGAAGCCGGCCAGCGCGAAGTCGAGCAGCGAGGTCACCGCCTCCATCGGGTCCGCGCACTCGGAGGCCGTACGCGCCGCGCGGTGCAGCTGGCCCGTCCGGAACCGCAGCCGGTCCGCCTCCTGCTGCGCGAGCTTCACGGCCGTCACATCCCGGAAGAGCCACCCGACCCCGAGCGGAACCGGCTCCTCCGCCAGCGGGGAGGCCAGCCGCAGAAACCCGCTGCGCCAGCACCGCCGCCGCTCGCCCTCCGCCGTACGCAACGTCACCCACAGCTCGGCCGGAGCGCCCGGCGCGCCTTCGGCGAGTACGTGCTGGAGGGCCGCCTCCAGCTCCTCCACGCCTTGGACCACCAGCTCACCGAGCGGCCGGCCGAGGAGCGTGGTGCGGCCACCGCCGAGCGCGCGCGAGGCGTACGCGTTGACGACCGTCGGGCGGAGATCCACGTCGACGAGCACCACGCCCCACGACGCGTCCTCCAGCAGCGCCTCGCTCAGCGCGATGGCCCGCTCCAGGTCGATCTGGGCGTGCACCTCGCCGAACGCGCAGTACACGCCGGCCGGCGTGCCGTCGGCGCCGAGCACGCGGGCGGACTGGGTCCGCACGAGCACCCGGCTGCCGTCCTTGCGCAGCAGCGCGAACTCGTGGACCTGGCGTCCGGGCGCGTCCATGGCCGCAATCAGCCGCCCTTGCACCTCATGCGCGTCGGCCCGGCGCACCGCCCACCCGGCGAAGCCCGTACGCCCTACGGCCTCCTGCGCGGACCAGCCGAGGATGCGCTCGGCCTCGCGGTTCCAGTGGGTGACCACGCCGCCGGCGTCGAAGGCGCAGAGGGCCGCGTCCATGCCGTCGAGGAGAGCGGCGAGCAACTCGGCGCCGGAGTCGGGCGCCGGCTCCGGGCACATGGGTTCACCGGCGCTCTCCGGGCTCTCCTCCGGCACGCCCCCGGCACCCTCCCGCGGCGGACCACCCGCACCCTCGTCCCCTCCGAGCGCGTCGGCGAGCCCGCTGCTCCTGGAAGCACCCACTCCGTACCCCCCGCAGAACGTGTCGGCCGTTTCCCCGCGCGTCACCGCGCGTATTGCTGCACGTCAGACCATTCAACTCGAACGTGACCCAGCGCACATCCCCCTTCGCCAAATAAATGGGTTGATCCGGCGACGGGCTCGCTCCTAGGCTTCACAGCACACAGGAAAGGAGGTGTTCCGGAAGTGATTTCTCTTCGGACTCGTGAGGTGGCTGCGGGCTGACGCCCGTTGTCACGCACTTTCGCAGTGCATGGCCGGACGCCGGCCAATACCCAGCAGTCACCGACCCGCAGGCTCGCCGGTAAGTCCGGCCGGCTCCTCTGTGCACGGAGGACCCAGAGCCTGCGGGTTTCTGCTTTTCCAGGACTCCTACGGAACTCCTACGGGACTCCTGTGGCCCTACGGGCAGAGCCGTTCCACCCGCCAGGAACCGTCCTCCCGCACGTACCGCAGCCGGTCGTGCAGCCGGTTCCCGTGGCCCTGCCAGAACTCGATGGTCTCCGGAACCACCCGGAAGCCGCCCCAGTCCGGCGGAGTTGGCACCTTCTCGCCTTCCGGATAGCGCGCGGCCAGCTCCTCGTACCGCTCGATGAGCTCCTCACGCGAGGAGATCACCGTGGACTGGTCGCTGGCCCAGGCGCCGAGCTGGGAGCCGTGCGGCCGGGTACGGAAGTAGCCGACGGTCTCCTCGCGGGAGACCCGGGCGGCGGTGCCGGTGACGATCACCTGGCGGGCCATCGGGTGCCAGGGGAAGAGCAGCGAGACGTGCGGGTTGGCGGCCAGCTCGCGGCCCTTGCGGGAGCCGTAGTTCGTGAAGAAGACGAAGCCCCGGTCGTCGTACTGCTTCAGCAGGACCGTACGCGAGGAAGGACGGCCGTCCGGAGTGGCGGTGGAGACGACCATCGCGTTCGGCTCGTGGAGCACTCCGCCGACGGCGACCTGGCGGAACCAGCGGGCGAACTGGTCCATCGGGTCGGCGCTGAGGTCGGACTCGGTGAAGTCCTCGGAGCGGTAGTGCTCGCGCATGGCCGCGGGATCGGTGGTGAAATCGTCGGTGGAATGGGAGATCGACCCGTCGGGGCGGGGTCCCGAGGAACCTTCTGGTGTGGGCACGGGGCCATCCTGCCGCAGCGGCCGAGTGTGCCCGGCGAGGAGGTCCCGTAACCACGCACCGCCGAAATGGGGTCCTGTGCCGGATGTCACGCTTCCCCGCTCCGTGGGAACCCGCCAATATCTTGGGGCGGGCCTTGTCAGGGGCCTCCGGGGCGCCGACGCACAAAAGGCGCCGGGGCCGCAGGGCCGTCGCCCATCCGCCGCCGAACTGAGGGAGCCGCCTGATGTCCGACTTCGTACCCGGTCTTGAGGGAGTCGTCGCGTTCGAAACGGAGATCGCCGAACCGGACAAGGAAGGTGGTTCGCTCCGCTACCGCGGGGTCGACATCGAGGATCTGGTCGGCCATGTCTCCTTCGGCAACGTCTGGGGCCTGCTGGTGGACGGGGCGTTCAATCCCGGGCTGCCGCCGGCCGAGCCGTTCCCGATCCCGGTGCACTCGGGTGACATCCGGGTCGACGTGCAGTCCGCGCTGGCGATGCTGGCTCCGGTCTGGGGCCTGAAGCCGCTGCTGGACATCGACGAGGCGACGGCCCGGGACGACCTGGCGCGGGCCGCGGTGATGGCGCTGTCGTACGTGGCCCAGTCGGCCCGCGGCCAGGGCCTGCCGATGGTGCCGCAGAGCGAGATCGACAAGGCGCACTCGGTGGTCGAGCGGTTCATGATCCGCTGGCGTGGCGAGCCGGACCCGAAGCACGTCAAGGCGGTGGACGCGTACTGGACGTCGGCGGCCGAGCACGGCATGAACGCCTCCACGTTCACGGCCCGGGTCATCGCCTCGACGGGCGCGGACGTCGCGGCCGCGCTCTCCGGCGCGGTGGGCGCGATGTCGGGCCCGCTGCACGGCGGCGCCCCGTCCCGGGTCCTCGGCATGATCGAGGAGATCGAGCGTACGGGCGACGCCACGGCGTACGTGAAGCAGGCGCTGGACCGCGGCGAGCGGCTGATGGGCTTCGGCCACCGCGTCTACCGCGCCGAGGACCCGCGCGCCCGCGTCCTGCGCCGCACGGCCCGCGAGCTGGCGGCGCCGCGCTTCGAGGTGGCGGAGGCGCTGGAGAAGGCCGCGCTGGAGGAGCTGCACAACCGCCGCCCGGACCGCGTCCTGGCGACGAACGTGGAGTTCTGGGCGGCGATCGTGTTGGACTTCGCGGAGGTCCCGGCCCACATGTTCACGTCGATGTTCACGTGCGCCCGTACGGCGGGCTGGTCGGCGCACATCCTGGAGCAGAAGCGCACGGGCCGCCTGGTCCGGCCGTCGGCGACGTACGTCGGTCCCGGCACGCGGAACCCGCGCGAGATCGAGGGATACGCCGACATCGCCGAGTAGGTCCGGCAGGTCGCGGAGCACGGCGCTCGGGACGCGGGCGAGGCGGGACGCGGGCGTCGCGGCGCGCGGGCGAGGCGGGGTGGCGGCATCGCGACGCGCGGGCGACGCGGGACGCGGGCCGGTGAATGTGCCGGTACGGGGTACTCGTACCGGCACATCTCCGATCCCGAGGAGGCACACGGTGACCACTCCCCGACCGTCCCTGACCCTGTCCAGCACGGTGCTCGAAGCCCCGGACGCGGCGGAGCTGGCGGACTTCTACCGCCGCCTGCTGGGGTGGGAGCCGGTGCAGGAGGAGCCGGACTGGGTGAAGCTGCTGCCACCGGGCGGCGGTTCCGGCCTGAGCTTCCAGACGTCGAAGCCGTACGTGCCTCCGGTCTGGCCCGCCTCCCTCACCTCGGAGGGCGACCAGCTGATGATGCTGCACCTGGACTTCGAGGTGACGGACCTGGAGGCGGGCGTGGCCCACGCGGTGGCGGAGGGCGCGACACCGGCGGAGTTCCAGCCGCAGCACGACGTACGGGTCCTGTTCGACCCGGCGGGCCACCCGTTCTGCCTGTTCGTCCGCGACCAGGTCCTCGGCGAGACGCCGGCGATCAGCCCCGAGTGGGTCGCGGAACAGGCCCGGGACATCAGGACGCAGAACCCGGTGGCGTCGGACGCGGTGACACCGGACCGCCGCGAGGCGGCAGGCACGCCGGAGCCGGACGTGGCGTCGTAGCGCGTACGTACGCCTCGGGTCAGCCGGCCCGCCGGTTCAAGGCGGGGCCGGCTCCGGGGCCCGCTGCCGGAACCTCGGCACAGCCGCCGCCTACCGACCACCGCCTCCGGACGACCGCTCCCGAAGTGTTCATCGAGACCTGCACACGCAGCGACGACCACCGCTGGCGGCTTGCCGAGACCATTGCCGTGGAAGGCGACCGCACGGACGCCGCGGCTCAGGCATGGAACTTGGCACTGACGTACCTTCCAGATGAGATCCGCGGGATCAGAGGCGAAGCGAGCGCCGGCCGGAAGGTGTTCCGCGTCTCTGACGGGTCGTTGCTGGTTGATGTGTGGTCGGCGCTCAGGCGGGTGATGGTCAGGATCAACACAGCCGAGCAGGTTCACGATGAGAAGTACACGCGCTGACCATGCCGTCGGCCCCGGGAGCCGTACGCGAGCTGTCTCCTGACGCGCCGGAAGCCGTAGGCCGAGCAGCGGTGAGCGGAGTGCTGGGCTCCGGGGCTGCCCGCGCAAGGCCGGGGTAAGCGGTGCGGCATGAGCCGAAACCTGTTCGACCCCGAGAACTTCATCCGGCCTGCACAGGCCCCCGGGCTGACGCAGGAGAACCCCATGGCGGTGCGTTACGCCGTCAAAGGCGAGGCGTACGCCCGCCAGGGCACGATGGTGGCCTGGCGCGGAGCGCTGTCGTTCGAGCGGCAGGGCCAGGGCGTGGGCAACTTCCTCAAGCGCGCGGTCACCGGCGAGGGGCTGTCCCTGATGACCGTGACCGGCGAGGGCGAGGCGTGGTTCGCCTCCGACGCGGCGCACTGTTTCCTCGTGGACGTGGACGAGAGCCACGGTCTCACCGTCAACGGCAAGAACGTCCTGTGCTTCGACGCCTCGCTCAGCTACGAGATCACCACCGTGGAGGGTGCGGGGATGGCCGGTGGCGGCCTGTTCAACTGCACCTTCGGCGGGACCGGCCGCCTTGCGCTGACCAGCGCCGGTGTCCCGCTCGTGCTGCCGGTCACGCCCGAATCACCAGTGTACGTCGACACGGACGCGGCTGTCGCGTGGAGCCCGCAGTTGCGGCCGTCACTGCACCGGTCGCAGAGCATCGGCTCGATGTTCAAGGGCGGCAGTGGTGAGGCGGTTCAGCTGAAGCTTGAGGGAGAAGGGGTCGCGGTGGTCAATCCGGGAGAGCCGAAGCCCGCGCAGGCGTCCGCCTGAATCCTCCTGTCCTCTGGAGGTGCGGGTCGGCGGAAGGGCCCACACCTCCAGCGCGGTTCACGCCCTGGCGGGCCGGATGACGTCGTGCGGATCTCGTAGCCACACCTGCTGCGCCCGGTCGGTCACGGTCAGCCCGAACTGTTCGGGACCGGGTCGCCCCACCGACTCGTACTCCCACCAGGCCTGTTCGATCTCCTCCCAGAGCAGCCCGGGCCCGTACTGCCACACATCCTGCCCGGTGGCGGCCGTCGCGGCGGCTCCGTTCTCGCGGGTGGCCCAGACCTGGGCGCCTTGAGTGGTGGTCTGGTGGATGAGGCGTACGCCGGGCAGCCGGGCCCCGGCGTACAGGGCGAACCCGAGGTCGAGGATGCGGGCGGGGTCCAGACCTGCGGCGCGGGCGCGTCCGTTGCCGTGGACCTGGTGGAGGTCGGGGGTGCGGTGGGAGCGCATGGGCATGTACGTGGCCCCGCCACGGAACGGACCCGTCGCGGTGCCGTCGTCCTGGACGCGGAGCCGGACCAGCGCTCCGGACCAGAACTCCCGGGCCAGCGGTGCGACGAGGATCCCGCCGGGCCGGATCTGGCGGAGCAGCGCGTACGGGATGTGCCGCAGGGCGCAGGTGGCGACCAGCCGGTCGACCGGACCCAAGCCGGGCCAGGGCTGCTCACCGTCGCCGACGCGCAGGTGCGGCCGGTACCCGGCCTGCGCCAGCGCCTCGGCCGCCTGCCGGGCTACGGCCGGGTCCAGCTCGACGCTGTGGACCACATCGTCGCCGAGCCGCTCACAGAGCAACGCGGCGACGTACCCGGTGCCGGTCCCGATCTCCAGCACCCGCTGCCCGTCCCGGATATCGAGGAGCGTGAGCATGCGGGCCACCATGGACGGCATGGAGTTGGAGGACGTGGCGATGCCGGGCCCACCGACGGCCCCGTCGTCGACCTGCGTGACAACAGGCTCGTCACTGTTCACCAGCGCCAGCCACTGCTCCGTACCGACGACCGGCTCACACCGGTCGGGCAACTGCCGCCACACATCAACCGGCACGAAGCGGCTACGCGGCACGGCCTCGAACACCTGCCGCCACCGGGCATCCAGCAACCCCTGGTCGGCGAGCGCCTGCACCAGGTCCGGGTAGGTGGGGGTGGGCGGTGAGGTGCTCACGGCTGCGGAATGCACTTGGGACGGCTGCCGTCCGGAGACGGTTTCGGCTCCTCGGGCGGCGTCCACGGCTTGTCCGACGGCGGCCCGCCGTGCTTGCCCTCATCCATCGGTGTCACGTCGCTCATCACGCATCTCCCTTTTCCTGTTGGGTTGTTGTTCAGTCACTGGGGTGGTGGAGCCGGTAGATCCCGTACGCCGGGAAGAGATCGACGCGCCGCGGACAGCCGCCCAAGGCGCACGCCCGGCACAAGAGATCCCGGCCGTTCGTCGTGTGCCGTACGGCGGTGACGGGTGCGCGCCAACAGGGCTCGCACGTACGGACGTCGGTGGCCGACAGGCTGATGTTCATCCGCCGTCCCGGAGGACGGTGGCGGTCACGTGACACGGGCAGACACAGTCCGCCTGCCGGCAGAGCATGTGCGCGGCGCCCAGGTCCGACACCGAGGCACCACGGCAGACCACGCTGTACGGACCGCCCGCCCCACCCGCCGGCTCATCCAGGTGAGCGTCCGCCTCCACGGCCAGACCGACCGCGGCGATCGGCTCACCACGCCACAACAGCGTCACGCCGTGCTCGGGACAGTAGGCACCGGTGTCGTCCTCTACCGGAAACTCATGCGCGCCGCCCTCCGCGTAACACCTCACCCGCGAACCTCCCGCCAGGCCCGGCCGAGCTTGGCGGCCGTCGGGCAGGAGAGCACGGTGCGGCAGGTGGCACAGTGCTGGGTGTGCCCGAGCCAGGTCCGGTACGCCTTCTCGCCGCTCCGCTCTCGCGGCCTCTCCCTCAATCCGGTCACGACGCTCCCGCCGTGATGGGCCCCGGAGCCGCGAGCAGGTGCGCGATACGGTCGGCGCACTCCTTCTCTCGACCCCGCCGGCCGATCTGGCAGAGAAAGCTTGTGACGTAGCGATCGCCCTCGGCGACAATCTCCTCGGTGAGGAGACCGTGCAGCGGGCTTGTGACATGCAGTCGCAGTTCGGGTTCGAGGGCGACCACCTGCAATCCGTGATTGCGCAGGTGCCCCGCCAGTCTTCGCAGGTCGGTGGCGTTCATGCCCTGACGGTCTCAACTACGAGAAGCGCAAGGTATATGACAACCTATGACACGGAGTGGATCATGAGGATGGTGACGATCACCGGCACGCGCAGGACGGACCACAAGGCCCTCACCGAGTACGACGACCTGTTCGCGCGGTACCTCGGCCCCTTCGCTCCGGCGGCACACTTCTATATCGGCGGCGCGTCGGGCGTCGATTCGCTCGCCCTGCTCTGGCTCGCCGGTAGAACAACGGCGGCCATCACAATCGTCGCGCCGGGCACCATGAGCCGGCAGCCGGCCGAGGCGCGGGAGGCCGTCACTCGTGCGAGAGGTCGCATCACCGAGATCGTGGAACTCGCCGCGGCCGAACTTCAGGCCCCGGCCTACCACGCACGGAACCGGTGGATGGTCGATCGCACGTCGATGACCATCGGGTTCCCTCACGCCACGGAGCCATCCACCGGCACATGGCAGACGATCAACTACACAGCCAAGCAGGGAAAGCCGCGACTGGTCGTGCCGGTTTAGCCACGCACGGTTGCGAAGTGGGTCACTATGGCGGCATGGGTAACCGTGCCGCGGGGGCAGCGACGCTGAAGCGCCTGCGGCACAGTCGCGGCCTCTCCCTGGCCGGCGCCGCACGGGCGCTCTCCCAGATCGCCGTGGCTCTGCATCACCCGCGTCTGCCCGCCGTGGCGAGCGTCCAACGATCCATAGCTCGCTGGGAGTCGCCAGCGCCAACACTGCCCGATGAGCGGTATCAGCTTCTCCTTGCTCACCTCTACGCCCGGACTCCAGCCGGGCAGATGTCCGTAGGAACCGGGTCCGACCTGACCGAGCTGCTCGGCGCACTGGTCGACCTCGGCGAGAGCGAGGCTCGCGTCGCCCTTCTGCGCACCACGCTTATCCGTACAGCGACGGAGACCGGCGGCATGCTGGCCCTGCTCTCCACGCCCGTACAGGCCGACCTGTCCGCTGCTCTGATCGACCCGAGCCAGATGACCGAGGAAGCCGTGGCCGGGCTCGCTGCGGTCGTGGCCGACGTCAACGCACAAGTGAGTGCGGTGCCGATGGTCCGTCTGCAACTCCTGCTCGCACCGGTGATCGACGTGTGCAGCCGTCTCCAGACAGGAGCGCTTCCCGGCTCGCTGGTCGATCACGTCCGTACGGTCGCCGTCGCCGCCTGCTCCCTGGGCGGTCGTCTGGCGTTCGAGACCCGGGACGACGAGGCATCGCGGGCTCAGTACGCTGCGGCAACCGCGCAGGCTGAGCTGCTCGGAGATACGTGGCGGCGAGCATCCGTGCACATGAGTCACGCACTCGTGACTCTCTACTCGTCGCCCGTCCTTGCCGACACTCAGCTCCTCGTCGACCAAGCGGTGCGCGCGGCGCGTACAGGGGACAGCGTCCGGGTGCGGGCGCGAGCGCACGCGCTGCAGGCCGAGGTCTCCGCGCGGGCGGGACAAGAGCGACAGGCGCAGGCGGCGCTCGGATTGGCGTGGTACGACATCGAGGGCCGGACTGGTGGCGACCCGTCGGGCAGCAGCTTCTCGGCCGGGCACCTTCGTGGATTCGAGGGGGTGTGTGAGCTGTACGTCGGTGATCCTTCAGTCGCGCATGATCGGTTCGCTGTCTCGGCGACCGCGCTGGTCGCTCCTCGGGAACAGGTGCAGCGCGCGATCGTGAGAACCGATCAGGCTCTCGCGCGTATCCGCATGGGCGATCCCCGGTCGGCTGCTGAACTGCTGCACGAGTGTGTGGTCGCGACGGCGAGAACCGGCGGCCGGGTTCCGGCGATTCGGCTGCGTCGGGCCAGGGCTGAACTGCGTCCGTGGCGACGGGAAAACTTCGTCGCCGACCTGGACGATCACCTCATGGACGTATTGGGGACGTAGCGATGACTACGCACGAACGCCCTTACGCGACGAGACCAGGTGCTCTTGCGTTGAACTGCGCGACCCAGTAGAAACGAGCTTCTGGCCACCTAATCTCGCAGGTCACAAACTGTGGTCCCCGCGTGTGCGGGGGTGGTCCGCCGCCGAGGTTGCCGGTGTGCGTGGCCTCGGAGTGGTCCCCGCGCGTGCGGGGATGGTCCCCCCGAGCACGAGCGGCCCGACCCGGACCCGGAGCGGTCCCCGCGTGTGCGCGAGCAGCGAAGAACGTCTCGGCGCGAACGTACGAAGCGGTGGCCTGAAGGAGAGGGTCGGCAGCCGTGGCACGATGCCCCGGTCGGCCGGGACCTTACGGAGATCCTGGCGCCGGTGACCGAAGGGAGCTGACGATGGGTAAGGATCCACTGTCGGACGAGAAGATCGCCGAGCAACTGGCCGAGCTGACGGGCTGGGCGTGGGAGAGAACGCGATCACCCGAGTGTTTGGGTCCCGGTACCACGGTGGCGTTGCGATGATCGTGCACGTCGCCGACGTCGAGCAGCTCATCGGGCACCACGCGGACATCGACCTGCGATGGGAGCACATGCGGTTCCGGATCACGACGCACGACGCCGGACACCGCCTCACGGCTGCCGACTTCGACCCGGCTGCGCGAATCGACCGGATCGCGGCGGCGCACGAAGCGCAGCCTCATGTCTGAGGCCCGAGAGGAGAAGGCCGTGGCTGACGACCTGTCCGCGGTGGGCCGCTTCCTGTACGAGGCGGGCACGCTTAAGCAGACGCGGCGCACCGGTTGGTGGATGGCCGGAGTCCGTGACCCGGAGAGCGTCGCCGAGCACTCCTGGCGTACGGCGCTGATCGCCACGATCATCGCGAAGCTGGAGGGCGCCGACCCCGCTCGGGCCGCCTACCTGGCCGTCTGGCACGACACGCAGGAGAGCCGGACCGGGGACGTGAACCACCTCGGCAAGAAGTACGCGCCCGCCGGCGACCCGCAGGAAGTCACCGCCGACCAGACGGCAGGCATGCCCGAGGTACTGGCCTCGGCCGTCCGGGAGCTGGTGGCGGAGTACGAGGCGAAGGAGTCACCGGAAGCGGTCTGCGCCCGCGACGCCGACAAGCTGGAGTGCCTGCTCCAGGGCATCGAGTACAAGGCGCAGGGCTACGAGAACGCCCAGCGCTGGATCGACAACAGCCGCAACCGTCTCGTCACCGGCACGGCGAACCGGCTGGCTGATGAACTCCTGGCCCAAGGAACCATCGACTGGCTCCGGACCGCCCTGGGCGAGGACGAGAAGTAGATCGAAGCCCGGGTCCCGGGACGCGAGCCTCGGGATGCGAGCTTCGAGGTGCGGTCGTCTTCTCTAACCGTCAGGCAATGAAGGGGGGTTGGGCGCGGGGACCACAGTTCGTGACCTGCGGTTTTAGGTAGCCCGAGGCTCGTTTTTACTTACTTCTTGAGAAACGGACATATCTCCCTCGCGTTGCAAACAGTGCGGGGGTGTTCCTGCTACGGCGGGAGTTTCCGCAGGGCCGGGCTGGTGGTGCCCGCGCGTGCGGGGGTGGCCCACGCGGTGGCAGAGTTCCAGCCCCAGCACGACGTGCGGATCCTCTTCGACCCGGCGGGCCACCCGTTCTGCCTGTTCGTCCGCGCCCCGGTCCTCCGCGCGACCTCGGCGATCAGACCCGAGTAGGTCGCGAAGCAGGCCCGGAACATCAGTAGGCAGGACCCTCTGGCGCCGGAAGCGGTAACAGCGGATCGGCGCGAGGCGGCGGGCACGCCGGAGCCGGACGTGGCGTCACAGTGATCCGGTCATCGATCGGCGGTGCCTGGCGGGACGACCCATTCGGTGGGCTGACTGGTAAGGGAAGCAATCATGTCGAAGTCGCCGTCGTAGTGGAGGACGGTCAGCCGGTTCAGCTCCGCGGTAGCGGCGATCAGAAGATCAGGGAGTGACAGTGCGCGGTGGAAGCCGGCGTTGAGCGCGTGGCGCTGGACTTCTAGAGCACGGGCGAAGGTGTTGTCGTCCGTGCGCACATAGTCGAAGGCACGCAGCCAGGTGCTGATGCGCATGGCCTCCGCGCTGTCCCGCGCGGAGTGAACCATCTCGTACTCGGTCGGCTGGCAAACGGCGAGCAGGTAGCGTTCATGGAGGGGCTTGAGGACCTCCTTCACACCTGGCTTCGTCCAGCGGGCGAGGGCGGATTTGTCCGTCAGATAGCGGTCCTGCATCAGGCGGCGCGGCCTCCATCGTGACCGTCGCGTTTCTTGAGAGAGCCGTCGGCGTGGCGCGGACCGGTGGTCTCGACGATCTCACTGAAGTCCAGCTCACCGGCGTCCATCGCGTCGAAGAACTCCTGCCGCAGGTGACGCTTGACGGCATCCTCCATGGCGAGGCGTACAGCCTTCGCCTTCGTCTTCGTGCCGAAGATACGCATAGCTTCGGCGACCATGTCTTCGTCCAGATCGATGACGGTTCTCGCCATGCGGGTGACCCTCCTCATGTTGCCCAGACGAATAAACGATACCGCTATCGCGCACGAAACGACATCATTTCGCCATCGGAACAGCAGCACGGCTGCTGACGTACGCCGAGCAGGCGATCTCCTCGGCAGGTCGGCCGGAGGCCCCTGCTCCGTCGGCGCTCGAGTACCACCACGTTCCCGTCGAGTTGCTCGATTCCCACCTCCGCGTACGACAAGTGGTCGCAGGACCGCACCGGCTTCGCGCCGCATTCGCTCGAAGCCAGAAGCTGGGGCCACGATCTGGACTACAACGGCATGGCGCAGTGGATGGTGACCGACGGACACAGCGACTCCGTCCTTCCGCGCTCGCACCCACCCTCCGAATGCCACCGCACGACTTCACGCACGAGGGCGTTCCCGGGCCGCAACCGCGCCGGCCGGGGCATGAGCCGCGGTGAGAGGGTGCGGCGGAGGTACTTCCAGCAGACAACGCACATCGCGGTAGGCGCGGCGGCCCCGTCAAGCGTCAGGGCCGCCAAAGCCTGGCCCGCAGAGTCTTCCGTCCGCTGGTCTGGACGTCTTCCTGGGTGCCGTTCGCGCTGGCGCTCGACGGGCCGCCGTCCTGGCGCAGGTCGATGCGGCCCGCCTGGTGGGAGAACAGGGCACCGCCGGCACTCATCGTGACCTGGGCGGTGTAGGTGCCCGCCGGGAGAGCGGAGAGGTCGACGCCCTTGCCGTCCGGCGAGGTGAAGAACCCGTATCCGTACGAGCCGAAGTCGCCCGGCACCACGTGCGGACGGACCTTCTCGGTCATCTGGAGGGGCTTGAGGTCGAAGGTGTGGGTGGTGTCCGGGCCTTGCAGTGTCAGGTAGTACGCGGCGTGGTTCTTGTGGTCCGCGTTGCGGCCGGGGAGGAAGAAGACGCCGTACGCGCGCAGTTTCTGGCCGTCCATCAGGAAGCGCTCCAGCGAGAACACGGTCCCGCCGGGGACGCCGTTCGCGAGGCTGCGCTTGATCAGTCGGACGCCATTCTTGTCGCCTTTGAGCACGACTTCGAAGCCGTGGGAGGCAATTCGGCGGTCGATCGACTCGTATGCGACCAGGGGGACCCTTCGGTCGATGGTCTCGCTCTCGCTCATCACCCGGGCGGACACGCTGTATGCCCCCGGAGGCAGGGACTCGAACAATTCCCGCGCGTCGCACGCGAACCCACCGTCCTTGTACGCGGTGAAGTAGGTGTCGAAGTATTTGAGATAGAGCTGGTCCACCGGCACGGTGTCCGCGTCGGCCACCCACGCTTTCCCGTCCCGCTCAAGAACGAGCTGCTTGGTCTCCCGCGACTCGGCGTTCCCGGAGTCCTCCGTGCCGGCGGCCGTGCCGGGTATGAAGGCGTGCCCCGTCAATCTGGCGTGCTGGTGCGTGAGGGCGGCGCCTGTCAGGACGGCCAGCGCGGTGTCCCCCGTCCGGAGATTCGCCAGGTACGTGGCCGCGGCGGGCTCGTCCACGTCATTGGAGCCGATCTGGACCTCACCCCATCTCGGAGCGGCGCCTTCGGTCAGCGCGTAGATGATGCTCAGAATCGCGGAAAGGCCCTGCCGCGTCACCTCTGCATGCTTGACCAGAGCGGGGGACTCCACCATGACCAAGTTGAAATTGGAGTATCTCCGCAAGGCCGGAAGGAAGTGGACGACTTCCTGCTCGTACTGGTAGTCCCGCGTGGACGAGACAAGGTAGATGTTGCGGTCACGGTCCTCGTCCTCGGCCAGCAGCGTCGGCAGCACGGCGTCGAGCGTGTCCACATTCTCCTGAGGCTGCCCCTCACCGAGAACGGACGCGCCGAGGTTTCCGTGCCCCTGCGAGTAGCTGCCGATGAAGTACTGCGGGGTGGAGGCGACGATGTTCCGGTAGCCGTACTTCAGGCCGTAGAAGAGTGCGGCGCTGCCTCCCTTGGAGGACCCGGCGAGAACTATCGCGTCGCGCGACAGGCCCAGCTTCTCCGAGTAGGAGGAGATCAGCTCCTCGACCGCATCGGAAACAGAGAAGTCCATGTCCCGGCAGACGTAATAGGACGTTCCTCCGCCGAACCAGTCACGAATGCGCAAGACGTTGCACTGGACGCCTGAGAGGGATTTTCCGAAGCCGTACTTCGAGCCTACGGAGGAGAAGACTACGAGAAGGTTGCCATGGTCGCCTGCGGCGGGCGTGAACTCGTACTCGATCTCCCATCTCCCCCATTTCTCTGTACGTATCTCGGGGCGGCGGATCGTCGCAGTTCTGTAGTTCTGCGACAGGCGGGGGAGGGTGCTCGAAGCCTGCGAGTCGTCCGGGTGTATGTGGCTGGATTCCATGAACTACTGGCCCCTTGTCGTGAGAGTTTTTCCATTGGAGCTGCGGCTGCTCCGCAGAAACTCTTCCGATGTGGGGCCGGGCGTTTTCAGGAGAACAGCAGCCGGAGTGAGGCTACTGCATGCCCAAGCGTTGCTTCGAGGGACTGTCGGCCGGATCACACCGAGTTCCGCTGCTGCCCGTCACCAGCGCTATTGGCCCTCGCCGGTCGTCGGCCACTGCCGTCGGACCGAAAAGGGACATAAGCAGTCCAGGCGGGCACAGACGCCATCAGTGGGTTTTTCTTGCACAAAGGAGATATGTCTGTTTCTCGCGAAGTGAGTAAAACGGGCCTCCGGCCGCCTGGACCCACGTGTCACGAACTATGGTCCCCGCGTCTGCGGGGATACTCGCGGGTTCCGTACCCCTGCGCCAGCCGGCGTCCTCGTCACCGCGCCCGCGACGTCCCCAACGCAGTGACGTACAACTTGGGGACGGCCCACCGCCAACAGAGTGGTCCGGGTTACGAGCGGAACAGCGTGTCCGGCAGGTCGGGTGGGGGCGGTTGTGGACCTGAGGGGACGGGCAGGGCGTATGCGGAGGGCTTCGGCTTCGGTTGTGCGGGAGGCGGAAGCCGAGGCGCGTTCTGCCGGGCCGAGGCCAGCCGTAGCGGGTTTGCCTCGGCGGCGCGTCAATATACGCAGCGTCCTCCTTTCCCTCGGCACCGTCGTCTCGCTGGCCGGGTGCACGGTCCAGCAGGGTGATATGTGCACCCTCAGCGACATGGACTCAGGCGTCTCCGTCGTTTGGCGGCCGGCCGACTTTCAGGGGTCCGGAGGGGCCACCCTTCGGGTCTGTGTGGACGGCACCTGTGCAGAGCGCGCGTCCGGCGACCCGAGCGATCCGATCGGAATGGCGTCGGTACGGCTTCCGCAGGACATCGGGGCCAAGAAGCTGGTGGTCGAGCTGACCGTGACGCCGGCCGACGGAGGCAGCCCGGTCACCGACACCGAGCAGGCCCAGCTGACCGAGGAGCATCCCAACGGGCCGGGCTGCGAGCCCGTGGCCTGGGTTGCCTCCTTCCGTGCCGACCCGGTCAAGGGGCTGGTGTCTCCGGAAGGGCTTTCGCTTCGAGGGAGTTAGTCGTGTTACGAGGGGGCCGGCGTCCTCAGGCGCAACCTGTCGTGCGCGTCCGTGACAGCTACCGGGTGTGCGCCCGGCAGGCGGCCCGCCACCGGGAGCGGCATGCGGATCACCACCAGGTGCGGGAGCGTCAGTTCGCGTTCTGCCGGCTCGGTACGGGACGGCCGTACGCGGTTGGTCACCCTCGCCACCACCCGTACATCCAGCGTGAATTGCACCAGCACTGACGCCAACTTCGGTTTGTGCAGCGGCATCGAACCCGCCCGATGAGCCGAAGCTCCCGTTGCCGAGCCCGAGCCGTCCGCGTTGGCCATCAACTGGTTGAGGCGGAACTCGTCGGCGTTCAGGACTCCGGCGCCCAGGAGGTCTCGGGCCTGTCAGCTCCGCTCGGCCGCGCTCCGGCCGTCCGTCTGGGTCGGGCGCGGGCGTCCAGGTGGCTCTGCGCCGCCGTTTCAAACGTCATCTTGTCCCCGGCGCCCAGGACCCGCCCCGCCCTCAGGCGCGCGTGGACCGATGCCCGGAGGTCCTGGCCCCTCGCGCCGCTCGCGTGGATCGGAGGCAGCTCCGCTCCTGCGTTGGTGAGGAGAGGCAGGGCCCACGAAGCCCACGAAGCCACAGATGTGAACGCGGCGAGCGGCGGCGAGTTGCGGCTGATGGGCCCCGCCGTACGTCTCTCCCGGTCGATCGCCAAGACGCCGCTCGACCCGGAGTTCGTCAAGGTCGGGGCCTCCGGAAGGCGGTGGACGTACGAGGAGATGATCGCCGCCCTTCCCGGCCGGGACGGCGGGGACGCGGACGGACCGCGCTTCGAGCCCTCCCGTATGACCGGGGTGGTGCTGGTGCACCTGACGTACGAGTCCGTCTTCGGCGGCAATCGGGCCCGCCCACGTTCGCTGCGGCGCAGGCGGTCCGGCGAGACGTCGTGGCGGATGTACTACCACCAGGCGACGCCCGTCCCGGGTGGTGAGGGCTCCGAGCACTCCTGATTCCGCAGTTCGCGCGCCTCCGAACGAGTGGACTTGTCGGGGCGCGGCCGGGATGCGGTGCGGAGCCCAAGGGGCGGATGGTGTCGTTGCCGTCCGCTCCCCCTCCCCTGCCCGGAAGAGGCACGCCCTCATGCGACGCTCCCCCACCCGACGTCTGTTCGCCGCGATGCTGCTCGCGGCGTCCGTCCTGGCCCCGATGGCCGTGGTTCCCGCCCCGGCGGTCCACGCCGCAGGCCTCGACCAGCACGATCAGCACAGCAGACACGACCGGCACGGCGACGACTCTCCGCCCGGCGGCCTCGACCCCGCGCTGACCGCCAAGCTCGACAAGACCATCGAGGACGTCCGAAACCAGGCCGGCATTCCCGGTGCCGTCGTCGGGCTGTGGATGCCGGGGAAGGGCAGCTACGTCCACGCGAGCGGCGTCGGCAACACGGCCACCGGTGAGCCGATGTCGGCCGACACCCGTATCCGGATCGGCAGTGAGACCAAGACGTTCACCGTCACCGCGCTCCTCCAGCTCGTCGACGACAAGCTCATCAAGCTGGACGACCCGATCTCCGCCTACGTCCCCGGCGTGCGCAACGGCGACCGGATCACGCTCCGCCAACTCGCCGGGATGCGCAGCGGGCTGTTCCCTTACACCGCCGACGCCGACTTCCAGTACGACCTGCTGAGCGACCCGTACCGCTCGTTCACCCCGCGCGGCGTGCTCGCGTACGGCATGAAGCACAAGAACACCTTCAAGCCGGGCGCGGAGTTCCAGTATTCCAACTCCAACCTCATCCTGCTCGGCCTGGTGATCGAGAAGGTCACCGGTCAGCCCCTCGACCGCGTCATCCACGAGCGGGTGCTGCGCCCCGCCCACCTGCACAACACGCTCTTCCCGACCGGGGCCGAGTTCCCCGAGCCGCACGCCCACGGCTACACCGACCAGACGCTGAGCGGCGAGACCGAGGACGCCACGGACTGGAACCCCAGCTGGGGGTGGGCGGCCGGGGCGATGATCTCCGATCTGCACGACCTGCGCCGCTGGGCCAAGATCGTCGCCACCGGGGAGCTGCTGAGCCCCAGGACCCAGGCGCAGCGGCTCACGACCCGGCCGACCGGGTTCCCGGGGCTCAGCTACGGCCTGGGCATCTTCGATGCCGACGGGTGGATCGGGCACAACGGTTCCCTGCCGGGGTACGAGACCGTGACCGTCTACCTGCCCACGCAGAAGGCCACCATGGTCATCATGATCAACACGGACTCCCTCAGCGGGGGCCAGGAGCCGTCCACGCTGCTCGCCCGCGCGGTCACGCAGATCGCCACCCCGGACCACGTCTACGACGGCAGCGCCTCCCAGGGGCCCAGCACTCCCTGAGCCGTACGCACCCGGTCCGTCACCCGCGCCACCACTCTCACGTCCAGCGTGAGCCGCACCAGCCAACTCCCGTACGCCGAAAGGCCCGTGCCGCCCAGGGCACGGCTCATCCCAGCGCCTCCTCCACCAGCCTCGCCCACTGCGCCACCACCCGCGCGCGCCGGGCCGTGTCGTCGGTGAGGAGGTTGGCGAGGCCCAGGCCGCGGGCCATGTCCAGCAGGCCCTGGACCGTCTCGCGGGCGCCGGGCCGGGACTCGTCGGCGCGCAGGAGTTCGACGGCGATCCGGTGCGTCTCGCGGCCCACCCGCGCCTCCAGCTCCGTCACGCGCGGCCGCAGCTGCTCCTCGTTCGACGCCGCCACCCACAGCTGCAGCGCGGCCCGGAACAGCGGCCCGGTGTACAGGTCCACCAGCGCCGCGACCACCTCCGCACGGCCCTGCACGGGCAGCGCGCGCAAGGCGGCCGACCGCTCCTCGGCCACGTACTCCACCGCTCCGGTGAACAGGTCCTCCCGGGTCGGGAAGTGGTGCTGGGCCGCGCCGCGCGAGACTCCGGCCCGCTCGGCGACGACCGAGACGGTGGAGCCCGCCCAGCCGTGTTCGGCCAGGCAGGCCACCGCCGCTTCCAGGAGCCGCTGCCGGGTCGCCCGGCTGCGGTCCTGCTTGGGCGTGTGAGCCGATCTCGTCACACTGGAGGATGTCACCGCACCCATGCCGGGTCCCGTCGTTCGAGGAAGGCCGTCATCCCCTCCCTCGCCTCGTCGGAGGCGAACAACGCGGCGGATCGGGCGATGAGGTCTTCGGCGTACTGGTCGAAGCTCCTCAGCACCGTAGCCGTGACCAGCTCCTTCGATGCGGCCAGCCCCTGCGGTGACGCCCGGCGCAGCCCGTCCAGGACCGGTACGAGCGCCTTGTCCACGTCCTCGGCGGCCACCGTGACCAGGCCGATCCGCGCCGCCTCCGCCGCGTCGAACCGCTCGCCCGTGAGGTAGTAGCGGTTCGCCGCCGTACGGTCCACGCGCGGCAGCAGCGTCAGCGAGATCACCGCCGGGGCCAGGCCCAGCCGCGACTCCGTGAGCGCGAACGAGGACGCCTCGCCCGCCACCGCGATGTCGCACGCGGCGAGCAGGCCGAGACCTCCGGCCCGCACATGCCCGTCGACCCGGGCCACCACCGGCTTCGGCAGCGCCACGATGTCCCGCATCAGCCCGACGAACGCCTCCGGGTCCGGTGGCGCCTTCAGGTCCGCTCCGGCGCAGAACGTCGACCCGGTGTGCGCCAGCACCACCGCCCGTACGGTGTCGTCGGCGGCGGCCTCCGCCAGCGCCTCCCGGAGCCCGGCCACCAGCGCCGCCGAGAGCGCGTTGCGGTTGGCCGGGGAGTCCAGGGTCAGCGTGGCCACACCGCGGTCCCACGCCCCTGCGATCGGAGTCACTGTTCCTCCGCCTTCTCCCGGTCGCGCAGCTCGCGCCGGAGGATCTTGCCGGACGCCGCCCGTGGCACCACCGCGACGAACTCGGCCTGCCGCACCTTCTTGTACGGCGAGACCCGCTCGGCGACGTACGCCATCACGTCGTCCGTGGTCAGGCTCTCCGCCGCCGGGCCTCTGACCAGGAACGCCTTCGGGACCTCGTTGCCCTCGGCGTCGTACACGCCGATCACCGCCGCGTCCGCCACCTGCTCATGGGTCAGCAGCAGGGCCTCCAGCTCGGCCGGGGCGACCTGGTAGCCCTTGTACTTGATCAGCTCCTTGACCCGGTCGACGACGTACAGCCAGCCGTCCTCGTCCGCCCGGCCGACATCGCCCGTGTGCACCCAGCCGTCCTCGTCGATCATGTCGGCGGTGGCGTCCGGACGGCCGAGGTAGCCCTTCATCACCTGCGGGCCGCGGATCAGGATCTCGCCGTCCGCGCCCGGCTCCGCGTCCCGCGCCGGGTCCTCCAGCGACACGATCCGCATCTCGGTGTTCGGCAGCAGTTTGCCCACCGTGCCCGGCGGCGGATGCTCCACGGAGAGCGGCACCACATGCGTACCGGGCGACAGCTCCGTCATCCCGTACGCCTGCCGCACGGGCGGCAGTCCCAGCCGGGTCGAACACGCCTCCGCCAGCTCGGCGTCGAGCGGCGCGGCGGCGCTGACGATGTAGCGGAGCGAGGACAGGTCGTACTCGCCGACCAGCGGGTGCTTCGCCAGCGCCAGCACGATCGGCGGAGCCACGTACAGACCGGTGATGCGGTGCGTCTGGATGGCCTCCAGGAACTGTGCCAGGTCGAAGCGCGGCAGGACGACGATCGTCGAGCCGCAGCGGAGCGGCGCGTTCATGAGGGCCGTCAGGCCGTAGATGTGGAAGAACGGCAGAACCGCCAGGATGCGGTCGCCTTCGCCCATCGGGATGAACGGTCTCAGCTGCTCCAGGTTCGTCCCGATCGACCGGTGCGTCAGCATCACGCCCTTCGGCGTTCCGGTCGTGCCGGAGCTGTACGGGAGCGCCGCCACGTCCTCGCCGGGGTCGATGGAGACGGCCGGCTCGGGTGCGTTGGAGGCGAGCATGTCCAGGATGGAGGTGTGGCCGGCCGCCTGGTCGCAGACGTAGATCTCCTGGACTCCGCCGGTGAGTCCGGCGGCCCGGCGGGCCGTCTCCAGGAGCGGCGAGACGGTCACGATCCACTTCGCTCCGCTGTCGGCCAGCTGCTTGGCGAACTCCTCTGCCGTGGCCAGCGGATGGACCGTCGTGACGGAGGCGCCGGCGCGCGTGGCGCCGTAGAAGACCGCCGGGTACGCGATGGTGTTCGGGCTGTGGAGAGCGAGCACGTCACCCTTCCTCAGCCCGGCCTCCGCGAGTGCGGCGGCGATGCGGCGGTGGAAGCCGTCGAGCTGGGCGTACGTGAGGGACATGCCGTTCGTCCCGTCGATCAGAGCGACCGTGTCACCGAACGCGGCCGCCTCGCCGAGGACCGCTTCGTGGATGGGCACATCGAGGGCCGGTACAGCTGCGTACTCACTGCGGAACACCATGGAGGTCAACCCCTGTCGTCGCGGTGGCCCGCGCTGCCCAAGAGGCGGCGCGGGACGCCGTGCGGGTGGTGCGGAGAGTCAGAATCGCCCCTGGGGGAGGGAAAGAGGGAGAGGTCGTACGGGTTTCCATTCGGCCGGCCCTCGGTGCGGCTTCGGCGCGGGATCCCGTATGCCTTCGGTGCGGGCTTCCGTGCGACTTCGGCGCCGGCTCCCGTACGACTTCGGCGCGGGCTTCCGTACGGCTTCAGCCGGCCCTCAGTACGACTTCGGCAGGCCGAGCGACTGGTGCGAGACGTAGTTGAGGATCATCTCGCGGCTGACCGGCGCGATCCGGGCCACGCGGGAGGCGGTGATGAGCGAAGCCAGGCCGTACTCCCTGGTCAGGCCGTTGCCGCCGAGCGTGTGGACCGCCTGGTCGACGGCCTTCACGCACGCCTCGCCGGCCGCGTACTTCGCCATGTTCGCCGCCTCGCCCGCGCCGATGTCGTCGCCGTCGTCGTAGAGCCGGGCGGCCTTCTGCATCATCAGGCGCGACAGCTCCAGGTCGATGTGCGCGGTGGCGAGCGGATGCGCGATGGCCTGGTGGGAGCCGATCGGCGCCTTCCAGACCTGGCGTGTACGGGCGTACTCGACGGCCCTGCCGAGCGCGAACCGGCCCATGCCGATGCCGAACGCGGCCGTCATGATCCGCTCGGGGTTCAGTCCGGCGAAGAGTTGGAGGAGGCCCGCGTCCTCGTCGCCTACCAGCGCGTCGGCGGGCAGCCGTACGTCGTCCAGGACCAGCTCGAACTGCTTCTCCGGCGCGTGGAGTTCCATGTCGATCGGGTTGCGGCCGAACCCTTCGGTCGCGCGCGGCACGATGAAGAGGCAGGGCTTCAGCTTGCCGGACCGGGCGTCCTCCGTACGGCCGACGATCAACGTGGCGTCGGCTATGTCCACACCCGACACGAAGACCTTGCGGCCGGTGAGGACCCAGTCCGTGCCGTCGCGGCGGGCGGTGGTGGTGATCCGGTGCGAGTTGGAACCGGCGTCCGGCTCGGTGATGCCGAAAGCCATGGTGAGCGTGCCGTCGGCCAGGCCCGGCAGCCACGTCCGCTTCTGCTCGTCGGTGCCGAAGCGGGCGATGACCGTGCCGCAGATCGCCGGGGACACGATCATCATGAGGAGCGGCGAGCCCGCCGCGCCCAACTCCTCCAGCACGATGGAGAGTTCGGCCATGCCGCCGCCTCCGCCGCCGTACTCCTCAGGCAGGTTCACGCCGAGGTAGCCGAGCTTGGCGGCCTCCGCCCACAGCTCGTCGGTGTGCTTGCCCTCGCGGATGACGGTGGTCATGTAGTCGCGTCCGTACCGCTTGCCGAGGGCGGCGACGGCGGCGCGCAGGGCCTGGTGCTCTTCGGTTTCGAGGATGGTGCTCATGCGGTCTCCTCCGGTGCGGATGCGGGTGCGGGGGTGTGGCCCGGGTTCTCCTGGACCACGGCGAGCAGCGCGCCGACCTCGACCTGGTGGCCGGGTGCGGCGTGCAGGGCGGTGAGGGTGCCGGAGGCGGGAGCGAGGATGCGGTGCTCCATCTTCATCGCCTCCAGCCAGATCAACGGCTGCCCGGCCACGACGGCCGCTCCGGGCGCGAGACCGTCCGCGAGGCGGACGACGGTGCCGGGCATGGGAGCGAGGAGCGATCCGGGGTCGGTGCGGGTGGCGGGGTCGGTGAAGCGGGGCAGGACGGTGAGGGTGTACGAGGCTCCGGCGGTGTCCACGTGGACGCGGTCCCGGTCGTACGTGAGGTCGAAATGGCGGGTCACGCCGCCGAGTTCGAGCGTGACGCGGGTGGCGGTGACGGAGACGGTCCGGACGCCGTTCGCTTCGTACGGCTCCGGAGTGCCGGTGCGCGGAGTGCGGTAGGCGATCTCGTGCTCGGTGCCGTCCGGTTCACTGCGGTAGCGCTTGAGCTGAGGCTGCGAAGGGACGTTGCGCCAGGCGCCGAAGCGGGTCGGGGCGGTGCCGGTGCTGAGCGTGGTGGCGCGTACGGCTTCCGCCAAGGTGGCGGCGAGAGCGGCGGTGGCGGGATCGCCGGCTCCGGGCGCGGTGAGGTCGGCCAGGTGGCGGTCGTAGAAGCCGGTGTCGAGGCGGGCCACCACGAAGTCCGGGTGGCGCAACGACCGTACGAGCAGCGCTCTGTTGGTGACCGGGCCGTGGATACGGGCGCGCTCCAGAGCGCCGGCCAGCAGGCGGATCGCCTCCGTGCGGGTCGGCGCGTGCGCGATGACCTTGGCGAGCATCGGGTCGTAGTGGACGCCGATGGTGTCGCCGCCGGTGTATCCCGTGTCCAGGCGCAGTCCCGGCCCGTCCGGTACCTCCAGCGTGAGCAGTGCTCCGGTCTGCGGCTGCCAGTCGCGCGCGGGATCCTCGGCGTAGAGGCGGGCCTCGACGGCGTGGCCCGCTGCCGGAGGAAGCCCCGGGTCCAGCGGCTCACCTTCCGCCACCCGCAGTTGCAGCGCGACCAGGTCCACGCCGAACACGGCCTCGGTCACCGGGTGTTCGACCTGGAGGCGGGTGTTCATCTCCAGGAAGTACGGCCGGCCGTCGGCCGAGACCAGGAACTCCACGGTCCCCGCGCCTCGGTAGCCGACCGCCCGCGCCGCCGCCACCGCCGCGTCGTGCAGCCGCGCGCGCAGACCCTCGTCCAAGCCGGGCGCCGGGGCCTCCTCGATGACCTTCTGGTGACGGCGCTGGAGCGAGCAGTCCCGGGTCCCGAGCGCCCACACGGTGTCGTACGCGTCCGCCATGACCTGCACCTCGACGTGCCGGCCCCGCTCCACGTACGGCTCCGCGAAGACCTCACCGTCACCGAAGGCCGACGCGGCCTCAGCAGCGGCCGCCAGCAACTCACCCGGCAGCGAGCTCAGTTCACGAACAATCCGCATCCCGCGACCGCCACCGCCGGAAGCCGCCTTCAGCAGCAGCGGCAGATCGCCTTCACCCGCCGTCGCCGGATCCACCGGCGCCAGCAGCGGCACGCCGGCCCCGGCCATCAACTCCTTGGCCCGGGTCTTGGACGCCATCAGCTCGATCGCCTTGACCGGCGGGCCGACCCAGACGAGGCCCGCGTCCTGCACGGCGGCAGCGAAGGCGGGGTTCTCGGAGAGGAAGCCGTAGCCAGGATGCACGGCGTCCGCTCCGGCGGCCAGCGCGGCGGCCACGACCAGGTCGCCGCGCAGATAGGTGTCGGCGGGAGCGGCACCCGGCAGGCGTACGGCGAGATCCGCCTCGCGTACGTGCAAGGCGTCGGCGTCCGCGTCGGAGTAGACGGCGACCGTGGTGATGCCCAGGTCACGGCAGGTACGGAAGATCCGGCAGGCGATCTCGCCGCGGTTGGCGACGAGCAGGCTGGCAATGGTCATCTGGGCCTCACATCCGGAAGATTCGTCATGCGCGGGTCACATCCGGAAGACGCCGAAGCCGCCACGGGCGCCTTCGACCGGTGCGGTGTGGATCGCGGACAGGCACATCCCTAGGACGGTCCGGGTGTCGCGCGGGTCGATGACCCCGTCGTCGTACAGCCGCCCGGACAGGAACATCGGCAGCGACTCCGCCTCGATCTGCTGCTCCACCATGGCGCGCAGTCCGGCGTCCGCCTCGTCGTCGTACGGCATCCCCTTCGCGGCGGCCGACGCGCGGGCGACGATGGAGAGGACCCCCGCGAGCTGCTGCGGCCCCATGACGGCGGACTTGCTGCTCGGCCAGGCGAAGAGGAAGCGCGGGTCGTAGGCGCGCCCGCACATTCCGTAGTGCCCGGCCCCGTACGAGGCGCCCATCAGGACCGACAGGTGCGGGACCTTGGAGTTCGCGACCGCGTTGATCATCATCGCGCCGTGCTTGATGATGCCGCCCTGCTCGTACTCCTTGCCGACCATGTAGCCGGTGGTGTTGTGGAGGAAGAGCAGCGGAATGTCGCGCTGGTTGGCGAGCTGGATGAACTGCGCGGCCTTCTGCGACTCCTCGCTGAACAGCACGCCTTGCGCGTTGGCGAGGATCCCGACCGGATAGCCGTGCAGCCGCGCCCAGCCCGTCACCAGGCTCGTCCCGTACAGCGGCTTGAACGCGTCGAAGTCCGAGCCGTCGACCAGCCGCGCGATCACCTCGCGCGGGTCGAACGGCACCTTCAGATCGCCCGGCACGATCCCGAGCAGCTCCTCCTCGTCGTACTTCGGCGGCTCGGCGAACTCCGGATCTGCCTGCGTCTTACGCCAGTTGAAGCGGGCCACGATGCGTCGGGCCTGGCGGATCGCGTCCTGCTCGTCGACGGCGAAGTGGTCGGCGAGGCCGGACGTACGGGCGTGCATCTCGGCGCCGCCGAGGGACTCGTCGTCGCTCTCCTCGCCGGTCGCCATCTTCACCAGCGGTGGTCCGCCGAGGAAGACCTTGGAGCGCTCGCGGATCATCACGGCGTGGTCGGACATGCCGGGGACGTACGCGCCTCCGGCGGTCGAGTTGCCGAACACCACGGCCACGGTGGGGATTCCGGCGGCCGAGAGCCTCGTGATGTCCCGGAACAGCGCTCCGCCCGGGATGAAGATCTCCTTCTGCGACGGCAGGTCGGCGCCGCCGGACTCCACCAGGCTGATGCACGGCAGCCGGTTGGCGAAGG
This sequence comes from Streptomyces sp. NPDC006174, assembly GCF_040614075.1. Classification (NCBI taxonomy): domain Bacteria; kingdom Bacillati; phylum Actinomycetota; class Actinomycetes; order Kitasatosporales; family Streptomycetaceae; genus Streptomyces; species Streptomyces sp. NPDC006174. The sequence goes on along the minus strand of NZ_JBEXTJ010000009.1, from coordinate 103,586 downwards.
CGATCTCGTTGGCGCGCAGGGCCTTCTTCAGCGTCCACGGGTTCGACGCTCCGCCGCGTACGGTCGGATCGTTGGCGGTGATCAGGCACTCGACGCCCTCCACCACGCCGATCCCGGTGATCAGCGAGGCACCGACCGCGTAATCGCTGCCCCAGGCCGCCAGCGGTGACAGCTCCAGGAACGGTGTGTCCGGATCGACGAGCAGCTCGATCCGCTCACGCGCCGGGAGCTTGCCGCGCTTGCGGTGGCGGGTCACGTACTTCTCGCCGCCGCCCGCGAGCGCCTTGGCGTGTTCGGCCTCCAGCGCGGTGAGCTTCTCCAGCAGTGCGGCCCGATTCGCCGTGTACTCAAGGCTGTTGGTGTCGAGCGCGGTGGGCAGGACGGTCATGCGGTCACCTCCGGTACGGGGTCGGCGTCGTCCAGCAGAGCCACCGGGATCGGCAGCCACCGCGACCGCAGCCACTCCCCCACCGCCTTGGCCTGCGGATCGAACCGGGCCTGCGACGCAACGCCCTCTCCCAGGAGGCCGTGCACGATGAAGTTCAGCGCGCGCAGGTTGGGCAGGACATGGCGTACGACGGTCAAGCCGACTATCTCCGGCAGGAGTTGACGAAAGCGTTCGACGGTCAGCTCGTGCGCCAGCCACCGCCACGCGTCGTCGTCCCGCACCCAGACACCGACGTTGGCGTCGCCGCCCTTGTCGCCGCTGCGGGCACCGGCGATGAGCCCGAGCGGCGCGCGGCGGATGGGGCGGCCGGAGGGATACGGGTCGGGCAGCGGTGGAATGTCGGCGTCGGCCAACTCCCTTGTCCGACGCGGCGGTGCGATGGTGACGCGGCTTCCGTCCGGCAGCACGGCGGTGTGCTCGACCTCCTGTGCCGGTACGTGGATCGCCTCGAACACTCCGTACGGCGCGCCTTTTCCGGGCGGAGCGGTGACGTGGAAACCCGGGTAGCTGCCGAGGGCCAGTTCGACGGCGGCTCCGGAGACGGTCCGGCCCACCGCGTCGGCGTCCTGGTCGCGGACGGTGAGCCGGAGCAGCGCACTGGCCCGCTCCTCGGTGTCGGCGTCGGGATGGCCGGTACGGGCCAGCTCCCAGCGCACCTCGGCCGGCGGGCGCCCGCCGCCGCGCTCCAGGGCCTCGGCGAACTGCTCCTTCACCAGGTCCGCCTTGGCCTCGGTGTCCAGGCCGGTGAGGACGAAGACGACCTCGTTGCGCCAGCCGCCGAGCCGTGTGAGCCCGGCCTTGAGCGTGGGCGGCGGGGCCTCGCCGCGTACGCCGTCGACGCGGACCCGGTCCGGGCCGTCGGAGGTGAGCCGTACGGTGTCGAGGCGCGCGGTGACGTCGGGTCCGGCGTATCGGGCTCCGCCGGTCTCGTAGAGGAGTTGGGCGGTGACCGTGCCGACGTCGACGACGCCTCCCGTACCGGCGTGCTTGGTGATCACGGAGGATCCGTCGGCGTGGATCTCGGCGAGCGGGAAGCCGGGCCGGCGCACGTCGTGCCTGCCGAAGAAGGCGTAGTTCCCGCCGGTCGCCTGCGTACCGCACTCCAGGACGTGACCGGCGACCACCGCTCCCGCCAGCGCGTCCAGGTCGTCCGGGCCCCAGCCGAAGTGGGCGGCGGCCGGGCCGGTGACGAGGGCCGCGTCGGTGACCCGGCCGGTGACCACGATGTCGGCACCGGCCCGCAGGCAGGCGGCGATCCCGGCGCCGCCGAGGTAGGCGTTGGCGGTGAGGAAGCCCTCCGGCACGGGCAGGCTGTCGCCTTCGACATGGGCGACGGTGACCGGGACGCCTACTTTGGCCGCCAACTCCCTTACGGCGTCCGCGAGTCCGGCCGGATTCAGGCCGCCCGCGTTGGCGACGATCCGCACGCCACGCTCATGCGCCAGGCCGAGGCCCTCCTCCAGCTGGCGCAGGAAGGTGGTGGCGTAGCCCTTCTCCGGGTCCTTGAGGCGGCTGCGGCCGAGGATGAGCATGGTCAGCTCGGCCAGGTAGTCGCCGGTGAGGACGTCGAGAGGGCCTCCGGTGAGCATCTCGCGTACGGCGTCGAAGCGGTCGCCGTAGAAGCCGGAGGCGTTGCCGATACGGAGGACGGAGGCAGGGGCGGCGGTGGGGCCGGAGGCCGGGACGGGAGCGGTCACCGGTCACCTCGTGCGGCTTGCTCGGCGCGTACGGCTTGCTCGGCGCGAGGCAGGCGGCCCGGTCCCGGCGGTCCGGCGAAGGCCTGCGCGATGGAGAGCCACTGGTCGGCGTCGCGGCCTTCGGCGGTGACCGCGAGGTCGGCGCGGTGGGCGCGCTGGGTGACCAGGAGGCAGAAGTCGAGGAGCGGACCGGTGACGCGCTGGGCCGCACCTTCGGGACCGTAGGCGATCAACTCATCTCCGGGTGCGTGCAGTTCGACGCGGAACTCCTCCTGAGGCGCTTCGAGGCCACGTACCGCGTAGGCGTAGTTCCGCGCGCGCACGCCGATGCGCGCCACATGCCGCAGCCTGGCGGTGGGAGTGCGGGTGACCCCTACGGCGTCGGCGATGTCCTGGCCGTGGGCCCAGGTCTCCATGAGCCGGGCGGTGGCCATGGAGGCGACGCCCATCGGCGGGCCGTACCAAGGGATCCGGGTCCCTTCCGGTGCGTCCCGCAGCACCTTGCCGAGCCGTTGCCGCCCGTCCCGCCACCGCGCGAGCAGGGCGTCCGGAGCGTGGGCGGCGACCAAGGCGTCGGCGGCCTCGTCGACGAAGGACTCCGGAGCGGCGAGCGCCTTGGCCACCTCGTCGCCGAACCGGTCCGGCTCGGTGGCGGCCAGCAGCGCGACCTCGTCGGTCCAGGCCAGGTGCGCGATCTGGTGGGCGACGGTCCACCGCTCGGCGGGCGTCGGACCGCGCCACCGCTCGGTCTCCAACGCCGCGACCAGCGCGTCGAGTTCCTCGCTCTCCTCGCGCAGATCGTCGATCACGGCTACGACAGCGGACACGTGCGCTCCCCTCGGGACCGGGTGTGGTGCCCAGGAGCATGGCAGCGGCCCAGGAAACAATCAAGCACGCTTGCATGATTTTCTCACCTCCATGAGGGATTCCGGCTCCGGACCGGCCGCCGTGCGCGTTAGCCTCCGTCGATGACTGCCGAAAACCGCCTGGTGACCGTCCGGTTCGACGCCGACAAGCTGATCCTGGAGCTCCGCCACGACGCCGAAGGCGCGTACCACGCCTTTCCGGACGCCCGCTCCGGCACCGCCGACGCCCAGCATGTCGCTCTCTCCCTCGCGGAGGCCCTGCACGCGCGGATCCGGCCGTCCGGCACGGCGGAGGCGGTGCTGCGCGCCTGGGCGGAAGGCGGCGGACCGCCGGGTCCGGTGACCCTGGACGATCCTGCGACCGTTCCGCCGGTACGGGTGCGGGCCGGTGCGATCGTCATCCGTGACGGGGCCATGCTGCTGATCCGCTTCGAGGAGGACGGCACGGCGTACTACGAGATTCCCGGCGGCGGTGTCGAGGCCGGCGAGACGCCGGAGACGGCCGTGCTACGCGAGCTGGACGAGGAGACCGGTCTCGCCGGAACCGTCGGGCCCGAGGTGGCCCGCGTCTGGAAGGCCGGCCGGCACGAGCACTACTTCGTCGTGACCGCCACCGGCGAGGTCGGGCCGCCGGAGACGCTGGACAACTACGGCGGCACACCGGTCTGGATACCGGTGGAGCACCTGCCCACAACCGCGCTGTGGCCCCGGCGGCTGTCCTGGCGCATCGAGCACTGGCACCGCACGGGATGGCCGGAGCGGCCGGCCGAACTGGCCGACTCCATCACCGAGCTGGGCCGGCCGTGCCGGTGGTGAGGCGCCGGCCGACGGGACCGGCCGTGCGGTACACCGTCGCGCCCAGTCAGACGGGACGGGCCGTGCGGTTCACCGTCGCGTCCAGGGCCGGTTGCGAGGACGACGAGGGCCTGGAGAACGAGAGGCCGGCCATCTCGCCGCTGGTCGTCACCGAACTGGATCACCTGGTCCATCGCGACCTCGGCTTCCCGGCGGCGATGCAGGTGATGGAGGCGCTGAACTCCCGCATGGACGACGGTCAGTACCGCCTCGCCGAGCTCAAGCTCGCCGACCTGCGTACCGCCCAGGAAGTCCGGCGGAAGTACGAAGGACTGCGGCTGGATCTGGCCGACGCGGTCGGGGTGGTGCTCGCCGACCGCTATCGGACCGACCGCATCTTCACCCTGGACCAGCGCGACTTCCGGGCCATGGCCCCGCTCACGCAGGGGCTGGACGCCTTCCGGATCCTGCCCGCCGACAGCTGTTCACTCCTTGCGCCGCGCCCGCGCCTGGCTGCGTACCGCGCCCATGCTCGCGCCGATGACCAGCGCGATGGCGAGGGCGTCCGTGGTGGAGAGGGCCTGGTTGAGGATGAGGAAGCCCGCGGCCGCCGCGATCGCCGGTTCCAGGCTCATCATCACCGCGAACGTGGAGGCGGGCAGGCGGCGCAGGGCCATGAGTTCCAGGGTGTACGGGAGGACCGAGCTGAGGACCGCCACCGCCGCGCCGAGCGCCAGCGTGGACGGGACCGTGAGCTTCGCGCCGGACTCCCAGATGCCGAGCGGCAGCGAGAGGACCGCCGCCACCACCATCGCCAGCGCCAGCCCGTCCGCCTGCGGGAAGCGGCGGCCGGTGCGGGCGCTGAACACGATGTACGCCGCCCACATCACCCCGGCCCCCAGCGCGTACGCCGCCCCGACCGGGTCCAGGCGGTCGAAGCCTCCGCCACCGAGCAGCACCACGCCGACCAGCGCGAGCCCGGCCCACACCACGTTGACCAGGCGGCGCGAGGCGAAGACGGACAGCGCGAGCGGGCCGAGCACCTCCAAGGTGACGGCGATGCCGAGCGGGATCCGGTCCAGCGCCTGGTAGAACAGCGTGTTCATGCCGCCCATCGCGACGCCGAAGGCGACCACCGTGCCCCAGTCCGCGCGCGAGTGGCCGCGTAGCTTCGGCCGGCACACCACCAGCAGGATCAGCGCGGCCGCCGCCAGCCGCAGCGTGACGACGCCCAGCGCGCCCGCCTTCGGCATCAGCAGCGCCGCGACCGCCGAGCCGAACTGGACGGAGAGACCACCGGCGACCACCAGCACGACCGGCACCAGCGCCGTGCCCTTCCCGGGACCGGAGTCCTTCCGGCCGGCCGTGTCCAGAGCGGGTGCCGCCTCGGGTACGGCGACGGCCGCGGCGGCGGCCGGCTCCGAAGCGCTGGGCTGGACGTTCACGGGCGGCCTTCCGGAGGTACGAGGAGTGGGCGGGCGTCACGTCCCACGCCCACCCACGGTAGAGACCCGCGCGCGTCCCGTGAAATGCCTTCTGGGCTCCCGTTATGCTCCAAACGCATGAACCGAAGGAGGCGCGTCCCATGAGCCACCCGGAAGGCGGAGGACCCGCGGCGGACCCCGGCCGCCCCGCACCCGCCACCCGCGCCGTCGAACTCCGCCATCTGCGGGCCTTCCTCGCCGTCGCCGAGGAAGGCAACGTCACCCGGGCCGCCGCGCACCTCGGCCTCACCCAGCCCGCCGTCTCCCGCACCCTCGCCGCGCTGGAGCGCCACCTCGGCATCCGGCTCGTCGACCGCTCCACCCACCACCTGGCCCTCACTCCCGAAGGCGTCGCCTTCCGCGACAAGGCCGCCGCAGCCGTCGCCGCCTTCGACGAGGCGCTCGACACCGGGCGGCTGCACCACTGGCCGCTGCGGCTCGGGCACGCCTGGTCGGCCTTCGGCCCGTACACCACACCGCTCCTGCGCACCTGGCAGGAACGCCATCCGGACACCCCGCTGGAGCTGCTCCGGATCGACGACCGCACCGCCGGGCTCACCCGCGGCGAGGTCGACGCGGCACTGCTGCGCGGACCGGTGGAGGCGCCGGGGCTCGTCACGGAGGTGCTGTTCACCGAGGCCCGGGTGGCGGCGGTGACGGCGGACGGCCCGCTCGCCTCGGTGACGTCGCTGCGCCTCGCCGACCTCGCCGGCGGCCCCGTCGTCCTGAACACCGTCTCCGGCACCACGACCCCCGGCCTCTGGCCGCCGCACGCCCGGCCCGCCGCCACGCTCACCGTCGCCAACACCGACGACTGGCTGACCGCCATCGCCGCAGGCCGCGGCAACGGAGTCTCGGCCGCCTCCACCTCCGCCATGCACCCGCACCCGGGCGTCGCCTACGTCCCCCTCGACGACGCGCCGGGCATCCCGGTCCTCCTCGCCCGCCGAGACGGCCCGGGCCACCCGGCCCTGCCGAAGCTGGCGGAGCTGGCCCGGGAGATCGTGGCGCGAGGATGAGGCCGCGGGCTCCGTGCCGTACGGAGGCTGCTCCAAGGCCTCCGACCCGCACCCGCAGAGCTACTCCAGGACCTCCGGCAGCGTCAGCCGGACCGGGCCGCAGCCGATGCGCTCGGCCCCGGCCGCCACGTACGTCGGCAGCAGGGCCCGGACCAGGTTCGGCCCCTTCCCCTTCTCGCTGCTGACCGACTGCGTCCGCTCGACCACGAACGCCTCCTCACCGGTCTGGCACTGCGCGAGGTGGACGCCGCGCGTCACATCGATCGAGCCGAACCCCGGCGGGCCGGTCTTCGCTCGCTCCAGCCGGGTGCCGCCGTTTCCCGCGTCGTGGGCGAAGATCCGGGCCGGCGCCGGGTCGACGACCGTGGTCAGCCGCAGCTAGCCCGGCGGGTGGAGGCCGCCCGCCTCGCAGGTCCGCGCGGCACCGCCGACGGAGACGTCGGGCAGCGAGGCGATGCTCAGCGGCATCGCGCGCCTGCCCTCGGCGCCGTCGCTCCAGCTCTCGCCCCACAGCGTCACCGCCGACGGCCGGCCGGCCGCATCGCACGCCTCGGGCAGGATCAGCATCGCCCGGTCGCTCGCGACCAGCCCGTCGAGCGCGTCCGGCAGCGGCGAGGCCGAGCCGCTGAAGTGGCGGTCGATCCACTCACGCCGCTTCTCCAGGGCCTCGGGCACCGGGCCGTAGGTGAGTGTCAGTCGGTCGTGAAAGCCGTTCGACCGGCCGGAGGAGTCGTTCGAACCTGAGGACGCCACCGAGACCGTGCAGGTCGCCGTCCTCCCGCCGGAGCCGGGAGCAGCTGATTCGGTGGACGTCCGCTCCGAGCCGGACGTGCGGAGCATGCGCTCACCGAGGAAGCCCGGCCCCGCTGTCCGTCGCCCGGAGCCCGACGCCGGATATGAGCACCGCCCCGGCCAGGACCGCACCGAGGACCACCCACCTCCTCCGCCGCCGCTTGCCACCGTCTTCCACGACGTTCCCCCTTGCGAACAACGACGATCACTGCAAACGGCTCGATGCTGGCGCGCACTCTTCCGAGCCCCGGCTCTCACCTCACGCGGGCGGCGATCGTCCGCGCGCAGACCAGCGATTCGGTACGCGTGGTGTCGACCTCCACGTCGTAGACCACGCCGCGGTGGACGAGCTCCGCCTGCGCCGCCGCCATGCCCACGACCCGGTCGCCACGCGCGATCTCCCGGCCCGCCGCGACCTCGCTCTCACACCGCACACCGACCCACAACACGCCTAGCCCGCACAGCCGTTCACGCCACCGCCGCTGGCCCGCCGCGCCACTCAGGAACACCTCGTCGACGATGATCCGGGCGCCCGCGCGGGCCATCGCGGCGACGCCTTCGGTCCAGGCGTCCTCCAGCTCCCGGAACTCCGGCCCGATGCCCACACCGCCGTCCGGGCCGAACGTGATCCCGGCTTCCGAGGCCTGGAGAGCGGCGGGCATCGCGTCGACCATCGTGTCGGTCCCGAGCGCGAGCCACGGGTCCGGCAGGACGGCCTGCAGACACCGGACGATCCCGGACTTGCCGGAGCTGGAACCTCCGTTGAGCAGGATCACTCGAGTCTTCGACACGCTTTCTCGGGTCTTCACGCGCGTCACCGTACAAGCGCCCGGAGCCACGGCCAACGCGTTTCAGGGGCGGCCGTCCTCCATCTCTTCCGCGATCACCTCCGCCAGGTGACGGGCCCGGCGTCCGGCCAGCTGGTCCAGTTGCGTACGGCAGGAGAACCCGTCCGCCAGCAGCTCCGCACCCGGCTCCGAACTCCTTACCGCAGGCAGAAGTTGCTCCTCCGCACACGCAACGGACACCTCCCAGTGGCCTTTCTCGAAGCCGAAGTTCCCGGCCAGGCCGCAGCACCCGCCGCTCAGCTCGCCGGTCAGCCCCATCCGCTCGCGCAGCCGCCGCTCCGCCGCGTCGCCGAGGACCGCGTGCTGGTGGCAGTGGGTCTGGCCGACGGCCGGACGGTCCAGGCGTGGCGGGGTCCAGTCGGCCGCGTACTCCTCCAGGTACTGCGCGAACGTCCTCACCGAGGCGGCCAGTTCGGCGGCGCGCGGGTCGTCCGGGAGGAGTTCGGGCAGGTCGGTACGGAGGGTGGCGGCGCAGCTCGGTTCGAGGACGACGAGCGGCTGGCCCGGAAGCGGGTCGAGCCGGTCCAAGGTACGGCGCATGACCCGGCGTGCCGCGTCCAGCTGGCCGGTCGACACGTAGGTCAGGCCGCAGCACACTCCGCTCGGCGGCGGCAGCACCGTACGGCCCGTCGCCTCCTCCAGCACCCGGACCGCCGCCCGGCCCACCTGCGGCGACAGGTACTCGGTGAAGGTGTCCGCCCAGACCCGCACCACCCGGTCGGACGAGAGGATCCGCGTCTCCTTGCCTTGGCGGCCCCGCAGCCACCGGCGGTACGTCTCCGTCGCCAGCACCGGGATCGTCCGCTCGGGCGCGATACCGGCCAGCCGTTTCGCGAGGGCAGCCAACGGGCGTACCGCAGCGAGTGCGTTGAGCGGACGGGCGAAAGGTGCGGCCAGGCGCAGCCAGCGTGGGAGGCGGCCCATCGCGTAGTGGGCGGCGGGTCGGAGCCGGCCTCGGTAGTGGTGGTGCAGGAACTCCGCCTTGTACGTGGCCATGTCGACACCTACCGGGCAGTCGCTGCGGCAGCCCTTGCACGAGAGGCAGAGGTCGAGCGCGTCCCGGACCTCCGTGCTCCGCCAGCCGTCCGTGATCACCTCGCCGGCGAGCATCTCGTGCAGCAGCCGGGCCCGGCCCCGCGTCGAGTGCGCCTCCTCGCCGGTCGCGCGGAAGGACGGACACATGACGCCCGCGCCCGTCGCCTGGGTCGTACGGCACTTGGCGACGCCGACGCACCGCCGCACCGCGCCCGCGAAGTCGCCGCCGTCCTGCGGATAACCGAAGGCCACGTCCACCGGACGCTTCGGCAGGACGTCGAAGCGGAGGTTGCTGTCGAGCGGCGCCGGGCGGACGAGCATGTCCGGGTTCAGGCCGCCGTCCGGGTCCCACAGGTCCTTGAACGCGCCGAAGAGCGCGACGAGTTCGTCTCCGTACATCCGTGGCAGCAGCTCCGCGCGTGCCTGGCCGTCGCCGTGTTCGCCGCTGAGCGAGCCTCCGTGCGCGACGACGAGGCCGGCCAGCTCCTCGGAGAAGCGGCGGAACTTTGACACGCCTGCCGGAGTGAGGAGGTCGAAGTCGATGCGTACGTGGATGCAGCCGTCGCCGAAGTGGCCGTACGGCGTTCCGCGCAGGCCGTGCGCGGCGAGCAGGGTCCGGAAGTCGCGGAGGTAGGCGCCGAGCCGGGCGGGCGGGACCGCGCAGTCCTCCCAGCCGGGCCACGCCTCACTGCCGTCGGGCATCCGGGTCGAGGTGCCGGCGGCGTCCTCGCGGATGCGCCACAGGGCCCGCTGTCCGGCCAGGTCGGTGATCACCGTGCCGTCCACCGCGTCGGCCGCCCGCAGGACGCGCTCGGCGTGCGCCCGGGCCTCCGCCGGCGTGTCACCGCCCGTCTCGACGAAGAGCCAGGCGGCTCCGCGCGGCAGGATTCCGGCCGGTTCGCGTACGAGGTCGGCGGCCATGCCCTCCACGGTGAGCGGGCCGTACGGGAGGAGGCCCGGAGCCGCCTCGGCCGCCGCCGACTCGTCGGCGTACCCGAGGACGGCGAGCGCGCGGGCGCGCGGGGCCTCGACCAGGCGGACAGTCGCCTCGGTGACCACGGCGAGCGTCCCTTCGCTGCCGCAGAACGCGCGTACGGGGTCGGGACCGCCGGGATGTTCGGGGAGCAGGGCGTCGAGCGCGTAGCCGGAGATGCGGCGCGGGAGGCCGGGACAGCCGGTGCGGAGGAGCGCGAGGTGGCCGTCGACGAGTTCGCGTACGCCTGCGGGGCCTGAGCCGGTCCCCTGCTCCAGCCGCAGCGTCTCGCCTCCGTACCGCACCACCTCCAGCGCGCGTACGTTGTCCGCCGTCGTGCCCCAGGCCACCGAGTGCGCGCCGCAGGAGTTGTTGCCGATCATGCCGCCGAGCGTGCAGCGGCTGTGCGTGGACGGGTCCGGGCCGAAGGTGAGGCCGTGCGGGGCGGCGGCGGCGCGCAGGTCGTCCAGGATGACGCCGGGCTGGACGGTGGCGGTGCGGGCGGCCGGGTCCAGCGCGAGGATCGAACGCAGGTGGCGGGTGAGGTCCAGGACGAGGCCCGTTCCGGTCGCCTGGCCCGCGATGGACGTGCCGCCGCCGCGCGGGACGACCGGTACGCCGTACTCCTGGCAGACCGTCAGCGCCGCCGCGATGTCCTCGGCGTCACGCGGTGCCAGGACGCCGAGCGGGACGCGGCGGTAGTTGGAGGCGTCCATCGTCGTCAGGGCCCGGGCGGTGGGGCCGAAATCGCTCTCGCCGCGTACGGCGGAGCGGAGTGCCGTGACGAAAGCCGGAGACGGTCCGGTATGCGGGCGATGCTGTTCGGCCATGGCTTCAGGATGCCGTCGGTACAGATGAACTCTTGGGATGTGGACGGACATAATCCCGCAAGCCGCTCAAAGAAGGCCACAAGATCTTCCCAAACAGACCGTCAAGTCTCCTATAGTGACCAAGACTTGAGCAGGAATTAACAGCTCCAGTTGTACATGATCGCCCGCACCCGTGGCGAACTGTCCGGATTCGACCGGCACGGTTCTGCCTCGTCCGCACCGTCCGCCACCGAGGACTCCGATTGCGCCCCTCATTCAGGCCCACCGCACTCGCCCTGCTGATCTCGGCAGCCGCCACCGGCACGCTGACCCTGTGGGCCGTGGCCGCGGCTCCCGATGCGGTACGGACCCCGCTGGCCTGGGGCGCGGGTGCGGCCGCCGTGCTGCTGAGCGTCTGCGTGGCCGTCACCGTCCACACTCTGGGGACCGCGCGCACGCTGCGCTCCCTGCGGGCCGCCGACACCCAGCGGTTCACCTCCGAGACCTCGCGCCTGGTCTCCGCCTCCGCCGCCGAGGCCCAGCGCTTCACCGCGGAGACGGCCAGGATCAAGGCCGCCGCCTCCGCCGAGACCGCCCGGGTCGCGGCCGAGGCCCGCGCCGAGAACGAGCGGATCGCCGCGGAGGCCGCCGCCGAGCGCTCCCGGCTCTCCGTCACCGTCGACCGCCTCACCGCCCGCGCCACCCGCGCCGAGACCGAGCGGTCCGCCGCCGTCGCGGCCTGCGCCAACGCGGCCGGCCGGATGCAGGCGCTGGCCACCAGCATGCTGGCCGACCTGCGGGAGATGGAGCACCGGCACACCGACGAGTCCGTGCTCGGCGACCTGCTCTACCTGGACCACCGCACCGCCCAGGCGGGCCGGCTCGCGGACTCCATCGCCGTACTGACCGGAGCGCGGTCCGGCCGCCGCTGGGCCAAGCCGATCGTCATGGAGTCGATCCTGCGCGGCGCGATGGGCCGCATCGGCTCCTACCAGCGCGTCCGCCTCCACTCCACCAGCGATGTCGCGATCGCCGGCCACGCGGCCGAAGGCGTCATGCACGCGCTCGCCGAACTCCTCGACAACGCTGCCAACTTCTCGCCGCCCACCGCCGAGGTCCACGTCTACGTGGAGGAGGTCCCGGCGGGCATCGTCATCACCGTCGAGGACAGCGGCCTGGTCATGAGCGAGGTGCAGCTGCGCCGCGCGGAAAAGGCCGTCTCCGCCGAGAACCAGGACCTCACCAACCTCTCCGGCACCCGGCTCGGACTCGCCGTCGTCGGCCGGCTGGCCCGTAAACACGGCCTGACCGTCTCCTTCCGGCCCTCCGCGCGCGGCGGCACCGGCGCGCTGATGATGCTCCCGCAGGACCTCATCTCCCGCTCCACCGCACCGGCCCCGGGCCCCGTCTCCGCGCTTCCCGAGGCCACCAGCGCCGAGCCGGAGCCCTCGCACGCCTCGGCCGAAGGCGCGGACACCTCCGACACCGCGCCCACGGCCCGGTCCACCGCCGACGGCGGGACCGAGCCGGCCCCGGCTCAGGAGCCGACGCCCACGGAGTCGGAGTCCGAATCCACCGGCACCGTCCCCGCGTTCGGCGACAGCGGCCTGCCCAAGCGCCGCCGCGGCCGCACGCTGGCCGCCGCCGAAGCCCGTACCGGCCACGCCACCCACGGCGGAGCCGACACCCCCCAGGCCCGTACCACCGACCCGAAGGTCCAGGCTGCGCGCTTCAGCACCTTCAGCCGGGCCGTACGTGCCAACTCCCCGCACCCGGAAGGCAACACCCGATGACCGCGACCACCGACGAGAAGCTCAACTGGCTGCTGGAGGGGCTGCTCGACCGCACGCCCGGCACCCGCCACGCCCTCGTCCTGTCCCGCGACGGCCTCAAGCTGTGCCGCACTCCTGAGCTCTCGGTCGACCAGGCCGACCAGCTGGCCGCGATCTCCGCCGGCATCCAGAGCCTCTCGCACGGCGCGTCCATCGAGTTCGGTGACGGCACCGGCGGCGTACGCTCCGCGATGGCCGAGTTCTACGGCGGTGTGCTGTTCATCGTCGAGGCCGGAGCCGGCGCCCACCTCGCCGTCGTCGCCGACGAGGACTCCGACGTGGGCCTGGTCGGCCACAACATGAGCGAGCTCGTCGAACAGCTCGGCGAACACCTCGTCGCCCCGCCGCGCACACCCGTGGCAGAGAGCTCGGCCGTATGACGACGGCACCCCGCCCGCGTCCGGGCCGCGATGACGATCCGGACCGGCTGTACACCCTCACCGGTGGACGCAGCCGCTCCGACTCGGCCGCCTTCGACCTGGTGACCCTGGTCGTCGCCGAGTGCGACCCGGCCCCCGGCATGCAGTCGGAGCACACCGCGATCCTGCGGATGTGCCAGGGCCCGACCGCCGTCGTCGAGATCTCCGCGACCCTGAACCTGCCGGTCAGCATCGTCCGCATCATGCTGTGCGACCTGCTGGACACCGGCCGGATCAGCGCCCGCCACCCCCGTACCGCCCGTGTCGCGGACCGGCTCCCCGACCCCGACATCCTGGAACAGGTGCTCGTTGGACTCCGCAACCTCTGACCGCGCCACCCTGAGCGAGACGACCGACAACGGACTCAAGATCGTTGTCGTCGGCGGCTTCGGAGTCGGCAAGACCACCATGGTCCGATCCGTGAGCGAGATCCGTCCGCTCAACACGGAGGAGACGATGACCCGCGCGGGCGAGGCCGTCGACCACCTCGACGGCGTACAGGCCAAGACGTCCACCACCGTGGCGTTCGACTTCGGCCGCATCACGCTCGACGCGCGCTCGGTGCTGTACCTCTTCGGCGCGCCCGGACAGGAGCGGTTCTGGTTCCTGTGGGACCGGCTGTTCTCCGGCACGCTCGGCGCGGTCGTCCTGGTGGACACCCGCCGGCTGGCCGACTCCTGGTACGCCATCGACCGCCTGGAGCACCACGGCACGCCGTTCATCGTGGCGTGCAACGACTTCGGCGGGCCGCTCCACAGCGAGCAGCAGATCCGCGAGGCGCTGGACCTCGCGGACGACGTGCCGCTGGTGGAGTGCGACGCCCGCGACCGGTCCTCCAGCAAGTACGTGCTCATCACGCTCGTCGAGCACCTCGCCGCGCTCTCCGCCGCCCGCCTGAGCGCCGCCGAGGCGGCCGTGTCCGAAGCGGCACTGGCGGCCGCCGCCCCGACCCCGGAGCCCGCCCCGTGACCACGACCTCCGGCTGCCCCGTCACCCACGGGTCCGTCCCGCTGTCCGGGCCCCGCTTCCAGAGCGATCCCGTCCAGCTCTACCGGGACATGCGGCGCGACCACGGCGCCGTCGCACCGGTCGTGCTGGACGGCGACGTGCCCGCCTGGCTCGTCCTCGGCTATCGCGAGTTGCACCAGGTCACCGGCGACCCGGTCCTCTTCAGCCGGGACTCCGACCTGTGGAACCAGTGGGACCGCATCCCGGACGACTGGCCGCTGCTGCCGATGATCGGCCGCAAGCAGCCCTCGATCCTCTACACCGTCGGCGAGCGGCACAGCGTCCGCGCGATGATGATCAGCAACGCGCTGGAAGGCGTCGACCCGTTCTCGTTGAAGCGGTACGCGGAGGAGTTCGCGGACGAGCTGATCGACCGGTTCTGCACCAAGGGCGCGGTCGACATCATCGCGGAGTACGCCAAGCTGCTCCCGGCGCTGGTCCTGGCCAGGATCTACGGTTTCTCCGACGCGGACGCGTATCCGCTGGTCGGCGCGATCAACGACATGATCGACGGCCGGGAGCGGGCGCTGGCCGGACAGCAGCACCTGGGCGCGTCGATGTTCCAGCTGCTGGCCGACAAGCACGCCGAGCCCGGTGACGACGTGGCCAGCCGCATGATCGCGGACGCCGGCGGCTTCACCGACGAGGAGGTGGCCCAGGACCTCATGGTGATGATGGCGGCCGGCCACCAGCCGACGGCCGACTGGATGGGCAACTCGCTGCGGCTGATGCTCACCGACGACCGGTTCGCCGCCTCGCTCTCCGGCGGCCGGCACAGCGTCGCGGAGGCCATGAACGAGGTGCTCTGGGAGGACACGCCGACGCAGAACGTGGCGGGCCGCTGGGCCACTCGCGACACCCACCTCGGCGGCCGCCACGTCCGCGCCGGTGACCTGCTGCTGCTGGGGATCGCCGCCGCCAACGGCGACCCGCAGGTGAGGACCCACGGCTCGGCGCTGACCGGCGGCAACAACGCCTTCCTCTCCTTCGGCCACGGCGAGCACCGCTGCCCGTTCCCGGCCCAGGAGACCGCCGAGGTCATCGCCCGTACCGGCATCGAGGTCCTGCTGGACCGGCTGCCGGACGTGGACCTCGCCGTCCCCGCCGAGCAGCTCACCCGCCGCCCGTCGCCGTGGCTGCGCGGGCTGACGGACCTGCCGGTGCTGTACACGCCCACGCCCGCGCTCGGCAGACCCGCAAGCCTCGGAGGCCCCGCATGACCCGGATCGCGCTCGACCCCTTCGTCAGAGACCTCGACGGCGAGAGCGCCGCGCTGCGGGCCGCCGGTCCGCTGGCGGAGGTGGAGCTGCCGGGCGGTGTACACGTGTACGCGGTCACCCGCCACGCCGAGGCCCGCGCGCTGCTCACCGACAGCCGCGTGGTCAAGGACATCAACGTGTGGGGCGCCTGGCAGCGCGGCGAGATACCGATGGACTGGCCGCTGATCGGCCTGGCCAACCCGGGCCGCTCGATGCTGACGGTCGACGGGGCCGACCACCGCCGTCTCCGTACGCTGGTGGCGCAGGCGCTCACAGTGCGCCGGGTGGAGCGGCTGCGGGCCGGGATCGAGGCGTTGACGAACGCGAGCCTGGAGAGGCTGGCGGCCCATCCGGCCGGCGAGCCGGTGGACCTGAAGGCGGAGTTCGCCTATCCGCTGCCGATGAACGTGATCAGCGAGCTGATGGGTGTGGACGCGGCGGACCATCCGCGGCTCAAGGAGCTGTTCGAGAAGTTCTTCTCGACGCAGACGCCGCCGGAGGAGGTCCCGCAGATGATGGCGGACCTCGGCGCGCTCTTCACGAAGATCGTCAACGACAAGCGGACGAACCCCGGCGACGACCTGACCAGCGCGCTGATCGCGGCTTCGGAGAACGGTGACCACCTCACCGACGAGGAGATCGTCAACACGCTGCAACTGATCATCGCCGCCGGACACGAGACCACGATCAGCCTGATCGTCAACGTGGTCGAGGCGCTCCAGACCCACCCGGAGCAGCGCAAGCGGGTCCTGAACGGCGAGATCGGCTGGGACGGCGTGATCGAGGAGACGCTGCGCTGGAACACGCCGACCTCGCACGTCCTGATCCGCTTCGCCACGGAGGACATCGAGGTCGGCGACAAGATCCTGCCGAAGGGCGAGGGCCTGATCATCTCGTTCGGCGCGCTGGGCCGGGACGAGGAGAACTACGGCCCGACGGCAGGCGAGTTCGACGCCACCCGCACCCCGAACCGCCACATCGCCTTCGGCCACGGCCCGCACGTCTGCCCCGGCGCGGCCCTGTCCCGCCTGGAGGCGGGCATCGCGCTGCCGGCCCTCTACGAGCGCTTCCCGGAGCTGGAACTGGCGGTCCCGGCCGCCGAGCTGCGCAACAAGCCGATCGTGACGCAGAACGACCTGTACGAGCTGCCGGTGAAGCTGGGCTGCCCGTTCGGCCACGACGCGTAGACGTTTTTCCGCCACGCGGGTCCACGGATCGGAGCCCACGTCTCATCGAACGGACACGGTTGCGGGGCCGTGCCACCGAGGGACTACGCTCCGACTCGTGGCCGACATCCAGATTCCCGCTGACATCAAGCCCGCAGACGGACGCTTCGGCGCCGGTCCTTCCAAGGTGCGGACGGAGGCGCTCGACGCGCTGGCCGCCACCGGCACCTCTCTCCTCGGTACGTCCCATCGCCAGGCCCCGGTCAAGAACCTGGTCGGCGAGGTACGCGACGGTGTGCGCGCGCTCTTCTCCCTGCCGGAGGGTTACGAGGTCATCCTCGGCAACGGCGGCTCCACCGCCTTCTGGGACATCGCGACGCACGGTCTGATCGAGGCGAAGTCCCAGCACCTGAACTTCGGTGAGTTCTCCTCCAAGTTCGCCAAGGCCGCGAAGCTCGCGCCCTGGCTGTCCGACCCCACCGTCATCGCCTCCGACCCGGGCACGCACCCGGACCCGCGGGCCGAGGCGGGCGTCGACGTCTACGCCTTCACGCACAACGAGACCTCCACCGGTGTCGCGGCACCGGTCAAGCGCGTCGCGGGCGCCGACGAGGGCGCGCTCGTCCTGGTGGACGCCACCTCGGGCGCGGGCGGCCTGCCGGTCGACATCACCGAGTCCGACGTCTACTACTTCGCTCCGCAGAAGTCCTTCGCCTCCGACGGCGGCCTGTGGATCGGCGTCTTCTCGCCGGCCGCCCTGGAGCGCGCCGCCCGGATCCACTCCTCGGGCCGGCACATCCCGGAGTTCTTCTCGCTGCCGACGGCGATCGACAACTCGCTGAAAAACCAGACGTACAACACCCCGGCGCTGTCCACGCTGTTCCTGCTGAACGAGCAGCTGAAGTGGATGAACACCCAGGGCGGCCTGGACTTCACGACGGGCCGCACGGCGGCTTCGTCGGGCCACCTCTACGGCTGGGCCGACGAGTCCAAGTACGCGACCCCGTTCGTCACGGACCCGGCGAAGCGCTCTCAGGTCATCGGCACGATCGACTTCGCGGACGAGATCGACGCGGCGGCGGTGGCCAAGGTGCTCCGCGCCAACGGCATCGTCGACACCGAGCCGTACCGCAAGCTGGGCCGCAACCAGCTGCGCGTGGCGATGTTCCCGGCGATCGACCCGGCGGACGTGCAGGCGCTGACGGCGTGCATCGACTACGTGATCGAGAAGCTGTAGTCCTTCGGTTCTTCTACGGCTGTACGGCTGTATGGAGACGGCCCGGCACCCGCGTGGGGTGCCGGGCCGTCTCCGGCACCAGGCCCTTCGCAGGAGGCCCGCGATGTCCGCAGCGGCAGTCGACCACCCGTGCGGCCATGGGCCGAGGTGTACGCGCCCGCCAGGAGGCTCCGCTGCCCGCCTCCATCGGCGCGGAACTCTCCCTGGACGTAGACGAGATCGTGCGGGCGGGCCGCCCGAAACGCTGAGGACGGGTGCGCGGTGCAGCCGTTATGGTGCGCCCATGAGTTCCCCTGTGTCCCACGTCCCGTACACCGGAAGCGAGAAGGAGAGCCTCCACACCAGCCTGGACCTGCACCGTGACGCGGTGCTGTGGAAGCTGGAGGGGCTGGACGACGAGCAGGTGCGGCGGTCGATGACGCCGACCGGGACCAATCTGCTCGGGCTGGTGAAGCATCTGGCGGCTGTCGAGTACGGCTGGTTCTGCTCGACGTTCGGCCGGGAGACCGAGCCGTTCTGGTTCGACCCGGCGACCGAGGACATGGCGGCCGGGCCTGACGACGGCGCCGCCGACATCCTCGCCTTCTACACCCGCGCCCGCGCGGCCGCCGACGCCGCGATCCGGGAAACGGACCTGGAGACGACGGGCACCTCGTGGGACGGGCGGGTCGTGTCGATGCGGTGGGTGCTCATCCACATGCTGGAGGACACGGTCCGGCACGCCGGCCACATGGACATCGTGCGCGAGCTGATCGACGGCGCGGTGGGCCGCCACCCGGGCACGGAGTGACCGAGCCCCGTCCTCACTCCACCGGTGCCGCCGCCAGCACCGCGCGCAGGGCGGCTATCCCCGCCAGCCACTCCTTCTCCGCCCCGGCATCGGCCCACAGGTCCAACGGCTCCGCGTTCGCGCCGGTGAGGCGGTCGAGGGCACGGACCGCCAGCGGGCGCAGGTCGGCCGGGAGCGGGGGCAGGGCGTTCTTCGGACCGTACGCGGTGGTGACGGGCTCACCGCCGGGGCACTGGGCGGCGACCAGGGCGGCGGCCGCCACCGCCTCCTCGCCGCTGTCGAGGTAGTCCTGCGGCGCGGTGCCGGCGGCGGCGGTCAGGACGGCCCGGAGCACGTCCGCCTTCTTCGCCGGCTCGGCGGCGTCCACGCGCCCGCCGAAGTCCGCCGCGGTGTCGTTGTCGAAGTGGCCGATGTCCCAGGCGCCCATGGGGTCCCCCTCCAGTACTCCGCAGTGTTCTGCGTCGATGTCCCCATCTTCACAGCCACCACTGACAATCGGCCGGGCCCGGCCCGGGCCCCGGGCCCGGGCCGGGCTCACCTCACCCGGGAACCCCCGCCTCGGGAACCGCCGCCGTCCGAGCCGTCCTCGTCCTCGTCGTCGTCGTCGTCCGGGATGTGCACGTCGAAGACGTTGATGTTGATCTCGACGACCTTCAGTCCGGTCATCGTCTCCACGGCGTCGACGGCGTGCGTACGGATCCGGCCGGCCAGCTCATGGATCGGAACGCCGTACTCCACCTCGACGTCGACGTCGATCGCCGTCTCTTTCTCGCCCACCTCGACCTTCACGGTCCGTCCGCTGCTCGACGCTCCGGAGACCCGGCCCGTCACGGCGCCCAGTGCCTTCGAGGCGCCCTTGCCCACGGAATGAACGCCGTCCGTCTCACGGATCGCGATGCCCGCGATGGTGGCCACGACGCCGTCGGCGATGGTGGTCCTACCGCGTACTCCGCCTTCCGCACTCCTGTCGCTGGACGCCTGGTTTCCGCTCCGAGGATCGATGTCGACCATGTCCGCCTCACAGAATGTGGTTGCCACGGGCGCTTCTTCCCACCCGTACGGGCCCCCTCATCCACTCTCCGCCCGGCCGCGACCATCCGCCATTCGAGGTACCGGGCCTCAGTCGCGAGGCAACAGCGTCCCGAGCGGGCCGAGGTCCAGATTCAGGTCCTCCGGACGAACGCCGTGCTGGTCGCACAGCTCCTTCATCCGCTGGTCGAGCAGCATGAGCGTGGTCCCGATCTCCTCGACCTGCTCGTCGCTGAGGTCACCCTGTTCGACGCGGCGGATCGCCTGGCGCTCCATCAGCTGCCGGAGCAGCTCCACCACGGTCAGGACCAGGGCCACCAGGTCCCGGCCCATCTGCTCGGAGTCCAGATCGACCCGCGAACCCGGGCTTCGGCCCGAGGTGTCCGCGCCCCGGCCCGATCCGTCCATGCCCCAGCCTGATGCGTCCCTGCCCAGGCCCGTCACAGCGGGCCGCCGTCGGCCCACGGCGCCGGAACCCGTTCGCTGACCGACGACAGCAGCGCGTGCAGCGACACCCGTACGAGCGGTACGTCGGCGATGGCGATCACCAGGTCTCCGCTGACGACGACACCGGTCGCCAGAACCCGGTCCAGCAGGTCCACCAGCGGCACCCCGATCGGCCCGCTCAACGGCTCCGGGTCGTCCCACGGCACCACCTCGCGCTCCGCCACCACGCCTCACACCTCCCCGACGAAGGAGTACGGCGCCCACGGCCCGGTCAGCTCGATCCGCGTCCCGGTCCCCTCACCCAACCTCCGTACACGCTCGGCCAGTTCGTCGGCCCGCTGCTCGGCCACGAGGTAGGCCGCGTTGAGCACGTGCACCCGGCCGTCACCGCCCGGTACGGCGCCATGCGTACGGAGCCGGCGCGACGCGGCCGCCAGGTCACGGAGCTCGGCGTCCACCGTCTCCGCTACGGACAGCGCCTGTTCTCGGCGGCGCTCCCGACGCTCCTGGAGCCCGCGTTTCCGGTTCAGATAGGCGAGCCCGGCACCGGAAGCCGGGGCGCCTCCGGCAGGCACGGGCTCCTTCTCCTCCGCCACGGCCGCCGGCTCGTACACCTTCACGCCCCACTCGGCGTGGTGCGCGATCCGCTTCAACACGCTGTGGAAACGGTGCGCCTCGTCGTCGAGCGCGCGGCGGGCCCGGTCGTCGTCGTGGTAGAGCGTGGCGAGAGGCAGCGGTACGGCGGGGCCGTGGACGGCAGCGGCGGAGACGACCTGGTGGTGCGCTCGCGCGTACCGCTCGATCTCCTGCCGGTCGGAGAGCCGCGCCTGCCACACCTCGTCCGTGAAGTCGGCGGCCGGAACGGTCTGGACCACGGCGGTCAACGGCCCGGACGGCAGCAGCCGGACCGTCGCGCCGCCGGGCATACCGGCGAGCCCGGTGACGTCCGCCGTGTTCGTGGCGCGGGTGCCGCGGCAGACGGCGAACACGTACGTGACACCGGCGCCCGGCGCCTGACCCTGTTCCTGGGAGATGGGGTGCGTCATCGCCGGCCGGTCTCCTTGCTCTCGTCCCTGTTCCGGTACGGGTCCGAGGCGCCGGCCTCGTCCGTGGCCGGTTCGAGTGCCCGCAGGCGTTCACGCAGCTCCCGGTTCTCGTCCTCCAAGGCGTTGCGGGACGCCTTGGAGCTGAGGGCCGGATCCGTCTCCCACCAGTCGATGCCCGCCTTCTTCGCGGTGTCGACGGATGCCACGAAGAGGCGGAGCCGGATGGTGAGGAGCTCGATGTCGAGGAGGTCGATCTTGATGTCCCCGGCGATGACGATGCCCTTGTCCAGGACGCGTTCGAGAATGTCGGCGAGGTTGGTGGTGTGCGGGCCGTTGGCCGGCTGACCCGCCTGGCGGAAGTCGAGATCGGTCACCGCGAGGCCTCCGACCGGCGCCTGCGGCTCGCGCGCTTGGGACTGGCGCGCTTGGGAGAGGGCGGCTCCTCGGGCTCGTCTTCGTCCTCCTCTTCCTCGTCCTCTTCCTCGTCCTTGGGCTCTTCCTCTTCCTCTTCCTCTTCCTCTTCGTCCTCAGGCTCCTCTTCCTCTTCGTCTTCTTCTTCCGGTTCCTCGTCCTCCTCGCCCTCGCCGTCCTCGTCGTAGTCCTCTTCCTCTTCTTCCTCTTCAGGCTCCTCGTCCTCGCCCGCCTCCTCCTCGGGCTCCTCCTCGCCGTCCTCGGCCCCCTCGGCCTCCTCCGACTCCTCGCGTTCGACGGCCTCCTCGTGGGTTTCCACGACCTCGCCGTCGCGGATCTCGCCGCGCCACCCCTCGGGCTCCTCCTCGGTGAGGGTCACGTACCGGTGGAAGTGCTTGAAGTCCAGCCGTACGCGGCGGCCTTGGGCGCGCCAGAGGTTGCCGGTCTTCTCGAAGAATCCGGACGGGTAGTACTCCAGGACCAGCACGATGCGCGTCAGGTTCGGGGCCAGCTCGTGGAAGCTGATGGCGCCGCGTGTGCTGCCCTTGGCGCCCTCGGACGTCCAGACGATCCGGTCGTCCGGCACCTGCTCCTGCACCGTGGCCTTGAAGCTGCGGGTGGAGGGGCCGACCTTGACCTTCCAGTCGGTCTCCTCGTCCTCGCCCTTCGAGACGCTCTGGACGCCCTTCATGAAGCCGCTGAACTCCTCGTACTGCGTCCAGGCGTCATAGGCGGTACGGACCGGTACGCCGACGTCCATCACCTCGACGATGTTCATGAACTTTCCACCGCCGGCCTTGCGGTTGCCCTTCCCACCGCCGTCGCCTCCGCCTCCGTCGCCGTCACCACCACCGCCGAAGAGGCCTTTCGCCTTGTCCATCACCGCGTCCTTGGCACCCTTGGCCTTCTCCGACATGAAGGCCTTGGCCGGGGATTCGCCCTGGAGCACGCGCGAGGCGATGGCGGGGAGCGAGCCGCCGTTCTCGGCACTGTCGCTCAACTGGCCGGTCAGGTCCTTGAGTTTGCCGCCCGCCTTCTCGGCGAGCTGCTGGACCTGGGCACTGGCGAACTTCGACAGTTCTTCCTTGATGCGGTCGACACCCGACTCCTGCGGAGCCTCGGATTCGTCCTTCTCGGTCGTTGCCATGACTGACTACCTCCGGCGGTTGGCGCGCTGGGAAGCTGACCGCTTCGCTGTCGCTGTCTTCTTGGCTGCCGACTTCTTGGCCGGGGCGGTCTTCTTGGCCGTCTTCTTGGCCGGCGTCTTTTTCGCTGCCGTCTTGTTCGCCGCCGCCTTCTTGGCAGGAGCCGCCTTCTTGGCAGGAGCCGACTTCTTGGCCGCCGTCTTCTTGGCAGGAGCCGACTTCTTGGCCGCGGACTTCTTGGCGGGGGCCGTCTTCTTGGCGGGGGCCGTCTTCTTTGCCGGAGCCGCCTTCTTGGCCGCCGACTTCTTGGCCGGAGCCGTCTTCTTGGCGGGGGGCTTCTTTGCAGCGGGCTTCCGGGGCGAGGACGTGCGAGGCTCGCGCCGGGCTTGCGGAGGCGCCGCCTCTTCTTCGTCCTCCTCCTCGTCCTCCTCCTCGTCCTCCTCTTCCGGCTCCTCGCCCTCGTCCTCGTCCTCGTCCTCGTCGCCTTCTTCGTCTTCCTCCTCTTCTTCCTCAGGCTCTTCCTCGTCTTCGCCCTCTTCTTCGTCTTCCTCCTCGTCCTCCTCCTCCGGCTCCTCTTCGTCCTCCTCGCTCTCTTCGTCTTCCTCGTCGTCCTCCTCCTCCGGCTCCTCTTCGTCCTCCTCGCTCTCTTCGTCTTCCTCGTCCTCGTACGCGGCTTCCGGCTCCTCCTCGGAGCCCTCGTCCTCGTCCTCCTCCGGCTCCTCGTCCTCCGGAGCGGCGGTGAGGCGGGCCGTCCGTTCGCCGATGGCGTCCGCCAGGGAGGTCATCGAGCGGTTGGCGGCGGCCGTGACCGCCTGACGGCCGGCGTTGAGGACTTCACCCCTCAACTGCTCCTGCAACTCGGCGACCTGAGGTACCTCACCGAGCCTGCGCATCCCCTCGGCCGCCAGCTGGCGGGGTTCGAGTCCGAACCGGCGTCCTGCCAGATAGGTCGCGACGCTCAGAGCCACCCGGCCCTTCTTCGTCCGGCCCAGCACGTATCCGCCCACCACGGCGGCTGCGAGTGCGACTTTCGCCTGGTCATCCATGCCTGTCACCTTCTGTCGTCGGTGTCCGGCCGGTCTGCGCGGCGTACAGCCGGTCGAGCAGCCTTTCCTCTTCCGCTTCGAACTCCTCCAGCCCGATGTGTCCCTCGTCGAGCTCGTGGTTGAGGGCCGCCAACTGCGCGCGGATCACTCCGGGGTCGTACAGCTCGCGCTCGGCGGCGTCCTGGAGCCTCTCCGCGACCCACACCACGCCCCGGGCAGGTGCGAGGGGAAGCAGCAGCAGTCCGGAGACCAGGCCCATGGCGTCAGCCACCACCCACGGCCGCGGGCGGAGCCTGCGCTCCGGACGCGACGGACGCGACGGATGCGACGGATGCGACGGGCCCGACGGACGCCACGGCCTCGACGAAGCTGTAGCAGGGCAGCGGGCCCGCGACGCGGAGCTCGACGTGGTCGCGGTGGGCCGCCGCGAACTGCTCGGCGGCCGTACGGAACCGGTCCTGGTCCGCCTGGCTGACCAGGAACGACACGTTGAGCGCGCAACCCGGGACCTCGGGTCCTCCGGCCGTCGCGCGGGCCATCGGTGCCAGTTCGCGCAGCGCACGCCGGCCCGCCTCGGCGGCCCGGCGGGCCAGGGCCGAGGCGACGGCTTCGCCGAGGCGTACGCTGGCCTCGTAGCCGGGCCGCCTGCGGGTCGCGTCCCGCAGTCGCCGTACGGTCGCGTCTCCGGCCACCAGCGCGGCGAGGGCGTCGTGGGCGGGCAGCGCCTTGACGTTCATCTCCACGTGCCCCTCGACCCGGTCGAGCGCGGCGAGATGGCCCGCCTCCGCCGCGGCCAGCTGGGCGCACAGAGCGGTTTCGTCCGGCGCGATCATGCCGAAGCGCATCGGCAGGACGGGCCCGCTCTCCGCCAGCCGCGTCAGGAGCTCCTGGTGGGCCAGCAGGTCACGGCGGCGGGCGCGCAGCTGCGCGGGCGCTCCGCTGACCACCGCGTTCACCGGGCCCGCGCCGATGGTCCGCAGCGGTGCGGGCGGGCTGCCCACGCCGCCGGTCTTCCTGGGCAGCGGCGTTCCGGCCCGGACGACCGCGTACACGTACAGCCCCGGTCCTTCGGCGCGCATTTCAGGCCTCCGCTCGGCGGCGACGGCTCGTGCTGCCGCCTCCGCTGCGCACAGGAGCGCGCCGCTTCTTCGGACGCGCGGGCTTCTCCTCGGCCTCCGCCTCGTCGTACGCGTCGTACGCGTCGTCGTCCTCGTCGTCGGAGTCATCGGCCCCGACCGCCTTGCGTACGGTGTCGCCGACCGACTCCGCCGCCTTGCGCACCTTCCGCTTGCCGACGGACCGGGCCGCGGAGCCGCCGAGCAGCTCGGGGACGGTGGTGGAGCCGGAGTCACGTTCGAGGTCGAGGCGGTTGCACGCTTCCGCGAAGCGGAGGTAGGTGTCCACACTCGCCACGACTATGCGTGCGTCGATCTTGAGGATCTCGATGCCGACCAGGGAGACGCGTACGAAGATGTCGATCACCATGCCCCGGTCCAGGATGAGCTCCAGCACGTCGTAGAGCGTGCCGGCGCGGGGCGGGCACGGAGCGGCTCCGTCGACGTAGGTCGTGGTCGTCATGGGGGTCCTTCCAGCTGTCGTGCGGAGTGGACGGGGTCACTCGTCGGCGGCACCGCGCCGGTAACGGCGGACCCGGGTGTACTCCAGGAGTTCGCAGGCCTCGTCGAGCTGCACCTCGTACGAGGCGAGGAGACTGGTCGTGTCCGGGATGCGGGGCACTTCGAGGATGTCCACGACGACGGCCCAGCCGTCGTCGTCGGTGCGCCGGATCGCGGAGACGCCCTCGGCCGGGTGGCTGATCAGCGCTTCCAGGCTCTGACAGGCGGCGCGGGCGGCATGCTCGGGCCCCTTACGGGCCCCGGGCTTGCTGCGGGTCCCCGTCGAGGAGCGTTCGGCACGCGCTGAACGTTTTTCTGCCATGGTGACCAGTCTGGTCACTACGGGGCTGCCCGCATCTCGGGAGAGCCAGTGGTGCGACGGCCTCCGCCTCAGGCACGGCAAATGCCAGGTCAGGCCTGCTGCGGCCGCCTGGCCAGGACGAACCCCTGCGGCGCCCGCTCCGGGAACGGCCCCTCCGTCTCCCGCTCCTTCCACAGCACGGCCCGCACCTCCAGGCCGGCCGCCCGCAGCAGCTCGGCCATCCGCTCCGGCCGCCGCCGGTGGAAGACGAGCGAGACCTCCTCGCCCAGCGCCTCCGTCAGCCGCAGCGGCTCGTCGCCGACCTGGAAGGCGAGCTGTACGGGGGCGCCCGGGGCCAGCACGCGGTGGAACTCGGCGAAGGCGCGCGGCAGTTCCTCGTCCGGGACGTGGATGGTGGAGTACCAGGCGAGGAGGCCGCCGAGCGAGCCGTCCGGCAGGCCGAGGCCGAGCATGGAGCCCTCCTCGAACCGAAGGCCGGGATGCTCCTGGCGTGCCACGGCCACCATGCCCGGCGAAAGGTCGATCCCGAACACCTCCAGGCCCAGGCCGAGTCCGTGCAGGTGCGCCGTGACCCGGCCGGTCCCGCAGCCCACATCGGCGACGGGAAGCCCGCGCCCGTCCGCCACCACGTGCTCGGCGAAGGCGGTCAACAACCCGCGCTCCAGGGGCTTGGCGGCGAGTTCGTCGCGGGTCCACCGCGCGTATCCGGCGGCGATGGCGTCGTACGAGCGGCGGGTGGCGCGCACGAAGTCCGGCGCCGGATCGGGTGCGGTCATGGCGCACCACCTTAGGGGGTGTCGTGCCGGTCATGCCCGGCTCGCGGGATCCGGCACGACACCCCCTGTCCGGCCTGAACGACGAGCCACCCCTAGGACGAGAGGCGCCCGAGCTCCCCCTCGCTGTCCGCGCGTTCGTACCGGAGCGCACCCGAGGGACAGCGCCGTACCACCTCCGCCACCCGATCGGCGTCGGCGGCGTCGGGCCGGATCCACGGTCGGCTGGCCGTGTCGAACACCTCCGGCAGCCCTCTCACGCACTCGGCGGCGTGCCGGCAGAGCCCGGTCTCGAAGGTCACGGTGATCGAGCGGCCCTCGTAGGACCTCCTGCCCGCGCCACCTGTCGTGTCACTCATACCGGCCTCCCGTCCCGGCCGCTCCCGGCCGTTCAGTCGCTGACCTTGCTGCGGGACTGGTACAGCAGGTCCTGGTAATCGGGGTGCCGGGCGATCCAGGCCGCGAAGAACGGACAGGTGGCCAGCACTCTCAGGCGCGCGGCACGCGCCTCGTCGAGAGCGGTGCGGACCAGGGCCGAGCCGACTCCCTTGCCCTCGTACTCCGGTGCGACCTCGGTATGGACGAAAGCCACCAGCTCCGTCGTACGGATGTAGTCCGCGAACCCCGCGACATCGGAGCCCCCGTCCACCCTCGCCTCGTACCGCTTGGCCGCGGAAACGTCATCCACCTGGACCGTCATGGGACCTCCGTTCGCTCTTCTCCACCGTGAACCGGTGCAGTTGATACATCATCTTCAGACGCCGGGCGGTCAAGCACCGGGAGGTCAGGCGCCGCGTCCGGCGGCGAGGAGCTGCGTCTCCCAGGCGAAGGCCACCCCGGCGGCTCCGCCGTGCTGGGCCTGGACCTCGGCGGCCGCCGGTACGGTCTCCTCGCGGGCCCAGTCGCGCTGCCACTCGCCCATCACGGCCATCCAGGTGATCGGGACGACGCCGGCCTGGACCATGCGGCGCACCGCCATGTCGTGGGCCTCCGCCGAGACACCGCCCGAGGCGTCGGTGACGGCGTAGACGTCGAAGCCCTCGCCCGCCGCCTGGATGGCGGGCATCGCCAAGCAGATCTCCGTCCAGAGCCCGGCGAGGATCAGCTTCCTCCGTCCGGTCGCCTTCACGGCGTCGACGACGCGCTGATCCTGCCAGGTGTTGATGAAGGTCCGGTCGATCGGCTTCTGCTCCGGAAACACGTCCTGGATGCCCTGGATCAGATAGCCGCCGCGCTCCTCCAGCACCGTGGTCAGGATGGCCGGGACGCCGAACGCCTTGGCCGCCTTGGCGAGTCCGACGACGTTGTTGACGATCATCGTCGGCTCATGGCTGTTCAGGTTGGCGAACTGGAACGGCTGGTGGTCGATCAGCACCAGGACGCTCTCCTCGGGCGTCAGCAGCGCGTCGAGTCCGGTCTTGTCCGAGGTGCTCACGGTGCTCATGGGGGTGTCCCTTCTGGAGCCGTACGCCAGGTAGTTGACGCGTCACCCACACTAGGCGGCAAGTGGTTGACGCGTCAACCAGTCCTTGTGGCGGCCGGTTCACCGGGAGCCGCGACGGCCTCGCTACGCTCCTTCCATGGACGCACCTCCCCGCTGGCTGACGCCGGAGCAGCAGGCCGCCTGGGACAGCTTCATCCGCATGCAGGAGAAGCTCATCGGACGGCTCTCCCGCCAGGTCCAGGCCGACTCCCACATGTCCGCCGCCGACTACCTCGTCCTGGCCAAACTCACCGAGGCCGGTGGCCGGATGCGCCTCACGGACCTGGCCAAGCTGCTGGAGTGGGAGAAGAGCCGCATGTCCCACCAGGTCGGACGGATGGCCAAGCGCGGGCTGGTGGCGAAGGAGGAGTGCGCCGACGACGGCCGCGGCTCGCTCGTCGTCGCCACCCCGGCCGGCCGCACGGCGATCGAGGAGGCCGCGCCCGTGCATGTGGACCACGTGCGGCGGCTGTTCGTCGACGCGCTCACCCAGGAGGAGCTGGACGCGCTCGCCCGCATCTCCAACCGCGTCCTCGCCCACATGGAGAAGCAGCCCGACTGACCGGCCGTCCCGCGCTCAGCGGCTCAGCAGCCGGAACCGCCGTACCGCCAGCGGCAGGAAGACCAGCGTGATCACCACCGGCCACACCACGGCCATCAGCAAGGCGTGCTCCTCCACCCAGGTGCCGCCGCCGGCCACCGGGTTGCCGAACAGCTCACGGGTGGCGGTCGCGGTGGAGGAGATCGGGTTCCAGGCGGCGACCGTGCCCAGCCAGCCCGGCATCAGGGACGGTGCGACGAAGGTGCTGGAGATCATCGTGAGCGGGAAGGCGACCGCGTACAGCCCGCCGGCCGCCTCCGGCGTCGGCACCAGCAGGCCCAGCCAGACGCCCACCCAGATCAGGCTGAACCGCAGCAGCAGGAGCAGCCCGAACGCGCCCACGGCAGGCATCACACCGCCGCCCGCACGCCAGCCGATCAGCAGCGCGGTGACGGCCAGGATGGCCAGCTCGGCGCCCGCCACCACGAGGTCGGCCGCTCCGCGTCCGGAGGCGAAGGCGGACGGGGCCATCGGCATGGACCGGAAGCGGTCGACGACGCCCTTGCCCGCGTCGGTGACGAAGGCGACGGCGGTGTTCATGAAGCCCATGGCCATGGTCATGGCGAACATGCCGGGCATCAGGAACTCCCGGTAGTCACCGCCGCCGGGCACCTTCATGGCGCTGCCGAAGATGTACCCGTACAGCAGGACGGAGAGGATCGGGAAGCCGAGCTGCCAGATGACGGCGGACGGCCGGCGCTGGTAGTGGGTGAGGGTGCGGCGGGTGATGTTCCAGCAGTCGGTGACCGCCCAGTAGGCGCGGCCGTGGTCGCGGGGCGCCTCGGTCGCGGCGCGTACGGTCATGCCGCCGCCACCTCTCGTACGGCCCGCGCGTCGTCGGCAGCCGTGTCGTGGCCCGTCAGCCGGAGGAACACGTCGTCCAGGCTCGGCCGGCGCAGCCCGATGTCCTCCACCGCGATCCCGTCGTCCTGGAGGCTGCGGGCCACCTCGGTCAGCGCGGCCACCCGGTCGGCGACCTGCGCGTGCACGCGGCGGGTGGCGGCGTCGGTGGCGACGAGCCCGCCGCCCGCCACCCGGTCCACGGCTCGCGCCACCGCCGCCAGGTCGTCCGCCTCCGCGGCGACGACCTCGATCCGGTCGCCGCCGACGCGGTTCTTCAGCGCGTCCGGAGTGTCGTCGGCGATGGCCCGGCCGCGGTCGATGACGGTGATGTGCGAGGCGAGCCGGTCGGCCTCGTCCAGGTACTGCGTGGTGAGCAGCACCGTCGTACCGCCCGCGACCAGAGCGCGTACCGCGTCCCAGACCTCGCCTCGGCCGCGCGGGTCGAGCCCGGTCGTCGGCTCGTCCAGGAAGAGCACGTCGGGCGAGAGGATCATCGAGGAGGCGAGGTCGAGCCGGCGCCGCATGCCGCCGCTGTACTCCGTGGCGCTCCGGTCGGCCGCCTCCACCAGGTCGAACCGTTCCAGCAGCTCACCGGCGCGGAGCCGCGCCCCGCGGTTGCCGAGGTGGAAGAGGCGGCCGAACATCTCCAGGTTCTGCCGTCCGGTGAGGCCCTCGTCGACGGCGGCGTACTGACCGGCGAGCCCGATCCTGCTCCGTACGCGGCGGGGCTCGCGTCCCACGTCGATCCCGGCGACCTCGGCCCGGCCCGCGTCGTACCGCAGGAGCGTCGCGAGGACCCGAACGGCCGTGGTCTTCCCGGCCCCGTTCGGGCCGAGCAGTCCGTGGACGGTGCCGGGCCGCACGGCGAGGTCGAACCCGTCGAGCGCTCGCTTCTCCACTCCGCCCCGGCCGCGCGCCCGGTACCGCTTGACGACCCCTTCGGCTAGCACGGCGTACCCGGACGCCCCGGACGCCCCGGACGCCCCGGACGCCCCGGACGCCCCGGACGCGAACTCCGGTGTCGATGAAACGGACATGGCACAGCCCCCTGCCTCTCCGGCCTCCGAACGACCCGGAAGCGAATTGAGTACACCGTACCCCAAACTGAGTACGGTGTACCTGAATACAAGTACGGCGTACCCAGATCACCTCCGGCGCACTACGCTGACCTCATGGCGAAAGACGGATCGACAGCGGCGACGACACCGGCGGCGACCGGCCGGAAGACGGACGGCACCACGGCCGGCAGCGGCGACATAGCGCGCAGCCTGGAGCTCCTGTGGGGCACCGGCGACCGTCCCAGTCGCGGCCCCAAACCGGGCCTCACGCCGGACCGGATCGTCACGGCCGCCATCGCCGTCGCGGACGCGGAGGGCCTCTCCGCCGTCTCCATGCGCCGGCTCTCCACGGAGCTCGGCACCGGCACGATGTCGCTCTACCGGTACGTCCCCGGCAAGGCCGAACTCCTGGACCTGATGCTGGACCGGGTGCTGGGCGAGCCGCTCTTCGCCGAGCGTGACGGCGGAGGCGGCGCACCTGAGGCCGCCGATCCCGACCTCCCGGCCGCCGCTGAGCCCGTCCCCGACGACTGGCGCGTGGCGATCGACACCATGGCCCGGACCTACCTGGACAACCTGCGCCGCCACCCGTGGCTGCTGAAGATCAACCAGGCCCGTACCGTGCTCGGTCCCAGCGCCCTGCGCGGCCTGGAACTCTCGCTCACCGCGCTGCGCTCGATGGGCCTGCGCGACCCGGAGCTGATCGGCGTGATCATCACGGTCAACAGCTTCGTGGAGGGCCTCGCCCGGACGCAGGCGGACGCGGCGGAGGCGGTGGCGCAGACCGGGCTGAGCGACGAGGAGTTCTGGGAAAGCCAGCGCCCGTACCTGGAGCGGGCCATGCTCAGCGGCGCGTACCCGATGATGGCGGGCATGTCCGAGGACACCTTCAGCGCGGAGTTCGACCACTTCGCGTTCGGCCTTGAGCGGCTGATCGCCGGTTTCGAGGCCTTGGTGGCGGAGCGGACGGCGGACGGGCCGGCCGGCTGAACGACGTACCGGACGAGGACGAGGACGGGAACGGGCGGCTGACCGACGTACCGGACGTGACCGGACATGACAGGGCGCCCGGCGCGTGCCCCAATGGATATATGGACGCCAGCCGGGAGCTCGCTCCTTTCGTGAAGCAGTACGCCGTCCTGCTGAGCACGCACCGCGAGGACGGCACGTCGGTCGGCACGCCCGTGAACATCGCGGTGGAGGGCGATCACGCGTTCATCCGTACGTTCGCGTCCGCCTGGAAGGTCGAGCGGATGCGCAACCACCCGAAGGTGGAGCTCGCGCCGTGCACGGTCCGCGGCAGGCCGACGGGACCGCAGATCAGCGCCCACGCACGGCTGCTGCGGCCGGGCACGAAGGAGAACACGTACGCGGCGCGGATGCTGTCGCGGAAGTACCCGGTCGTGCAGGGCGTGCTGGTGCCGCTGGTGCACCGGCTGAAGCGGGACAGGACGCTGCATTACGAGGTGTGGCCGGTGGTGAACGGCGACTGAGGCCCTCGTACGCCGCGCGCTCCCCCTCCTACCCTCGTTACCCCCGCTTTTTCCGGAGCGCGAACCACAGAACTCCCACGCCGATGACGACCACGGCACCGAGCCCCACACTGCCCTTGCCGTCCTCACCTTGGCCGTCACCGGCTCCTTGAGCAGGACTGCCACTCCCCGAAGGTTTACCCGGCTCCTGGCCGTCCTCCTTCTCCGGCCCGCCGTCGACATCGACGCGCACGACCCCGCTCCGCGCGCCCTCCGAGCCGAACATGAGGCCCGAGCCGTCCGCCGTGTACGTCACGGACTCCGCCTGCCGCTGGAACGGCGCGGCGACCGACCGGCTCTCTCCGAGACGGCCGTCCGCGAAGTCGTACACGCGGGCGCTGAAGTACGAACGCAGCACCAGCGAGCCGCCGTCGGGCGAGAAGGCCCCGTCCGTCACCCACGGCACCTCGCCGACCCGCCGGAAGGTGTTCGGAGCACCGGTGGTGAGCTCGGACGGGCCTTCGTAGAGGCCGCCGCCGTCCTCGTTCTTGGAGGCGATGTAGACGCGTCCGGTCTTCGGGTGGACCATCAGCGCTTCGGCGTTGCGGGCGCCGTCGGCGTACTTCACGTCGTACTGGGTGGCGGTGACGGTGGCGTCGCGGAGGGCCTTGGGCTCGGGAAAGCGGTAGATCCAGACGTGGCTCCAGGTGCCGTCCAGGTTGTCCCCGATGTCACCGACGTAGAGGTCACCGTCGGGCCCGACGGAGATGCCTTCCACATCGCGCGGCTCTCCGACGCCGCGCATGGTGATGGTCGCGACGGTCTTCCCGGTACGGGAGTCGACGGCGAAGACGTAGGGGCCGTCGTCGCTGTCGTTGTGCGTCCAGTAGACGCCGGGATGCAGACGGCTGGCGGCGAGGCCGCTGGACTCGGTGATACGGGAATCCCCGATCGTGAAGTCACGGTCGGGCTCCCCGTCGGCGGCGACGGCGGGGCAGGCGGCCCCGAGGAGCAGCAGGAGGGCTGCGGCGGGAGCGGCGAGACCTGCGACAGCCCGGCGGCGGCTCGGATACGAACGCATGGCCCAAGTGTCCACGGTCCCGGCCCCGTCCACCGCCGGTCCGGTCCCTGCCGCCACCACCGTGTCCATCGTCACGTCGCAGGCCACAGCCGTGATCGGCCATGATGACGCCATGCGTTTTCTCCCGGTCGGCGACTCCATGACCATCGGCGCCACCGGCGACTTCACCTGGCGCTACCGGCTGTGGCAGCACTTCGAGACGGTCTGCCCGGACTCTTACGAGATCGTCGGCCCGCGGACGACGCTCTACGACCCCGGAACGAACGCCGCACTCTCCGACGCCTACGCCGACCCGTCCTTCCCGCCCGCCGCGCGCAGGCACCTGGCGGGCTGGGGCGAGGGGTGGCTGCACATGGCGCCGGTGATCGCGGACGCGGTGCGCGAGGCGGAGGCGGAGGTGCTGCTGGTCTCGCTGGGCCTGATAGACCTCGGGTTCTACACGGACGCCGAGCAGACGGCGGCCAACGCGCGCGCGTTCATCGCGGCGGCCCGCACGGCCGACCCGCACATCCGCATGGTGCTGCTCCCGGTGATACCGAACGTCCGGGCCGAGTCGGACGCCCCGTTCGCCGCCTCCTGCGCCCGCTTCAACGAACTCCTCGCCAAGGCCGTGGCCGACCTGGCCACCCCGTCCTCGCCGCTCCTCCTGGCCTCACGCCCGCCGGGCTACGACATCCACACGGACACGTACGACGGCACGCACCCGGGCCCGACCGGCGAACACCTCCTGGCCGCGGCCTTCGCGGACGCGATGCACCAGGCGTGGGGGCTGGGCGGGCCGTACGCGCGGCAGCGGACGCCACGGCGGTCGGCGGTTCCGCAGCCGGAACCTCCGCAGTCGGCACTGCCGAAGTCCTCGCTTCCGCAACCGGCTTGAGCGGCGACCGGCAGGTACACAGCGGCCTCCGGACGGCGAGGGCAGGCGCGGACGCCGAGGAGGCAGGCCTCGGACGCCGAGGACAGGACCCGGACGCCGAGGACAGGACCCGGCGCGCTCCCGCAAGCACGCCCCGGCGCCCGCGAGCGGGCCCCGGACCGGCCCTCACGCGGAGCGGCGGGTCCGATCCAGGGCCCGCAGGCTCAGTCGAGGTTGCCGTCGGGCTCAGCCGAGGTTGCCGTCGGCCACGGTCCCCGTGCCCCGGTCGCGGACCGCGGTGCCCCCTCGACGCGCTCGCCCACCTCCCCATGTGCGTGGCCTCCAGCGGGAGCCACGAGAAGATGCGTTTCACCTTGGGGATCACCGGCCTCCACCAACGCTTCGAGGGCCGCATCTTCAGCGCCACCGAAGTGGAGCACGGTAAGCCGGCGCCCGATCTGTCCCTCGACGCGGCGCAGCGGATGGGCGTCGAGCCCGAGGCGTGCGCCGTGGTCGAGGACAGCCAGTACGGTCTTCAGGCCGCCCGGGCCGCCGGGATGCGCGCCTTCGCCTACGCCGGGGGAATGACTCCCCCGCACCATCTCGAAGGCCCTGGCACCGTCGTCTTCGACGACATGCGCACCCTGCCCGGCCTCCTCACCGGCCGGTGACCGCCTCGCACCTCCGCCCCCTCACCCCACCGGCTGCGATCCCAGCATCGTCAGCGCCAGTTGGGTCAGCTCTCCGGAGACCTCCTCCGGACGGGCCCGGCGGCAGCGGCGGGTGTGGTGGGCCATCAGTTCGTGGACCGTGCCGACCATGACCATGACGTCGACCCGGTGGTCCCGGTCCTCCGCCTCGCCCCGTTCCACGGCCCGCTCGGCCTCACCGGTGAGGAACTCCGTCCACAGCGCGCGCCAGAGCTTGCAGTGCTCGTCCACCACCGCGCTGACGCCCAGCACCTCGACGAAGGTGACCCGGGCCTCGCGCGGGTCCCGGGTGACGGACTCCACGTACGCGTCGAAGAGGCGCCGGACCCGCTCCGCGATCGCGCACTCGTCGATCCCCTCGGAGAGCAGAGCGGCCTCGGCGGCCCGCAGGCCGATGGTGGTGACCCGGTTGTGCAGGGCGATGAGCAGGCCCTCCCGTGTCCCGTACTCCTGCCGGAGCACCTCGGGCGTGACCCCGGCCGCCTCGCACAGGTCCGCCTCGGAGGTCTCCCGGTAGCCGACGACCCCGTACAGCTCCCTTGCCGCGTCCAGCAGTTGTTCCCTCGCCTGGGTACGGGCCTGGTCACCGGGCCCCGTCCGCTGAACCGCCCAGCCATCAGCCACCGGTCCTCCTTCAGCGCAAGGTGCGGGAGAGGGCCTCGGCACCTCTGCACGAACCGCCGCCCCATTGTGCGCGTCCGGAGGGCCGCCGGAGCGCCACGCCACACCCGTACGGGCGAATGCCCGCACGCGGAAACGCTTCTTCTCGGCGCGTCGGTTCGGCGCGTCGGTCGGTGCGTCAGGAAGTAGGAGCGCGCCGGGTCCTCAGCGCTGCTCCTCCGCGTACGAGTAGGCCTCACGGTGCTCGTCCACGCTCTCGACGCCGTCGCGCGCCCGCAGGGCCAGGTCATGGGCGAGGCGGCGGGCCAGCTCGCGCAGCACATCGTCCGGCGTGGCTCCCTCGACGTACTCCAGCAGGCCTGCCAACGCCTCCAGTTCGCCGGTGTGGAGTGCTACGTCGACGATCTCCTGGTCCTCCGCCGTGAGCGCCTCCACGGCGCGCCGCCGACAGGCCGCATTCCGCAGGTGGGTCACGACGTCGTCAGCCCCCAGCTCCGTGTCGAAGGCTTCGAGGCGCCGGAGCAGTACGTCCGGATCGCTGTGCGGCGCCCGGTAGAACGGCCGCTCACCGCTGCCCGCCTCACGCGGGTCCAGCCGTACCTCGGAGAGGAACGCGGCGACCCGTACCGGCTCCGGCGTCAGCCCGCTGCCCATCCAGCGGGCCGAGTCCAGGAGCGAGCGGCCGGAACCTTCGGGGATGTGGAAGAAGCACCATCCGGAGACGCCGCACCAGAGCAGCCCCGTCTCGCCGCCGTCGCCGAGGAGCGTCCGGCTGAACGCGGGCGTGAACTCCACGCTTCCTTCCACGTCCCCCGCGAAGTCGTCCTGGCTCGGGTCGTGCACATCGCCGTACGCCGAGACGGAGGCCACCGGAACCTCCTCGGTCAGCAGCACCTCCGCCACCGACGCCATGTAACCGCCTATCACCGATTCGAGCGCGCCCCGCAGCTGAGGCGAGCAGTCTTCGGCATCGGTGTACGTCACGGCGGTTCTCCCACGTCGGTCGCGGCGGCGGGTCCGCCTCCCTTTCCGCCGTTGCCCGCATAACGCCTGTTCACACGGGCCGGGCCTGACCTTGACGTACGGGTCAGGGGTTGGCCTCCCCGCACCCGCCGCGCGAGACCCGGTGAGCCGGAGAGCCGACAGGCCCGAGCCCAGGAGTGTGCCCGCTCCATCACCCCGTCCCTCCCCCGTACCGCCCGCGAAGTCCGTCCGGTCTCCGCTCCCCGAGGTCGTCGCAGCCGGCGACGGCAGTCCGTTGCGGCCCGGCGACACCGTCGCCCACCTCCACGGGTGGCGCGATCCGATCACGCCGTGGTGGACGCCGTCCACTGCACGCCGGTCGGCGCCCCGGCGCACCGGTGCGGCACCGGTGACGCCTGACCCGGCCCCTCAGCCCTCCTCACCCACCGGCTCCACCCGCGCCAGCCACGCCGTCAGCAGCCGCTCCAGCTCCGCCGCCTCCTGCGGGTCCAGCGCGTCCAGCAGGTTCCGCTCGTTGCGCATGTGCTCGGTGAACGCCCGGTCGATCAGCGACCGGCCCGCCGGTGTCAGTGCGACCACCCGGCCCCGGCCGTCCGCCGTCGAGCGGCGCCGGTCCACCAGGCCGGCGCGCTGGAGGCGGTCGATCCGCTTGGTCATCGCGCCCGTGGTGACCATCGTGTGCGCGGCCAACGCGCCCGGCGCGCGCTCGAAAGGCTCGCCGGCCCGGCGCAGCGCGGCCAGCACGTCGAACTCGCCCTCGGACAGCCCATGGGCCGCGTAGACCACGTCGAGGCGCGCCGTCAGGAGACGGCCCAGGCGGTGCAGGCGGCCGATGACCGCCTGCGGAGACACATCCACGTCCGGACGCTCCCGCGCCCACTCGGCCTGGATACGGGCCACATGGTCGAGACCCGCGCGCGCCGCGGCCCCGCCGCGCTCCGGCGCCTCGTCCAGGTTCTCCGGAGCCTCGTCCCCAAAATTACCTTCCATGGAAGGCATAATAGCTTCCATGGAAGGTAACCTGAAATGGTCGCTGGTCACGGCCGTGGCACCCGTGGCCTGGGGCACGACCTACTTCGTCACGCGCGAGTACCTGCCCGAGAGCCACCCGCTGTACGGCGCCGCCTTCCGCGCGGTCCCCGCCGGGCTGCTGCTCCTGGCCGTCTGCCGGAAGCTGCCGCACGGCGACTGGTGGTGGAAGTCCCTGGTGCTCGGCGCGCTGAACATGAGCGGCTTCTTCGCCCTCGTCTACGTGGCCGCGCAGCGCCTCCCGACCAGCCTGGCGTCGATCATCATGGCCCTCGCGCCGCTCTTCATGATGATGCTCGCCTGGCCGCTGGTCGGCGAGCGGCCCGGCTGGAAGCACCTCGCCGGCGCCCTGACCGGCGTCGGCGGCGTCTGCCTGATGGTGTTCACCGCCGCCGGATCGGTGGACGCGATCGGTGTGCTCGCCTCGGTCGGGGCCATGGCGATGTCCTCGTACGGGTACGTCCTGGCCAAGCGGTGGAGCGGCGAGGTGGACGTACTCGCCGCCACCAGTTGGCAGTTGCTCGGCGGCGGGCTGCTGCTCCTGCCGTGCGCGGCCCTCGTGGAGGGCGCGCCGCCGGTGCTCGACGGGCCCGCGCTCCTCGGGTTCGCCTACCTCGCCGTGGTGGCGACCGCCATCGCCTTCGCCGCCTGGTTCCTCGGGCTGAAGCACCTGCCGGCGGGGACGGTCGGGCTGCTGGGGCTGCTCAACCCGGTGACGGGCGTGCTGCTGGGTCTCCTGCTCGCCGGCGAGAGCCTCTCGGGCCGGCAAGTCCTCGGCCTCGCACTCACACTGTGCGGAGTCGTGCTCGGCCAGCGCGCCGCCCGGACGCCCGCACCACCACCCTAGGCCCCGGAACCCTCCGAGCCTCCGACTCGCGCCGAGCGCAGCTCCCGTATCCACCGCTCACCGTGAACTCGCGTGCGGCAGAGCCCACCTCACCCCTTCACCGTGAACTCCGCCCGCAACAGCGCCTCGTCCCGTGACGACGGCCCCACCAGCAGCTCGAAGCGTCCCGGTTCCACCACGCGCCGCCCTTGCGCGTCCACCAACGTGCAGACGGAGACGGGAAGTTCGACCGACACCTGCCGCGACTCCCCCGGAGCCAGCGCCACCTGCTCGTACGCCTTCAGCTCCTTCTCCGCCCAGGTCACCGACGTCACCGTGTCGCTCACGTACACCTGGAGGGTCTCCAAGGCAGGCCGGGCACCGGAGTTGGTGAGCGTCACGCGCGCTCGTACGGCCTCCGTCGGCTCGACGACCGCCGTCAGCAGCTCCAGGTCGGTGTACGTGACCGTCGTGTAGCTCAGGCCCTCGCCGAACGCGAACGCCGGGCTCTGCGTGAGGTCCGCGTACCGCGTGCCGTGCTGGCCGCGCACCTGGTTGTAGTACGTCGGCTGCTGTCCCGCGTGCCGGGCGAAGGAGAGCGGGAGGCGGCCGGTCGGCTCGATCAGGCCGAGGAGCAGCTCCGCCACCGCCGTACCGCCGAGCATCCCCGGGTTGGCCGCGTATACGATCGCCGCCGCACCGAGCGCGGACGGCGGCAGCACCAGCGGCTTGGAGCTGATGACCACGACGACCAGCGGCTTGCCCGTCGCCGCCAGCGCGTCCAGCAACGCCACCTGGTCGCCGACGAGTTCGAGCGTCGCCGTCGACTTGCCTTCGCCGATCAGCTCGATCCGGTCGCCGACGACGGCGACCACGTGGTCGGCGGCCTCGGCGGCGGCCACCGCCTCACCGATCAGCGCCGGATCGGGCACGGCCGGGACGACGACCTCGGGGCGCGGCTGCCCGTCCGGGAAGAACTCGCCCTCCGGGTCCGGCCCGACGTCCAGGATGCGCGCGCCGGGCGCGTACGCCACGGTCCAGTCGGCCGGCACCTTGTCGCGGAAGCCGTCGAGGACGGTACGGATCATGGCGCGCGGCTGCCCGTCCGGCAGCCAGTCCGCCTGGCCCGAGGAGCCCGCCCAGTCGCCCAACTGGGTCTGCGCGTCATCGGCGTTGGGGCCGACGACGGCGACCGTACGGGGCCCGGAGCCCGTGGCCAGGCCCTCTCCACCCGCCGCCAGTCCGCCCGCCAGCGGCAGCGTGCCGTCGTTGGCCAGGAGCACCAGCGAGCGGCGGGCCGCCTCCAGGTTGAGGACCGCGTGGTCGGCGCCGCCGATGAACTCGGCCTGGCGGTCGGGGTCGGGATGGCGCGGGTTCTCGAAGAGGCCGAGCTCGAACTTGAGCGTCAGGATGCGGCGTACGGCGGCGTCGATCTCCGCCTCCTTGAGCGCGCCCTCCGCCACCGCCTCCTGAGCGCCTTCGAAGAACTTCGACGTCGTCATCACCATGTCGTTGCCCGCGCGGACCGCCGCCGCCGACGCCTGCGCGTAGTCGGCGTAGATCTTCTGCTCCCACACCATGCGGCCCACGTTGTCCCAGTCGGTGACCAGCGTGCCGGTGTAGCCCCACTCGCCGCGCAGCACCTCGCCGAGCAGCCAGTCGTTGACGGTGATCGGCACGCCGTCCATGGACTGGTAGCCGAGCATGAACGTCCGGCAGCCCTCCTTGGCGACCCGCTCGAACGGCGGCAGGAACCACGAGCGCAGCTTGCGCCGGGAGATGTCCGCCTCGCTGGCGTCGCGCCCGCCCTGGGTCTCGGAGTAACCGGCGAAGTGCTTGGCGCAGGCCAGGATCGCGGTCGGGTCGCTGAGCCCTTCGCCTTGGTAGCCGCGCACCATCGCCGAGGCCAACTCACCGATCAGGTACGGATCTTCGCCGAAAGTCTCGCTCACCCGGCCCCACCGCAGGTCCCGCGTGATGCAGAGGACCGGCGAGAACGTCCAGTGCACGCCGGTCGCCGCGACCTCCAC
This sequence comes from Streptomyces sp. NPDC006174, assembly GCF_040614075.1. Classification (NCBI taxonomy): domain Bacteria; kingdom Bacillati; phylum Actinomycetota; class Actinomycetes; order Kitasatosporales; family Streptomycetaceae; genus Streptomyces; species Streptomyces sp. NPDC006174. The sequence goes on along the minus strand of NZ_JBEXTJ010000009.1, from coordinate 63,680 downwards.
CGCCGTGGCCCGCGCGATCCGCTCCACCAGCTCCGTGTCCCAGGTGGCCGCCATGCCGAGCTGCGTCGGATAGATCGTCGCGCCCTCCCAGAAGGAGTGGCCGTGGATGCAGTCCTCCGCCACGAGCAGCGGGATGCGCAGCCGGGTCTTCTCGGTGAGGGCGGCGGCCTCCAGTACGCGCTCGGGCGAGGCGTGCAGGATCGATCCCGCGTGCAGGTCCTCCACGAGGTGCCGCACGCCCTCCTTGGCGTTGAGCTGGAGCATCTGGCCGACCTTCTCGGGCAGCGTCATGCGGCCCAGGAGATCGGTGACCCGGTCCGCGACGGGGAGCGCGGGGTCGAGGTACGGCGGCAGGAGGCCCACAGGAGTTCCTTTCACGACGGCACTCCGCAGTACCGTACGCTCAATACCGACCGCTTGGTAAGTATTGGAAAGATACGTCTTCACCCCTGTGAGAATCTTCAGCCGGAGCACCGGACCCACGAGGAGCGGGCTCAGCGGCGGCACGGGGGCGCGAACGGCGGGAACGAGAGAGGCGTTGCGATGACAGCGGGTGAATACGCGTGACCCCGGGAACGCGGCGCGGCTACGCCAAGGGCCGGGCCAAGCGGATCGAGATCCTCGACCAGGCGATGACCCTGTTCGGCGAGGCCGGCTACCGGGGCGCCTCGCTCCGCGTCATCGCCACCCGCTGCGGCATCTCCCACCCGGGCCTGCTGCACCACTTCCCGACGAAGGAGGCCCTGCTCCTCGCGGTGCTCCAGCGCCGCGACGACGTGGACGACGAGTGGCTGGCGCTCGGCGTCACCCGAGGCGTGGACCATCTGCGCCGGCTGGTGGACCTCGCGGAGCTGAACGCCAAGCGGCGCGGGATCGTCGAGCTGTTCTCGGTGGTCGCGGCGGAGGCCACCTCTCCGGACCATCCGGCACACGCGTACTTCGAGGCCCGCTACCGCACGTCGGTCGCCAACACCGAACTGGCCTACCGCCAGGCCCGCGAGGCGAGCGAACTACGCGACGACGTCGAACCGGCCGCCGCCGCGCAGCAGTTGATCGCTCTGATGGACGGCCTCCAGATCCAGTGGCTGATCAGCGACTGCGCGACGGACATGGCGGGCGTCCTGCGGGCGCATGTGCAGGCGCAGTTGACCGTACGGTTCTGAGGCCGGGCCCGCGCGGGAGGCTCGGCCAACGCCTCGACAGACTGCTTCCGCTTCCACGACCCGGGGCCCACGCGCGGGAGGCTCGTCCGCTACAGCGTCTTCAGCTTCCACGGCCCCCAGGTGGAGACGGAGAGGAAGCCCTTGCCCGGCACGACGACCGCAGGTCGGATCGCGCCCTGCGCACTGATGTCCCGGGCCGTCCCGCCGCTCGCCGGGGTGAATCGCAGCCGACCGCTCTCGAAGCGGCCCTTCCCCACGAACGAGCAGCGCGCGTGGCCGTCGAAGAACACCACGTCGTCGGCCCGGCCGGACAGGGTGTCCGCCAGTACGGAGAGCTCGGTCACATCGAGGGTACGCAGCTTCCAGCGGGCAAATCCCGAACCGGTGTTCTTGCCCGGGCTGACCCGGTTGACTTCCACGCGGTGGTAGCCGTCGGGCAGCATCGCTCTGCGGGCCCTGGGCCCGTACGTGGCCGTGATCTCCTCGCCGTACGACTTGTACGTGTCCGATCTCCGCATCGCCTGCAGCCTGAACCTCGTGGTCAGGCCGCCTTTGAGCTCCAGCACGACCGGCCCCGCGGCCCGGACGGAACCCGGTATCCCGACCTCCCGCCCGCGCCACCCGCTCGCCCGGAACCGCTCCTCGTCCGCCATGGATCCCCCTCCGCCCACAAGCCCCCTGCCCGTGGTCCCGCCCTCATCGAACCAGGATCTCCGCCGGTCCCGGCGCCGCACTCCGGCGGTCGTTCAGGCACTCACCCGCGCAACGCCTCGCCGGTCCGCGAGCCACGCCATGCCCAGGCAGTACAGCGGCGCGAAGACGAACTCGACGACCATCGCCTGCCACGGCGCGTCGGCGGCCGTCTCGGTGGAGGAGAGTTCGCCGAAGCCGGCCGCGAGGCCGAAGGCGAGGAGGTTGTTGGCGATGTGCAGAGTGATGACCGCCTCCAGGCCGCCGGTCCGGATCACCAGCCAGCCCCACCACAGCGCCGAGTAGAACAGCAGGATGAACCCGGTGAGTTCGCCGAACCCGTGGGCCAGGGCGAAGAGGAGCGAGGCGAGGACGAGGGCGGGCCACGGCGACCGCACGGCCCGCCCGATCACCTGGACGAGCCAGCCCCGGAAGACGTACTCCTCGGCCGCCGCCTGGAACGGCACCAGTGCCGCCAGCACGGCCAGGCTCACCAGAAAGGCGGTCCAGCCGGGAAAGCCGTCGCCGGACGGCTCGGCCGATTCCTCCCCCCAGGTCCACGCGAACATCACGCCGAACTGGACGATGATCAGCGGAACGGCCACGGCGGCGCAGAGCCCGAGCCACCTCCACCGCAGTCTCCCGAGGACCGAGGAGACGGTCCCGGCCGGCCGCCTGCCCAGGTAGCGGGCGCCCCACAGGACGATCGGTATGCCGATGGCGATGCCGACGAGCTGGAGAGCCATGTCGGCGACGGGATCCTCGAAGAACACCTCGCTCTCCGCCGACGTGGGCCCCGCGTCCAGCACCGCCGCGAGGACGGCCCCGATCGTCGAGACGACCAGGATGCCGACCACGATCAGCAGCACGACGAGCGACAACTCCCCGAGCCACCCCAGCCTGCCGCCTTGCCCGTTACGCCCTTGCTGGTCGTAGCGCGACCCGGCCTCGGCCCGTACCGGACCGTGCGGCGGCGGCCCGTGCCAGCCCTGCTGCCAGCCAGGCCCGGCGGGCTGCTGCCAGGCGGCGGCGGTCGGCTGCTGCCAGGCGGATCCGGGGCCCTGCGGCCAGGCGGACCCTTCGGAGGAGGACGAGGGCGGGTCCCAGGGCGAAGGCGGTATGTCAGGTTTCACGCCAGAGATCTTGCTGGCGCCCGGCACCCGAGGTCAATGCGGCGCAATATCAGGTCGCTGCCCCTCACTTCCGCCAGAACAGGTGGTGCGTCACCCCGCTCGGGCTCGGCACGGCCTCCAGGTGGTACCGGTCGAGCAGCTCGTCGGGTGAGTCCCACAGCCGCAGCCCGGACCCGAGCTTCACCGGCGAGACCACCACGTGCAGAGTGTCGACGAGGTCGGCGTCGAGGAACTCCCGGATCGTGGTGACCCCGCCACCGAGCCGCACGTCCTTGCCCTGCGCCGCCTCCCGTGCCTGCGCGAGGACGTCGGCCGGTTCGCCTCCGACGAAGTGGAACGTGGTGTCGGAGAGCGTGAACGAGGGCCGCTCGTGGTGGGTCATGACGAACACCGGCGTACGGAACGGAGGTTCATCACCCCACCAGCCGCGCCAGGCGTCATCCGGCCACGGCCCGCGCTGAGGACCGAACTTGTTCCGGCCCATGATCTCGGCGCCGATGTCGCGGTCGAAGTCCCGCGTGAAGTAGTCGTCGAGCCCGCGACTGCCTCCGGGGTCCGTACGCATCGGCCAGCTCGCCGTGGCCCCGGCCCAGGAGAACAGCCGCCCGGGGTCGACATGCCCGAAGGGCCTCTCCAGGGTCTGGTCCTCACCGGCCGCGATCCCGTCACTGGAGACGGTGAAGTTCTGGACTCTCAGCAGCTGAGCCATGCGTTCCTCCTGCGTTGCCGACGACGGGCCCGCAGTGCCGGCGGACTCGGGAAGCCATGGCACCGATGCTGCCAGCCGCCACTGACAACGGGCCCGTCACCGCGCGGCTCCGCGGCGAGGAACAGGCTTCAGGTCAGCCCTGAACCGCGGCAGTACGCGGAGCGCTGTCGGTGCCGGCAACGTTCTGGAGCCGGGCGCGCAGGGTGGCGGCGAAGTCTTCCGCACGGCTCAGCTGGGTGCGCAACTCCTCGATCTTCCGGGCGGCGGTCTGCTCGTAGACCTCCATGCGCTCCAGAAGCTCTGCGCGTTCGGCCCTGTCGGCTGATCGGGAGGCGTCGAGACGGTCGGTGACGTCGAGCAGATCGCGCATCTCGTCCAGGGTGAAACCGAGGGGCTTCATCCGGCGGATGACCATGAGCCGCTGCACGTCGGTCGCGGTGTAGAGACGGAAGCCGCCTTGGGAGCGGGCGGAGGGGATGACGAGCCCGACCTCCTCATAGTGGCGGATGGTGCGCAGGGACAGTTCGGTCCGTGCGGCGACTTCGCCGATCTGCATGTGGTCATCGTCCACGCCTGTGACCCTCGCCCTTCTCGTCGCGGCGGCCAGCACGCACGACTCGCCAATCCCTACTCTAACGTTAGGGTAGAGTTGCTGACGCCGGAGCGGTCGGCCCGCTCCGTCGCCGCCGTTTCCGGGGCCGAAGGCGCCCCCGGCCGAGATCCCGATTCTTGCAGGAGAGAGCGTGCGCGAGCCCATGACGCCGATCGCCGGCGCCTGCCCGCCGTAGCCCTTCGCACACCGATGTGAGCTGCCGGCCGCGCACCCGCGCCAGGCTCCCATCCTCATTCGACTTCCGACCCGCCCCGCGGGCCGTCCGCAGGTTGCCGACCCGGCCCCTGCGCGTCCTTCCCCGCACGCCCGGCCTGCCGGGGGACTGTGCTCGAGCACGACAGGTGCCTGCTTCCTTGTCCACTTCCGTACCGACTCCCGCCGGACGACTGCGCGGCCTGCGCCCGGACTGGCTGAACAACCCGAAGGTCTGGCGTACCGAGATCCTGGCCGGCCTGGTCGTCGCGCTGGCCCTGATCCCCGAGGCGATCTCGTTCTCGATCATCGCCGGTGTCGACCCGGCGGTCGGGCTGTTCGCCTCGTTCACCATGGCCGTGGTCATCTCGGTCGTCGGCGGCCGCCGCGCGATGATCTCCGCCGCCACCGGTGCCGTCGCCCTCGTCATCGCCCCCTTGAACCGCGAACACGGCCTGGGCTACCTCATCGCCGCCGTCATCCTCGCCGGAATCATCCAGATCGCCCTCGGCGCCCTCGGCGTGGCGAAGCTGATGCGCTTCGTCCCGCGCTCGGTGATGGTCGGCTTCGTCAACGCCCTCGCCATCCTGATCTTCATGGCCCAGGTCCCCGAGATGCTCGACGTCTCCTGGGCGGTGTACCCGCTGCTCGCCGGCGGCCTGGCGCTCATGGTGTTCTTCCCGAGGATCACCAAGGCCATCCCGGCCCCCCTGGTGTCCATCGTCATCCTCACCGCCATCACGATCGCAGCCGGGATCGCCGTGCCGACCGTCGGCGACAAGGGCGAGCTCCCCTCGTCGCTGCCCGCGCCGGGGCTGCCGGACGTGCCCTTCACCATGGACACCCTGAACACGATCGCCCCCTACGCGTTCGCGATGGCCCTGGTCGGGCTCATGGAATCGCTGATGACCGCCAAGCTGGTCGACGACATCACCGACACCCACTCCTCCAAGACCCGCGAGTCCATCGGGCAGGGCATCGCCAACATCGTCACCGGCTTCTTCGGCGGTATGGGCGGCTGCGCCATGATCGGCCAGACCATGATCAACGTGAAGGTCTCCGGCGCCCGCACCCGCCTCTCCACGTTCCTGGCGGGCGTGTTCCTCATGGTGCTCTGCATCGTGTTCGGACCGGTCGTCTCCGACATCCCCATGGCCGCACTGGTGGCCGTCATGGTCATGGTGTCGTTCGCGACCTTCGACTGGCACTCCATCGCCCCGAAGACACTGAAGCGCCTGCCCGCCGGGGAGATCGCCGTCATGGTCATCACGGTGATCGTGGTGGTCGCCACCGGCAACCTCGCCATCGGCGTCGTCGTCGGTTCCGTCACCGCCATGATCATCTTCGCCAAGCGCGTCGCCCACCTCGCCCGCGTCACCAGCGTCACCGATCCCGAGGGCACCACCGTGGTGTACTCCGTGACCGGCGAGCTGTTCTTCGCCTCCTCCAACGATCTCGTCGGACAGTTCGACTACAACGACGGCCCCGACCGGATCGTCGTCGACCTGTCCGCCGCCCACATCTGGGACGCCTCATCGGTCGCAGCCCTCGACGCCGTCGAGACCAAGTACAAGCAGCGCGGCAAGACGGTGGAGATCATCGGCCTGAACGACCCGAGTGCCGACCTCCACGGCAAGCTCACCGGTGAACTCACCAGCCACTGACTCCGACTGCGGCCGCACGGCCGAGGCGCTGCGCCGCTCCCGGGCCGCGTGGTGATCGCGCCGGTGGTTCACATCGCCGGGCCGAGCGAGCCGACGAAGCGGCCAGCCGGGCGACGACGTGCCGCAGCACCTCACCGGTCCCACGACGTCGCCCGGAAGCTCCAGGAGCACGGGTCGTACGGCCATGATCAGCCGAAGCCCGCACCCGCTCGACCAACTCCGCCGACTTCTGCGAACCGCCACTGTACGCAGACAGTCAACGCGTGCAGCCCCGGTCCGCCGGTCCTCCTGCCTGCCTATCCTGGTGGGCATGACAGCCCATCAGCCCCCGGAGCCCTCTCCGCGCCCCGCCGTCACCTCAGGAGACCTCCGGGCCTCCCACGACGACCGGGAGGCGGTGGTGGAGCAGCTGCGTGACGCGGCAGCCGAGGGGCGCATCGATCTCGATGAGCTGGACGCGCGGCTGGAGCAGGCGCTGACGTCCAAGACCTACGCCGAGCTGGCCGTCCTGACCGCCGACCTGCCGGGCCCGCCCGCCCCGACGAACCAGCCACCGCCGGTGGTCACGGGCGGCACCTTCGGCGCCTCGCGGGGCCCCGAGCGCTGGGAGGTCCCCGGACACGTGACCGCTCGCGGAGGCGTGGGAGGCGTGACACTCGACTTCTCCCGGGCCGAGTGCCGCCTCACGGAGGTCACGGTGGAGGCGTACGGAGAGATCTCCGGCGTCACGATCGTCATTCCCGACACCTGGGCCGCGGACACCAGCGCCATGGACCCCGGCTTCGGCGGCCTCACGGACAGGACCACACCCGACCGGCTCCCGGGAACTCCGCTGATCCGGCTCACCGGTTCCGGCGGCGCTGGAGGCGTAGTCATCCGCCACCCCAACTCCCGAGAACGACGCAAGCTCCGCAGCAACCCGACGTAGGCCCAGGGCCAGCCGGCAGTCGGCAGAATTGGTCTGTACCTGTCGGGGCAAGAGAACGACATGAGCGATGATTCCATCTCCATCACCGTCGAACTGCACGGCGGACCACTGGATGGGCAAGCCACGACCGTGACCCTCACGGATGAGGATCCTTGGGTCGCGCTTCCCAACGACGGTTGCACTTTCCCGGGCGGCAGCAGCCTCTACGCTCCCGACCCCAACGGCCGCTGGGTCTGGCAGGACGACCAGCCGGCTGATGCCCCGTGACCGGATTCCGCTGACCACAGAAGGGGAGCGATGGAGAACGGCAGCCCTCGGAGGAGGACGTCATGGACCGCGTTCGTATGACAGGTGCGTGGCTGGCCGATCTCACAGCGGCTTTGCTGGGCAGGGAAGAGGAGGTGCTCCTGGGAGTTCTTCAGCAACCCGACTATCCGGCGCTCGTGTCGTGTCCGGTCTGCGACGAGCCGCCGGAAAGCGTCGTGTCACGCGTCGAAGACGCGAGTATCGACGGGCACCCGGCGGTCGTCGTGGACTTCAAGCCCTGTCGACATGGAGTGTGGGTGCCCGCCGACGAATCGCGAGCGGCCTGATTCCTGGACGCCACGCTGTACGGTCCCGAGGTGCGGACCGGGCGACCGGTAGGCCTACGGAAGAACGATGTTCCGGCCGGAGCCACCTTCGGCCTGGTCCTTTCCGGGGCCGCCGACGAGCAGGTCGTTGCCGCCCTCGCCGTGCAGCATGTCGTTGCCCGAGCCGCCGAGGAGGACGTCGTTGCCGTCGCCACCCATGACGTGGTCGTCGCCCGGGCCCGCGTACACGAGGTCCCGGCCGCCGTAGCCCTCGATCATGTCCGCGCCCCGGCCGCCGTACATCCGCTGGTCGCCGTCGTCGCCCATCAGGTGGTCCATGCCGTCGCCGCCGTCCAGGACGACGCGCCCCATGACCATGTCGTCGCCCTCGTCGCCCCGGACCGTGTGGGCGGTGTGAGCGTGCAGGGTGTCATCGCCGGGGCCACCGCTGACGGTGGCCACGGCCAGGTCGCTGGTGGCGATCTCGTCGTCGCCGTCGCCGAGAAGGACGTCGATCCGGTCCGGCAGGGCGCTGTCGGTGGGCAGTTCGCAGACGACGTACGTCTCGGCCCCCGGTTCCAGGTACGTGCAGTGGTCGCCCGGCTGGAGCGGGACGGCGTCGCGGAAGCCGATGCGCCGCACTCCGTCGCCCCGGTCCATCGGGACCACATGGAGGTCGTTGGCCTGCCCCGGGGCGGCGGTGAAGGTGATGGACTGTTTCACCCAGTCGGCGCCGACGCGGGCCTTGGCTCCATCGGCGGCAGGAGCCGCGACGGCCGGGGATGCGGCAAGGCCGGTGGCGAGCAGAGCCATGACGGCTGCACGGGCGGTGACTCGGTGGTGCATGGGACCTCATCTCGATGGAGCGGCCGGTGGATTCGGCTGACATCGTGCTGGCCTGCGTACGAGCGTGAGTCCTCCGTGGTCACCTGGGTGCAGGCGAGGTGCCGACGCAGAGCCCGGAGCGGACGGTGCACCATCCGCCCCGGGCGTCCGTCACGGACTCAGCCGGATCGGTTCTCTCGGGTTCTGCTTTCGTACCTACCGGCGGAGCCGGCCGGCGCCGCCGTGGTGGTGTGTCAGCTCACGTTCACGTCCACGCAGGCGTAGAAGGCATTCGTGGTGTCGGCGATGTTCCAGACGGCCAGCACCTTCTGCTTGCCGGTCAGCGTGCCGAAGTTCACCTGGTGGGTGACGGTCTCTCCCGGACGGGCGCCACCGTCGTTGAACTCGGCGATCTTCCGGCCACCCGCGTAGTACTGCCAGGTGCTGGTGGCGTGCCGTGCCGTCAGCCGCCAGTTGAAGCTGGTCGTGCGGCTGACCGGGGTGACCTTCCAGCCTTTGTTGTCGTTGTTGAGCTCGGCGAAGGCGGCGTTCCCTCCGCTGCAGCTCGTTAAGCCCTTGGGGCCCTCGACGCTCTGCGGCTCGTACTTGATGGCACCGCAGGAGACCGTGCCGGCGGCGCACTGCGCCTGACGACTGGGAGGCGACGATATGTACCCGTGCGCGCTCGCACCGCCGGCGGGCAGGCTCACGGCCAGGAGCGGGGCGATGCCCGCGCCGATGGCGACGGCCAGCATTCTCTTGCTCTTCATGACAACTCCTCTGTTGACACGGTTGCTTGACTGCACGCAATCTGACGCGCGCATGACAGGCATGGCTATGTATGACGTTCCGGACCGCCACACATCTCCGAGGAAGCGTACTCCTCTTGGTCTAGACCAAGCCAGAGGGCGGCCTCGACCCGGCTGACGGGACCGGCGTCCCGCCTCCGCTTCGACCGCATCGCGTGACATTGCGCCACCTTCATGCGGCGAACACCGGGCCACAGCCCTGATCAGTTCACACGGCCCACCGGACAGCCGCTACGGAGCACCGACCTCCGTTTCCGTATCCGGTACGGCTCCGTCCGCCGCAACGGCCGCAAACCGCTCCCGCCACGGCGGAGGCTCGGGAGCCGCGTCGGCCCGGTCCTGCGCATCGGCCCAGAAGGCGCGTTGCTCCTCCTGGTAACAGGGCCCACAGGTCGTGGCCCACGGAACGTGAGGCCGGAACATGTGCTCCTCACCAGGTCCGGCGCAGGCGATGAGCACAAGTGGCGGCGGGGTCGGCTCCGGCGCAGGCACGCTCTCGGGGGCGGCGGGCAGCTTCTCCCGGAGCCGGTGCGCCAGGAACCCCACGGCCGTCCGCACCCCCTCCGTCGGCAGCCCACTGCACAGGGCCCGCCGCAGATCCGCAGCGGTGACGCCGCGCCGCAACCACTCGGCCGCGAGCCCGGCGAGGGTACGGGCCTCGCGCACGCCGAAATGCAGTTGGCGCTGCTCGTGGCGGAGGGAGAGCAACACGCGCTCGGCGAGAACCACTTCAGGCCCGCCGGAGGAGGGCTCTTCGAGCACATCAGGCCCGCTTCTCATGGACGTACCCGCTCGCCACCAACTCGGCCTTGGCCTTCTGGTACCGCCGCCCGGTGATGCGAAGGGCACGGCCGTGCTCACTCAGGGCCTTGTCGCGATCGACTTCGGGCAGCCCTTGCACGTAGATGACGAGAATCTTCGCGTCACTGCCCAGACGCGATTGACGTACAAGGCCGTTGGAGACCTTCGTGTAGCCCCGAGGGGGCGGGATAACATGCGACAGCATCGCGGGTGGACCTCGATATCCACTAGTGGTGAAGGTCCCCGGGCCGGTGCTCGAACACCGCCGGGGGCCGCTCCATATGCGCACACGTCACCCGCATGCGCACACAGAACGTGATGTCATGATTACGGTACCGCAACCTGATGACTCAGATTCGCCTCTAGGCGCATCCGCATCACGTCCGAGGCATCCAGTCCATGAGTGAGCCTGTGACCGCGTCCATGGCCGAGGTCCGCAAGCACCTCGCAGACGTCATCGACCGCACCTGCCGCCTGCGCGAAGCCGCTGAACGGTACGAGGACGAATGGCTCAACCGCCTCGCCGACCAAACCGAGGCCGACGGCACCGAGGGGTCAGTGCCCATGGAGGAGATGGCGGCACTCCTCCGGTCGGTCAACTGACCCATGGGCGCCTCCGCGTGGGCAGCTTTCGGGTCGTCCACACCGTCGAGGACGGCCAGCTCATCGTCTGGGTGCTGGCGGTCGGCCATAGGCGCGAGATCTAGCGCAACCTCTGAACACGCCGGCACACGCCGGTCACTCCTTCGCCGCGCACCCCGCCCGCAGCCACGCCATCTCGTGCAGCAACGCCACATCCACGAACGGCTCCTCCGCCGTAGGCCGCGACCGCCAGTCCAGCGGCCAGGTCGCCCCGTCCAGCGCAGGCACTCCCACGAAGGCGTCGCCTCGCGCGCTCCGGCTCATCGCCTCCACCCCGGGCGGCCACCGATGCCCGGCCGCCGTACCGGGAGCGAGCAAGAAGTACATGCTGCGCTCACCGACGCCCGAACGGACGATGGGCCCGGCATGGAAGTCGGTGAACTGCATGACCTCGTACGCGATTTCCTCGCCCAACATACCGATGGCCCGTACGGCGTCGAAGTGGATGCCCACGTGACGGAGGGCGTGGCCGGAGGCGGGGATCCAGGACGGCACCGGATCCAGAGAATTTCCAAGTTCCATGCGCTCAGTTTTGCGGCGGACACGTACCGTGACCAGGGTCACAAGCAGGTTGTGGACAGTGGTGTACCTACGAGGTGAGCGCGTGCACTCCAGTGATCAGGCCGAGACCTCCGCCGAGATGTTCGGCCTGCTGCTCAGGCACTTCCGCGAGCGGGCCGGGCTGTCGCAGGAACAGCTGGGCAAGCGGATCGGCTACTCCAAGTCCCAAGTGGCGATGGTGGAACGGGGTGCGCGACCGCCGAAGGGCGTCTTCGTGCAGCGGGCCGACGAGGTGCTGGGTGCACAGGGTGCACTGATCGTCGCGGCACCGAAATCACCGAAGCAGGCAGAGCAGACGGAGCAGCGCAGCCCGCTGCCGGACTGGTTCACGCCGTTCGCGGACGAGGAGGAGAAGGCGTGGGCTAGGCACGCGTACGAGAACCATGTCATGCCCGGACTGCTCCAGACAGAGGCGTACGCACGGGCGGTCCTCACGAGCCATTACCCGAACTTTGACGACGACGAGATCGAAGCGAAGGTAGCCGCACGACTCGAACGGCAGAAGCTGTTGACCCGCAGACCGCTGCCCGACATCAGCTTCGTCCTGGAGATGGTTGTACTGACGCGGCCGATCGGCGGCCGCCGCGTCATGAAGGCTCAGCTCCACCATCTCGCCGACGTGGCGCGGCTCCGGCACGTACGGATCCAGCTGATGGACCCGTACCGCGAGGATCATGCAGCGCTGGACGGCCCGTTTGTCCTGCTGGAGACCGAAAAGCGCCAGCAGCTCGCCTATATCGAGGGACAGGGTGGCAACTTCTTCATCACCGAACATCCGGAGCTGGGCAACCTGTTCGGCCAGTATGGCGTCACCCGGGCCCAGGCATACACTCCGGAGAAGACCTTGGAAACGATCGAGAAGATGGCAGAGGAACTATGAGCACCGACCTCCACTGGTTCAAGTCCAGCTACAGCGGCAGCCAGGGCGGCGACTGCATCGAGGTCGCCACCTGCCCCCACACCGTCCACGTCCGCGACTCCAAGGACCTCGCAGTCCCCGCGCTCGCCGTCTCCTCCGCCACCTGGACGTCCTTCGTGGAGTTCGCCGCCTCCTGAGCGCCTCAGGCTCGGCGCGCGGTCATGAGAACGACGGCCATCGGGCGGCGGCCCACTTTCGCCGGCCCGTCCACCCGGGCGGCGGGCCGTCCATCGCGCCGCCTTCCAGTTCCGGCGCGTCCGGTTCCTCGAACGGGAACCGTCCGTCCAGGATGTCGGCCTCCGTCATCGGGAACGTCTCCCCGGCAGCGGCCGCCCAGCGGTGGGCGATCCGGGCGCGCTGGGTCTCGGCGAGCTACCGGGCTCTCGTGGTCTTTCCGGCCCCTGGCAGGCCGGCCACCAGGAACAACGTGGTCACGCCCCGGTCCTGTCAGGAAGCCCGGCGCTGCGGCCGGAATTCCCGGCAACGGTTCACCACCACCGGTACGAAGGACTTTCAACACCCGTTCTACGATCGCCACCACCGTCAGAAGGAGCTGCCCCGTGACATCCTTCCTCCCCGGTTCCCTGACCGAGACCCTCCTCACCGACGCCCGGCAGGACGGCATCGAGAAGTACGTCGTCGGCGCGCTCATCACCGACGAGGACGGCCGGGCGCGCGCCGTCAGTCCTCCGTCAACGGCAGGCACTCGGCGAGCAGGTCGACGACGTCGCGCCAGGCTCGCCGCGCGTGCCGTGGGTGGTAGCCGACACCGGGGACCGTGGGGTGGTCGACCGGCGGATGGTGGAAGGCGTGCAAGGCGCCGCCGTAGACCGTGAGGCGCCAGTCGACGTCGGCGGCCTGCATCTCGGCGGTGAACGCGTCCCGTTGCGCGGGCGGCATGATCAGGTCCTTTGACCCGACCCCAGCCCACACCGGGCAGCGGATGCGCGCCGCCTCGCCCGATCGGCCCGTGGTCGTCGCGTTGACCGTCCCGATCGCGCGCAGGCTGACACCGGCCCGCCCGAGTTCCAGCCCGACGGCACCCCCGGTGCCGTAGCCGACGGCGGCGATCCGGTCGGGGTCGGTCCGCGGTTCGGCGCGCAGCACGTCGAGCGCCGCATGGCCGATACCCCGCATCCGGTCGGGGTCGGCGAGCAGCGGCAGGCAACGGGCCAGCATCTCCTCGGGGTCGGCCAGATAGCGCCCGCCGTGAAGGTCGAAGGCCAGCGCCGCGTAACCCAGTTCGGCGAGAGCATCGGCCCGGCGGCGCTCGACGTCGCTGAGCCCCATGCCCTCCGGTCCGATCAGCACCGCAGGGCGGCGGTCGACACCGGCCGGGAGCGCGAGGTGCCCGATCATCGTCAAACCGTCGGCCGGATACGCCACCGTACGCGTCGAAATCGTCGTGATCGTCGTCATGAGGCTGGACTGTAGTGATCGCCCAGCCCCGCGCGGCCGGTGTTCTGCGGCGGGCAGAGCGAGGACTGATCCGGTGCCGTCAAGGCCGCGTGATCCGGCAGATCGTTTCTGGGTGGCGCGATCAGGGCGACCACACCCATCCGGCCGACGTCGACCCGATGCCACCGACGCGCCTGTCAAGCCGATGGTGTGAGGCTGATGAGGACGGTGATCTGCTTCCCGTCCGGGAGAGCGGTGACCGCGACGTGCTGCGCAAGGCGGCATACCAGCGGCCAGCCGAACCCCCCGACCTGACCCTTTCCCCGACTGCCGGGATCAGTGGTCACCGGTGGGCGGGTGCTGGCGTCAGCCACATTCAAGATCATCTCATTGCCGGTGATCCACAGGTCGAAGGCCGTGAGCCCGTCGCCGTGCCGGATCGCGTTGGTGACGAGTTCCGAGGTCACCAACAGCACGTCCGCCAGGACCCGTGCACCGGCTTCCTCGTCCTGCGGACCCTGAGCGCTGAGAGTCATCTGTTCATGTACGCGGGTGCGCGCGGCAGCCGCCGTCGTGGGCAGGCCGACGCCTGGCCCCGGCAGAGGGACCGCCTGGGTTTGATGCGGCTCACTCCCCGCACCGGCATCGGTTCGCGCACGGTCATCTGTCATCGCACATCACCTGCCCTGCCCTCCGGACGGCACGCCCCATTTATCCCCGCACCGGGGCATGCGGCGCTCTGGCGGCAGGGCCGTTGAAGGACTCCGGGCGGCCCCCCGGCTCTGACCGCCGTGGAAAGGGTGGAGACCGCCCGAGAGGGATCACACGGACGAAAACCGCCCTGGGCGGCGCAGCTCCTGCCCGACGATCAGATGACGTTTCCCCCGGCCGTGGGGGCCGGTCTGGCTTGTGGTGGCTGGTGTATGGGACGGTGAGAAGACAAGAGACCGAGCCGGTGCGATCCTGCGCCGACTCTTTGGGAGCCGGACGTTGCCCCCTACCCGGGCATCCGACCCCGCCCTGGCCGCCTGGAGCCCCGCACACGGGGGTTTCCTCGCCATCGGGCTCAGCAACCCCCAGGAGGGGGGCGCACCCATGCACATCACGACCGAACTGTACGGCCGCGGCGCCACACTCACCCCGCGCGGCGACATCGACTTCGAGAACCTGGATCAGCTCCGGGCCTGTCTCACCGGCCTCCCCGACACCGTGGCCGAGGTCATCTGGGACCTGCACGCCGTCACGTTCGTGGACATCGCCGGACTCCACCTCCTCAACACACCGACCACCCCCGCGCAGGTCGCCCTGACCAATCTGACACCGCCGGTCACGCGCCTGCTGGAAGTAGCCACAGCCACCTTCCCGGACCAGGGGTGGGACCGGCACCTGCCCACCTCGGCGGCCCAGGGGGCCGTGCGTACAGCGGCCTGAGACAGCCAGGTACCGATGGGCAGACGGGCCGGGATGCCGCCTCCGGGCGCTGTGGACATGGAGTCAACATTCCAGGGTATTGGTCTGGACCAGTCCGAAGTAAGGGGGTGCCCCCATGCCCTGGAGATCCCAGGCCCGCGTCCACGTGCGCCACGAGCGGAGCGCGCTGGTGGTCACCGCTTGTGGTGACTTCGACGCCGACGAGCAGGACCTGCTCCCCGCCGCCTGGAACGAGGCCGAAGAGCAGGCCCTGCTCGTCACCGTCCTGGACCTGTCCGGCGTCACCTTCGGCGACAGCTCCTTCCTCGACACCCTGCTCCGTGCCCGACAGGTGCACCACGCCGCCGGCCGCCGTCTGGTCCTCGTCGGCCCCCTCCAGCCACCTGTCATCACCCTTCTGAGCGTCACCCGGGTACTGGAGCATTTCGACATCGCCGACACCCTGGACCAAGCTCTCGGCGGCGGGCCCCTCCCTGACGGGACGGCGGCGGTGTGAGCCCCGGCAACGGCGCTTGCGGCGGGACGAAGCCCGCCGGAGCCGAGCCCCGGAGTGTCGGCCACGGCGGCGCCGCTGCCGCGGCCCCGTTCCCCACCGGGCACGTCACGGAGTGACCGAGCGGAGCCCGCCGCCCGCGCCTGGCCCGGCTCGTCCCCCGCCCCATAGAGCGCCTCACCGCCTGCCCCGCTCCACCACCCTGCCCCCCTGGCGCAGCGCGAGGCCCCGGCGGCACGGAGTCCTGCCCTGGCCGCGCTGGGCTGGTATCCATACTCCACGTCGACGTAGTCGCCCGTGGCCGAGACGGCAGGAGTGCTCGGCGTGCCGGCGAAGCCGTAACGCCAGGTGCCGTCGGCCGAGGCCTTGACGGTGGTCTTCAGAGTGCCGGTCGAGCTGGTCTTGACGGTCGTGCGGCTCTTGGCGCCCTTCTTCTTGAACTGGAGCTTCACAGGCTGCTGGGTGCAACCCTCGTACGTATCAGCGTCCCGGTTCGCCGGAAACGGCGGCCACGGTGGTACGCATGCGCTTGAGTCCCCAACAGGAGGCCCCCGGGGCAGGGCCCCGCGGGATCCGAACGATCCAGGAGCTCGTTGGCTCATCACCGGTCGAGCGCCGGTGGCCCTTCGCCGGTCCGGGGCGCCTCACCGGCACTCTGGTCCTTCACCTACCGCTCGACGGTGCGAAGACGCGCATCAGGCGTGAATCTCAGCCAGGCTCGACGGCGGTGCGAGGAGAAGAGAGTGGGGTGTAAGAGGCAGAGCAGGACGGTTGGTGGCGGGACAGTGGCCGAAAGGGCCGATCAACCATACCGATTGAGGTGACAGAGTCAGCCACGGTGCCGCAGTGGCAGGTGCGACGGGCAACGAAACGGCTGACCGAGAGCGTTGCGCACGTACGCGCTTCTGGGACAGTGAGCATCGGATTCCGAACCTGCGGCACGGCCGCGGGGCGCGTGCTCTGCCGCCTTCTCCCAGAGCCGCGGGAGGACTGGTGCGAGTACGCCCTTCGCACTGCGGTACATGCCCGGATGTTTGAACGCACAGCACCGGATCGCGCAGGCAGTACCAACCTCATCGCACAGGAGGCACGCCCATGCACATCCGCACGTTACTTCTGTCAGGCAGACCCGCCCGGGCCGTTCTGCTCGTTTGCGCCATGCTGGCCGCCCTGCTGGCCGCAGCCGTTCCTTCCGCCACCACGGCTCACGCGGCCGTACCCGACCGCTGGGGATTCGCCTATCTGGACAACGCGACTCCGCCCTCGGGCTACGTACCCGACCCGTCGCGGCAATGGGGCAGTTGGCCCTCGCCGTCCGCCAATCCCGTCAAGGTCGACCAGATCGGCCTCGGCTCCTACGTCGTGCACTTCCCCCTGATCGGCGGGGCGGGCGGGATCGCCCACGCCACCGCCGTGAGCAGCGCTGCCCGCTGGTGTCAGGTCGGCGACTGGACAACCGCAGGGTCCGGCCAGGACGTCTATGTGAACTGCTACCTCCCCAGCGGCGCGCCCACCAACTCCACCTTCACGGTTCTGTACACGAGCAGCAGCGGTCTGCCCTCCACGCCGTCCGGGTCGTACGGCTACCTGAACTCGGACAGCAGCGGCACCGTCCTCACCCAGTACAACTCCGTGGGAGCGGTCAACGCGGTGAGTAAGGGCTCGACCGGTCTCTGGAAGGCGTGGCTCCCGGGTCTCGGCCTGGCCGGCAACGCGGGCAACCTCCAAGTCACCGCGGTCGACGCGAAGCAGGGCGCGCGATGCAAGGTGTCCGACTGGTCACCAGGCACAACGGGGCAGACCATCGTGGTCGCCTGCTACAACGCGTCCAATGCTCCGTATGACACGGAGTGGACTCTGAGCTATTCCTACCTGCGTGCGGTCCACGGACCGGCCTTCGCGCCGCGGTCGTTCGGATACCTCTGGTACAACGGGTCCCTGCCCCCGCTGACCAATTACAACTCCGGCGGAGCCACCAACACCCTCACGGGCGCGGGAGCGCCTTTCACGGTCACCTTGCCGTCGGTGGCCGTCCCGTCGGACACCTCCCAGGTCACCGCCTACGGCAAGAGCCCCGACTACTGCGGCCTGTACGCACCCTGGGCCAGGACCAGCGGTTCCGTCGGGCTCCGCGTGGCGTGCTTCGGCCCCGGTGGAACACCGGTGAAGACGCCCTTCTTCGCCGCCTACACCTCGGCGATCTGAGCTGACCGACTGAGCCGTACCTGTGGACCGGACCAGGTAGCGACCAGGGCCGGGTCACTGACCTGGGCACTCGTCGTGCTGGGTGGTGGCGTCGCTGCCGGGTCACCGGGTGAGCGCGGCGAGGTGGGCATCCAGGGGCTGTACATACCCCGGGAGGTGTTCGAGGAGGTTCCACCAGCGGATTGCCGAGATCTCCTCGGTGGGCTCGAAAGCCAGGGTCTCTGCGCAGTATCCCGCGTAGAGGGCGAGGTACTCGGTTCGCCGGTCGGGCGCCAGGACGAACCGCGCGTAGCCGATGAACCGTAACCGTTCGTCGGACTGGTGCCCGGTCTCCTCCAGTAGCTCGCGCGCGGCTGCCTGGCGGGAGGTTTCGCCCTCCTCGATGCTCCCCCCTGGGAGCTCCCAGGACTGGCGGTACCGATCGAGGACCATCAGGACCCGACCGGCTCTCCACAAGGCCACCAGGGCCGCCGACAGCGGGGCGTCCTGCGGCGGCGCCGCCTCGCCGCCCCGTGCGAAGGAGATCAAGGAGCTGCCACGGCCATCGTCTGCAAGCGGTTCACCGGCGGTGTGGGCCACGCCCGGATCCTTCCCCGAGCGCCTGCAACAGAAGCCCTCCTCCTCGCGCTCCGGCGGTCACCACGTCACGCGGTTCTCACGAGTCCCGGAACGTCCATCGCGGCGCCCTGATACCGGCCGTCCGCCGTCGCCGATCGGCTCAGGACTCCGTGGAGACGATGATGCCCGTCAGGCGCGGCCCCTCCCGGCAGAGCCTCTGACGACCGCCGGTGGACCTGCGGAGCCGTCACCGGCGGGCCTGCCCACCGCGAGGCGCGGCAGGATGTCCTCGATGCGGCGGGGCCGGTCGATGATGGCCACGGCTCCGGCGGCGAGCGCCGCTTGCTCCACTCCGTCGGGTCCCTTCCGCACCCCTACCCCAGCCGCTGCATCCCACTGGAGGATTCCCGATGATCACCTGGCGTCGGCTCACCGAGGACGACTTCCCGTTGCTGATCTCCTGGCTGGAGCAGCCGCACGTGGCCCGGTGGTGGAACCATGAGACCTCGGCCGAGGCCGTACGACACGACTTCGGGCCTGCCTTCAGAGGCGAGGAGCCCTCGGAGGATCTGGTCGTTCAGGTCGACGGCAGGCCGGTCGGGCTGGTGCAGCGTTGCCGTCTCGGTGACTACTCCGAGTATCTGGCGGAGGTGGCCACGTTGATCGACGTTCCTGCCGGGGCCATGACCATCGACTACCTCATCGGTGAGCCGCAGCTCGTCGGCCATGGGCTCGGGCCGCAGGTGATCCGGTCGGCCGTCCAGGCGATCTGGGACGAGCATCCCGAGGCGCCTTGTGTTCTCGTGCCCGTATCGGCGGCCAACCGGGCCTCCTGGCGAGCCCTGGAGAAGGCCGGGCTGGTGCGGGTCGCCGAGGGTGAGCTGGAGCCGGACAATCCTGTCGACGACCGGGCCCACTATCTCTACCGGGTCGACCGGCCCTGACCGTACGTCAGCCCAACTCCTGCCGCCTGCAAGCAACTCGCTGCGTCCGCCCGGCGGCGGGCGCGCGGTTCGGAGGCTCCGGCAGCGGTGGCCGGGCGCGAGGGGAGCGCTCCGGGGAGGACTGCTCCGGGAGCACTCCTCCGGGCAGGTGCTGCGCCCTCAGGCCGGTGCCTGGCCCGTCTCGAAACGGCTGATGCGGTCGCCGGTGACCGTGAAGATCCAGCGCGTCCGCATCGTGCCCCACGTGTCGTTCGTGTAGTCGACGACGAGCGTGCGGCCGTCGTCCGAGGCGTCCACGACCTTCATACGGCCGTTCGCCTTCGGCGAGAAGATCTCCTTCTCCGTCCAGGCGGCCAGATCCCGTTCGCTGCCGTCGTCGGACATCGTGGCGTCGTCGGTGAGGACGGCGGTGAAGGCGCTCTCGTCGCCCGCGTTGACGGCGGCGACGAACTTCTCGACCACCGGGTCGCTGATCGATGTGGTCATGGTGTTCCTCCTCGGTACGGGTGTGGCCGGGAACGGGCGGCCCGTCCCCGGAGATCCGTACCGAGTCTCTGCCGGTCGGCCCGCCGCCGCATGTCGGGGCAGCGGCGGGCCGAGAGGCGAAGGCCCGGGAGGCGAAGGCCCGGCCCCTATCCGGCGAAGACCTCACCGAAGTACGACGGACCCTTCGGCCCGCCCACCGGCACCGCGCCGAAGTGCGTCGAGCCGGTGGCCGTGATGCCGCTCTTGCCGGTCTTGAAGAGCCAGACCCCGCCCTCGCCGTTGTTCTCAGCGAAGGCGCCGACGATCAGCTCGGCCCGGCGGTCCTTGTTGCTGTCCGTCAGCCGGACCGAGGCACCGAACTGGTCGCGCGCCTCGGCGCTGTCCGGTACGCCGGCCGTGTTCTGCGTGAAGCTCTTGGCGCCCGTGCCGGTCAGACCCTTGGCCGAGCCGCGCAGCACGACGACCGCGCCCGCGTCGATCCTGCCCGAGACGTCCTTGCCCGGGACGCCGACCGCGATGTCCGCGTAACCGTCACCGTTGGTGTCACCGGCCGACAGGCTCCAGCCGAAGCGGTCGCCCTTCGTCGCGGAGCCCGGAACGTTGGCGGTCGCCTGGGTGATGCGGGCGGGCGTACGGGTCGAGAGACCGGCGGCGCTGCCATACGACACGGTGACCGCGCCTCCGGGGCCGCCGTTGGGCTCGTCCGCGGACTTCTCCATGAAGTTGCCGGTGACGATGTCGCCGTAACCGTCCTTGTTGACGTCGGCGATGACCGCGTCGTACCCGCCGGCGACCTTGCCGGACGGCTTGAGGCCGGTCTTGCCGCCCTTGTAGAGGACGCTACGGGTCCGGTACGCGTTCCCCTTCTCCTCCTGGCCCATGACCAGCAGGTCCGTGGCGCCGTCACCGTTGACGTTTCCGGCGATGATCCGGTCGGCGTTGATGCCGGTCTGCGCCGTCGTGTCGATGCCGACGAGGCCCGCCGCCTTGCCGGTGCGGGAGATCGGACCCTTGAAGATGTTCAGCTCGGGCGCGGCGATGTTCACGGCGGCCAGGTCGGTGCGCCCGTCGCCGTCGAAGTCGCCGGTGGCCAGGCCCCAGCCCAGCTCGCTGCGGTACTTCGGCAGCGGAGCGGAGATGTCGACGCCCTTGATCAGGCCCTTCGCGCTGCCCCAGACGACGGTGACGGCGCCGTAGGAGTCGGTCGAGCCGATGCGCTCGGAGTGCACGCCGACCACCAGGTCGGTGTAGCCGTCGCCGTCGAGGTCACCGGTGGTGAGCCGGTCGCCGAAGTAGTCGCCGGACTCCGGCAGACCGGGGATGGCGGCGCTCGCCTGGCTGATGATGGTGCGCTTGGACTTGTTCAGGCCGTTCTTGGTGCCGTAGACGACAGCCACGTAACCGGCCTTGGCCTTGTTGCCCGCCTTGCCGATCGGCGCGGCGATGGCGAGGTCGCGGTAGCCGTCACCGTTGAAGTCGCCGGATATCCCGGACGGCGCGGCGGCGGCGCTGCCTGAGCCGGCCAGGAGCAAACCGCCGACGAGGGCCGCCGAGGCGATGGTCGCAAGGGTGGTGCGCAGGTGCTGCTGCATGCGTGTCTTCTTCTCCTACGGCACGCGGGACCGCCGTCACGGCCGTCCGGTTCGGTGTTCCGGCCCGGCTGCGTACGGGCCCGGGGCCCGGCTCCCGCCAAGGCTCCCGGCCCGGCGTACGCACCGTCCGGTGCAGGTGAGACCGATCATGGGGCCGGAGGGTTGTACGGGATCCGCCGTCACCGTCACCCGGCTCACGCCCCGGGAAGATCTCCCACCCGGCCGAGGAACACATCCCGGTCCGGACAGGTCGTGTGCGCCGGCCACAGCGCGTGGACCGGTACGTGGACCGGCGGCTCCAGGTCGACGACGTACGCCGCACCACCCGCCGCCGGGCCCGGAGGCGCGGTGACGAAGGCGATGCGGCCCGTCGCGGTGAGGGCGGTGATGGGCGGCGTGCCCTGCACCGGCTTGCGCTGCGTGTCCGGTTCCACGCCCGCCTGGCGGCACAGGCCGATCAGCAGGTCCGTGTACGCGGACGAGCCGGACTCGCCCCACACCGTGAGCGGCTCGCCGCGCAGACCGGCCAGGGCCACCGCGGGCCGCGCGGCGAGCGGGTGGCCGCCCGGGACGGCGACCCGGAGGCGGTGCTCGGCGATCCGGGCGCGGTCCTCCCGTAGTTCCGGCGGGGGGTCATCGGACCGTGTAGCCGCCGTTGGCGAAGATGGTCTGGCCGGTAATCCAACCGCCTTCCGTGACCAGGAACTTCACCAGCGGCGCGATGTCCTCGATCTCCGTCAGCCGGCCGCCCACCGCCTGCGACTTGTGGAACTCCACCCGCTCCGGCGTCTCCTGCGGATAGAAGAACGGCGTGTCCGTCAGCCCCGGCGCCACATTGTTCACCGCGATCCCGCGCGGCGCGAACTCCTTGGCCGCCGCCCGGGTGAAGTGCTCCAGCGGGGCCT
This sequence comes from Streptomyces sp. NPDC006174, assembly GCF_040614075.1. NCBI lineage: Bacteria > Bacillati > Actinomycetota > Actinomycetes > Kitasatosporales > Streptomycetaceae > Streptomyces > Streptomyces sp. NPDC006174. Next base: position 41,447 of record NZ_JBEXTJ010000009.1, on the reverse strand, counting down.
TGGCGCCCGCCTAGGTGGCGTAACCGTCGGTGAAGGCGGCGAGCAGGGAGGTCACCAGGCTGACGATCCGGCCGCCGTCGTTGAGCCGGGCGCCGGCCTCCTGGAGGAAGAAGTACGCCGCCTTGGAGTTGATCGCGAACATGCGGTCGTACTCCTCCTCGGTCGTCTCCGCGATCGGCTTACGGAGGACCATGCCGGTGGTGTTCACGGCCACGTCCACTCCGCCGAAGGCGTCGAGCGCCTGGTCGAAGAGGCTGCGTACGCCGTCGACCCGGGTGAGGTCCTCTCGTACGACGATGGCCTGGGCACCCGTGCCGCGTACCGCCTCCGCCGTCTTCTCGGCGTCGGCGGCGGTGTTCTCGCCGTGGTAGTGGACGACCACGTCGGCGCCGGCCTCGGCCAGGGTCCGGCTGATGAGCCCGCCGAGGTTCTTGGCGCCTCCGGCGACGACCGCGGTCTTGCCGTTCAGCAGCTGCTGCTCGCTCATGGTGACGGTCCTCTCTCCGGCCCCGCAGTCGAGTCGATATGCGGCGTTGGTCTGCGTTCGCTGCAGTTTCCGTCGTCCACGCTAGGAGCGCTCGTGGGGCCAGGGGAAACACAAAGATCGCGTCGGTCCACCAGGAAGATGGATCGTCGCAGGTCAGCGGTGGCGCGAAGAGGCCGGAGCGGCGGCCGGGAAAGTCGTTGACGTACGCGTACGGGTCACGAAGGATCGGCCCGTGACGACCGACGAACAGCCCTCGACCGCTCCGGAGCAGGCACCGGACCCGACCCCGGCACCGGCCCGTCCCATCGCGCTCATCACCGGTGTCGGCCGCTCCATCGGCATCGGCGCGGGCATCGCCCGGCAGCTCGCGGCCTCCGGCTGGGACATCGCCTTCACCTACTGGACGCCGTACGACCGGCGCATGGAGTGGGGCGCCGAGGACGGGGCCGCGGCCTCCATCGCGCGAGAGCTGGAGGACGCCGGAGCCCGTACGGCGGCGATCGAGGCGGACCTGACCGATCCGGACGGCCCCGCCCGCATCTTCGACGAGGCGGAGCAGCGCCTCGGCCCGGTCACCGCGCTCGTCCTCTCGCACGCGGAGTCGGTGGACTCGGGGCTGCTGGACACCACCGTGGCGGCGTTCGACCGGCACTTCGCCGTGAACGCGCGGGCCAGTTGGCTGCTGATCCGCGAGTACGGGCTCCGATTCCGCGGCGAGCCCGGGAGCAGGCCCGGCGAACCGCGCGCGGGCACGGGCCGCATCGTCGCGCTCACGAGCGACCACACCGTGGGCAACCTCCCGTACGGCGCGAGCAAGGGCGCTCTGGACCGCATCACCTTGGCCGCCGCGCACGAACTGGCCCACCTCGGCGTGACCGCCAACGTCATCAACCCCGGCCCGGTGGACACCGGTTGGATGAACGACGATCTCCGCGCGGCCATCACGCAGGGCACACCGCTCGGCCGCCTCGGCACTCCGCAGGACACCGCGCACCTGGTGGACTTCCTGTGCTCGCCACAAGGCCGGTGGGTCAACGGGCAGTTGCTGAAGAGCAACGGTGGCGCGGCTTCCTGAATCAGCCAGGGATCGCCATATCCCCCCACCCTGTGCGGTCCTGACGGAACGTCTACTGTTTGCCTGGTCCATGTAGTGCACAGGGGGTCGCATGCAAGGCGAAGACAGGTCCGGGGCGGGAGTCGGGGGCGACGGGGCGGCCGGTGGCCGTGGTGCTCCCGAGGACCGCTGGGCGGGCGACGGGCTCCAGCGCGCGGACTCCGGGACCGCGCAGGAATGGCCCCGGACACCGCCGCACGGCCCCTCGCAGGGCCGCCCGCAGGTGGTGATCGAGGGCCGTTACGAGCTGCTGGAGCCGATCGGCAGCGGGGGCATGGGCGAGGTGTGGCGGGCCCACGACCGGCGGCTGCGCCGCTTCGTCGCCGTGAAGGGCCTGCTCGACCGGAACGCGATGACCGCCGGAACCCAGGCCGCCGCGATGCAGCGGGCGCGCCGGGAGGCGGAGGCCATCGCCAAGATCGAGCATCCGAACGTGGTGACCGTCCACGACCAGGTCGAGACCGACAACCAGGTCTGGATCGTGATGAAGCTGCTCGAAGCCAGGTCCTTGGCGGATCTGCTGCGCACCGAGCGGGTGCTCGCCGTGCCGAGGGCGGCGGACATCGGCCTCCAGATCCTCCAGGGCCTGCGGGCGGTGCACGCGGCGTCGGTCGTCCACCGCGATGTGAAACCCGGCAACGTCCTGGTCCGGGACGACGGGTTGGCGATCCTGGTGGACTTCGGGATCGCCACGTTCGAGGGCGCCGCGCAGGTGACCCGGTCCGGCAGCGTGATCGGCACGCCCGCGTACCTGGCACCCGAACTCTTCACGTCCGGCTCTCCCGGCCCCACGCCGGCGTCCGATCTGTGGGCGCTCGGCATCACGCTGTACGAGATGGCCGAGGGCAAGGTCCCGTTCGCCGGCGGTGAGGTGTGGGAGGTCCAGGAGAACATCCGGCAGACCCCCGAACCGGTCCTCCGGTACGCCGGCCCGCTCACCCCGGTGATCCAGGGCCTCCTCTTCCCGGACCCGGCCGAACGCCTGGACGCGACGACGGTGGAGGCGATGCTGCGGGAGGTGCTGGGCGGCCCGCTCGCCCGGAACACGACGGCGGCGGCCGCGACGCCGCATCCGCCGACGGCGGTCTCGGAACCGGCGCCCGACCCCTCTCCGGAGCCTCTCGGCCCACCGGTCGCAGCGCCTCGGGCCGCCGACGGACAACCAGCGCGGCGCCGCAAACGGCCCTGGCTCAAGGCGGCGACGGCGGTGGTGTGCGTGGCCCTGCTGGGCACGGCGGGCTGGCTGGTGGCGCAAGGCGTCGGCGACGACGGGACGGGCACGAACGGCAGCACCACGGCCGGTTCGGGCGGCCGCGGCGGTGGCAGCACGGTGACGGAGAAGTGGAAGGCCACGAACCCTCTCCTCAAGATCGGCGTCAAGGACGACCAGCCGGGCCTGAGCAAGTACGACAAGAAGACGAAGGCGTACGCCGGTTACGACATCGACCTGGCCTACGCGATCGCCGGTCACATGGGATACGACCGGGACGAGGTCGCCTTCACCACGGTCCCGACCGACTACCGGAGCACCGCACTCCGGACGAAGGGCGTGGACCTCGTCATCGCCTCGTACAGCATCACGCCCGAACGGAAGAGCGCGTCACCCGGCGGGGACAGCGTCGACTTCGCGGGCCCGTACTACGAGGCGAGCCGGAGCTTCCTGGTCCGCGAGAAGTCCAGCAAGTACACGATCAGCGACTCCAGCGACCTGCGCCGCCTCGGCGTCGAGGTGTGCACGGCGAGGGAGTCGACGTACGAGACGGAGCTGCCGAGAAGGGGCTTCACCATGACGGAGTCCCAGCCCAACACCTACCAGGACTGCCTGGACAAGCTGCTGGACGTGACGTCGGACGTCTACGCGGTGGCCTCGGACGACATCATCCTCGCGGGCTACGAGAAGGCGAACCCGGGCAAGGTGCGCCGCCTGGAGAACATCCAGGGCGCGGAAGGCTACGGCGTGGCGATGCGCCCCGGCTCCACGGGCCTGAAGCGCGAGGTGTGCTCGGCGCTGCGAAAGATCCTTGCCGGAAAGGTCTGGGAGGACATGTACGAGAAGAACCTGTCGACCCTGATGGACAACAGCACTCCACCTGGCCGGCCTGACCTGACGGAGTGCGAGGGGTACTGACGGCTTTGGGCTACGGGAGCGGGTTGCGAGGCCGGGATCACGGGACCGGGCTCACCGAGCCGAGTACGGAGCACTGCTCTCGGCGCGATGCACTGCTCTCGGTACGAGGCACTGCACTCGGTCCGAGGCACTGCTCCAGGCCCCAGAGCACCGCTCACGGACCGGAGCACCACTCACGAACCGGAGCACCGCTCTGAGCACGGAGGACCGCTCACGGCACGGAGCACCGTTCTGAGCACGGAGCACCGCTCTCCCTGAAGCTCACCGCTCCGGAAACCGCTCCCCGCACCCGCTGCAGAAGACCGGCGCGGGATCCTCGGACAACCGCCCGCACTCCGGACAGACCCGGTCCAGCATGCAGGGCCCTTCACCACCCTCGTACGCGGACGCCTCGCTCGGCACCGTGATCGCCAGCCCGGGCCGACGACGGTGAACGGTGAGATACGTGATCCCGTCCGGCCCCGCGGCAAGGCCGCGCCGCGAGGTCCGAGGCAACCAGACGACGGCGGAGGCGCCCAACTCCACCTCCCCGTCCCCCGCCCGAACCCGCCCGCCCCCCTCCAGCACGACCAGGAGCACATCGAGCACGTCCTCCTGATGCTCCCCCACCTCCGCACCGCCCGGCACCCGCACCACGTTGGCGTCCAACTCCCGCCCCTGCTCGGCGAGATGCCACAAGGCCCCGCGTTCGCCGGGAGCGGCGGAGGCAAGGATGTCATCCAGTACGGCAAGGACCCGAGGAGTCGCGTTCACGGCGCCCACGTTACGCCGCACGCGACCCGGCGAGCGGTGCTGGCGGCGCTGGACCGGTTCGCGGAGTAGCCGGCTCCCGGCCGTAGGTACCCGCCTCCGGCCCCCGAACAGCACGATCGGCCGCCGCCCCACGCGGGACGGCGGCCGATCCGCTCACCTCACCAGGCGAGTCCCAGGCGAATCACCAGGCGAAGGCCTCCGGCGACGGGCCCGGGCCCGGGAAGATCTCGTCCAGGCCGGTCAGGACCGCCTCCGGGAGTTCCAGCTCCAGCGCGCGCAGGGCGCTCTCCAGTTGTTCGGCGGTGCGCGGGCCGACGATCGGGCCCGTGACGCCGGGGCGGGTCAGCAGCCAGGCCAGGGCCGCCTCGCCGGGCTCCAGGCCGTGCTTCTCCAGCAGGTCCTCGTACGCCTGGACCTGCGAGCGGACCGTGCTGTTGGCCAGCGCGTCGGCCGAACGGCCCGAGGCGCGGCGGCCCTCCGTGGCCTCCTTCTTGATGACGCCGCCCAGCAGGCCGCCGTGGAGCGGCGACCACGGGATGACGCCGAGGCCGTACTCCTGCGCGGCCGGGATGACCTCCATCTCGGCGCGGCGCTCGGCCAGGTTGTAGAGGCACTGCTCGCTGACCAGGCCGAGCGAACCGCGCCTGGCCGCCTGCTCGTTGGCCTGGGCGATCTTGTAGCCGGGGAAGTTGGAGGAGCCCGCGTACAGGATCTTGCCCTGCTGGACCAGGACGTCGATCGCCTGCCAGATCTCCTCGAACGGGGTGTCGCGGTCGACGTGGTGGAACTGGTAGACGTCGATGTGGTCCGTCTGGAGCCGCTTCAGCGAGGCGTCGACCGCGCGCCGGATGTTCACGGCGGAGAGCTTGTCGTGGTTGGGCCAGGCGTCGCCGTCCGGCGCCATGTTCCCGTACATCTTGGTGGCCAGGACCACCTTGTCGCGCCGGCCGCCGCCCTGCGCGAACCAGGTGCCGAGGATCTCCTCGGTGCGTCCCTTGTTCTCGCCCCAGCCGTAGACGTTGGCGGTGTCGAAGAAGTTCAGACCCGCGCCGATGGCGGAGTCCATGATCGCGTGGCTGTCCGACTCGTTGGTCTGCGGGCCGAAGTTCATCGTCCCGAGCACGAGTCGGCTGACCTTGAGTCCGGTGCGTCCGAGCTGTGTGTACTTCATGACGCCCCAGCCAACTCCTTCGAGTCCACTCCAGGCAAGCAACCGTCCCGGACGACACGTCGGCCGAGCACTCCGGGAGGAACCGCCTCCGCCGTCAGCGGCCGCCCTCCAGCGTGATCACCAGCGTCCTCAGCAGCCGGTTCAGCTCCTGCGGGCGGCCGTGCTCGGCGTCCTCAACATCGGCGCCTTCTTCTACTTCCTCTTCCTCGCCGCCTACCATCTTCCGGGCGGGGTCGCCGCGCTCGTCATGACCGTCCAGCCGATGATCGTGCTGCTCCTCGGCCCGCTCCTGCTCGGCGCCCGCATCCGCGCCCTGCACATCGGTGCCTGCGCACTGGCCGCCGCCGGCGTCGCGCTGCTGGTCCTCCAGCCAGGGGCCGGACTGGACGGCGTCGGCGTGCCGGCGGCTCTGCTGGGGGCCGTGTGCATGGCGTCGGGCATCGTGCTGACGAAACGCTGGGGACGGCCCGAAGGGGTCTCGCTGCTGGCGTTCACCGGGTGGCAGCTCACCGTCGGCGGCCTGGTCCTGCTCCCCGTCACCCTGCTCGGCGAACCGCTCCCGGACCGCCTGACCTGGACCAACGTCGGCGGCTTCGCCTACCTCGGCATCATCGGCGCGCTGCTCGCGTACGTGGTCTGGTTCAACGGCATAGCGAGGCTGCCGGCCCTCGCCGCCTCGTTCCTGTCGTTCGCCTCGCCGCTGTGCGCCACGGTCCTCGGCTACCTGTTCATGGGGCAGACCTTGGGACCGCTCCAGCTCCTGGGCGCGGCTGGGGTCGTCGGGGCGGTGGTACTGGCTCAGCGCGGCGAGGAGTCACCGCCGCGCACCACACCGCCCGCCTCAGGCGCCGAAGGCGGCCGCCACGGCGACGACGAGGAACATGAGCACGAGCACGGCCGCCATGATGCGGTTTCTGGTCTTCGGGTCCACCCTTCGAGCCTAACCGCACCACCGACCGCTCCCGAGCCCGGGCCCGTACCACCTCCCGGCCCGCGGCAGGCGTAAGCAGTCTCCGGGCGTGCCCCCGGGGCCAGGCCTATCGTTGTCCTACGCGGCTGCCCGCACGCCCGTGCGGCAGCGGGGAGGAGCGGCACGATGACCGTCGTAGACGACAGGATCGACATGGCCGACACCAGCGACGACTTCACTCTGGACGAGATGTTCGAGTGGCTTGAGCCCACCCCCGAGGGATTCAAGGTCGAGATCGTCGAGGGGACCGTCCATATGTCGCCGCAGCGGGACACGCGCTGGGAGATCATCCGCAGGATCGTCCGTGCTCTGGAGGACCGGTTCGGGATGGATGTGAGGGCCCTTTCGGACGTACGCATCGACTTCGGCGAAGGCGACGGCTTCGCCCCCGACATCGTGAAGCTCTTCGACAAGGCGGCCAAGAACAGCCATGGCCGCTGGCTCCCCGAGCACATCGAGTTCGTCGGCGAGGTCATCTCCAAAGGCACGGCCGCAGCCGACTACGGGCCCAAGAAGGACGCCTACGCGGCCGCCGGCGTCCCCGTCTTCCTCATCGTCGACCCGTACGTGGGCCGCTGCCTCCTCCACTCGGAGCCGAAGGACGGCGGCTACCACAAGAAGCTCGTCGTCGACTTCGGCCTCGACGTCGATCTCACCGACACCTCCATGGACCTGGTGCTGAAGACCGACGCCTTCCCGCGCGACTGACCCTCGACGACAGAACCGCCCCCGCCCGGTCCGGGCGGGGGCGGTTCTGTGTGAGTGACCTACGCAGCCGTCGCCAACTGCTCGCGCGGTACGAAACGGACATGCGGCCGACCCGGCCGGAGGTCGACCTTCAGGCGGAGGCCGCCGACGCGGGCCAGCGCGAAGCCGACGGCCAGCGCGGCGATCACCGAGATCGCGCCGCCGGACGCGAAGCCGACGCGGGCGCCGTACGTGTCGCTGATCCAGCCGACGATCGGCGCGCCCACCGGCGTACCACCGGCGAAGACCATCATGTACAGGCTCATCACGCGGCCCCGCATCTCCGGGTCGGCGGCCATCTGGACGCTCGTGTTCGCGGTGATGTTCGTCGTGAGGCCGAGCATGCCGATCGGGACCAGCAGGAGCGAGAACAGCCAGACGCTCGGGGAGAGCGAGGCGGCGATCTCCAGCAGGCCGAACGCCGTGCCCGCCGCCACCAGCATCCGCAGCCGCGTCGAGCGGCGGCGGGCCGAGAGCAGCGCGCCGGCCAGCGAACCGGCGGCCATCAGGATGTTGAAGAACGAGTACATGCCCGCGCCGCCGTCGAAGACGCCGTCGGCGAAGGCGGTGAGCCAGATCGGGAAGTTGAAACCGAACGTGCCGACGAAGCCGACCAGGACGATCGGCCAGATCAGCTCCGGGCGGCCACGGACGTACCGCAGTCCCTCGCGCAGCTGGCCCTTGGCGCGCGGCACGCGTACCGAAGCGTGGAGTTCGCTCGTCCGCATCATCAGCAGGCCGATGAGCGGGGCCAGGAAGGAGAGGCCGTTGAGCAGGAACGCCCAGCCGCTGCCGACCGTGGTGATCAGGACACCCGCGACGGCGGGGCCGATGAGGCGGGCGGACTGGAAGTTCGCCGAGTTCAGGCTGACCGCGTTGCGCAGCTGCGCGGGGCCGACCATCTCGGAGACGAACGACTGACGGGCCGGGTTGTCGACGACGGTCACCATGCCGAGGAGGAAGGCGACCAGATAGACGTGCCATACCTCGACGACGCCGGAGAGGGTCAGGACGGCCAGCGCGATACCGCACAGGCCGAGCATGGCCTGGCTGACGAGCAGGATCTGCCGCTTCGGGAGGCGGTCGGCGATGACACCGCCGTACAGGCCGAAGAGCAGCATCGGAAGGAACTGCAGGGCCGTGGTGATGCCTACGGCCGTGGCGGAACCCGTCAGACTCAGGACGAGCCAGTCCTGCGTGATGCGGGACATCCAGGTACCGGTGTTGGAGATCACGGCGCCCGTGGCGAACAGGCGGTAGTTGCGGATCTTCAGCGACGAGAAGGTCCCGCCGGTCTTGCTCTCGTGGGTGGAAGTCGGTGCGGGGGCGGAGTCTGCTCCGGGTCCCGTACTCAAAAGGGTTCATCTCCTCATGTGTCTGCGGTGTGCGGTCCGACGAGGACGTGACGACGGGCGCTCCGGCGGTGATCGTCTTCCCCGTACCGGCTGTCTCATCCGGTACGGGGACGGCGTCACCGCCGTCGCGCCCGCGGGGTCACAGGTGGGCGAGCTTCTCCAGCACGGGCGCGGCGGCCCGCAGCGTCTCCCACTCGTCCTCGTCCAGACCCTCGGCGAGGTGGGCCAGCCAGGCGTTCCGCTTGGTGCGGCTCTCCGCGAGCATGGCCTCGGCCTGCTCGGTCTGGCTGACCATCTTCTGCCGACGGTCATCGGGGTGCGGTTCCAGCCTGACGAGTCCCTTCGCTTCCAGCAGCGCGACGATGCGGGTCATCGACGGAGGCTGCACGTGCTCCTTGCGGGCCAGCTCACCGGGGGTGGCCGAGCCGCAGCGGGCAAGGGTGCCGAGCACCGACATCTCGGTCGGGCTCAGCGATTCGTCGACGCGCTGGTGCTTCAGGCGCCGGCCCAGCAGCATCACGGCCGAGCGGAGGGAGCTCACGGCGGCGGCACTGTCACCGTCGTGGATCAGGTCAGGCATGTTTGTTAGCGTAACTCATTACCCAAACTAAATACCACCCGGTGGTACGCGCGCGAGAAACCGATCACCCGAACGAGTGAGTCGGAAGCGGAAAGTGACGCGAAAAGCGCCCCCGGGCGGCGACCCTGCTCGGTATGGGATCGACAGTACTCAGCCTGCGGATAGACGGTGAGCTGCTCGACCGGCTCCGGCAGCACGCCGCCAGACGCGGAATGAGCGTCCAGGACTATGTGGTCCGGACGCTCATCCGCGACGACTTCGACGAACGCTTCAAGGCGGCCGTCGACGAGACGGAGAAGTTCTACGGGGAGACGGAGAGACTCTGCGGGCCGACGGGCCCTACGGTGACCGGAGACCCGATCACGTGAGGCCGAGCGCCGGCATCGCGTAGTAGAAGACGAAGACCGCCGACACCACGTACATCGCGATCGGGACCTCACGGCCCCGGCCCGCCGCCAGCCGCAGCACGGCGAAGGCGACGAAGCCGATGCCGATGCCGTTGGTGATCGAGTACGTGAACGGCATCATCACCATCGCCAGGAACGCCGGGACCGCGAGCGTGTAGTCGCTCCAGTCGATGTCCCGTACCGAGCCCGCGATGATCAGGAAGCCGACCGCCAGCAGGGCGGGTGTGGCCGCCTGCGACGGGACCATGGTCGCCAGCGGTGTGAGGAACAGCGCCACCGAGAAGAGCAGACCGGTCACGACGCTCGCCAGTCCGGTGCGGGCGCCCTCTCCGACGCCCGCGGTGGACTCCACGAAGCAGGTGGTGGCGGAGGAGGAGCTCGCACCGCCGGCCGCGACCGCGATGCCGTCCACGAACAGCACCTTGTTGATGCCGGGGAAGTTGCCGTTCTCGTCCATCAGCTTCGCCTCGTCGCCGACGCCGAGGATGGTGCCCATCGCGTCGAAGAAGCAGGACAGCAGCACGGTGAAGACGAAGAGGATGCCGGTCAGCAGACCGACCTTCCCGAACCCGCCGAAGAGGCTGACCTCGCCGAGCAGACCGAAGTCCGGCGCCGAGACCGGGTTGCCCGGCCACGACGGCGTCGTCAGGCCCCACGCGCCTTCCGGCAGGCCGGCCACCGCGTCGATGACCAGAGCGACCACCGTCATGGCGATGATCGAGATCAGGATCGCGCCGGGCACCTTGCGCACGATCAGCGCCAGCGTGAGCAGCGCGCCGAGCACGAAGACGAGGATCGGCCAGCCGGTGAGGTGGCCGTCGCCGCCGAGCTGGAGCGGCACGGTGGTGTGCGCGGCGTCCGGGATGCGCGAGACGAAGCCGGAGTCGACCAGGCCGATCAGCAGGATGAAGAGGCCGATGCCGATCGCGATGCCTTTGCGGAGCGAGCGCGGTACGGCGTTCATCACGCGCTCCCGCAGCCCGGTCGCGACCAGCAGCATGACCACGATGCCCGCGAGGACCACCATGCCCATCGCGTCCGGCCAGCTCATCCGCGGCGCGAGCTGGAGCGCGACGACGGTGTTGACGCCGAGCCCGGCGGCGAGCGCGATCGGCACGTTGCCGATGACGCCCATCAGGAGCGTGGAGAAGGCCGCCGAGAGCACGGTGGCGGTGACCAGCTGGCCGTTGTCGAGCTGATTGCCGTACATGTCCTTCGCGCTGCCCAGGATGATCGGGTTGAGCACGATGATGTACGCCATCGCGAAGAACGTGGCGAACCCGCCGCGCAGTTCGCGCCCGACGGTCGACCCCCGCTCGGAGATCCTGAAGAACCGGTCCACGCCGCCGGCGGGCTGCGGAGCCGAGGGCTGCGGGGAGTCGACCGGAGCGGTGGCCGAGGGGGGCATGGGTGACCTCAGTCGTACGTAGGGAGGTGAAGGAAAGGGCGACAGGTGATCGAAATTGGATGTTCAGACGAACAAATCGAGCCAGCCTCAAGCAGATTCAGTATGAATACATAAGGCGAAGATCGCTATCTCCGCGCGTAGACCCGCGTGGCCCATGGTCCGTCCGGCCCTCGCACGGCCCCCGCCCGGCCCCCGGTCTGCCGGTCCGGCGGCTCCGTACACTGAGGTCATGGAGAAGTGGACACCGAAGCACGAGGCGCCCGAGCCCTTGGAGGGCCCCGTCGTCTCCACCGTCGTCGGCGGCACGATCCTCTGGTTCGTCCTCTTCCTCGCCCAGCTCCCCTTCTACGGCTGGTTCGCCGACCGCGGCCACACCTGGTGGGTCTGGACGCCGCTGGCCGGAGCCGGTCTCGGACTGATCGGCATCTGGTACGTCCGCGGCCGCGACGCCGCCCTCAGGCGCCACGCGGCCCAGGCCGAGGCCAAGGACGCCGCCGGCGCCGAGGCGGCGGACAGCACACTCGGCCCCGACCGCCGAGCCTGACCGGAGAGCTACCTCCCTCGTACGAGGACCGGAGAGCTACCCCCCGGTACGAGGACCGGAGAGCTACCTCCTCCGTACGGGAACCTCGTCGCCTCCGTACGACCACGGGACCGGCTTGCTCCTCCCCTGGTCGGATCTTCCGCCCCCCGGCGGGTGATCCGCGCCGCACGCCCGTACCGTCTAATCCATGACGCAGCGGGCACTCGATTCCTCCGGGGAGCAGACCCCCGGATCCTCCCGGCCGGCCATGATCGACGCGGGGGCGGAACTCGACCCCGTGCATCCGGTCGAGCTACCGCCATCCGGCCATCGCGCCACCGGTCTCACCACGGCCGAGGTCGCCGAACGGGTGGCCCGGGGCGAGGTCAACGACGTACCCGTGCGCTCCTCGCGCTCGCTCACCGAGATCGTCCGCGCCAACGTCTTCACCCGCTTCAACCTGATCATCGGCGTGCTCTGGGTGATCATGCTGTTCGTGGCGCCGATCCAGGACAGCCTCTTCGGCTTCGTGATCGTCGCCAACACCGGCATCGGCATCATCCAGGAGTGGCGGGCCAAGAAGACCCTGGACAGCCTCGCGGTGATCGGCGAGGCGAAGCCGAGCGTGCGGCGCGACGGGACCGCCGCCGAGGTCTCCACCCACGAGATCGTCCTCGGGGACGTGATCGAGCTGGGACCCGGCGACAAGGTGGTCGTGGACGGCACGGTCGCCGAGGCCGAGAGCCTGGAGGTCGACGAGTCGCTGCTGACCGGTGAGGCCGACCCGGTGCTCAAGAAGCCCGGCGACCCGGTGATGTCCGGCAGCTTCGTCGTCGCGGGCGGCGGCGCGTTCACCGCGACCAAGGTCGGACGTGAGGCGTACGCGGCGCAGCTCGCCGAGGAGGCGTCACGCTTCACGCTCGTCCACTCCGAGCTCCGCAGCGGCATCAGCACGATCCTCAAGTACGTCACCTGGATGATGGTCCCGACGGCGATCGGGCTGATCATCAGCCAGCTCGTCGTGAAGGACAGCAACTTCAAGGACTCCGTGGCCCGGACCGTCGGCGGCATCGTCCCGATGATCCCCGAGGGCCTGGTGCTGCTGACCTCGGTCGCCTTCGCCATCGGTGTCGTACGCCTGGGCCGTAAGCAGTGCCTGGTCCAGGAACTGCCGGCCATCGAGGGCCTCGCGCGGGTCGACGTGGTCTGCCTGGACAAGACCGGCACCCTCACCGAGGGCGGCATGGACATCACGGAGGTCCGGCCGCTGAACGGGAGCGACGAGGCGTACGTCCACCAGGTGCTGCGCTCGCTCGGCTCCTCCGACCCGCGGCCCAACGCCAGCCTCCAGGCCATCATCGACGCGTACCCGGCGGGCGACAAGGGCGGCAAGGGCGACGAGGACGCCTGGACCGTCACCGACGCGATGCCGTTCTCCTCCGCCCGCAAGTACAGCGGCGCGGCCTTCACCGAGACCGACGACACCTCCTCCGCCTGGCTCCTCGGCGCGCCCGACGTCCTCCTCCCCGACGGCGACGCGACCCTCACCGAGATCGAGCACCTCAACGAGCAGGGCCTGCGCGTGCTGCTCCTGGCCCGCGTACGAGGCGAGCTGGACGCTCCGGACGCCGCCGACGGCGCCGCACCCACCGCTCTCGTCGTCCTGGAGCAGCGCCTGCGGCCGGACGCGGCGGAGACGCTGAAGTACTTCGCCCAGCAGAACGTGGCCACCAAGGTCATCTCCGGCGACAACGCCGTCTCGGTCGGCGCCGTCGCCGGAAAGCTGGGCCTGGCAGGCGCCGAGAACACCCTCGACGCCCGCAAGATGCCGACCGACCCGGACGAGATGGCCACGGCCATGGAGCAGAACGCGGTCTTCGGCCGGGTCACGCCGCAGCAGAAGCGCGACATGGTGGCGGCCCTCCAGTCGCGCGGCCACACGGTCGCGATGACCGGCGACGGCGTCAACGACGTGCTGGCGCTCAAGGACTCCGACATCGGCGTCTCGATGGGCGCCGGCTCCGAGGCGACCCGGGCCGTGGCGCAGATCGTGCTGCTGAACAACAGCTTCGCGACGCTGCCGTCGGTCGTCGCCGAGGGCCGCCGCGTGATCGGCAACATCACGCGCGTCGCGACCCTCTTCCTCACCAAGACGGTCTACTCGGTGCTGCTGGCGATCCTGGTGGTCTGCACCCAGGTGGAGTATCCGTTCCTGCCGCGCCACCTGACGCTGCTGTCCACGCTGACCATCGGCGTCCCCGCCTTCTTCCTGGCCCTGGCGCCGAACAAGGAGCGCGCGCAGCCCCACTTCGTACGCCGCGTCATGCGGTACGCGATCCCTTCGGGCGTCATCGCGGCGACGGCCACCTTCACCACCTACCTGCTGGCCCGCCACCACTACTCCGGCCCCGGCGCACTGGAGGCCGAGACGAGCGCGGCGACGCTGACGCTGTTCCTGGTCGCGATGTGGGTCCTGGCGATCATCGCCCGGCCGTACACCTGGTGGCGGATCGGCCTGGTGGCGGCGATGGGGCTCGGTTTCCTGATCGTGCTCGTGGTGCCGTGGCTCCAGGACTTCTTCGCGCTGAAGCTGGTCGGCACGACCATGCCGTGGGCGGCGGTCGGCATCGCGGTGGCGGCGGCCGCGCTGCTGGAGCTCAGCTGGCGGCTGGTGGGCCGGCGCTTCGGAGCCTGAGGACAGCACGGAGAAGCCCCCGGGAGGTCGATGACCTCCCGGGGGCTTCCGTATGGGCTCGCGGCTCTCAGTCGAACCAGCGGTCCCGCGCCAGCTCCTCCGTGCGCGACGGGTCCTCCAGCAGCGCCGCGACCTCGAAGCGCCTCGGCCACTGACCCGCCGCCCAGGCCAGACCGGCCGCGACGCCTTCCAGAGTCGCGGCGTGGACGACTCCGTCCCGGGTGCGGCGCCAGTCCAGTTCGACGCCGCCCGCGTGGAGCTCGGTGTGCTCGACGTACGTGGCCGGAGTGGCGGGGCCGAGCAGGACGCGGACGGAGTCCGGTACGCGGTGCTCCTCGCCCTCGCTGGTGACGTCCGCCTCGATCGTCTCGCCGAGCCGCCGCACCTGGAGCAGGTCGGCCAACTCGGCGGCCCGCGAAGGGGTTACGGGAAGCAGCGGCAGGCCATCGGTCAGCGGCAGCACGTCCGGCGCGTCCGCGATGACGGCGTCCGCCGCGTCGACCACGGCCACTTCACCGTCCACCACCGCGCGCAGCTCGTCCGGCAACGTCACCTGGTCCGGGTCGAGTTCGGCGAGAGCCGTGTAGAGCGCGTGCAGCTGTACGGGGGTGACGGGCCGGTCCTCGTCGGCAAGCCGGCCCAACAGCTCGGCCGCACCGCCCGGTTCGCCCAGGAGCGCGGCGACCGAGGTGCGCACTCCGAGGGCCCGCAGCACCTGCGCGTCGTCGAAGCCGGTGGCGTCCACCGCGTCGTACAGCCCGGCCAGCATCGGGTCACCGCCGGCCACGCGCAGTCCGGCGGGACGGCGGCCGTCGAGTACGGGATGGTCGCGCAGCCACCAGGCGGTGTACGGGCGCACGGACTGCGTCGTGCCGTCCGGCAGCAGCACCCGCACCGGCTGCGTCAGCGCGTCGCGCAGCGGCGGCTGGGCCAGCAGCGCGAGCGCCTGCGGCCAGGCGTCGTCGTCCACCAGATCCAGATCCCGTACGGCGACGATCTCCGTGGCCACCGGCGGCACCGGCGTCCCGGGCAGCTGGTCGAGGAGGTCCTCGCACCAGACGTCGACGGCGTCCAGCAGACCGGCGTCGTCGGGCTCGGCGAAGTCGCTGTCGCGGGGCTCCAGTTCGTCCGGGTCGAGGACGACATCGGTGGCGCGGACGAGCGCGAAGGTGGCGAGCACTCCGCAGGCGGTGAGCGACGCCTCGCCCCAGCGGTCGGCCAGTTCCTGGTCGACGAGGGCCAGTTCACCTTCGCGCATGATCTGCGCGAACGGGCTTCCGGGAAGGACGAGTTCGCCTGCCGGGGCCGGTTCGCCTTCCTCGTCGAGCAGAGCGAGCGCGCCGAGCCAGGGTTCGTCTCCGGGGGCCAGTTCGGCGTCGCGTACGAGAGTGAGGACGGTCTCGGCCAGCTCGTCGGCGTCGAGCGCGTCCTCGTCCCAGATCTCGCCCGCGTCCAGCGATCCGGCGACCGCTGCCCGCACTTGAGGAGTCGTCAGGACAGCGCGAGGCGTGGCGAGCAGGGCGCCGAGCTTCTCCAGGAGCGGGTGGGCGGCGTCCGGGTGGGCGACCTTGAGGCCGAGGCGGGCCAGGCGGGCGAGTACGGGGCCGGTGAGCGCGTCCGGGAGCGGCAGGAGGACCTGGCGGGGGCCGATGGTGGTGCGCGGCGGACGGCCCGCCTGCTCGTCTTCCGGGTCGCCGGCGAGCGGCACCGGGAGGCCGGTGAGGCGGTCGGGGTCGATGCCGGCGAGGCTGTCGTAGAGCCGGTGCCACCAGGCGGGGTCGCGCTCCAGACCGGCGAGGCGGTCGATGGCCTCGGTGAGCGGGACGCGGGCGACGCCGAGCGTGCGGAGCTCGGGGCGGCGTTCCAGGCCTGCGGGGAGCAGAGAGGGCAGCACCTCGGCGAGGACCCGTACGGTCGCGGCTCCGACGCCTTCGACGACCTCGGCCTCGACGGGCCGCAGGGCGGTGGTGGCGGCGCTCTCGTCCGTACGGCCCGGGTCCCAGTCGTCCGCCCAGCTCTGATCGACACCGGGCTCCCGGGGCGCGGCGGGCTCCAGGAACGCGATCCTCGGCAGCCGGGCCAGGATCGCGCCGCGCAGGGCTCCGTCCAGGCCGCCCTTGCCGAGCGGTCCCGGCACCAGGTCGATGGTACCGGTCGACACCGGCTGCCAGCCGCCGAGCAGATCGGCGTACGCGTCGGCCGCCCGCTCCACCAGGAAGTCGGTCAGCGGTCCGGGCGCCGGGTGGCGGCGGGCGGTGTCCAGCGGGAGGGAGGCGATGAGGAGGGCGGGGATGCCGAGGGGTTCGTCGGTGGGGGTCGGGGCGTGGACGACCGGCGAGGTACGCGGTGCGAGCGGGGCGCCGGACTCGTCGACCGGGACCGCCCAGGTGACCGACCAGTGCGGGCGCAGGCGCTCCTCGACCGGGCGGTCGGCGAGGAGCGCGGGCTCGACCGGACCGTGGTGGAAGACGGTGCGCCAGCGGTTCAGGCCGTATCCGGAGTCGTCGATGTGCGTGTACGGGCCGTGGGCCGAGCGGCTCAGGGTCCGTACGCCGTGCGGGGTCTCGATGACGACCTCGGCCAGGCCGGGCAGAGCCAGCAGCAGCGCGTCGTCCACGGCGTCCAGCAGGCGGGCGGCCAGGTCCTCGGCGGTGCCGTCGCGGAGCGGCAGGACGACGACGGTGTCGTACCCGTCCGGTGCGGAGCCCTCGGCGGGCAGCGGGAGGCGCAGCAGCGGTACGTGGCCGTCGCGGCGGCGCAGCTCGTCGCCGAGGCCCGGGGAGCCGACGGCGGCCTGGCCGGCCAGCTCGCGGGCCTCGGCCAGGGACCAGCGGACGCCTCCGTGGCGGCCGAGCACGGCCGGCTCGTCGCTGACCGCGAGGACGGCGGCGAACCCGACGCCGAACCGGCCCACGGCGGATTCGTGGCCCTCGCGCTTGGCGGAGGCGCGGAGGGTGGAGAGGGACTCGATGCCGGTGGCGTCCAGCGGTGCGCCGGTGTTGGCGGCGGCCAGGACGCAGCGGCCGTCGGGGTCGCCGGGGGCGGCGGGGTGCAGGGTGAGGCGGAGTTTGCCGGGGACGCCTCCGCGGGCGGCGGCGTCGGCGGCGTTCTGGGCCAGCTCGACGACGAGGCGGTCGCGGTAGCCGCCGAGCGCGAGGTCCTCCTCGGCGTTGGCGTCCTCCCGGAAGCGGGCCGGGCCCGCGCCCCAGGCGTCGAGCACGCCGCGCCGCAGCCGTGCCGTCCCGAACGGATCGGCCTCCTCGGTCGCATTCATGCTCACGCTGTCGACTCCGTCCGCGGTGGGTGGCGACTGGACCTGTCCCTGCCGCCCAGTGTGCGCCCGAAGGTACCGTGCACACGGACCGGACCCCCAGCCAACCCAAGCCCGTCCGGCGCTTGAGGACGGAACCCGAGCCCACCCCAGCCCGTCCGGCGCTTGAGGACGGAACCCTTGCCGAGGTGGACGGCACAAGAACGGGGCCCTGGGGCCCAGCACCCCCCGCAGAGGCACCCGACACCACCTCGACCGTTCCGTCCTCAAACGCCGGACGGGCTGAGAACATCGCCCGACGGGCTTGAACGCGGCCGCCCTACGAGTGGCCCAAGTCCTCCGACGCGCCGTCCGGCTCCGGCGGGACCGAGCCGCCGTCGCGTTCGGGACGGAGCGTGTACGCGTCCACCCGCATCGTGTCCAGCGCATGATCCGCCGGCCGCACGGGCTTCGGCATCACCGCCGCCTCCGAGTGCCCCCCACACCCGTACGCCAGCGACACCACATGCCCGTCCGCCGGACCGAACTCGTTCGCGCACACCCCGAAGGCCTGCTTCAGCGAGCCCGCCATCGGGATCAGGAACGCACAGCTCACACACGTCGCCGGCGCCGCCTGCGCCATCGGCGTCTTCGGGCCGAACGCCTCGTCCCAGCGGTCCGCCGCCTCGTACAGCCCGTACCGCGACAGCACCCGCGCCCGCCGCGTACCCAGCTCCTCGGCCACCGACGCGATGGACCCCCGGCTGGTGGCGGCCACCGGCCGGTCCGTCAGCTCCGCGTCCTCCGCGTCGACGAGCTCCGCCAGCTCCGCGGAGACGATCGAGTTCGGCGGCGGCTCGTCCTCGCCCGTCCAGCCCGGCTCCAGGCGCAGGTCCTCCGCCTCGGTCGGCAGCAGGTCGCCCGGGCCCATGTCACCGGGGCGCAGGCGCTCGCTCCACGGCACCCACTCCGGCGCCAGGAGCGCGTCGGCCCCCGGTAGCAGCACCGTTTCGTCCAGCGTGACGTTCTTCGCGCGGGAGGCCCGCGCCACGGTCACCGCCCAGCGCCAGCCCCGGTAGCCGGGCTCCTTGGACTCGAAGTAGTGCGTGACGACGCGGTCCCCTTCGGAGACCACACCGACATGCTCACCGACCACGCCGGGCGCGGCGGCTTCCTCCGCCGCCGCGCGCGCGAGGTCTACCGCCTCGGCGCACAGGCGGTCGGGAACGGGGGTACGGGCGGTACGGGCCGTACGGCTTCGCGTCGTCGCAGCACTCACAGGTCTTCGCTTCTCTCCATACGCCAGTCTCACGAGCGCGCCAGCTGCTGCACGATTGCCGTTTTCGGCCAGACAGTTGCGGGCGGAGCGGACCTGGGGGCCGCGTCGACGTCCACACCCGTTGTGCCTGCCTCGGGCGCGCCTTCTGCCATCCATTCTGCGGGATCGCGGAGAGGCGCGCGGCCAAGAACAACCGCCGGTGGCGCGTTAAGCACGCTACCCTCTCCGCCGCTCCGCGCCCACCTGCCCGTCCCAAACGTGCCGTATCCGTCTCTCCGATATCCGGCCACCGCCGCTCCGAAGGGCTTGTGCGACCCCGCCCGGCGGTGCACGCGCCCAGGTCCGCTCCGATTGGTCCGACAGAGCGTCACGCGCGAGTCCGCAGCCGATCACCGTTCATACCGGCCAGGGTTGGGGCACTATGACGGGGTGACTGCCGCCAGGTCGCACGACGGTCCCGGCCCGCTCCGCAGGGCGGGACGGGCGACAGGTCGTGCCCTGCGCACGCCGTTCACCGGCACGGCGCGCGGGATCCGCAAGGCGACGCACGCCCATGGAGCCGGCGAATCCGGCCTCGGAAAACTCATCGAACTCCACGCGGTGAACGGCGCCGGTGACGTCATGATCACCGTCGCGCTCGCCTCCACCGTCTTCTTCTCCGTGCCGACCGACGAGGCGCGCGGGCGCGTCGCGCTCTACCTCGCCATCACCATGGCCCCTTTCACGCTCCTCGCGCCGGTGATCGGGCCGCTGCTGGACCGGCTGCCGCACGGCCGCCGGGCCGCGATGGCGGGCGCGATGCTGGCCCGCGCGCTGCTGGCGATCACCATGTCGGGCGCGGTCGCCACCGGCGGCCTGGAGCTGTATCCGGCGGCGCTCGGAGTGCTGGTCTCCTCGAAGGCGTACGGAGTGGTGCGCAGTGCGGTCGTGCCACGGCTGCTGCCACCGAAGTTCTCGCTGGTCAAGGCCAACTCACGGGTCACCTTGGCAGGGCTCCTCGCCACCGGTGTGGCGGCCCCGATCGGGGCCGGCCTCCAGACCATCGGCTCCGCGTGGCCGCTCTACGGCGCCTGCGCGATCTTCATCATGGGCACCTTCCTCGCCTTCACGATGCCGCCCAAGGTCGACTCGGCCAAGGGTGAGCGCCGGGCCCGCCTGATCGACCCGCAGGACCACCCGCACCTTCCGCACCGCCCGGAGCCCGTACGCCGCTCCGCCCCGAAGCCGAAGCGCAACGGAGAGAAGCCGCCCAAGGAGCGTCCGCCCGGTCTGCGGTCCGTCGGCGGGTCGGTGCTCCACGGCCTCCAGGCCAACGCGGCGCACCGGGCCCTCTCCGGCTTCCTGATCTTCTTCCTGGCGTTCCTGCTGCGCCAGCACCCGATGGCCGGTCAGAGCGCGGCGGTCTCGCTCGCCATCGTCGGCGTGTCGGCCGGCGTCGGCAACGCCTGCGGTACGGCGGTGGGCGCGTGGCTCCGGGCGCGCGGGCCCGAGGTGATCATCGCGACGGTGCTGGCGCTCGCGCTCGGCACGGCGGTCCTCGCCGCGGTCTTCTTCTCCACCGCCGCGGTCGCCGCGCTCGGCGCGGTCGCCGGGTTCACCCAGGCCCTCTCCAAGCTGTCGCTGGACGCGATGATCCAGCGGGACGTCCCGGAGGAGGTCCGCACCTCCGCCTTCGCCCGGTCCGAGACCTTGCTCCAGATGGCGTGGGTGGTCGGCGGCGGTATCGGGATCGCGCTGCCGCTCAACGCGGTGCTCGGCATGTCGGTCGCCGCGTGCATCCTCGCCCTCGGTGCCGCCGCGTCCGTCCGGGGTCTCCTGGGTGCCGCGCGGCGCGGCTCGCCGCACCCCCGCGTGGCGTGAGCGGAGGCGACCGATAGCCTTCGGCCCATGACCGTTGCGTTCTTCTCCGGTAAGGGCCGTCGAATCGGCGTCGCTCTTGGTGCCGTGTCCGCGGGACTCCTTGTCCTGTCCGCCTGCGACAAGCCGACGCCGCTCGCCACCGTGACGGTCGGCACGACCTCGGTGAACTCCGAGGCGGCCTGCTACAACGACGGTGAGGCGATCAAGGAGTCGCTGATCCAGGGCTGCCTCAACAAGAAGGCCGACAAGACCCTCGAGGTCGCGATGGACG
The DNA here is from genome assembly GCF_040614075.1 of Streptomyces sp. NPDC006174. Taxonomy (NCBI): domain Bacteria; kingdom Bacillati; phylum Actinomycetota; class Actinomycetes; order Kitasatosporales; family Streptomycetaceae; genus Streptomyces; species Streptomyces sp. NPDC006174. Next base: position 20,449 of record NZ_JBEXTJ010000009.1, on the reverse strand, counting down.
ACAAGGTCCGCTTCGGCGTCGACCCGGAGATCGCCGAGAAGGGCTGGACGCTCTTCATCAACGGCCAGCAGGCCGAGCAGGAGCCGTTCACGAAGACGTACCGGACGATCCCCGGCTCCGCCTTCTTCGCCAGCCAGACCGGCGAGCCCGCCAGCAAGACGAACGTCTCCATCGTCGAGACGAGCGGCAAGAAGCTCACCGGCATCTGGCAGTTCGAGCTCAAGAAGACGTCCTGACCGCCGTCGTCCCGTCCCTCCCGAGGCCCTGAGGCTCTCCTGTGCGTGTGCTCGTCGTGACCGCTGTCCCGGTGGAACGGGACGCGGTCACGCGTGCGTTCGGAGGCACTGACGAGATCCTCGCGCTGCCGGGCGCCGAGCTGCACCGCAGCGGTGCGTTCGACGTCCTGGCCGGCGGTGCGGGCCCGGCGGCGGCAGCGGCGGCCGCCGCCTTCGCGCTGGCGTCCACGCCTCACCCGTACGGACTCGTCGTCTCGGCCGGGATCGGCGGCGGCTTCGCGCCCGCCGCACCGCTCGGTTCGCTGGTCGTGGCGAGCGCCATCGTCGCGGCCGACCTCGGCGCCGAGACGCCGGACGGCTTCGCGCCCGTCACCGCGCTCGGCTTCGGCCGCGACCGTTTCACGCCGCCGCCCGCGCTCGTACGGGAGGTGGCGTCGGCCACCGGCGCCGCACCCGGCCCCGTCCTCACCGTCTCCACCGTGACCGGCACCGCGACCCGCACCGCCGCCCTGCTCGCCGCGCACCCGGACGCGCTGGCCGAGGCGATGGAGGGCTTCGGGGTCGCGGAGGCGGCCGAGCGGGCCGCAGTGCCCGTACTGGAACTGCGGGCGATCTCGAACACCGTCGGCCCGCGCGACCGGGCCGCCTGGCGCATCGGCGACGCGCTGGCCGCGCTCACGGAAGCGTTCGGGAAGAGCGCACCCGTACTGGAAGGTTGGAACCGGCATGACCACTGACACGCACCCGGGCCCGATCGAGATCGCCTTCTCGCCCTGCCCCAACGACACGTTCGTCTTCGACGCCTGGGCCCACGGCCGCGTCCCCGGCGCGCCCGCGCTCGACGTGACCTTCGCGGACATCGACCTCACCAACGGCATGGCCGAGCGCGGCGAGCTGGACGTGCTGAAGGTGTCGTACGCGGTCCTGCCGTGGGTCCTGGAGGAGTACGCGCTCCTGCCGTGCGGCGGCGCGCTGGGCCGGGGCTGCGGGCCGCTGGTCCTGAGCAAGGAGCTGGGCCTGGACCTGACGGGCCGGACGGTCGCGGTGCCGAGCGAGCGGTCCACGGCGTACCTGCTGTTCCGGCTCTGGGCGGCGGAGATGGTGCCGGGCGGGGTCGGCGAGGTCGTCGTCATGCCGTTCGACGAGATCATGCCGGCGGTCCGGGACGGCAAGGTGGACGCCGGTCTCGTCATCCACGAGGCCCGTTTCACGTACCGGAACTTCGGGCTCCACAACCTGGCCGACATGGGACGCCACTGGGAGGACACCACCGGCCTGCCGATCCCGCTCGGCGCGATCATCGCCAAGCGCTCCCTCGGCGCCGAGACCCTGCACCGCCTGGCCGACACCATCCGCAGCTCGGTCCGGCTGGCCTGGGACCACCCGGAGGTCTCGCGGCCGTACGTCCAGGAGCACGCCCAGGAGATGGACCCGGCCGTCGCGGACCAGCACATCGGCCTGTACGTGAACGAGTTCACCGCCGACCTCGGCGAGGACGGCTACGCGGCGGTCCGCGGCCTGCTCACCCGCGCCGCGGCCGAGGGACTCGTACCGCCCCTCGGCCCGGACGCGCTGGCGTTCCCGGCCGCGCCGTAGAAGTCCGCCGGCCACACGCCCTGAGAGTCCGCCGGCTACACGTCCAGCTGGTCCGCGACCGCGCGCAGCAGGCCCGCGATCTTGGCACCCGCCGCCTTGTCCGGGTAGCGGCCGCGCTCCAGCTGGGGCGTGATGTTCTCCAGGACCGTCGTCAGGTCCTGCACGATCGACGCCAGCTCGTCCGGCTTGCGGCGCTGGGCGGCCGCGACGGACGGGGTCGGGTCGAGGACCACCACGGACAGGGCCTGGTCACCGCGCTGGCCCGCGACCACGCCGAACTCCACACGCTGGCCGGGCTTGAGTGCGTCGACCCCGGCAGGGAGTACCGACGAGTGCACGAAGACGTCGCCGCCGTCGTCGCGGGAGAGAAAGCCGAAGCCCTTCTCGCTGTTGAACCACTTCACCTTGCCGGTGGGCACGTCTGTCCCCGTCCTCGTACTCGTCACTGTGCGGAAAGAGCCGTGCTCGCCGATGGGCACGGCTCCGGATAGCAGTACAGCGGGTCACCGTGACCCGCCTGGTCCCAGGCTAATGGCCCTGCGTCCGGTGACAAGACGTCGCCGGAGTGTTCCTCCGGGCAGGGAACTACCCTGGTGGCGTGACCACTACTCCTTCAGGCGCCGGTGACCGGCTCGTATCGGTCGGCGCGATCGTCTTCTTCGTCGGCGCGCTGGCCACTCTGGTGACGGTCGCCCCGCTCTTCCTCGGTACGGAGCCGTTCCCTCCGATCGCGTACGGGGTCTGCATGTTCATGGGCGTCGGCTTCCTGATCGCCGGCGCGGGCGTCGTCCGCTCGGTCTGGCTCTCCTCGCCCAAGCGGGCCGCGAGCCGCACCTAGGGCCTCGTGGATCTTTCGTCCGGATCACGCCGGTCGGCCGGGGTCGCGGAAGGCTCTAGGCTCGGTCGCGTGAAGCACGCAGGCGACGCCCTCTCCGTCCATCCCGCAGCCTGTGACGTCCCGGGCCGGGCCACCGCACACGTCGACGACCTCCTCGTGCAGGTCGCGCACGGCAGCCGGGACGCGCTCGGTCAGCTGTACGACCTGCTCGCGCCGCTCCTGCTGGAGCTGCTGCGGACCCGGCTGCCGGACGGCGCGGACGCCCGGTCCGCGCTCGTCGACGGCTTCAGCCGGGTCTGGCGGCAGGCACCGTCGTACGTACCGGGGCCGCACGGGCTGGACTGGGTGATCGACCGGGTGACCGAGGTGCGGTAGGGCTCTCAGGCCGCCGCCGTGCGGTGGCTGTCTCAGGCCGCCGTGCGGTTCGCCTCGTACACGCGCAGCCAGGCCGGGAACTCCGTCAGGTCCGCCAGCACCACGTCCGCGCCCGCCGCCCGCAGCTCCCGCTCGTCGCACGGGCCCGTCGTCACGGCCACCGACAGAGCACCGGCCGCGCGCGCTCCTCGTACGTCTCCGACGTGGTCGCCCACGTACACCTGCGCCCCGTACTCCTTCAGCGCCTCACCCTTGGCCTCCGCCCAGAGCCAGCCGGTCACCGAGTCCGGTTCGATCCCGAGGTGCGCGAGGTGCAGTTTGGCGTTCGGCTCGTACTTCGCCGTCACGACGATCGCCCGGCCGCCCAGCGCCCGCACCGCCTCCACGGACTCCCGCGCTCCGGGCAGGGCCGTGCTCGGCGCTATCGCGTGGTCCGGGTAGAGCGCCCGGTAGCGGTCACCGGCGGCGGCCACCTGGTCGGCCGGGAACCAGTTCGCCAGCTCCTCCTCCAGCGGCGGGCCGATCCGGCGCACCACCAAGGCGTCGTCGATGGGGACTCCCGTCTCCGCGGAGAGGGCCCGGTAGGTGGCGGCGATACCGGCCCGGGAGTCGATGAGGGTCATGTCGAGGTCGAAGCCGACCGTGAGAGGGGCCGGGTGCGGTGCGGGGGCGGGGACCGTGTGGGGGCTCGAAGCCGTGGAAGCCATGCGGACCATTGTGCCGACCGGCCCGGTGGGTCCGTCGGGCCCGGTGGGTTCGTCGGGCCCACGGTCCGTCGGGCCCGGTGGGTCCGTCGGGCCCGCCCACCGCCGTTCTCGGCGAAGCGCCCGCCACCTAGACTGAGCCCGCACTTAGCCAAGCCTTAGTCATTCTCGCAAGCCATCCTTGCGAAGTCCCTCCCCAAGTCCCTGCCGATGGGTTCAGATGTCAGCGCCTGCGCCAGCACCGGCCGTCGCGACCCCGACACCTCGCGCGCCCCGCCTCTCCCGGCGCGCCGCCGCCACCGCGGCCGCCGTCCTCGCGCTCCTGCTGGCCGTGCTGCTGAGCCTCGCGGTCGGCGCGCGGTCCATCCCGCCGGGCGAGGTGTTCGACGCGCTGCTGCACGGCGGCACCTCCGACGCGGCCGAGGTGGTCCGGACCATGCGGGTGCCGCGCACGCTGACCGGGCTGATGGTCGGCGCGGCGCTGGCCCTCGCGGGCACGGTGCTCCAAGGCATCACCCGTAACCCCATCGCCGACCCCGGCATCCTCGGCATCAGCCAAGGCGCGTCGGTGGCGGTGGTGATGGCGATCGCGTTCGCCGGCGTGCACACGCTGAGCGGGTACGTCTGGTTCGCCTTCGCCGGGGCCGCCGTCGCCTCGGTCGCGGTGTACGCCATCGCCTCCAGCGGTCGCGGCGGCGCGACGCCCGTGAAGCTCGCGCTCGGCGGTGCGGCGATCAACGCGTTGCTGGTGTCGGTGACGATGGGGGTCCTGACGACGAGGGCGTCGGCGCTGGACGAGTTCCGCTTCTGGCAGGTCGGTTCGATCGCCGGTCGCGAGGCGGACGTCGTCCAGCAGGTGTGGCCGTTCCTGCTGCTGGGCGCGGTGCTCGTGCTCTCGGTGGCCCGTGGCCTGGACGCGCTCGCGCTCGGCGAGGACGTGGCGAAGGGGCTCGGTCGGGACGTCGCGGCGGTCCGGATCGTCGGCGGGATCGGTGCGACCGTGCTGACCGGGGTCGGGGTCGCCGCCGCCGGGCCGATCGCGTTCATCGGCCTCGCCGTCCCGCACATCGCCCGCGCGGTCGTCGGCGGCGACCACCGCTGGGTGCTGCCGATGGCCGCGCTGCTCGGGCCGGTGATGCTGCTCGTCCCGGACGTCGTCGGCCGGATCGTGTTCCCGCCGAGCGAGGTCCCGGCGGGTGTGATGACGGCGCTGATCGGAGTGCCGTTCCTGGTCACTCTCGTACGCCGGAAGGCGGTGCCGGCGTGAGAGAGAGCCTCGTACGCCGCCGGAAGGCGGTGCCCGCGTGAGCCGTACGTCGGTGACGGACACGGCCGTACGGGTCCGGCCCGCCGGGTACGCCGTCGTGAAGGCGGGCCCGCGCGGCCGGTTCCTGCTGCACCGGCGAGCGTCCGTCGTCGCGGCGGGCCTCCTCGTCCTGCTGGCCGCCGTCTGTGTCGCGTACCTCTGTGCCGGCGAGAGCTTCGTCGCGCCCGGCGAGGTCGTGAAGGTGGTCCTCGGCCGGCCGTCCTCCGCCGAGCTGGTCGTCGGCACGCTCCGGCTGCCGCGGATGACCGTCGGGCTGCTGGTCGGCGTGGCCTTCGGGATCGCCGGAGCGCTCATCCAGACCGTGGCCCGCAACCCGCTCGCCAGCCCCGACATCATCGGCATCAGCCAAGGCGCGAGCGCGCTCACCGTCGGCTCGATGACCTTCGGCATCACCTCGTACGCCGTCCTGCCGTACCTCTCCGTCGTCGGCGGCATCGCGGCCGCCGCGCTCGTCTACGTCTTCGCCTGGCGCGGCGGCCTGCACGCCACGCGCTTCGTCCTCATCGGCATCGGCTTCGCCATCGCGCTGCGGTCGGTGACCACGCTGTTCCTGACCAAGGGCGACTACCTGGTCGCACAGCAGGCGCAGATCTGGATGACCGGTTCGCTGAACGGACGCGGCTGGCCGGAGGCGGGCCCGCTCGCCTGGACGCTGCTGCTCCTGCTGCCGGCCGTGGCGTGGGCGGCCCGCGCGCAGCGGACCGTGACAATGGACGACGACACGGCGACCGCGCTGGGCGTACGCCTGGGGCGCGTACGGCTCGGACTGGTCGCGCTCGGTGTGGTCCTGGCCTCCGTGGCGACCGGCACGGCGGGCCCGGTGGACTTCGTGGCGCTGCTCGCGCCGCAGATCGCCCGCCGGATGACCCGTACGGCACAGATCCCGCTGGTCTCCTCGGCGCTGCTGGGCGCGGTGATCGTGGTCCTCGGCGATCTGCTCGCCCGCCGGCTGTTCGCGCCGACCGAACTGCCGGTGGGCGTCCTCACGGCGGCGGTCGGCGCCCCGTACCTGATCTGGCTGATCATCCGCGGTCACCGAAGCCGCAGTGGAGGCACCGCATGAGCCCGACGACCGGAACCGCTCAGCACCGGAGCAGGCTGGCCGCCCGTTCGCTGACCCTCGCGTACGAGGACCGCACCGTCGTCCACGAGCTGGACCTCGCCGTGCCCGACGGCCAGGTCACCGTCATCGTCGGCCCGAACGCCTGCGGCAAGTCCACCACTCTGCGCGCGCTCGGCCGGCTGCTGAAGCCGCGTGGTGGCGCGGTCCTGCTGGACGGTACGGAGCTGGCGCGGATACCGACCAGGCGCATCGCGCGGTCCATCGGGCTGCTCCCGCAGACGCCGGTGGCGCCCGAGGCGATCACCGTCTCCGACCTGGTGGCCCGGGGCCGCCAGCCGCATCAGAGCTGGTGGCGGCAGTGGTCGGACGCGGACGAGCGCGCGGTGACCGACGCCATGGCCCGTACGGATGTGACGGCGCTGGCCGAGCGGCCGGTGGACGAGCTGTCGGGCGGGCAGCGGCAGCGGGTGTGGATCGCGATGGCGCTCGCGCAGGAGACGGACCTGCTGCTGCTGGATGAGCCGACGACGTATCTGGACATCGCGCACCAGGTGGAAGTCCTGGATCTGGTACGCCAGTTGGCCGCGCCTGCCGCCGACGGCAGCCGGGGCCGTACCGTCGTGACGGTGCTGCACGACCTCAACCAGGCGGCCCGGTACGCCGACCACCTGGTCGCCATGAAGGAGGGCCGGATCGTCGCGGAGGGCCGGCCGGGAGACGTCGTCACCGCCGAGCTCGTACGCGAGGTCTTCGGCCTGGAGGCGGTGATCGTCCCGGATCCGGTGACGGGTTCGCCGCTCGTCGTCCCGGGCGCGCCGTGGAGCCCCACCCCATCGACCACCTCAGCCCCTGCCTCTGCCCCGACTCCTGGAAAGGCCCTCTGAGCCATGACCCTCCTCCAGCACCGCTCCCGTACGCTCGCCGCCGCGTCCCTGACCGTGGCCGCCGCTCTGGCGCTCTCCGCGTGCGGCTCCTCGTCCGATTCGGGCTCCGCTTCCGGCTCCTCCGGCTCCGACGACGCCTCCGCCGGCGCTCCTCGTACGGTGAGGACGGCGATGGGCGACGTGAAGGTGCCGGCCGCGCCGCAGCGGGTCGTCGTCCTGGACACCGCCGAACTCGACTCGGTCCTCACCCTCGGCGTGAAGCCGGTCGGCGCGACCCACGCGGACGTGGACTCCGGCTTCCTGAACTACCTGCCGAAGGACCAGGTCACCGGCATCACGGACGTCGGCCAGATGATGACGCCGAACCTGGAGGCCATCGCCGGTCTGAAGCCCGACCTCATCCTCACGAGCAAGATCCGGCACGGCGACAAGTACGCCGAGCTGTCGGAGATCGCGCCGACCGTGATGACGGAGAACACCGGCTACCCCTGGAAGGAGAACTTCCAGGTCCACGCGGAGGCCCTGAACAAGAAGGCCGAGGCGAAGATGGTCACCGACGACTACGCGCGGCACGTGGCCGATGTGACGAAGGCGCTCGGCGGCAAGGAGAAGGCCGCGACGACCGAGGTCACCATGGTCCGGTTCGTCGAAGGCGCCGACATCCGCATCTACGGCAGGAAGAACTACATCGCCACGATCCTCGCCGACGTCGGCCTCGGCCGTCCGGCCATCACGGACAAGGCGAAGGACGGCTTCAGTTACGACGTCAGCCCGGAGAAGATCGACCTCGCGGACGCGGACGCGGTCTTCCACTCGACGTACGGCGACCCGAAGAAGTCCAGGGAGACGCAGACCACCGGCGGCGGCCTGTGGAAGAACATGGACGCGGTGAAGAACGGCAAGGTCTTCGCGGTCGACGACCAGCTGTGGATCCAGGGCATCGGCTACACGGCGGCCGACAAGATCCTGAGCGAGCTGCAGACGAACCTGACGAAGTAGCCACCGCGGCTTTCAGGCCCGCCTCCGCGCCCGCCACACCAGGTAGAGCGCGGAGGCGACGGCGGCGACGCGGACGACCACCGGCCAGGCGCCGGTCAGCACCTCGCGCAGGCCGCCGTCCGCGATGGGCTCGCCCCACCGCCCGTCCACCCGGCCCCACACCCAGACGAGCGCGCCGGCCACGACCACGCCCGGCAGCCCCAGGGCCGCCCACTTCGCCTCCGTACGGGAGAGGGTCCGCGAGCCGTACGCGATGAGCCAGCCGCCCGCGAGCGGGATCCAGGAGCCGGTGACGACTCCGGCGATGAGCAGCACGGCGGCCAGGAGCAGCAGCGGGTGCGCGAAGCCACGGGCGGCTGGTGCGGCGACCACGGGTTCGGCGACGGCGACGACCGGCTTGCGGCGGCGGGGCCTGGGGATGCGGAGGGTGTGGCGGCGAGGGGCCTCCGCGGTGGCGGGTCCGCCGGCCTCCTCCGCTTCGTCTTCCGCTTCTCGTTCGGCGGGTTCGGGCTTCGCCGGCCGCCTGCCGAGGAGTTCGGGTGCCTCGATGCCGCCGAAGAAGCCGGGGACGGCGGTCCCGGCGTCGAAGGGCCCGGGCTCCAGGCGCCACCAGTCGTCACCGGTGCTCTGCTGGTCGGGACCGAGGACGTGCGGTGCGGAGGGGTGGGGCCAGGGGGTGGCGGGGGGCTCGTCGGGGGCGGTGGACTTCGTGAGACGCGTACGGGGATGGTCGCCGGCGCCGGATCCGGAGCCGGTACGGGAGTCGGAGCCGGTACGAGAGCCGGAGCCGGTACGGGAGCCGGAGCCGGAGCCGGAGCCGGAGTCTGATCCGCGACCGGCCTCCGTACGGGAGTCGGGCGCATAGCCGGCCTCCGTACGGAACCGGGCTTCGGTGCTTCCGGCGTCCGCGTCGCCGCCCGTGCCGCTCGCCGCTCCACGCCCGAGGCCACGCCACGACGCGCCCCGCCGGGAACCGGCTTTCGGAGCGGGAGCGGAGGCCGGATCCGAGGCAGCACCGGAGGCCGACTCGGGCTCGTCCGGCTCCTTCGGACCCTTGCGGAGGAAGCCGGTCCGGGGCCGGGGAACAGTGGTCTCCGCACTCGTACGCGCCGACGGCAACGGCACCGACCCGTCGCCCGACTCCGCCGCCGCGCTGACCAGTTCGTCCGGGCTGCCGAGGCGGCCGATGATCCGCCGCACGGCCGCCGGAGAGTCCGCGCCCTCCGTGGCGCGGCGGCGGTCGATCTCCCCGCGCAGCGTCGAGACCAGCCGCATCCGGGCGCCCGAGGACAGCTGTTGCTGCTGCGCCAGGTCACCGACCCGGCTCAGATAGTCGTAGACGAGCTGGTCGCTCTCGATCCCCACGCGGTGCGTCCCCTCTTGCGGCCCTGCCCCGACGGTAGCGTTTCAGCGGCTAACGTGGGACGGATGGGGACGACCACACCACCGCGCACGCTCGCCGAAGCCCTGCGCGCCCGGGGCGACGAATCGCTGGCCGGGCTGCTGCGTGCCCGCCCCGACCTCCTCAACCCGGTGCCGAACGACATCACGCAGCTCGCCACCAGGGCCGGGACGCGGGCCTCGGTGGTCCGCGCGCTGGAGCACCTGGACCGGTTCGCGCTGCAGACCGCCGAGGCGCTGGCGGTGGCGCCGGACCCGGCGCCGTACGACACGCTGCTCTCGCTGCTCACCGGCGACGGCCTGGACGACGGCGAGCAGCGCGACGACGCGGGTGCGGCGGTCACGGCCGCGCTGCCGGACGCGCTGGCGACGCTGCGCGAACAGGCCCTGGTCTGGGGCGAGGACGAGCGGCTGCGGCTGGTGCGTACGGCCCGCGAGCTGCTCGCCCCGTCCCCGCAGCACCCTTCACCCACGGGCCTCGGGCCCACGGTCGCGGAGGCGACGGCCGGGATGTCGCCGGGCCGGCTCCAGGAGATCCTGGCGTCGGCCGGACTGCCCGCCACGCACGACCCGGTGTCGGCGGTGGCGGCGCTGGCGGCCCTGTTCACGGACCGGACGCGGATGGCGGAGCTGCTGGACACGGCACCGGTGGAGGCGCTGTCGGTGCTGGACCGGCTGGTGTGGGGCCCGCCGTACGGAGAGGTCACGCCGAACCCGACGCCGCCCGTGAAGTGGCTACGGGACCGGGGCCTGCTCCTGCCGGTCTCGACGCGGACGGTGGTGCTGCCGCGCGAGGCGGCCCTGCACCTGCGGGCCGGCCGCGCGCACCGCGTACCGGAACCGGTTCCTCCGGTCGTCGCGGCGGTGGCCGAGCGCGATCCACAGGTTGTGGACAGAGCGGCGGCCGGTCAGGCGTTCACGGCGCTGTCCACGGTCGAGGAGCTGCTGAAGCTCTGGAACGGCGGCGGCCCGGCGATCCTGCGCGCGGGCGGCCTGAGCGTACGGGAGCTGAAGCGCACGGCGACCGCGCTGGAGGTGTCGGAGCCGATCGCCGCGTTCTGGGTCGAACTTGCTTACGCGGCCGGGCTGTTGGCCGCCGACGGCGAGAGCGACGAGCGGTACGCGCCGACGCCGGCGTACGACGAGTGGCTCGACCTCTCCGCGCAGGACCGCTGGACGCACCTGGCCACGGCCTGGCTCCCGGCCACGCGGGTACCGGGCCTGGTCGGCGGCCAGGACGCGAAGGGCCGGGCGCTCTCCGCGCTGGGGCCGGAGCTGGACCGCTCGGCCGCGCCGGAGGTACGCCGCCGGGTGCTGGCCCTCTTCGCCGAACTGGCGCCGGGCACCGCGCCGGACCCGGAGACGCTGCTGCGACGGCTGCGCTGGGAAAGGCCGTCGCGAGGCTCCGCGCCTTCCGGTGAGGGCACGGACCTGCGCTCGCGCCTCGCCCTCTGGACCCTGAACGAGGCGGAGCTGCTGGGCATCACGGGCCGAGGCGCGCTGTCCTCGCAGGCCCGTGCGCTGCTGGAGGAGGGCGAGGAGACGGCGGCGGCCCTTCTGGCACCTCTCCTGCCCGAACCGCTGGACCACGTCCTGCTCCAGGCGGACCTGACGGCGGTGGCACCGGGCCCGCTGGAACGCCCGCTGGCAGCAACCCTCTCCGTCCTGGCGGATGTCGAGTCGAAGGGCGGCGCGACGGTCTACCGCTTCACGCCCGGCTCCGTCCGCCGCGCGCTGGACGCCGGGCAGGCGGCGACCGACCTGCACGCGTTCCTGGCCGCGCACAGCCGTACGCCGGTGCCGCAGCCCTTGAGCTACCTGATCGACGACGTGGCCCGCCGCCACGGCCACCTGCGGATCGGCGCGGCGTCCGCGTACGTACGCTGCGACGACGAGGCGGTCCTCAACGAGATCCTGGCCGACCGCCGCTCGACGGGCCTGCGCCTGCGCCGCCTGGCCCCCACGGTCCTGGCCTCCCAGGCCGACCCCGGCTCGCTCCTCGAAGCGCTCCGCGAGATGGGCTACGCGCCCGCCGCCGAATCCGCCGAGGGCGACGTCCTGATCACCCGAGCCGGCGCCCGCCGCACCCCGCCCCGCACCCCGCCGACCCCGGTCCCCGAAGGCCCGCCGACTCCCGACGCCATCCTGCTCGGCGCGGCGGTCCGAGCCATCCGCGCCGGCGACACGGCCGCCACGGTGATCCGCAAGGACCCGGCGGAAGGCGGCCCGTCATCCACCACGTCCTCCGGCTCCCTGCCCCGTACGACCTCGGCGGAGACCCTGGCCACGGTCCAGGCGGCCGCGATGACGGGCTCGGCGGTATGGATCGGCTACGTCAACGCGGAGGGCGCGGCCAGCCAACGCGTGATCGCGCCGGTCCGCGTGGAAGGCGGCTTCGTCACGGCGTACGACCACACGGCCGACGAGGTCCGCACGTTCGCTCTGCACCGGATCACGGGGGTGGCGGAGCTGGCGGAGGACGGGACGTAGGGGCAGGGAGGCCACGGCTGTCGAGGAGATCCTGGTCAGCGGCCACCGCTGCACGAGGGTTCTGCCGACCTCGCCGGCGGGCGGTCTCCGAAGCCTGCGGTCTGCGATGCTGCGAACATGTCCACAGCCCGCCCGGACCCCGAACCCGTGACGCCCGACCCGCCCGCCGCGCCGATGCCGCCGCTGCTCACGCAGTCCTGGCTGGATCTGGCGTTCGTGCACTGGGCTGTCGATCCGACGGATGTGGCGCCGCTGTTGCCGCCGGGGACCGTGTCGGACACCTTCGACGGGACGACGACGTACGTGGGGCTCGTGGCGTTCCGGATGTACCGGGTCGGGGTGCTCGGGCTGCCGGGGATTCCGTATCTGGGGACGTTTCCGGAGACCAATGTGCGGCTGTACTCCGTGGACGAGCGCGGGCGGCGCGGTGTTGTCTTCCGGTCGCTCGACGCCTCGCGGCTCCTCCCGGTCCTCGTGGCGCGGGCCGGCTTCCGGTTGCCGTACGTCTGGTCCCGGATGGACATCGAGCGCTCCGGCGACACCCTCACGTACACGAGCACCCGACGCCTCCCCGGGCCGCGCGGTGCGCGGAGCCGGATCGTGCTGCGGGCTGGGGAGGCGATCGAGAAACCGACGGGCCTGGAGCACTTCCTGACCGCCCGCTGGGCGCTGCACAGTTCGTTCTTCGGGCGGACCGCCTACCTGCCCAACGCCCATCCCCGCTGGCCCCTCCACCGGGCCGAGCTCCTGGAGTGCGACGAGGACCTGGTGGCGGCCGCCGGGCTGCCCGCGCCGGCCGGTGATCCGGTGAGCGTGCTGTACTCGCCAGGTGTCCCCGTGCGCTTCGGGCCGCAGCGGCGCGGGGCCTGAGGCCGGGGCCGCCGCCCCGGGCTCCGCACGCACGCCCACCCCGCCCCGCCCGCCGATGCGGCACACTGGACGTTTGGCCGCAGCCGTACCCCGCAGCGTGGCCGTACCCCGCAGAAAGGGCCGAAGCGCGTGACCGGACCCCTCATCGTCCAGAGCGACAAGACGCTGCTCCTCGAAGTCGACCACGAGCTGGCGGACGCCTGCCGTCGGGTCATCGCACCCTTCGCGGAGCTGGAGCGTGCGCCCGAGCACATCCACACGTACCGGGTCACCCCGCTCGGGCTGTGGAACGCCCGCGCCGCCGGGCACGACGCCGAGCAGGTCGTCGACGCGCTCGTCGAGTACTCCCGCTACCCCGTGCCGCACGCGCTCCTGGTCGACATCGCCGAGACGATGGCGCGGTACGGGCGGCTCACCCTCTCCAAGCACCCGGTGCACGGGCTGGTGCTCACCAGTACCGACCGGCCGGTGCTGGAGGAGATCCTGCGGTCGAAGAAGGTGCAGCCGCTCGTCGGCGCCCGGCTCGACCCGGACACCGTGGCCGTGCATCCCTCCGAGCGCGGGCAGATCAAGCAGACGCTGCTGAAGCTCGGCTGGCCCGCCGAGGACCTGGCCGGTTACGTGGACGGCGAGGCCCATCCGATCGAGCTGGCCGAGGACGGCTGGGCGCTGCGGCCGTACCAGAAGCAGGCCGTGGAAGGGTTCTGGCACGGTGGGTCCGGCGTTGTGGTGCTGCCGTGTGGCGCCGGGAAGACCCTCGTCGGCGCCGGTGCCATGGCCGAGGCCAAGGCCACCACGCTGATCCTCGTCACCAACACCGTCTCCGCCCGGCAGTGGAAGCACGAGCTGGTGAAGCGGACGTCACTCACTGAGGACGAGATCGGCGAGTACAGCGGGACGAAGAAGGAGATCCGGCCCGTCACCATCGCCACCTACCAGGTGCTGACCACCCGGCGTAAGGGCATCTATCCGCACCTGGAGCTCTTCGACTCCCGGGACTGGGGGCTCGTCGTCTACGACGAGGTCCATCTGCTGCCGGCACCCGTCTTCAAGTTCACCGCCGATCTTCAGGCCCGGCGGCGGCTCGGCCTCACCGCCACCCTCGTACGGGAGGACGGGCGCGAGTCCGACGTGTTCTCGCTCATCGGGCCCAAGCGGTTCGACGCGCCGTGGAAGGAGATCGAGGCGCAGGGCTACATCGCGCCCGCCGACTGCGTCGAGGTACGGGTCAACCTCACCGACTCCGAGCGGCTCGCGTACGCCACCGCCGAGGCGGAGGAGAAGTACCGGTTCTGCGCCACCACCGCCACCAAGCGGAAGGTGACCGAGGCGCTCGTACGCAAGCACCAGGGCGAGCAGACCCTCGTCATCGGGCAGTACATCGATCAACTCGATGAGCTGGGAGAACATCTGGACGCGCCCGTCATCAAGGGCGAGACCAGCAACGCCCAGCGCGAGAAGCTCTTCGGCGCGTTCCGGAACGGCGAGATCAGCGTCCTCGTCGTCTCCAAGGTCGCCAACTTCTCCATCGACCTGCCGGAGGCCACCGTCGCCATCCAGGTCTCCGGGACCTTCGGTTCGCGCCAGGAGGAGGCGCAGCGGCTGGGCCGCGTCCTGCGGCCGAAGGCCGACGGGCACGAGGCGCGGTTCTACTCCGTCGTCGCCCGCGACACCATCGACCAGGACTTCGCGGCGCACCGCCAGCGGTTCCTGGCCGAGCAGGGGTACGCGTACCGGATCGTCGACGCGGACGAGCTGCTCGCCGGTAACTGAGGAGGGCTTACGCGAGGGGGCCCGGGACGCACCGGATACAGTCGGGCCCATGTCCCCTCGCCCTCCTGACCTCGCGGGATTCGGGGCGTGGCCGCGTGAGCCCGGCACGGTGACGCGTCGGGCCTCGACCGTTCCGGCGGGGGCCGTGGCGCCCTTCGTGATCACCTCCGAGTCCCACGTCTCCGGCGTCCCCACCGAGTGGGAGCCGCACACCCACCCGCTGCACGAGCTGGTCCGGGTGCGCGGCGGGACGCTGATGTCCCGGGTGGACGGCGGGTGCGGATCATGAAGGGTTCTCTTCTCTCTTACTGCTGGTAGAAGGATTCCGGGGCCGGATGGCGCCCGACGGGGTCGATACGGACCCGGCTGATGCGCGGGTCGACTGGTCGGCGCTCCGTACTTCGTCTGGCTGCTCCGGAGGTCCCGCGCATGACGTCGACGTACACCGTGATCCCGTACGAGCCCGGCGCGTGGCCGGAGTCGCTGCGGCGGACCGCCCGGCCCGAGGTGCTGGAGCGCTGGGCCGTTGTCGACCGCTCACCGCACGCTCCTCGGCTGGTCGTCGCGGCCGGTGGCGATGGCGCCGCGCTGGTGACGGCGCGTCCCGGGACCGCCTACGTGAAGGAGCTGACGCTGTGGCGGGACGCGACCAACTTCGCCGCGTGCGAGCCGGTGGGACTGGGCGTCGCGGTCCGCCGCCGGTGGCCGTCGTCGCCGGTGGAGGGTGCTGCTCGATACGGACGGGCCCGTTCTGCTCGACCACCTCTCCGGGGACGAGCGGGAGTGGCGGGCCGTGCTGCAGCGGGCGTCACGGGCGGAGGCCGGACGACTCGGCGTAACGGTCGACGCGCGGCGGCTGTCGGTGGCCGGGATCCGGGAGGCGGTCGGGCGGCGGGAGCACGTGCTGCTGGTGTCGCTGGCCACGATGCAGGGGTTCGACGTGCCGCACTGGGTCCTGTGCCATGGAGCCGTGCCGGGTGCGGAGGTGGTCGGCGATCCGTGGTTCAACGCGGCTGCGGGAGAGAGCTGGGTCGACGCGTATCTGCTGCCGGTTGCTGATCAGGCGCTCGACGCGATGTCGGTGGTCGGGCAGGAGCGGGTCCGGGACTTCCGGGGCGCGGTGCGTATCGGAGGAGTCGTTCGCTGAGAAGGACCGCTCAGTGGCCCCGGCGTACGCCCGCCGCCTCCGCGTACTCCCCGAGGACGACCACGCTGAACGCCGTCGTCACGAACACCTTCACGGCGCGCACCGCGTCTCCGAGGCGATGAGGTCGGTGGTGACCGGTGACCGCGGTCGCGCCGTGCGCGGGGCCGGTCCTGCTGGGGTTCAGGGTGGTGGTGCTCATGTATCCATGGTGCTCCCGTCACCCGTTCGGCCGCGTCGGCCCGCGGACGGAACCCGTACGCCGGGCTCGTAGGTCTCCAGTACCGCTCGGCCCGCACACATCCCCTACGGGTATCCCTCGCCTCTCCTCCGCGAGGAGAGGCGATAATCCGTTTCGCCGCCGACCCGACCTGTGGCTACAATCGCCGGTCTGCCCGCCTCCCGCGCCGCACCGACGGCCCCGGGAGCGCCGCCGACCGGACGGAAACCGGCCGACACACACGCGAACGAACCTTCCGAGCGGACCGTCCTGCTCCGGCCTCCGCCGGCGCCGGTGAACGGTCCGCCGTCCTGCGTCGAAGAGCCGTCGAAAGCCGTCGAGAGGTTGTCGACGAGCCGTTGAAGAGCCGGAGGCAACACCGTGCCCGCGCACGTAGCGACAAGCGATTCCACCCCCGACCCCACCGGCACCACCGATCCCGCCGATCCCCTGGCTCACGAGCGCGCCCATCTCGCCGCGTCCCGGGCCGCCCTGCGCGCGATGCGTGAGGACGTCCAGGCCCTCGACATCCGCGATGTCACCGCGAACTGGGTCAACGCCGCCGTACTCCAGTCCCAGATCGACGACCGCGTCAAGGCGCTCGCCGACCTCTCCCACACGCCCTTGTTCTTCGGCCGTCTCGACTACCTCCACGCCGTCGGCGGCGAGCTGGCCGAAGGTACGGAAGGCGAGCGGTTCTACATCGGGCGCCGGCACGTCCATGACACCGTCGGCGACCCGATGGTCATCGACTGGCGGGCCCCGGTCTCCCAGCCGTACTACCAGGCCTCACCGAAGAACCCGCAGGACGTCGGGCTCCGCCGCCGCTTCGGCTACACGGCCGGCGAGCTCACCGCGTACGAGGACGAGCACCTCACCGACCCGACCGAGGCCGCGCGGACCAGCCGGCTCCTCCAGGCGGAGATCGAGCGGCCGCGCGTCGGCCCGATGCGCGACATCGTCGCCACCATCCAGCCCGAGCAGGACGAGATCGTACGGAGCGGCCTCGGCGGCACCGTCTGCGTGCAAGGCGGTCCCGGCACCGGGAAGACCGCCGTCGGCCTGCACCGCGTGGCCTACCTGCTGTACGCGCACCGCGAGCGCCTCGCCCGTACCGGCACGCTCGTCATCGGGCCGAACCGGTCCTTCCTCCACTACATCGAGCAGGTCCTGCCCGCACTCGGTGAGCTGGAGGTCAAGCAGGCCACCGTGGACGACCTGGTGACGGCGGACGTCGTGGTGCGCGGCAGCGACGACGCGGCCGCCGCCGTCGTCAAGGGCGACGCCCGGATGGCCGAGGTGCTGCGCCGGGCCATCCGCTCGCACGTCACCACGCCGGCCGAGCCCGTCGTCGTGGTGCGCGGCTCGCGGCGCTGGCGCGTGCCCGCGTACGAGATCGGGGAGATGGTCGAGGAGCTGCTCGCCCGGGACATGCGGTACGGCTCCGCCCACGAGGCCCTGCCACAGCGGATCGCGCACGCCGTCCTCGTACGGATGGAGGAGGCCGGCGAGGCGCCGGACGACCGCGTGCAGAACACCGTGGCCCGCAACCCGGCGGTCAAGGCGGCCGTGAAGGCGATCTGGCCCGCCGTCGACCCGGAGAAGCTGGTGCTGCGGCTGCTGGCCGACCCGGAGTTCCTGGCCGTCCACGCGGACGGGCTGCTCAGCGCGGACGAGCAGAAGCTGATCCTCCAGGCGAAGCCCGCCCGGAGCGTGAAGTCGGCCAGGTGGTCGGCGGCGGACGCGGTGCTCATCGACGAGGCCCGTGACCTGGTGGCCCGTACGCACTCGCTCGGCCATGTCGTGCTGGACGAGGCGCAGGACCTCTCGCCGATGCAGTACCGGGCGGTGGGACGGCGGTGTTCGACCGGTTCGGCGACCGTGCTCGGAGACCTCGCGCAAGGGACGACGCCGTGGTCGACGGAGAGTTGGAACGAGGCGCTGTTCCACCTCGGGAAGGCGGACGCGGTGGTGGAGGAGCTGACGGCTGGCTTCCGTGTGCCGCGCGAGGTGATCGCGTACGCCTCCCGGCTGCTGCCCGCGATCTCGCCGGGTCTGGCAGCGGTGGAGTCGGTGCGTGAGTCGCCGGGTTCGCTGGTCGTACGGGAGGTCGCCGGCGTGCAGGCGCTGGACGCGGCCGTGGTCGCCGCCTGCACGGAGTCGTTGCTGCACGAGGGGTCGATCGGGTTGATCGCCGCCGATGCCCGGATTCCGGCGCTCGGTGCGGCGCTGGCGGCCGCGGGTCACGCGTATCTCTCGCCCGGTGAGGAGACCACCGCCGAGTCGCGGCTGACGCTGGTGCCAGCGTCGCTGGCGAAGGGCCTGGAGTACGACTACGTGGTGCTCGACGAGCCGGCGGCCGTGGTGGACGGCGAGCCGGACGAGCGGACCGGGCTGCGGCGGCTGTACGTCGCGCTGACCCGTGCGGTGTCGGGGCTGACGGTGGTGCACGCGGCGGCGCTGCCGGAGGCGCTGCGGTAGTCGGACGGAGGGGCGGGGCCTGTTGCGGCGCCCGCCCCGTGCCTCCTGGATCAGGCGTCGAGCGCCTCGCGCCACTCCCGTACCGCCGCCGCGTCCACCGGCGTGGACCAGCCGGACGGACGGGCCGCGCCGCCGATGTGGAACGCGTCGATCCCGGCCGCCCGCAACCGCGGCACGTGGTGGAGCTGGAGCCCGCCGCCGACCAGGATCTGCGCCTCGTACCCGGGCTCCCGCGTACGGGCGGCCTCGGCGAGCAGCGTCGGCAGACCGGCGTCGACCCCGTCCGGCGAACCCGCCGTGAGGAACGTGTCCAGGCCCGGCAGGTCCGCGAGCTGCTTGCGCAGCGCGTCGCGGTCGGCGGCCCGGTCGATCGCGCGGTGGAAGGTCCAGCGGGCGCCGTCGAGCTGGGCGACGATCCGCTCGATGGCCACGAGGTCGGCGTGACCGTCCTCGTCCAGGAAGCCGAGCACGTACTCGTCCGCGCCCGCCGCCCGCATCTCGAGCGCCTTCTCGACCAGTACGTCGATGTCACCGGCGGCGAAGCCGTCCGCCACCCTGAGCATCACGCGCAGCGGGATGTCCACGGCCGACCGGATCGCCGCGAAGGTCTCCCGTGACGGCGTCAGGCCGTCCGCGGCCATGTCGGTGACCAGTTCGAGGCGGTCTGCACCACCTGCCTGGGCGGCGACCGCGTCCTCCGCGTCGAGAGCGATCACCTCCAGGACTGCACGGTTGCTCATGGGTCCCCATTCCTCCGATACGCGGCTGTACGCAGCCGTACACAGCTTGCGGCTATAGGTCTAGTCCAATGGCCAGCCTACGGGGCGGCCGAGCGGCCGCGCAGCCCTCCATCTGAACGCATGATCGCGGACATGCGCGACCCCGTCCGGCAGGCATCCTCCGGCGCGCCTTGCGTTTCATAGGGGTGGGGGGTATATATGAGGAGAGGAAGGGATACCCCCTAGGGGTATTCGAACCCGCTCCGAGGAGGACCCCGTGCCCACCCGCTCCGCCACCTCTCTGGCCTCCAGCACCGGCAACGCCTCCGGCGCCTCCGTAGAGCTCTCCATCGGCGGTATGACCTGCGCCTCCTGCGCGGCCCGCATCGAGAAGAAGCTCAACCGGATGGACGGCGTGGAGGCGACCGTCAACTACGCCACGGAGAAGGCGAAGGTGACGTACCGGGGCGAGGACGTCTCCGTACAGGACCTGATCTCCACCGTCGAGGCCACCGGCTACACCGCGCAGGAGCCACCGCGAGAGGAGGCCGGCGAGAACGGGACGGCGGAGGAGTCCGACCACGAACTCACCGCGCTCCGCCAGCGCCTGATCACCTCGCTCGTCCTCGCCGTCCCGGTGATCGCGATGGCGATGGTCCCGGCGCTCCAGTTCGACAACTGGCAGTGGCTCTCGCTGACCCTCGCCGCTCCCGTCGTCACGTACGCCGGCTGGCCCTTCCACCGCGCCGCCTGGACCAACCTCAAGCACGGCGCGGCGACGATGGACACGCTGATCTCGGTCGGTACGTCGGCCGCGTTCCTGTGGTCGGTGTGGGCGCTGTTCTTCGGTACGGCGGGCATGACCGGGATGACGCATCCGTTCGAGCTGACCATCGCGCGCAGCGACGGCGCCCGGAACATCTATCTCGAAGCCGCCGCCGGAGTGACCGCCTTCATCCTCGCCGGTCGCTGGTTCGAGGCCCGCTCCAAGCGGAAGGCCGGAGCCGCGCTCCGGGCGCTGATGGAGCTGGGCGCGAAGGAGGTCACGCTCCTGCGCGACGGCCGCGAGGTGACCGTGCCGACCGCCGAACTCCAGGTCGGCGACCGCTTCCTGGTCCGGCCCGGAGAGAAGATCGCCACCGACGGCACGGTCGTCGACGGCAGCTCCGCCGTGGACGCCTCCATGCTCACCGGCGAGTCCGTGCCCGTGGAGGTCGCCGCCGGTGACGCGGTGACCGGTGCGACGATCAACGCCGGCGGCCGTCTCGTCGTCGAGGCCACCCGTATCGGCTCCGACACCCAACTCGCCCGCATGGCCCGCCTCGTCGA
>NZ_JBEXTJ010000008.1:0-343828 GCF_040614075.1 Streptomyces sp. NPDC006174 | reverse complement strand
GACCTCGTCGACTACGGCGTCGTCGGCGACCTCTTCACCGTCGTGCCCCAGCTCACCGACGAGATCATCACCCGCAAGGGCTGACACCCCGACGCGACACCCCCGCTCCGGGCCGCACGGTGAACCCACCGCGCGGCCCGGAGCCGTATCAGATCCGCTCCTGCGCTATGCGCCCGGGCACTCCGCTCCGGTCCTCCGCCGCGCCAAGTCCGAACGTGGTGAAGGCGGTCCGGTCCGGCAGCGGATACGTCTCCTTGTCCGTCAGCGCGTTGATGATGACGGCGGAACGCCAGGCGGCCAGGCCGAGGTCCGGCGCTCCGACGCCGTGCGTGTGCCGCTCCGCGTTCTGTACGAAGACCGAGCCGTCGATCTCCGGTGCGAGGACGAGCCGTTGGGCCTCGTCGACCTGCGGCCGTCCGGCACCGTCGCGGACGACGTACGGGTCCAGAGCGGCGAGCAGCGTGTCGACCGGGCGCTCCCGGTAGCCGGTGGCGAGGACCACCGCGTCCGTGGTGAGCCGACCCCGGGTCTCCTGCTGTCCGTGCTCCACGGCCAGTTCGATGCGGCCGCCGCCCGTGACGGTGGCGCCGGTGACCTCGATGCCGGGAGTAAGGGTCACATCGGGCCAGTCGCCGCCGAGGCTGCGCCGGTACAGCTCGTCGTGGATGTCCCCGAGCGTGTCCCCGCTGACGCCCTTGTACAGCTGCCACTGGCTGGGCAGCAGCCGGTCCCGGGTGGCCTGCGGGAGCCCGTGGAAGTAGCGCGTGTAGTCCGGCGTGAACTGCTCCAGCCCGATCTTGCTGTACTCCATCGGCGCGAAGGCCGGCGTACGGGCGAGCCAGGTCAGCCCTTCCGCGCCTTCCGGCCTCAACCGCAGGAGATCCAGAAGGATTTCGGCGCCCGACTGGCCCGAGCCGACGACCGTGACATGCCGCGCGGCGAGCAGCCGGTCCCGCTGGGCCAGGTAGTCGGCGGAGTGCAGGACGAGCGGTACGGGGTCGGCGGCCAGGGCCTGTAGCGGCTCCGGGACGTACGGCGCGGTGCCGACGCCGAGAGCGAGGTTACGGGCGTGGGTGAGGCCGCTCCCGAGGCTCTCGCCGTCCGGGCCGAGCCGGGTGAAGTCGACGGCGAACGCGCTCTCGCCCGCGTCCCAGGCGATCGCGTCGACGCGGTGGCCGAAGTGGGTGGAGGGCAGCTCGGTGCTCACCCAGCGCAGGTAGTTGTCGAAGTCGGAGCGGTGGATGTGGAAGCGCTCGGCGAAGTAGAACGGGAAGAGCCTGCGCCGCGTCTTGAGGTAATTGAGGTAGCACCAAGGGCTTGTCGGCTCCACCAGGCTCACCAGGTCGGCCAGGAAGGGGACTTGGAGCGTCGCTCCTTCGATGAGCAGTCCCGGGTGCCAGTGGAAGGCGGTGCGCTGTTCGTGGAAGGCGGTGCGCAGGCCGGGTACGCCGTCGGCGAGGGCGGCGAGCGAGAGGTTGAACGGCCCTGCGCCCACTCCCAGCAGATCGAGAGGCGGGGTTCGCGGTCCGGGCGTCATCGGGTTCCTCCCACGTGGTTCGTGCGCGTCGGCAACGTCATGGCGACAGCCTTTCCGCCGCCGGGTCGTCGGTACCGCAGCTGCCGCGCTCTTCGGCCGCCGCCCGCTGAGCCGCCGCCTCCACCAGGTCGAGCAGCGGCAGCAGGTCGGCTGTGGCTGCGGCCGGGTGCAGCAGCGTGGCCTTCAGCCAGAGCCGGCGCCTGCCGTCGCCGTCCTCGGCCACCGCCCGCCCGAGGACGGCCCGGCCGTCCATGAGCAGCGTGCGGCGGACCTCGGCGACCACGGCGTCCCCGGCCTCCACCTCCAAAGCGTCGGCCACCGCCGGCCGGAACAGCACGGTGCTGATCCCGATCGCGCCGGGCCGGCGGCGCAGTGCGGGCCGGGCGTCGACGGCCCGGCCGAACTCCTCCGCCGTACGTACGCAGTGCTCGACCAGTTCGCTCAGTCCACGCCGTCCGAGCGCGCGGAAGGTGACCGCGATCTTCAGTGCGTCGGGTCGCCGGGTCGTACGGATCGAGCGGCCGAGCAGGTCCGGGAGGCCGGCCTCGGTGTCGTCGTCGGCGTTGAGGTAGTCGGTGCGCAGTGAGAGTGGCGCGAGCAGCGCGGTGTCCGCGACGGCCAGCACTCCGGCGGCGACCGGCTGCCAGCCGAGTTTGTGCAGGTCGAACGTTACGGAGACCGCCCGATCGAGCCCGGCGAGCCGAGGCGCCAGGCGCTCACTGAAGAGCAGAGGCCCGCCGTACGCGGCGTCGACGTGGAGTTCGGCGCCGTGCCGTTCCACGATGTCGGCGATCTCGGGGAGCGGGTCGATGCGTCCCTCGTCCGTGGTCCCGGCGGTGGCGACGACCAGGACCGGGCCGCCGCCGAGCTCGGCCAGGGTGCGGTCGAGGCCGGCGGGGTCGATCCGGCCGTCGTGGCAGGCGACCTGGGTCGGGGCGGGCAGGCCGAGCATCCAGGCGGCGCGGTGGACGCTGTGGTGGGCGTTGGCGCCGGTCACCACCCGGAGAAGGCCGGACGCCGCGCGTTCGCGAGCCAGGAGCAGCGCGACCAGGTTGGACTCGGTGCCGCCGCTGGTGATGAGCGCGTCGGGTGCGGGAGCGTCCGGGTGGACGAGCCGGGCCAGTGCGGCCGTGGTCAGCTCCTCGATCACTCCGGCGGCGGGCGCCTGGTCCCAGGAGTCCATCGACGGGTTGAGCGCCGCCCCGGCCAGCTCCGCCGCGACCGCCACGGCCAGCGGCGGGCAGTGCAGATGAGCGACGCACGCGGGATCGGCCGGGTCGGCTGCTCCCTCGGCCACCGCCCGTACGAGGTCTGCGAGCGCGGCCTCTCCACCGACGCCTTCCTCGGGCAGCACCGGAGCGGCCAGAGCGGTGGTCCGCCGGGCCACGGCGTCCGGGCCTCCGGCGGGCAGCGGCCCGCCTCGGGCGCGGGCGGCGCTCTCCAACGTGTCCAGCACGACCGAGGTCAGGGCACGCAGGTGGCCGGGTCCGTCGACTCCGCCCGCGAGGAGGCCTCCCGTACCGGCACTCACACCGCACGCTCGACGGGGAGTTCGGCGGACAGCAGGCCCTGAGCACGCTCCATGGCGAAGCCCTTCGATCGGAGTGCAAGATCCACAACCGGGATTCGCCGGTTAGGTTAACCTAACTCTCCCGTTGAGGAAGAACGCACTCCGGCCGGCCGGACCTCCGAACCGGCTTGCGCCTGAACCGAGTCGGGGTCGCACACCCGGTACGGGAGCGGCGGTGACCGCTCCCGTACCGGGTCGGATCATGCCGCTTCGGTGGGCAGCTCCGCGCGGATCTCCCGCGCGGCGGCGACCAGGTTCTCCAGGGAGGCCCGGGTCTCGGGCCAGCCGCGGGTCTTCAGGCCGCAGTCGGGGTTCACCCAGAGGCGTGTCGCCGGGATGGCCTCAAGTCCCTTGCGCAGCAGGGCCGCTGCCTCTTCGGTGCTCGGGATGCGCGGGGAGTGGATGTCGTAGACGCCGGGTCCGGCCTCGCGCGGGTAGCCGTGGGTGGCCAGTTCGCGGGCGACCTGCATGTGCGAGCGGGCGGCCTCCAGGCTGATGACGTCGGCGTCGAGGTCGTCGATGGCCTGGACGATGTCGCCGAACTCCGCGTAGCACATGTGCGTGTGGATCTGCGTGTCCGGCCGCACGCCGGAGGTGGCGAGCCGGAAGGACTCCGTCGCCCACCGAAGGTACGCGGCGTGCTCGGCGGCCCGCAGCGGCAGCGTCTCACGCAGCGCGGGCTCGTCGACCTGGATCACCGAAGTGCCGTTCGCCTCCAGGTCGTCGACCTCGTCGCGCAGTGCGAGCGCCATCTGGCGGGCGGTCTCGCCGAGCGGCTGGTCGTCGCGGACGAAGGACCAGGCGAGCATGGTGACCGGCCCGGTGAGCATGCCCTTGACCGGCCGCTGGGTCAGCGACTGCGCGTACGCCGTCCAGCGCACCGTCATCGGCTCGGGACGCGTGATGTCCCCGGCGAGGACCGGCGGCCGGACGTAGCGGGTGCCGTACGACTGGACCCATCCGTGCTGCGTGGCGAGGTAGCCGGTGAGCTGCTCGGCGAAGTACTGCACCATGTCGTTGCGTTCGGGCTCACCGTGGACCAGGACATCGATCCCGGCCTTCTCCTGGAAGGAGAGGACCTCGCGGATCTCGTCCTTGATGCGCTCCTCGTAGCCGGCCTCGTCGATCCGGCCCGCTCGCAAGTCGGCGCGGGCGGTGCGCAGTTCGGTGGTCTGCGGGAACGATCCGATCGTGGTGGTCGGCAGCAGCGGAAGACCGAGGTGCGCGCGCTGAGCGAGGGTCCGCTCGGCGTACGGCTGGGAGCGGCGGCCGTCGGCGTCGGTGATGGCCGCCGTACGGGCCCGGACGGCCGGGTCGCGGGTGATGACGGCGGCGGTGCGGGAGGCCAGGTCGGCCCGGTTGGCGGCGAGTTCGGCGGCGATGGCCTCGGTGCCGGCGGACAGACCGCGCGCCAGGACGGCGATCTCCTGGGTCTTCTGCCGGGCGAAAGCGAGCCAGCGGGCGATCTCCGGGTCGATGTCCTGCTCGGCCCGGGCGTCCAGCGGGACGTGGAGGAGGGAGGAGGAGGCGGAGACGTCGACGTGGTCCGCGAGGCCGAGGAGCGTGCCGAGGGTGGCGAGCGACTTCTCGTAGTCGTTGATCCAGATGTTGCGGCCGTTGACGACGCCCGCGACCAGGCGCTTGCCGGGCAGTCCGCCGGCCGCCGCGAGGTCGGCGAGGTTCGCGGCGCCGGACTCGGTGAAGTCCAGCGCGAGCCCCTCCACCGGCGACTTGGCGAGCACCGGCAGCGCTTCGCCGAGCCGTCCGAAGTAGGAGGCGACCAGCAGCTTGGAACGGTCGGTGAGACCACCGAGCTCGCGGTAGGTGCGGGCGGCGGCGTTCAGCTCGGCCGGGGTGCGGTCCTGGACGAGCGCGGGCTCGTCCAGCTGGACCCACTCGGCGCCGGCGGCCCGGAGGTCGGCGAGGACTTCGGCGTACACGGGAAGCAGCCGGTCCAGGAGGGTCAGCGGCTCGAAGTCGGCGGCGACACCGGGGGCCGCCTTGGCGAGCAGGAGGTAGGTGACGGGTCCGACGAGGACCGGGCGCGGGGTGTGGCCGAGCGCGAGGGCCTCCTTGAACTCGGCGACCTGCTTGGCGGAGTCGGCGGTGAACACCGTGTCCGGGCGCAACTCGGGTACCAGGTAGTGGTAGTTGGTGTCGAACCACTTGGTCATCTCCAGCGGCGCCACGTCCTGCGTGCCGCGGGCCATGGCGAAGTAGCCGTCGAGGGCGTCCGCCTGGACCGCCTCGCGGTGCCGCGCGGGGACAGCGCCGACCATGACGCTGGTGTCCAGGACGTGGTCGTAGTGCGAGAAATCACCGGTCGGCACCTCGTGGACTCCGGCCTCGGCGAGCCGCTGCCAGGTTCCCCTGCGCAGTTCGGCGGCGGTCCGCCGGAGAGTGTCCGCGTCGACGCGGCCCTTCCAGTAGCCCTCGATGGCCTTCTTCAGTTCACGGTTCCGACCCTGGCGGGGGTAGCCGTACACGGTGGCCCGTGCTGCCGCGGCTGCGGGCTTCGCTGTCACGTGACTCTCCTTCGCGAGCATGTCTCCAGCTGTTCCCGGGACGGAACGCGGACGCGAAGGGGTGACGAAATCGGGCGGAAGCACGACACGTTGCCCGTGTCCGTCCGCCTGACGGTTACGCCGACCCGCCCACGAGGTCACCGGGAACTCCGCACGCGAACGGTCGCGTGCGGGCAACGGGCAGGTCTTCGGACTCGCGGGCACGTCTGCCGGAGGCAGACACCTACTGGCCGTCGCTTCCCAGACCCGGCCGGGCCCAGTGCGTATGACGGCGGTCGTTCCCACTCACCGCTGCGGGGCAGTCCCGGATTCCCACCGGGTTCCCTCTTACGACACCCTGTCTGGCGGACAGGGCGAACCAGCTGCACCGGCCACCCTAAGCGGATGGCCGCCGGGCGCACACCGTTGTTCACTCTTCGGACGGCGATATGAGACACGGACTCCGAACGAGTGGTGGCGGGTTCGGCTCCTCTTCGCCGGTTCGCTGACTTCTGGTCAGATCGTGCGGGCATGGTGACGCAGATGTAACCGAATGGCGTAGGCGAACCGGAACCACAGAGCGTCACAGGCCGTTCTTCTTGCCAATACCCAGCCGCCGACCCGCGGCGGCGACGAGTGAGGGAAGCGCCATATGAAGAAGACAGTCGGGTGGGCCCAGGACGGCGACGACTGGACGATCACGGTGAACGGCACCCTGTACCGGGCCGTCGAACGGCCCACCGACGGGCGCGTGCACAACTATCTGGTGCGGGGCAACGACCTGACCGCCGAGTGCCCGAGCCTCGGTCATGGGCTCGGCGTGATCCGGGCGCACGAGTCCCGCAGCTGACCTCCGACCGGGTCCGACGACGAGGCGCGGGCGGCCGCCGCGCCTCGACGCGACCCGCGGCCCTGTGTCACGTGACCCGCTCACCGGTCCGGGCCCCCGCTCGCGGGCCGGGGCCCGACAGCTGAGGGCCGGTCGGCGGTTGTCGGCCGTCCGCCGCCGGAGGGAGAATCGGGGCATGGCTGATGTACGCGTACAGATCAACGCCCTCGTCATCGACGCCGCCGACCCGGAGCTGCTGGCCGCGTTCTGGTCCGAGCTGCTCGGCAGGCCGGTGGTGGACCGCACCGGCCCGTACGTCTGGCTGCGCCGCGAGAACGGCCAGGCCCTGGGAGTCCAGCGGACGGGTGAGTTCAAGACGGGCAAGAACCGCGTGCACGTCGACATCAGCTCACCCGATCCGGCCGCCGAACAGCAGCGCATCGAGGCGCTCGGCGGACGCCGGCTGGAGGAGTACGCCGACAGCGGGTTCCTGGTCATGGCGGACCCCGAGGGCAATGAGTTCTGCGTCATCCCTGAGGGGCCGGTCGGCATGGACGACCAGGGACGCGCCCATTACCTCGACTGATCCACGCCACCCGGGGCCTACGGCGACTCCGTGCCTTCCGCGCTTTCCGTGGGTTCCGCGCTTTCCGGCCGCCGGCGGAGCAGGTACGTGTCCATGATCCAGCCGTGCCGTTCGCGGGCCTCGGCGCGCACGCGGCTGATCCGTTCGGCGACCTCGTCGAGCGGTCCGGAGACCAGGAGTTCGTCCGGGGTGCCGATGTAGGCGCCCCAGTAGATCCACAGGCCGCGGCCCGTCAGATGGGTGAAGCTCTCGTGGCCGTCGAGCATCACCACGATGTCGCCGTCGTCGTCCGGGAACCCCTCGGCGAGCCGTCGGCCGGGCGTGATGTGGATGGGGCGGCCGACCTGGTTCAGCGAGGTGTGGTGGCGGGCGGCGAGCGCGGAGACGCTGCTGATCCCGGGGACCACCTCATGGCCGAATTCCACCGTGCCACGGGCCAGGATGTCCTCCAGGATCGCGAGCGTACTGTCGTACAGGGACGGGTCGCCCCACACCAGGAACGCTCCGCACTCCCCCGGTGCCAGCTCCTCGACGATCAGGCGCTCGCAGATGTCGGCGCGGCGGTGGCGCCAGTCGTGGACCGCCGTGGTGTAGCGGCCCCGGTCGTCCTGCGTGCGGTCCCGCCAGGGGTCCTCGGCCTCCACGACCCGGTAGGGGCCGTCCAGGTGCTCGGCCAGGATGTCCCGCCGCAGCCGGGTGAGGGACTCCTTCTCCCGGCCCTTGCCGAGCACGAAGAAGACCTGCGCCCGGCGCATGGCCTTGATGGCGGCGAGGGTCAGGTGGTCGGGGTCGCCGGCTCCCATGCCGATGACGAGGATGTGGCGTGGTGCGTCGCTCATGTCGGCCGATCATGCCAGGAGCGGGGCGCGCGATCGCGCCGGGCCCGAGGGCAGGCCGGGGTGAGGCGGGGTGGACTTACTAGGACGTCCAACTACATGTTCGTGAGCAGCGGGGTGGCCGGCGTGCAGCCGGGCACCCTCAAGGGGGTGTCCGGCGGATCAGGGCCGAATGGGCCGCGGCGTCCGGTGCGGTGCATCGCAAGGCGCTGGAACGTCCTCATCGCGGAGCGATTCGGGCGTTTCGGCAACGCGGCGAGGGATGGGCCCCCTGCTCGAGCGCAGCCGAGAGCTTGGGGAAGTGCCAGACGTCGTGGACCCGGCCAAGATCCGCCGGACACGCCCTAGGCTCGTGGCGTCAGGGAAGCCGGTGCGATTCCGGCGCGGTCCCGCCACTGTGACCGGGGAGTTCGTCCTCGCAGGACACGCCACTGACGGTGCAGAAGCCGTCGGGAAGGCATGAGGACGCGCGCTGATCCGGGAGTCAGGATACCGGCCACGGGATTGTTCCGTGTTTCCACGAGGATGGAGCAGACACGCATGGCACCGGTCCGCACCCACGGCCCCGCAGGCCCGTCCCGGCGAGCGGTTCTCCCCGCCCCCCGACGGCCTCCGCCCTCCGCGTCCCCCCGACAGCCGAGCCCGATGGGTGTCGCGGAGCGCGGATCGTCCAGCACCAGGCCCTCGGCGTAGACCAGGCGGTGGGCGTGGCGCAGCTCGCAGCCGAGCGCTACGGGCTGATCGGCCGGCGAGCGGTGCCTCCGCGGAGCGAGGGATGATCGACGAGCCCGCGCCCGTTATAGCCGGATGTGTCCGGCTCATCACCGAGCCGGGCCGAACAATTCCGAGCTGGAGGCGGCGCTGTGCACGGTGAGTACAAGGTTCCCGGCGGCAAGCTGGTCGTGGTGGACCTGGACGTGGAGGGCGGGGCGCTGCGGAACGTCCGCGTCGCCGGGGACTTCTTCCTCGAACCCGACGAGGCGATCCGCGCGATCGACGCTGCGCTGGAGGGCGCTCCGGCCAACACGGACACGGCGGGTCTCGCGGCCCGGATCGAGGCGGCGCTGCCCGACTCCACGGTGATGCTCGGGCTGAGCGCGGAGGGTGTCGCCATCGCCGTACGCCGGGCGCTGGCGCAGGCCACGGAGTGGAGCGACTACGACTGGCAGCTGATCCATGACGCGCCTCAGTCGCCGGCGCTGCACATGGCGCTGGACGAGGTGATCACCGCCGAGGTCGCGGCGGGGGTCCGGCCGCCGACGCTGCGGGTCTGGGAGTGGGACTCGCCCGCCGTGATCATCGGCAGCTTCCAGTCGCTGCGCAACGAGGTCGATCCGGCAGGCGTGGAGCGGCACGGTGTGGACGTCGTACGGCGCATCTCCGGCGGCGGCGCGATGTTCGCCGAGCCGAGCTCCACCATCACGTACTCGCTGGCCGTCCCGCAGGCGCTGGTCTCCGGGCTCTCCTTCGCCGACAGCTACGCCTATCTGGACGACTGGGTCCTCGAAGCGCTCGCGGACATGGGCATCAAGGCCTGGTACCAGCCGCTCAACGACATCGCCACCGAGGTCGGCAAGATCGCCGGCGCGGCGCAGAAGCGGGTGGTGGGGCCGGACGGCGGGCCCGGGGCCGTGCTGCACCACGTGACCATGGCGTACGACATCGACGCCGACAAGATGCTGGAGGTGCTACGCATCGGCAAGGAGAAGATGTCGGACAAGGGCACCCGGTCGGCGAAGAAGCGCGTCGACCCGCTGCGCCGGCAGACCGGACTGCCCCGCCAGGTCGTGATCGAGCGGATGATCGACTCCTTCCGCAAGCGCCACGGCCTCACGGACGGCCGCGTGACGGACGCGGAGCTGGCGCGCGCCGAGGAGCTCGTACGGACGAAGTTCGCGACGGAGGAGTGGACGGCCCGGGTGCCGTAGGGGGTGTCCCGCCGCCCCGCATACTGGGAGGCATGGACAGAGCGCAGCCAGACTCCGGGGTACGGGAACGGCTCGGCCGGGCCCTGTTCTCCCGGGTGGCGGGGCCCTCCGGGCCGGAGAACCGGGCCCGGATCCACGACACGCCCGGCCCGCGCTGGTTCGGCCCGGACCGGCCGGTGCGCCGGGTGCACGGAGACGCGTCCATGTTCATCGGCGGGCTGCGCGCGCTCCTCCTCCAGTCGCTGCACCCGCTCGCCATGGCCGCCGTGGCGGGCCACTCGGGGTTCAAGGGCGATCCGTGGGGGCGGCTGCAGCGGACCAGCACGTTCCTCGCGGTGACCACGTTCGGCACGGCCGAGCACGCTCAGGAGGCGGTCGAGCGCGTACGTTCCGTGCACGAGCGGGTGCGCGGCATCGCGCCGTCCGGCGAGCCGTACCACGCGGCCGATCCGCATCTGCTGTGCTGGGTGCACGTGGCCGAGGTGGACAGCTTCCTCCGGGCCCACCAGCGTTACGGAGAACGGCCGTTGGACGGTGCCGGATGCGACGGCTACATCCACGACATGGCGACGGTGGCGCACGCGCTCGGAGTCACCGACCCGCCGCACGACCGGGCGGAGCTGGCCGCCCGGATCGCCGCCTACCGCCCGGAACTGCGTGCCACGCAGGAGGCCCTGGACGCGGCCCGCTTCATCCTCCTCCACCCGCCGCTGCCGTGGCCGGCCCGTCCTCCGTACGCCGTACTCGCCGCCAACGCCGTGTCCGGCCTCCCGCGCTGGGCCCGTGAGCCGCTGCGGCTGCCTCGGGTGCCGGGGGTCGAGGAGGTCTGCGTACGGCCTGCCGGGAAGGCTCTGACCAGGACCATCCGGTGGGCGATGACCCCGCCGCCCTCGCCCGCCTGACCCTCCGGGTGCCGAGGTCGGCCGGCGGCAGGACGATGGAGAGGACCGTACGACCGTACGGCAGGGGGCCCACGGCGGGAGGCCCCGGTGGCACGCAGCGAATCGACCGACGTACTCGTGGTGGGCGCGGGCCCGGTCGGGCTGATGCTCGCCGCCGAGCTGCGGCGCGCGGGTGTCTCCTGCCGGATCGTGGACCGCCTTCCGGCCCGGCTGCCGTACGCCAAGGCGGTCGGAATCCAGCCGCGCACGCTGGAGCTCTTCGACCGGATGGGGCTGGTGCGGGCGGTGCTGGACGCGGCGGTCCCGATGCGCGGACAACTGACGTACGTGAACGGGGCCGCGCAGGGCCGCATCGAGCTGGCCCTTCCGCCGGAGGTGCCGTACGGCTTCGCCGCGCTGCCGCAGTACGAGACGGAGCGCCTCCTGGAGGAGCACCTCGGACGGTTCGGCACCGGGATCGAGCGTTCGACGGAGCTGGTGGCGTTCGCGCAGGACCCGGCCGGAGTGACGAGCCGGCTGGCCACCGCTTCCGGGGCCGAGGAGGAGGTGCGGTCCCGCTTCCTGGTCGGGTGCGACGGCGCGCACAGCGTGGTCCGCAAGGTGCTCGGGCTCTCCTTCGAGGGCGGAGCGTTCCCGGAGGAGTACATGCTCGCGGATGTGGAGGTGGGCTGGGGGCTGCCGCCGGGGTACGGGGTGCGGTCGATGCACCGGGGTGAGGACGGCGCCATCGATGACCTGCTGGTCTGCGTCCCGCTGCCGGGCGAGGGCCGCTACCGGATGTCGATGCTGGTGCCGCCGGAGCTGTCGGCGGAGCGGCCGGACTCCGGCGACGGGGTCGCGCACGGCCTGGAAGGCGGTACGGCTCCTGCTCTCGCCGACATCCAGAAGGTGCTGGACCGGCTGGCGCCGGAGCCGGTCACCGCGTCCGCGCTGCGCTGGTCCTCGGTGTTCCGGATCAGCCACCGGCTGGTGGACCGGTACGGCGACGGGCGGGTGTTCGTCGCAGGGGACGCGGCGCACATCCATCCGCCGACCGGCGCGCAAGGCATGAACACCGGTGTCCAGGACGCCTGCAACCTGGCGTGGAAACTCGCGCTGGCCGTCGAGGGCGCGGCGGATCAGCGTCTGCCGTCGAGCTACGACGCCGAACGGCACCCGGTCGGCGAGGAAGTGGTGGGCCGGACGGTCCGCCAGGCCGCCGAGGGTGTGCAGGCGGACCCGACGGACCTGGAGACGCTCCTGCTCCGACAGGCCCAACTCCTGGTCGGCTACCGGGAGAGCCCGATCGTGACACCGCTGCCTCCGGGCGACGAGGCGACGCTCCGGCCGGGCGATCGGGCCCCGGACTGCGGCGGCCTCACCGGAGACATCGCCGCGTATCCGGTGCGCCTGTACGACCTGTTGCGCGGGCGGGACCATGTCATGGTGGTGTACGGGAGCCATCCGGCCGGTGACACACCCGCCGATCTCGCCGCGGCGGCCGGTGAGTTGACCGGCGGCCGGATGGAGACGTGCCGGATCCTGCCTGCCGACGCGCCGCCGGACGAGGCGACGGGGGCTCCTCATCACCACGACAGCCGGGGCGAGTTCGCGCGGCAGTACGGGGTCGGCGAGGGCGCGGCGTTCGTCGTACGGCCGGACGGCTACCTCAGCGCCTGCCTCCGGCCGCCGACGGTCGGGCAGTTGAAGGAGGCGCTGGGAAGGGTCTTCGGCCGGTGAGGCCAAAAGCCCCGCTGCCGGAGTGATGGCCGTCCTCCCGCAGCGGGGCTGCCGATTACTTCGGCATCAGCACCGTGTCGATGATGTAGACCGTGGCGTTGGCGGTCGGCACGTTGCCGCAGACCACGTTGGCGCTGTCGTTGACCTTGTACGACTCACCGGAGCCGGCCGTGGTCAGCGAGCTCTTCTGCAGCGTGTCGAACGTGCCGCTCTCCAACTGCTGCGGGGTGAGCTTCTGACCCACGACGTGGTAGGTCAGGATCTCGGTGAGCTTGGCCTTGTCGTTGAGGACCGCGTCCAGGTCGGCCTTCGGGATCTTGGCGAAGGCGTCGTTGGTCGGCGCGAACACGGTGATGTTCTCGGCGCTGTTGAGGGTGTCGACCAGGCCGGCCTTCTGCACGGCGGCGACGAGCGTGGAGAGCGCCGGGTTGTTGGACGCGGCGGTGGCGACCGGGTCCTTGGCCATGCCGTCGAAGCTGCCCGCGCCGTCCTTCGGAACGCCGGCACAGGCCGGGCCGAACGGCTTGTCCATCATGGCGTCGTCACCGGCGGCCGGCTTCGACTCCTCGGGGGTGGAGCCTGCGGCGGAGGAGCTGTCGGAGGCACTGTCCGAGCCGGAGTCGGAGCACGCGGAGAGCGTGAGGGGCAGCATCACGGCAGCGGCGACGGCGACAGCTGCACGGCGGTGGCGAAGGGCGTTCATGGAGTTCTCCTGGTTCGTCGACGGGTTGGTGCGTTCACAAACGGAAACGGATCAAGTGGTGCTGTGAAGAAGCCTGTTGGGGAGGGGTCAGTCCACGGTGACCACCACCGAGTGCCAGCCGCTGGCGCCGTCCGGGACGGTCTTGGTGCGCTTCTCGGTCTGGACCTCGCCCGTGCCGTCCGTGGCGCGGACGGTGAGGGTGTGTCCGCCGGGAGTGGCCTTCCAGGGGTAGGACCACTGGCGCCAGGTGTCGACGGTGTCCTGCTCGGCCAGTTGGGCCGGGCGCCACGGGCCGTCGTCGACGCGGATCTCGACCTTCTCGATCCCGCGGTGCTGGGCCCAGGCCACTCCGGCCACCATGACCGTGCCGGCCTCGGGGCGCCCGAAGGGCTTGGGGGTGTCGATCCGGGACTGGGTCTTGATCGGGGCCTTGCGGGCCCACTTGCGCTTCACCCAGTACGCGTCGTAGTCGGCGAAGGTGGTGAGCTCGATGTCCTCGATCCACTTGCAGGCCGAGACGTATCCGTACAGTCCGGGCACGAGCATGCGGACGGGGAAGCCGTGGACGAAGGGGAGCGGTTCGCCGTTCATGCCGACGGCGAGCATGGCGTCCCGGCCGTCCATGACGTCCTCGACAGGCGTGCCGAGCGTCATGCCGTCGACCGAGCGGGCGATGATCTGGTCCGCCTTTCCACCTCGCGACGGCGGCTTGACGCCCGCCTCCTTGAGCAGGTCGGCGAGGCGTACGCCGATCCACTTGGCGTGGCCGATGTATGGGCCGCCGACCTCGTTGGAGACGCAGCAGAGCGTGATCTCGCGTTCGATCAGGGGCCGGTTGAGGAGGTCCTGGTAGGTGAACTCCAGGTCCCGGCGGACGCCTTGGCCGTGGATGCGCAGCCGCCAGGTGTTCGCGTCGACCTTGGGGACGACCAGGGCGGTGTCCACGCGGTAGAACTTGTTGTTGGGGGTGGTGAACGGAGGCAGGCCGGGGACTCGCAGCTGTGCGCCGGCCGGGATCGGCTTGGCGGGTGAGGCCGGGGCCGGCAGGGTCACGGCCTCACGGGAGGCGACGGCGTCCTGGGCGCTGCGGCCGTTGAGCGTCCGGCCGACCGCTCCCGCCACAGTGGAGGCGGCGGCCGCGGCGGTGGCGGCGATCAGGAAGCCGCGCCGGTCCCAGCCGCTCTCGTTCTCCTCCTGCTCCTCCCCCGCGATCCGGCGCGGGCTGGTGAGCCTGTCGGCGAGGACGTACAGAAGGACCGCTCCGGCCGCCGCGCCGACCAGCGACGGCAGTCCGTCGGTGATGCCGGTGGAGTCCGGGCGGCTCACGGCCGAGGCAGCGCCGACCACACCGAACGCCAGGACGGCGGCGGAGCCCGTACGGCGGTGGCGCAGCGCCAACAGGCCGACGGCGACGGCGAAGAGGGCGAGGGTGAGGACGATGCCGAGTTGCAGGACGAGTTTGTCGTTCTCGCCGAAGTTCCGGATGGCGAAGTCCTTGACCCCGGCGGGCGTCCGGTCGATGGCCGCTCCGCCGACCGCTGTCACGGGACTCGCCTCGGGCCTGACGGCGGCCGAGACGAGTTCGGCGACGGTCAGGGCGGCGAATCCCGCCAGCAGTCCGCTCAGGGCTGCCAGCGTTCCTCGGGTCAGGGCTGTCCGGGTGATCCTCACGGTCGTCATTCGGAGCCGAAGGACAGCCGGATTGGTCGATCACCCGATCACGTGAAACTCGCCGGTTCGCCTGCGGTGGGCGCCCGTACGACGTAAGGGCACAAAGCGAACCGCCCCGGCCGGGCACAAGGCCGGCCGGGGCGGATGTGATGCCTTCACATCGGACGAAACCTCAGGCGAGGGACGCGATCGCCTGGTTGAACGTGGCGGACGGGCGCATGATCGCCTCGGCCTTGGCCGGGTCGGGCTGGTAGTAGCCGCCGATCTCGGCCGGGGAGCCCTGCACCGCGATCAGCTCGGCGACGATGGTCTCCTCCTGCTCGGCCAGTGTCTTGGCGAGCGCCGCGAACGCCTCGGCGAGCTTGGCGTCGTCGGTCTGCTGCGCCAGCTCCTGGGCCCAGTACAGAGCCAGGTAGAAGTGGCTGCCGCGGTTGTCGATACCGCCGAGGCGACGGCTCGGGGACTTGTCCTCGTTGAGGAACGTGCCGGTCGCCCGGTCCAGGGTGTCGGCGAGGACCTGCGCCCGCGCGTTGTCCGTGGTGGTGGCCAGGTGCTCGAAGCTGACCGCGAGGGCCAGGAACTCGCCCAGGCTGTCCCAGCGGAGGTAGTTCTCCTTGACGAGCTGCTGGACGTGCTTGGGCGCCGAGCCGCCGGCACCGGTCTCGAAGAGGCCGCCACCGTTCATCAGCGGGACGACGGAGAGCATCTTCGCGCTGGTGCCGAGCTCCAGGATCGGGAAGAGGTCGGTCAGGTAGTCACGGAGCACGTTGCCGGTGACGGAGATGGTGTCCTCACCGCGGCGGATGCGCTCCAGGGAGAAGGCGGTGGCCTCCTCCGGCGACTTCACGGAGATGTCCAGGCCGTCGGTGTCGTGGTCGGCGAGGTACGTCGTCACCTTGGCGATCAGGTTGGCGTCGTGCGCGCGGGTCTCGTCCAGCCAGAACACCGCCGGGTTGCCGGTCGCGCGGGCGCGGGTGACGGCGAGCTTGACCCAGTCCTGGATCGGCGCGTCCTTGGTCTGGCACATCCGGAAGATGTCACCGGCGCCGACGGCCTGCTCCAGCACCACGGTGCCGTCCGCGCCGATGACGCGCACGGTGCCGGTGGCGGAGATCTCGAAGGTCTTGTCGTGGCTGCCGTACTCCTCGGCCTTCTGCGCCATCAGACCGACGTTGGGCACGGAGCCCATGGTCGCCGGATCGAAAGCGCCGTTGGCGCGGCAGTCGTCGATGACGACCTGGTAGACACCGGCGTAGCTGCTGTCCGGGAGGACGGCGATGGTGTCGGCCTCGTCGCCGTCCGGGCCCCACATGTGGCCGGAGGTGCGGATCATGGCCGGCATGGAGGCGTCGACGATGACGTCGCTGGGGACGTGCAGGTTGGTGATGCCCTTGTCGGAGTCGACCATCGCGAGGGCCGGGCCCTCGGCGAGCTCGGCCTCGAAGGACGCCTGGATCTCGGCACCGACGCCGGGCAGCGAGCCGAGGCCCTTGAGGATGCCGCCGAGGCCGTCGTTGGGGGTGAGGCCGGCGGCGGCGAGCTGGTCGCCGTACTGGGCGAAGGTGTTCGGGAAGAAGGCGCGGACCGCGTGGCCGAAGATGATCGGGTCGGAGACCTTCATCATGGTGGCCTTGAGGTGCACGGAGAAGAGCACCCCCTCGGCCTTGGCGCGGGCGACCTGCGCGGTGAAGAACTCGCGCAGCGCGGCGACGCGCATGACGGCCGCGTCCACGACCTCGCCCTTGAGTACGGGTACGGACTCGCGCAGCACGGTGGTGGCGCCGTCGTCGCCGTGCAGCTCGATGCGGAGCGAGCCGTCCTCGGCGATGACGGCGGACTTCTCGGTGGAGCGGAAGTCGTCGACGCCCATGGTGGCGACGTTCGTCTTCGAGTCGGCGCTCCAGGCGCCCATGCGGTGCGGGTGGGCCTTGGCGTAGTTCTTGACGGACGCGGGGGCGCGGCGGTCGGAGTTGCCCTCGCGCAGCACCGGGTTCACGGCGCTGCCCTTGACCTTGTCGTACCGGGCGCGGACGTCCTTGTCCTCATCGCTCTTCGGGTCGTCCGGGTAGTCCGGGAGCGCGTAGCCCTGCTCCTGGAGCTCGGCGATGGCCGCCTTGAGCTGCGGGATCGACGCCGAGATGTTCGGCAGCTTGATGATGTTCGCGCCGGGCGTCCTGGCCAGCTCGCCGAGCTCGGCGAGTGCGTCATCGATACGCTGCTCGGCCTTCAGCCGCTCCGGGAAACTGGCGATGATCCGGCCCGCGAGGGAGATGTCACGGCGCTCGACCGTGACGCCTGCGGTCGAGGCGTAGGCCTCGATCACGGGCAGGAAGGAATAGGTCGCCAGGGCAGGGGCCTCGTCGGTGTGCGTATAGATGATGGTCGAGTCAGTCACCGGGTGCTCCGCTCCACGTCTGCAACATTGCTTGACATCAAGATATCTCGTCACCGCCCGTGGCTCCACAAGGCCCCCGTACGGCTTCACAGTCCGGGTACGGGGTCCGGT
Source organism: Streptomyces sp. NPDC006174 (assembly GCF_040614075.1). Lineage (NCBI taxonomy): Bacteria > Bacillati > Actinomycetota > Actinomycetes > Kitasatosporales > Streptomycetaceae > Streptomyces > Streptomyces sp. NPDC006174. Next base: position 326,537 of record NZ_JBEXTJ010000008.1, on the reverse strand, counting down.
GATTCCTCGATCACTCCGCGTTACACGATCGGCGGCCGGTGCTCGTACCAGCGCAGGTCGTCCTCCAGCTGGGCGGCGAGCGCGATCAGCCGCTCCTCGCTGCGGGACGGGCCGAGGAGCTGGGCGCCGACGGGGAGGCCGGAGCGGGTGAGGCCGGCCGGGACGCTGATGCCGGGCCAGCCGAGGACGTTCCACGGCCAGGCGTAGGGGCAGGCGGCCGCCATCGTGACGTCGGTGCGCCAGGCGCTGAGGCGGTCGAAGGTGCCGATAAGGGGTGGAGGCGCGGCGGTCGTCGGGGTGAGGAGGACGTCGTACGTGTCGAAGAGTGCGCCGATCCGGCGGTGCTGGCGTACCTCGCGGGCCCGGGCCGCCCGCACCACCCGGCCGCCGAGCCGCGTCCCGGTCCGCAGGGCGCTGCGGGTGCGCGGGTCCAGGAGGGCCGGTTCGGGGTGGCGGGCGGCGAATTCGGCGATGCCGGCGGTGGCGCGGGGCACGAAGGCGAGGCCGATCAGGCCGTAGCGGGGGCGGGCCTCCTCGACGTGGTGGCCGAGCCGGGCCAGGGTCTCGGCGAGCGCGGTGACGGCCCGGCGCACCTCGGGGTCGGGTCCGGCGCCGGTGAGGGTGAGCGGGGGCCGCCAGGCGAGAGCGATGCGGAGGCGGCCCGGATCGCGTCGGGCGGCGTCGGAGGCGCGGACGGCGGGCGGGCGGTGGAGGTCGTCGGGGTGCGCGCCGGCGGCCGCGTCCAGCAGGAGCGCGGCGTCCGCCACCGTACGGGCGAGAGGGCCGTTGACGGTGAGGCCCTGGAAGGCGTCGTGGTGCGGGTGGACCGAGACGCGGCCGCGCTGGGGCTTGATGCCGACGAGGTGGGTCCAGGCGGCGGGGATGCGGACGGACCCGGCGCCGTCCGAGCCGAGGGCGGCGGGGACCAGGCCCGCCGCGACGGCGGCGGCCGATCCGCCGGAGGAGCCGCCGGGTGTGTGCGCGGTGTTCCAGGGGTTGCGGGTGGCGCCGAAGGCGGGGCCCTCGGTGAACGGCCACTGGCCCAGCTCGCAGGAGTTGGTCTTGCCGACGATCACGGCTCCGGCGGCGCGCAGCCTCCGGACCGCCTCGCTGTCGGTGGTGACCGGCGGCCGCTCGCCGTCGCAGCCGAAGTGTGTCGGCAGGCCCGCCACATCGGTGTCGTCCTTGACCGCGACCGGCACACCGAGCAGCGGTAGCCACTCCCCCGCAGCCAGCCTGCGGTCCGCCTCGGCCGCCTCCGCGAGAGCGGCCTCGGACCGGAGGTGGCGGAAGGCGTTGAGGACGGGTTGGCTCGCCTCGATCCGGGCGAGCGCGTCGGCGACGAGCGCGGTGGAGGTGGTGGCGGAGTCGGTGAGCAGGCGTGCGCTCTCGGCGAGGCCGGGCATCGGTGCGGGACGCGGGGTGTGCTGGAGGTGCGCTCGTACGGCCGGGTCTGTCTGCTCGGTGGACTCCGCTGAGGACATGGGCGTGCCGCCTCCCTCGTGGCCGCGGGGTCGACCGGTCGTCCCGGCCGCTTCCCACACGTACTTACTGGAGGGTAACGAGAGGAGGCGGCACGCTCAACCGTTACGGCCGCCGCACGCGTTCGGCGTTACGGCCGGACATGGATCTCGCCGATACCGGTGCCGATCTTCCCGCAGTGGGCGGTGGACTGGCCCGACTCGCCGGGCCGCAGCGTGACCCGGTTGCCGTCGACGTCCGGGGCCCAGCCGCAGACCAGGTGGACCCAGAACGTCTGCGTCTGGCTCCCGTCGTTGCGGCAGAGCGCGTAGCCCGTGTACTCGTCGACGGCGTGCTTGCCGGTGTGGCAGGAGAGGCCGGGCGGGATCGCCGCCGGCGCGGCGGTCGCCGAGGTGGCCGGGCTCGCCAACGCGGTGGCCGCCGCCGCGACGACCAGCGCCCGCAGGACGGACCGGGTCCGCTTCCCCGTGAACAGGTTCATGGTTCTCCTCCGTGGTGTGTGTGCGTACGTGAAACCCAGGCGGGATCACGTACGCGGCTCTGCCCACGCTCCGTGGCCGAAAACACCGCCGCGCTTCACTCTCCGTGCGCACGCCGGGCGGCGGCCTCGCTCCCGGCGTACGCTCGAATGTGCCGGTCACCCTGGTTCGTACGCCCCTGACCGGGCCCTTTCCGAGGAGGCGACGTGAGCGGACACCGTTGGGCCGCACGGACCGCGGCAGGCGCGGCGGCCGTCGCGCTCACCGTGACGGGTGGCGCGGTCGCGCGGGCTGACGACGACATCGCCTCGCTCAGCGCCGAGCAGATAGCGGACCGCTCGCGGGACGCGCTGCTCCAGGTCTCCTCCCTGCACCTGAGCGCGCGCGGCAGTCTCGACGGGAGCGGCGACCGGATGAGCGTCGATCTGACGCTGGACCGGGCCGGCAACTGCGCGGGCGGCGTCGACATGGGCGAGGACGGTTCCGTGGAGATCGTGAAGCGCGCCGGCGATGTCTGGCTGAAACCGGACAGGGCGTTCTGGGAGACCCATGTGCCGATCGGCGGCGCCACGTTCGACGCGATCCTCGACGGCCGTTACCTGCAGGCGAAGGCCGATGACGCCCGGCTGCTGACGGTCACCGAGGTCTGTGACCTTGACACCTTCCGCGAGCTGATCACGGACAACCGCGACGCCGCCGAACGCGGCACGCTCACCAAGGGCCGCGAGACCGAGGTGGACGGCGCGCCCGTCATTCCGGTGACCCGCGCCCAGGGCGATGAGCGGCTGACGGTGTACGTGGCCACCGAGGGCGAGCCGTATCCGGTGCGGATCGCCGTGCAGGGTGCGGAGGAGGAGGGGACCGTGAACTTCTCCGGCTTCGACCGGCCGGTGCCCGCCGAGACCCCGGCCGCCTCCGAGACGGTGGATGTGACGGCTCTGCTGGGCCGCAGCGTCAAGCCCGTCTGAGCACACGTCTCGGTTACGAGGCCGGCCCCGCACACACCGCACAGGACCGGCCCCGCCGCATCAAACCCGCTCCCGACGCTCCCGCCCGGTCAACACCACGTACAGCAGCAGCGACGAGGCCAGCCCGACCGCCCAGCCGTAGTCGGCGAGCGGCTCGAGGAACGGGATCAGCCCGTCGGCCGGGAACGGCCCCTTGCCGGGAGCCGAGTGCGAACCGCCGACCGCCAGGACGCCGCCCACGGCAAAGGCCGCCACCGCCCGCCAGTTCCAGCCGGCCCGGTACCAGTAACGGCCGCCGGGCCGGTAGAGGTCGGCGAGGTCGAGGACCGTACGGCGGACGATCCAGTAGTCCGCGATCAGGATGCCCGCCACCGTACCGAGCAGCCCGCCGACCAGTCCCAGCCAGGTGAAGATGTACAGCTCGGGCGTCTCCGTCAGCTTCCACGGCATGATCACGACCCCGGCCACACCCGTGATCAGCGCACCGCCCTTGAAGCTGATGAACTTCGGCGCGAGGTTCGCCAGGTCGTACGCCGGTGAGACCACGTTGGCCGCGATGTTCACGGAGATCGTGGCGATCAACACGGTGACCAGGCCGAAGAGGAGTCCGAAGACGTTGTCGGTACGGGCCACGAGCTCGACCGGGTCCCAGATGGCGACCGCGTACACCGCCTGCGAGCCGGAGGTGACGAAGACCGAGAGCAGCGCGAAGAACGTCATCGTGGTCGGCAGGCCGAGCGACTGGCCCCGGATCTGCGCGCGTTGGCCCGCGCCGAAGCGGGTGAAGTCGGGGATGTTGAGCGAGAGCGTGGCCCAGAACGCGATCATGCCCATCAGCGACGGGAAGAAGACCGGCCAGAAGTCGGCGCCCCAGCCGAGCGCGGACGGCTGGTCCAGCAGCGGACCGAAGCCGCCCGCCTTGACCGCGACCCAGACGAGCAGCGCGACGGCTCCGACCAGGACGAACGGCGCCGCCCAGTTCTCGAACCGGCGCAGCGCGTCCATCCCCCGGTAGATGATGGCCAGTTCGAGCGCCCAGAAGAGCGTGAAGCAGAGCCAGAGCGTCCACGGCTGCCCGCCGATCTCGCCGGCACCGGCCCAGCCGCCGAACACCTTGCCGAGCAGCGTGAAGATCCCGACGCCGCCGATCCAGGTCTGGATGCCGAACCAGGCACAGGCGACGGCGGCCCGGATCAGCGCGGGCAGGTTGGCGCCGCGCAGCCCGAACGAGGCGCGGGCCAGGACCGGGAAGGGGATGCCGTACTTGGGTCCGGCGTGTCCGGTGAGCAGCATCGGCGCGAGCACGATCACATTGGCGAGCGCGATGGTGAACACGGCCTGTTTCCAGTCCATGCCGAGCGCCACCAGGCCGGAGGCGAGCAGCCAGGACGGGATGTTGTGGGCCATCCCGATCCACAGGGCCGCGAAGTTGTACGTCGTCCAGGTGCGCCGCTCCACGGGGACGGGCAGCAGGTCGTCGTTGGTGAAACGGGTGTCGTCGGGGACGTATCCGTGGGCGAACTCGACGCGGCCGGACGCGGCGGTGGCCCCGGCTATCGCGTCCTGCGGGGACGGCGGTGGGGTGGGTGGGACGGTGGCGGTCATGGTGGTCGACCCCTTCGCTCGGGAGCGGTGCCGTGCGGGGCGGTGCGGGCGGGTGCGGTGCGGACGGGACGGAACCGTGGGGCGCGCAGGGGTGTCAGGCGGTGAGTGCGGGGATGATCGTGGAGCCGTACGCGTCGATGGTCGCCTCGCGCGCGTCGTGCATGTTGTAGACCGCGAACTGGTCGACGCCCATGTCCCGCAGCGCCCGGAGCTTCTCGATATGCGCCTCGGCCGGACCCAGCAGACAGAACCGGTCGACGATCTCGTCCGGGACGAAGGCGGTGTCCGGGTTGCCGGTGCGGCCGTGATGGCTGTAGTCGTAGCCGGAGCGGCCCGCGATGTACGCGGTGAGCGCCTCGGGCACCAGGCCGGAGTGCTCGCCGTAGCGGGCGACGAGGTCGGCCACGTGGTTGCCGACCATCCCCCCGAACCAGCGGCACTGCTCACGGGCGTGATCGAGGTCGTCGCCGACGTAGGCCGGCGCGGCGACGCAGATGGTGACGGAGTCCGGGTCCCGGCCGGCGTCGGACGCGGCCTCCCGTACCGCCTTGATCATCCACTCGGTGAGGAACGGGTCCGCGAGCTGGAGGATGAAGCCGTCCGCCTTCTGTCCGGCCAGCGCGAGGGCCTTGGGCCCGTACGCCGCCATCCACACCGGCAGCCGTCCGTCCTTCACCCACGGGATCTGCACCGGCTGCCCGTCGACCGTCGCCTCCCGGCCCTCCGCCAGGTCCCGGATGACGTCGATGGCCTCGCCGAGCCGGGCCAGCGTGTTGGGCCGGCGGCCCGCGACGCGCATCGCGGAGTCGCCGCGCCCGATCCCGCACACCGTGCGGTTGCCGTACATGTCGTTGAGGGTGGCGAAGGTGGAGGCGGTGACCTCCCAGGTGCGGGTGCCCGGGTTGGTGACCATCGGGCCGACGGTCATCCGGTCGGTGTGCTCCAGGATGCGGCTGTAGATGACGAACGGCTCCTGCCAGAGCACCGCCGAGTCGAAGGTCCAGCCGTAGCGGAACCCGTTGCGTTCCGCGCGGCGCATCAGGCCGACGACGGCGGAGGCGGGCGGGTCGGTCTGGAGGACGAGTCCGAAGTCCATGCGGGGTCTCCTGGTCCAGGTGGTGACAGGTGGCTGGCCTGGATACTGACGTCTCGTCAGTCCAGGTACTGGGAGGTGGCACGCGGGGTGTACATGCCGTGTCCGGCGCGCCCGGTGAACTTCCGTCCCTCCAGAACGAGTTCGCCGCGCGAGAGCACGGTCTCGACCTGGCCGGTGATCCGCTTGCCCTCGTACGCCGAGTAGTCGACGTCCATGTGGTGCGTCTCGGCGGAGAGCGTCTGCTCGGCGTGCGGGTCGTAGATGACGATGTCCGCGTCGGTGCCCGGCGCGATGGTGCCCTTCTTCGGGTAGAGGCCGAACATCCGGGCCGGCGAGGCGCAGGCGATCTCGATCCAGCGGCGGCGGGTGATGTGCCCGTCCACGACGGCCTGGTGCAGCAGGTCCATCCGGTGCTCGACGCCGGGCATGCCGTTGGGGATCTTGGAGAAGTCGCCGCGGCCCATCTCCTTCTGGCCGGAGAAGCAGAAAGGGCAGTGGTCGGTGGAGACGACCTGGAGCTCGTTGTTGCGCAGGCCGCGCCAGAGCGTCTCCTGGTGCTTTTTGGGGCGCAGCGGCGTGGAACAGACGTACTTGGCGCCTTCGAAGTCCGGCTCGGCGAGGTTGTCCGTGGAGAGGAACAGGTACTGTGGACAGGTCTCGCCGAAGACCGGGAGGCCCTTGTGGCGGGCGGCGGCGATCTCCTCCACCGCCTCGTCGGCGGAGACGTGGACGACGTAGAGCGGCGATCCGGCAACGCGGGCGAGCTGGATCGCGCGGTGGGTGGCCTCGGCCTCCAGGGCGACCTTGCGGACGTCTCCGTGGTAGCGCGGGTCGGTGTGGCCGGCGGCGAGGGCCTGTTCGACCAGAACGTCGATGGCGATGCCGTTCTCGGCGTGCATCATAATCAACCCGCCGTTACCGGAGGCCTGTTGCATGGCCCGCAGGATCTGGCCGTCGTCGGAGTAGAAGACACCCGGATACGCCATGAACAGCTTGAAGGACGTGACACCTTCGGCGACGAGCCGGTCCATCTCCTTGAGCGAGGACGGGTTCACGTCGGCGAGGATCATGTGGAAGGCGTAGTCGATGGCACAGTTGCCGTCGGCCTTCGCGTACCAGGCGTCGAGCCCTTCGCGCAGCGACTTGCCCACGCTCTGGATCGCGAAGTCCACGATGGTGGTGGTCCCGCCCCAGGCGGCGGCGCGGGTGCCGGTCTCGAAGGTGTCGGCGGCGTACGTCCCGCCGAACGGCATCTCCATGTGGGTGTGGCCGTCGACGCCGCCCGGAATGACGTACTTGCCGGTGGCGTCGATCCTGCGGTCGGCGCTCCAGGACTCCGCGGCGTCGGTGCCGTGGGCCGCGAGTGCGGCGATGCGCCCGCCCTCGACGAGGACGTCGGCGTGGATCTCGTCGGACGCGGTGATGACCAGACCACCGTGGATGACGGTGCGGCTCATGGGTACCTCCTCGCTGGGGCGGTACGGGGGCCCACGCACATGGACCCCCGTACGCCGGTCAGTTGACGCTCGTACGGTGCCTGGCCGGCGCCCTTGCGGTGCTCGGCGCGGACTGCGGTCGTACGGCGGTCGGCCGGCGGCGCGCACGGTGTGCCGGTCGGCGCTCGTACGGTGGTCAGCCGGCGGCGCGCAGGGCTTCGGCCAGGACCGACGCGCCCTCCTCCGCCTCGGCGACGGTCAGGGTCAGGGGCGGCGCGATCCGCAGCACGCTGGTGTTGTGGCCGCCGCCCTTGCCGATGAGCAGACCGCCCGCGCGTGCCGCCTCCAGGACGGCCGTGGCCGCCTCCGGATCGGCCTCGTCCGTACCGGGCTTGACCAGCTCGATACCGATCATCAGGCCCCGGCCGCGCACTTCGCGTACGGCGTCGGATCCGGCCGCGATCCCTCGCAGCCGCTCGATGAGGAGCCCGCCGACGCGCCGCGCGTTGCCCTGGAGGTCGTGCTCCAGGTGGTACGAGAGGTTGGCGAGGCCGGCCGCCATGGTGACGGGTGAACCGCCGAACGTGGAGATGGAGTTGGCGTCCAGGCAGTTCATCACCTCCGCGCGGGCGACGACTCCGCCGATGGACATGCCGTTGCCGATGCCCTTGGCGAAGGTGAGGATGTCCGGCGGACCGTGCTCGGCGTGCGCCTGCCAGCCCCAGAAGTGCTCGCCGGTCCGTCCCCAGCCGGTCTGCACCTCGTCCGAGATCCACAACACACCGTGCCGGTGCAGGACTTCGCGGAACGCGGCGAACAGCCCGTCGGGCGGCGAGGTGAAACCGCCGACGCCCTGGATCGGTTCGGCGATGAGCGCCGCGGCCTCCCGGGTGTGGCCGAGGAGGTCCTCCAGATCGGCGACGCACGCCCGGATGAACCGCTCGTCGCTCAACTCCGCGTACGGGCCACGGGATCGGACGCCTCCGTGGACGTAGAGCGTCTGGAGCGGCGAGAGCGTCGTGGGCGACCAGGCGTGGTTGCCGGTGATGGAGACGGCGGAGAAGGAGCGGCCGTGGTAGCTGTTGCGCATCGCGAGGATCTGGTTGGACCTGCGGTACGCGGTGGCGAGCAGGAGCGCGGTGTCGTTCGCCTCGGTGCCCGAGGTGGTGAAGAAGACCCGGGCGTCCGGGATGCCGGAGAGGTGGGCGATCCGCTCGGCCAGCTCCACCATCGGGCGGTTGAGGTAGAGCGTGGAGGAGTGGATGATCCGGCCGGCCTGTTCGGAGACGGCCTTGGTGACCTCGGGCAGGGCGTGGGCGGTCATGGTGGTGAGGATGCCGCCGAAGAAGTCGAGGTAGCGGTTGCCGTCCGCGTCCCAGACGTACCGGCCCTCGCCGTGGGTGAGTTCGATGGGCCGGCGGTAGTAGAGGGCCAGCCACTCGGGGCTGACGGCGAGGTGGCGTTCGTACAGTCCGGTCACGGCTCCACCAGCCCGTCGTAGGCGTCGGGCCGTCGGTCGCGGTAGAAGGCCCACTGCTGGCGGACCTCCTCGATCAGGCCGAAGTCCAGGTCCCGGACGACGAGTTCCTCCTCCTTGTCGCTGGCGACGTCTCCGACGAACTGGCCGCGCGGGTCGACGAAGTAGCTGGTGCCGTAGAAGTCGTTGTCGCCGTACTCCTCCTGGCCGACGCGGTTGATCGCGGCGACGAAGTACTCGTTGGCGACGGCGGAGGCGGGCTGTTCCAGTTGCCAGAGGTGGCCGGAGAGGCCGCGCGAGGTGGCGGACGGGTTGTAGACCAACTGGGCTCCGTTGAGTCCCAGTTGGCGCCAGCCTTCAGGGAAGTGCCGGTCGTAGCAGATGTAGACGCCGACCTTGCCGACGGCAGTGTCGAAGACCGGCCAGCCGACGTTCCCGGGCTTGAAGTAGTACTTCTCCCAGAACCCCTTGACCTGCGGGATGTGGTGCTTGCGGTACTTGCCGAGGTAGGAGCCGTCGGCGTCGATCACGGCGGCGGTGTTGTAGTAGAAGCCGGACTGCTCGACCTCGAAGACCGGGACGACGACGACCATGCCGGTCTCGCGGGCCAGATCCCGCATCCGGCGGACGGTCGGCCCGTCGGGGACCGGCTCGGCCCAGCGGTAGTGCTCGGGCTCCTGGACCTGGCAGAAGTAGGGGGCGTTGAACACCTCCTGGAACCCGATGATCTTCGCGCCCTGCCGGGCGGCCTCGCGCGCATGGTCCTCATGCTTGGCGATCATGGATTCGGTGTCGCCGGTCCAGGTCGCCTGGACGAGTGCGGCGCGTACGACGTGGGACATGAGCTGCTCCTTCGACGCGGCGTCAGAGAGCCTCTACGCGATTTCTACGCACGTAGATCGGTGCATGGATGGAGAACGTAAGCCCCTCCGTCCGGCGGGGCAAGACCATCGCCGTGAACCGGCTGAGTCGATCATGTTTCGCACCCGAGCGGTCCACACCGGCCACGGTACGCATCATTCCGCGCAGACGCGGCGCGTCACACGGAACCGTGAGGGAGTTGCCGTGAAGTGCGCTCCAGCTCATAGCCTGCTGGCGTCTCCGGGCATCACCTGGCGTCGATCGTCGAGCGAAAAGGAATCCTTACATGCGCTGCACACTCTTCGGCAGGACCGGCCTGCGCGTCAGCGAGCTCGCGCTCGGAGCCATGACCCTGGGGCGGCACGAATCCGGCCACGCGGCGGTACGGGAGACCTCCGGCCGGATCCTCGACGCCTATCTGGAGGCGGGTGGCAATTTCCTGGACACGGCGGACATCTACGCGGGCGGCACCTCCGAGGCGGTCCTGGGCGAGCTGCTGGGCGACCGCCGCGACGGGCTCGTCCTCGCCAGCAAGTACACCTGTGCGACCCGGCCGGGCGACGTCAACTCCGGCGGCAACCACCGCAAGAACCTGGTGCAGTCCGTGGAGGCGAGCCTGCGACGGCTGCGGACGGACCGGCTGGACGTCCTCTGGGTGCACGCTCGGGACAACTTCACGCCGGTCGAGGAGGTCATGCGCGCGCTCGACGACCTGGTCCGGAGCGGAAAGGTGCTGTACGTGGGCGTATCCGACTGGCCCGCCTGGGAGATCGCCCAGGCCAGTACGGTCGCCGAGCTCCGCGGCTGGACGCCGTTCACCGGTTCGCAGCTGCGGTACAGCCTGCTGGAGCGGACCCCGGAGCGTGAACTGCTCCCGCAGGCCCGTGCCTTCGACCAGGCCGTCTTCGCCTGGAGCCCGCTCGCGCGGGGCCGCCTCACCGGCCGCCAGGAGGAGGCCGCGCCGGGCGCGGGCGACGAGGCGGAGCTGCGTGCCCGGGAGACCGTGCGGTCCGTCGTCGAGATCGCCCGGGACGGTGGCTGGAGCCCGGCCGCCGTGGCCCTGGCCTGGCTGCGCGGCCGCCCGGGCAACATCGTCCCGATCCTCGGCCCCTCCACGCCGGACCAGCTCACCGACGCCCTCGGCTGCCTGGAGGTGGAGCTGGACGTGGACGCCGTGGACCGGCTGGACACGGTGAGCAGGGTGTCGCTGGGCTTCCCGCACGACTTCCTGCGGGACGAGGCGGTACGCGAGACGGTGTACGGGGACCGCTGGACGGACATCGAGGAACGGCGCTCGACGTATCGGCGGACGACGGCCGGGGTGCTCTGAGCGGTTGGCCGGGCGGGGCGGCCGGCGGTTGCGGTGAGCCTCCGTGCGGCGTGCGGTCCCGGGTTGCGCGGGGGCCTCCGTGCGGCCGGGGCGCGTTGGTTCCTGGCGCGGCGTGCGGCTTACGGCGCTCCTGGGCGTCGCCGGCACGCGCCCCGTACGTTCCCGCCGCCTCACACCCCCGGCACACCCGCCACCCGTAGCGCGTGGATCAGGTCCCACTCCCGCTCCGCCGACACCTCGCGGGCCGCCGCCAGCAGGTGCGGCAGGACACGGTCTCCGCCGCCGCCCGCGAGTTCGGCCGCCTCCTGCGGCGTACGTACGCGGACGAAGGCGCCGAGCAGCGCCCGCGCCTCGCCCTCGCGGCCCGCGCCGTCCAGGGCCAGGACGGCATCGGCGACCTCGGCGGCGGGCCGGGCCACCCCCTGCCGCAGCAGCAGCCCGCAGTCCTCCTCCCGGCCTGCCGCAGCCAGCGCTCCCGCCGCCGCGGCGAAGGCGGCGGGCGGCAGCGAGGACGCCTCCCAGAGCAGGGTCGTCCAGTCGGCGGCGAGGCCGGCGCGGTACAGGGCGACCGCCAGCACCGGCAGCCGGGGCGCGGGCCAGGCCGCCACCTCGCAGAGCACGACATGGGCCTCGCCGCTCCGCCCCTCCGTACGGAGCCGGACCAGCCGCGCGACGGCGGCGGCCACGGCCTGTCCCGCCTCCGGATCCGGCAGCTCGGCCGGCGCGGGCGCCTGCCGCTCGTCCTCCGCCGGCCCGCCACCGAAGCGCGCACCACGCGGAGTGGAGCCGCCTTCCGGCGCGGGCACGGGCAGGACGGGAACGACCGAGGGCGCGTAGCCGGTCTCCTCCTCGTCGTCCACATCGAGACCGGCGAAACGGGCGCCACGCGGCTTCTTCCGCAGAGGCGCGGGAGCGGAACCGGCGGCGAGTCTGCGGGACCGGAACCGCCCAAGCGCTTCAGCGCCCGCCGGCGCGGGCGCGGACTCCGGCACAGAGTTCCGTACGGCCTCCGGCGCCGCCACCACGACCCCCGGCGCCGCCTCCCGCTCCGCATACATCTCCACTCGCGGATGCGGAACCGTCACCGCCGCCAGCCGCCCCCTCAGCTCCGCGCACCTGGCCGCAGCGCGCCGATGGTCGTCCTGGGCCCAGGCCGGCGCCTCCGGATAGGCCGGACCGACGCCCGCCTCCCCCGCCTCCGCCGCACGCAGCCGTTCCGCCGCCCGGCCCTGCTCGCGGATCATCAACTCCAGCCGGTGCACCAGCTCCTGACGTCCGCCGGGCCGGCGGTCGTGGGCGGCCGCGGCGGCGGAGTACAGCGCTGCGGCCCGTACCGACGCCTGCTCGGCGAAGTACGCGCCGTGGAGCGCGGCCAGGTCGGCGAGCAGCGACTCCACCACGTCCCAGGGCGGTATCTCCACACCCTCCAGACAGGACTGCATCCCTTGCGGATCACGCCGGGTGAAGACCCCGTACCACCCGCGTCCGGGGTCGAGCCGTGCGGTCAGTTCCCGCAGGTAGTGCGCGAACGTGCCTACATCCACCGCTTGCTGACGCACCGTCACCACCATCGCCGCCCTCGCCTACCGTCGACCGGAGCCTTCCGGTCCGCAGGCATTCGACCGCAGGTGTGTTACGGGGCGGCTACGCGCAGCTTTCGTCCGCGCTGCGGCGGATGCACGGCACCCGCCGGCGTGCGCCCCCCAGAGCTGCCGTCAGAAGGTGACGGCGATCCCGGTGTGCGGGCGCTTGCCGAGGCGGGCGACGGTGGCGGGCCAGTCGACGAGCCAGAACTTCCAGGTGTACTTGCGGGCCAGCAGCTTGCGCACCGTGCGGGTCTCGTCCGCGTCGAGGAGGCGTCCGGTGCCTTCGGCGCTCGGAGCGTCCTCGGCGATCCGGCCGCGTACGTCGCAGACGGTGACGGCGACCCGGGTGTCGTTCCGGAGCCGCTTGACCTTCCACGAGTCCGAGCGGGTCCACACGTACAGCACCTCACCCTCGGCCGCGGCCCACACGGGCGTGGCGACGGGCGTGCCGTTCCTGCGGTAGGTGGTCAGGCTGACGTATTCGCTGCGCGCGAAGTCCTGGAGAGTCACGGACGCGACCCTACGCACCGCACGCCCGCTACGCGATCAGAGGTACGACGGCGGGTTCAGCGGCACAGCGGCCGAGCAGCTCGTCCATGGAGAGGCCGAGTGCTCCGGCGAGCGCGGCGACGGTGAAGAAGGCGGGCGTCGGAGCGCGGCCGGTCTCGATCTTGCGGAGGGTCTCGGCGGAGATTCCGGCACTCGCCGCGACGGCGACCATGCTGCGCTCCCCGCGCGCCTCGCGGAGCAGGCGGCCGAGCCGTTCGCCGCGGAGGCGCTCTTCGGGAGTGAGAGGGGTGCGGACCATGAGGCCACTCTACTACGGTCCACCATTTTTATACCGTCATTACTATACCGCTTCGACCGGTATAGTAATGGGCATGGTGCACATCAAGACAGACACATCCATCGAAGCCATGCGTGAGTCCGGACGCGTCGTCGCTCGGATCCTGGCCCGCGCCCAGGAGGTCGCGGCCATCGGCGTGACGCCTCGGGAGCTGGACGATGCGGCGCGCGAGGTGCTGCGCGAGGCAGAGGCCTCCTCGCCGTTCCTGAACTACAAGCCGCACTTCGCGCCGACCCCGTTCCCGGCCGCCATCTGCGTCTCCGTCAACGACGCGGTCGTCCACGGCATCCCTTCCGCCGAACCGCTGCGCGACGGCGACCTGGTCAGCGTGGACGCTGGCGCGCTCCTCGGCGGCTGGGCCGGCGACGCGGCGGTCAGCTTCACCGTCGGCACGGCCCGCCCGGCCGACACCGAGCTGATCGACGCGGCCACCACCGCGCTGGAGGCGGGCATCGCGGCGGCGGTCGTCGGCAACCGGATCGGCGACATCGCCCACGCCATCGGCACCGTCTGCCGCAAGGCGGGCTACGGCATCCTCGACGGGTACGGCGGCCACGGCATCGGCCGTTCGATGCACGAGGACCCGTCCGTGCCGAACGAGGGACGGCCGGGACGCGGCATGCCGCTGCGCCACGGGATGGTCCTCGCGATCGAGCCCATGCTGCTCGCCGGCGGCCTCGACGAGTTCCGCCACGACCCGGACGGCTGGACGCTCCGGACGACCGACGGCAGCCGGGCCGCGCACGCCGAGCACACGGTGGCCATCACGAAGGACGGTCCGCGCGTCCTCACCGCTCTCTGACGGCTCTCCGGCAGCGCTCAAAGGCCTCAGCGTCCGACGAACGTCCTCGCCAGCTCCTCGCCCCGGCTCTCCGCCGTGGCGCGGCTCTCGATCGGTGAGATGCGCGAGTCCTTGAACGCGATGTACGTGACACCGGAAGCGGCGCCTCCGGTGCTCGGGTGCGGGTCGATGGACAGCTCCTTCGCCAGCGCGTACGAGCCTTCGCCGATGATTCCGGCGGGCCCGGTGTCACCGATGACGGCGTACCGCACCTGGCCCTGGTGGATCACGGCGACGACGCTGCCGCCGGTCAGCCCGGACTTCCGGTAGTCCCAGATCCGGCCCGGCGCCGGCACGACCACGAAGGGCAGCCGGGCCGAGTCCAGCGGTTTGCCGCGCGAGGTCTGGAACGCCGTCTGCGGCTGGAAGTACGGGTCGGTCTTCGTGTTGCAGGCCTTGGTCTTGCGGCCGTCGCAGTCGATGTCCAGGTCCGCCTTCCAGAAGACGGCGTCCTTGGTGGCGCAGACCGGGACGGTGGCCTTGGCGCGGTGGGCGTCCGTACGGTACGTGCCGCGCGAGATCTGCCGGCAGGAGCGGACCTCGGCGAGCAGTTCCTCCGCGCTCACCGGAAGATCCGCGCTCGCCTGAAGATCCGCGCTCACCGGCGCGTCCGCGAGACCTCCCGGTGCGGGACCCACCCGGATATCCGGCGGTGTGTCAGGTACGGGAACGTCGGCGGTGGCAGGCAGGGCCGCCGGGCCGAGCAGAGCCGCGCCACAGACGCCGGCGGCGGTCAGAGCGAACGTTCGGGTGCGCATCGTGAGGGACGGCCCTTCCAGTCGACCGGAGGGACCCGTCCGGGCCCCTCCCTGCGCGCCGGCAACGAGATCACCGGCGCTCCCCTCCCCCGGCGGCGGGCCCGGTCGAACGCGGACACACCGCGCGCGACCGGACCCGCCGTCCCTGCTGCATGAGGCCGGGTCAGCTCCTGCCGCCCGGCTGCACCACCATGGCCGAGCCACCGCCGCGCCGCACCTTCTCCGCGGCTGCCAGCCAGCGGCCGTCGGGGAGCCGCTGTACGCCGGTGGCGGCGCCGATCTCCGGGTTCTGCCGGAAGGCGTGGCCGAGCGCTTCGAGCTCGCCGCGGACCGGGCTGTTCCAGAGGTCCGGCTCGATCTCGGTGGTGGCCGCGTTGCGCTGGCTGGCGCGCGGTGCGGCGATGGCCTCGACGAGCGGCAGCCCGCGGTCCAGGTGGCCGGTCAGGGACTGGAGCACGGTGGTGATGATCGTGGCGCCGCCCGGTGAGCCGAGCGCGAGGAGCGGCTTGCCGTCCTTCAGCACGATGGTCGGGGACATGGACGAGCGGGGCCGCTTGGCCGGGCCCGGCAGGTTCGGGTCGTGGACGGCCGGGTTGGCCGGGGCGAAGGAGAAGTCGGTCAGCTCGTTGTTGAGGAGGAAGCCTCGGCCGGGGACCGTGATGCCGCTGCCGCCGGTCGACTCGATCGTCAACGTGTAGGAGACGACGTTGCCCCACTTGTCGGCCGTCGTGAGGTGCGTGGTGTTCTCGCCCTCGAACGTCGTCGGCGCCGCCGTACCACCGCTCCCGCAACGGGCCGGGTTCCGCGGGTCACCGGGCGCCACCGGACTGGTCAGCACCGCGTCGTCCCTGATCAGGCAGGAGCGCGCGTCGGCGAACCGCTGGCTCAGCAGTTCCTTCGTCGGCACGTCCTCGAAGGCCGGGTCGCCGACCCAGCGGCCCCGGTCGGCGAAGGCGATGCGGCTCGCCTCGATGAGCCGGTGGAGATAGCGGGTCTGGCTCGCCCGCGAGAGGTCGGTGCGCTCCAGCATGTTGAGGGCCTGGCCCACGGTCGTACCGCCGGACGAGGAAGGCGCCATGCCGTACACGTCCAGGCCGCGGTAGCCGACCTTCGTCGGGTTCTGCTGAAGCGTGCGGTAGGAGGAGAGGTCCTTGCGGGTGAGGTCGCCGGGCCGGACGGTGCGGGTGGCCTTCGGGTCGACCGGCGGCTTGCGGACCGTACGGACGATGTCGTCCGCCAACTCGCCCCGGTACAGCTCCCCGACGCCCTTGCGGCCGATCTTCTCGTACGTACGGGCCAGGTCGGGGTTCTTGAACACCGAGCCGACGACGGGCAGTTCACCGCCGGGCAGGAACAGCTTCGCGGAGGCCGGGAAGTCGGCGAACCGGGCCTGGTTGGAGGCCGTCTGCGAGCGGAACGTGCCGTCCACCACGAAGCCGTCCCGGGCCAGGCGTTCGGCCGGTTTCAGCAGCGTACGAAGGGACTTGGAGCCCCACGCGTCGAGCGCGCGCTCCCAGGTGGCGGGCGTGCCGGGGGTGCCGACGCCGAGGCCGCTGGTGACGCCCTCCTCGAACGGGATGGGCTTGCCGTTCTCCAGGAAGAGCGAGGCGCCGGCGCTGCGCGGCGCGGTCTCGCGGCCGTCGATCGTGCGGACGGTGCGCTTCTTGGCGTCGTAGTGGACGAAGTAGCCCCCGCCGCCGATACCCGCCGAGTACGGCTCGGTCACACCGAGCGCGGCGGCGGTCGCCACGGCCGCGTCCACCGCGTTCCCGCCCTTGCGCAGCACCTCGATCCCGGCCGCCGACGCGTCCCGGTCGACACTGGCCACCGCTCCCCCGTACCCCACCGCCACCGGGGACTTGGGCGGAGCCGGTGGCTTGTGGGCGGGCTGCGCGGAGCCTGCCGGGGCGGCGGCCCCGAGGGAGGCGACCACGGCGAGAGCGGCCACTATCGACATGTTCCGGCCGACGGAACGGTGCATACGAACCTCCAGTCAACGGATCTCCGCGCAGGCTAGCCCGCGGGCACCCGGATCGTCAGGACCGCCTCGAACGGTTACCCGAATGACCGATAACATGCCCGGCCATGACGGACGACGTGCGCAACATCGTGCTGGGCGTGATAGCCGCCGGAGTCAGCGGTTCGCTGGGCTGGCTGGCCCGTACCTACCTCCTGCGGCGGAAGCTGCACCGTAAGCAGGCGTTCTTCGGGCTGCCGGCCCACTCCGAGTGCCTGCTGGTCGTCAACCGGTACGCGGGCGCCGAAGGCTCCGTGCACCGGTACGACGTGTTCGCGCTGCTGGAGCTCTCCGCGCTGATCAAGGACTGTGCGGCGAACGCGCAGATCGTGACGCACGACGTGGCGCAGCAGGGTTTCGGTGAGCGTACGGAGTTCTGCGTCGGCGGTCCGACCTCCAACCAGCGGATGGCGGCCCATCTGCGGACCCTGCTCCCCGGTGTACGGATCAACACCGAGCCGGAGCCCGGACCGGACCGCGTCGCCTTCCAGATCGGTTCGGAGCGCTACCGGCTGGAGCCGGGGGTCTCGGAGTACGTGCTGCTGGCGCGGCTGACGGGTGGCCAGGAGGCGCGTCCGGTCTTCCTGTTCTGCGGACAGCGGGCCATCACCAACCAGGCGGCGACCCGTTATGTCTCCCGCCACTACGACAAGCTGCTGCGCAAGCACGGCACCAAGTCGTTCGCGCTGCTGCTGAAGGTGGTCAACTCCCAGGCGTACGGCCCCGATGTGGTGGAGGTCGTCGGCGATGTGACCCGCACGGCACAGGCGCCCGTACCGACCGCTCCGCCCTCGCACCGGGCGAGCGGCTGAACGCGTCCGGCCTCAGCGCCGCAGCCGGGCCCGGCCGCTGTCCACCATCGCGGTGATCTCGCCGATCCTCAGCGGCCGGGCCAGCAGCACCACCGTGAGCAGCAGCGCCAGCGTCCCGGCCCCGGCGGCCGCCACGTCGCCCGCGCCCTCGGCCATGCGCGCGGCCCCGTAGGCGAGCGCCCCGGCGGGCAGGCAGGCGACGATCAGCCGGAGGTGGGCGCCGAGCGTGGGCGAACGCAGCGGGGAGCCGGTTCCGGTGGCCGAAACCCGCCGGGAGAGGACGTACCCGGTGACCGCGAAGCCGACGGCGAAGGCCACCGTGCTCGCTGCGGCCATCCCGGTCACGGCCCAGCGGACGGGCAGCAGCCAGAAGGCGGCGGCCGAGAGAGCGGCGTTGACACCGGCGACGACGAGGTTGAGCAGGAAGGGCGTACGGGTGTCGCTCATCGCGTAGAAGCCGCGCGAGAGGACGTACTGCCCGGAGAAGGCGATGAGCCCGGGCGCGAAAGCCATCATGATTCCGGCCATCACCGTGATGTCGGCGTCGGTGGTGCGCCCGTACCCGAAGACCGAGCCCATCACCCACGGCGCCAGGACGAGCAGCGCGGTGGCGGCGGGCACGATGACGGCGGCGCTGGTCCGCAGCGCGTACGCGACATCGCGCCGCACTCCGGCGAGGTCCCCGTCGGCCGCCGCCCGGCTCATGCGCGGCATCAGCGCGGTGACGAGGGAGACGGTGATGATGCCCTGCGGGACGACCCAGAGCTGGTAGGCGTAGCTGTACGCGGTGTAGCCCGCGCCGCCCGCCACGTCCTGCTCGAAGGCCTGCTGGCCGGCGGTGGTGGAGAGCCGCGTGACGACCCAGTACGCGAGCTGGTTGGTGAGCACCAGCAGCACGAGCCAGCCGGCCGAGCGCATCGGCCGGGTCAGTCCGCTGCCGCGCCAGTCGAACCGGGGCCGCCAGCGGAACTTCGCGGCCCGCAGCGCGGGGATCAGCGCGAGCGTCTGCACGGCGATCCCGGCGGTGGTGCCCCAGCCGAGGAGGTGCGCGTGCGCGTCGGAGAGAGTGCCGTCGGAGGTGGCGGCGACGGCGATGTAGAGGCCGAACACGCCGATGATCACGATGTTGTTGAGGACCGGCGTCCACATCATCGCGCCGAACCGGCCACGGGCGTTGAGGACTTGGCCGAGCAGCGTGAAGAGCCCGTAGAAGAGGATCTGCGGCAGGCAGTAGCGGGCCAGCGCGACGGTCAACTCGGCCTGACGGCCGTCGTAGTCGGTGTAGAGGCCGACGATCAGCGGCGCCGCCGCCACGGCGAGCGCGGTGAGGGCGAGGAGGCCGACGGTGCAGACGGTGAGCAGCCGGTCGGTGTAAGCGGCGCCTCCGTCCGCGTGCTCCTTGGCGGCGCGGACCAGTTCGGGGACGAAGACGGCGTTGAGCGCGCCGCCGATGAGGAGGATGTAGAGGATGTTGGGGACGGTGTTGGCGACCGTGTAGCCGTCGGCGGTCAGTCCGGTGCCGAGCGCGGCGACGACGACCGCCGAGCGGACGAAGCCGGTGGCACGGGAGACGACGGAACCGGCCGCCATGACGGCGCCGCTCCGCAGCACGGAGGCGGACCGGGCCGGCGGTATCGCGGGCTCCGTACCGGCTTCTTCGGGCACGACGGAGCCGGCGGGCTTTCCGCCGGCCTCCTCGGGATGGTCGGGCCAGCCGGACTGGCCGGGCACGACGGGCCGATCCGGCTTCCCTCCGGACCGCTCGGACTTGCCGGCTTCCTCCGACCGACCGGCTTCCGCCGACCCGCCAGGTCCCTCCGCCTCCTCGGGCTCGACGATTCTGCCCACTGGTCTCTCCCGCGCTCCGAGGTACTGGCCGACGGTGGAGGGTACTCCGCAGGGTCGGGCGCCGGTCCGGCGGGGGCATGGGCCGAATCCGACATGGGGGAAACGGAACCCGGCAAGGGGGAAATCGCCTCTCCCCTGTTGAGCCCTGCAGCCCTGGAGGTTTTTCCGTTGAGTTCCGCACGCCCGCGCCGCATCCGTCGTACCGCCTCGTCCGACCGGACCGCCCGCCTCGTCCTGGCCGTTCCGGCGGCGCTGCTCGCTGCCGCGCTCACGGCCTGTTCCGGCGGTGGAGCGGCCGGTTCCGCCGCCCAGGACGGCGGCGACGACAAGGCACCGGAGACCGAGATCTCGGTGAACCACCAGGGTGAGGCGGCGGCTCCGGGCAAGCCGGTGAAGGTCACGCTGGCGCACGGGAAGCTGAAGTCGGTGTCGGTGACGGCGGACAAGGGCGGCACGCTGGCCGGGAGGATATCCGCCGACGGCCGGACCTGGACATCCGAGCGGGTCGCCGCGCCGGGCACCGCGTACACGGTCGCGGCGAAGGACGCGGACGGCGGCAGCGACCAGGCCGCCTTCACGACCACCGAGGCGGAGAAGGTCAACAAGCTGTCGCTCGCGCCGGGCAAGAACACCACGGTCGGCGTCGCTCAGCCGCTGTCGATCGTCTTCGACCACCCGGTGAAGAACAAGGCGGCGGTGGAGAAGGGCCTGAAGGTGTCCACCTCGAACGGTACCGAGGGCTCCTGGGGCTGGCTGCAGGACTACTCGGGCAAGGACCGCGTCGACTGGCGGCCCGAGGAGTACTGGAAGCCCGGTACGAAGGTCACTCTGGCAGCCGAGCTGAACGGCACCGACACGGGCGCGGACGGCGGCTGGTTCGTCCGCGACTACGCCACCACCTTCACCATCGGCGCCGCCCAGGTCGTCAAGGTCGACCTCGACGGACACCAGCTCTCGCTGCACCGAGACGGCGAGCAGGTCTTCCAGGCTCCGATGTCGGCCGGCACGCCGGGCGGCGACAAGGCGTCCTGGCGCGGCACGGCCGTCCTGATGTCGAAGGAGGGGACGATCAACATGCGCTCGGAGACGGTGGGCCTCGGCGACGCCTACGACAAGATGGTCGACTACTCGATGCGACTGACCTGGTCCGGGATGTACGCGCACGCCGCGCCGTGGAACTCCGGCTACTTCGGCAACGCCAACCGCAGCTCGGGCTGTCTCGGCATGAGCGACGCCAATGCCTCCGCGCTCTACGAGCAGGTGCGGGTCGGCGACCCGTTCGAGATCACCGGCGCCGACGCCAAGGGCACGGTCGCCGAGGGCAACGGGTACGGCGCCTGGAACGTGTCCTGGACCGACTGGCAGGCGAAGAGCGCGCTGAAGTGACGCCCCGGCACTCGGGCCCCTACTGACGCGACGTCCAACAATCGTTACCTTCACGCAACACGCCCGGTAGTTACCAGCGGTAAACAACCGGGGTTACCGTCGGGTCACTTTGCACTGACACGCGTGAGGAGTGACCCGTGGTACGTCCGAAACCGGCACTGCGCACCACCGCTTCGATCACCACCGCCGCCTTCCTGCTGACCGGAGCCGCCCTCGGTGCGGCTCCGGCGGCAGGCGCCGCACCCGTCCCGGCGAGTGCGAGCGCGAGTTCGCCGAGCCTGACGTTCCACGACATCCCCGGCTCCGGCGGCATCACGCTCAAGGGCAATGTGTTCAAGCCGGCCGGAGCACCGGCCGGGACGAAACACCCGCTGATCATCTTCCCGACCAGCTGGGCCATGCCGCAGATCGAGTATCTGGCGCAGGCCCAGAAACTCGCCGACTCCGGTTACGTGGTGGTGAGTTACACCTCGCGCGGCTTCTGGCTCTCCGGCGGGAAGATCGAGGTGGCCGGTCCGCCGGACATCGCGGACGCCTCCGCCGTCATCGACTGGGCACTGGCGAACACCTCGGCCGACCCGGACCGGATCGGCATGGGCGGCGTCAGTTACGGCGCGGGCATCAGCCTGCTGGCCGCCGGACACGATCCGCGGATCAAGGCGGTGGCCGCGCTCAGCGGCTGGGCCGACCTGATCGACTCGATCTACAGCGGCCGGACCCAGCACCTCCAGGCCGCCGCCCTGCTCGGCGGCGCCGGTCTGATCACCGGCCGACCCAGCGACGAACTCTCGCAGACGCTTGAGGACTTCCTCGGCTCCAACCTGGCCAAGGAACCGGAGATGATCGCCTGGGGCGCCAAGCGCTCACCCGCGACGCACCTGGACCAGATCAACGCCAACGGCGCCGCCATCATGATGGGCAACGCCTGGGGCGACACGATCTTCCCGCCCAACCAGTACGCCTCGTTCTACGAGAAGCTCACCGGCCCCAAGCGCCTGGAGTTCCGTCCCGGCGACCACGCGACCGCCGAGCTGACCGGCCTGTTCGGGCTGCCCAACGACACCTGGACGAGCACCCGCCGCTGGTTCGACCGCTACCTCAAGGGCGAGCGCAACGGCATCGACACCGAGCAGCCGGTCCAGCTCAAGTCCCGTACCGACAAGGGGTACGAGGGCTACGCGGACTGGAAGTCGGTCGGCGCGGCGAAGAACCGGATACAGCTCAACGGTACGAAGAAGGTGTGGACGAACGTCGATTCGGGCGCCAACGGGGGCATCACGCTGCTCTCCAACGCGCTGGACCAGTTCCTGAAGCTGCCGCCGGCCGTCTCCGTACCGCTTCTGCCGCGCACCTTCGCGAGCGTCTGGCAGTCGGAGAGGTACGGCTCCGAGCAGCGCGTCCGGGGTACGGCGAAGCTGCACACCACGGTCACCAGCACGAAGTCGAGCGGCACCTTCGTCGCGTACCTCTACGACGTCGGCCCGCTCGGCGTGGGCAAGCTGGTCAGCAACGCCCCGTACACCTTCCACGACCGGACGGCGGGCCGGCCGTTCGCCGTCGACCTGGAGCTGTTCTCCACGGCCTACGACGTCCCGGCCGGTCACCGGCTCGCCCTGGTGATCGACACCGTCGATCCGCTGTACATCGAGCACAACCCGACCGGCGCGCAGCTGACCTTCTCCTCGCCCGCCTCGGACCCGAGTCATCTCTCGGTCCCGCTGCGCGAGAAGTGATCACCGACTGCTGCCGGGCGGGACATGCTCGGCTACTGACCTCCCGGCAGCAGCTTCCCCGGCTCGGCCGGAGCCACCCCCACCGCCTCCGTCTTCGGATTGCGCCGCTGCCGCCGCGCCACCCAGGTGGCGAACCACGAGAGCAGCATGCACAGGCCGATGTAGATCGGAGAGATCACCATCACGACGGGGATGAAGGGAAGATCGTAGTCGAGATTCGACGCGATCAGCTTCCCGGCGTGGAGGAATTCCTCGTAGGTGATCAGGTAACCCAGTGAGGTGTCCTTGAGCGCGACCACCAGCTGACTGATGATGGTCGGCAGCATCGCGCGTACCGCCTGCGGAGCCAGGACGAACGTCGTGACCTGCGTCTTGCGCATCCCGAGCGCGTACGCGGCCTCGCGCTGGCCGCGGTCCACGGAGTTGATCCCGGTCCGGAAGACCTCCGCGAGGACCGAGCCGTTGTAGAGGGTCAGTCCGGCGACCAGCGCGGGCAGCGCGTGGACCTTCAGCGCCACGAAGATGAAGAAGATCATCACGAGCACCGGCATGGCCCGGAAGAACTCGACCAGCAGGGTGGAGATCCAGCGCACCGGGCGGTGCACGGAGAGCCGGCCGACCGCCAGGACCGCGCCGAGGGCGAGGGAGAGGACGGCGGCGTACGCGAACGCCTTGAGCGTGTTGCCGAGTCCGCGCAGCAGCAGTTCCTGGATGCCCTTGTACGCGAAGGGCCGCCACTTCTCGGCGGTGAACTGGTCGGTGTCGAAGAGGAGATAGATGATCCAGCCGACGAGGGCGAGGATCACGGCCGTCGAGGCGATCCCGTAAAGCAGATGCCGTTTGCGGGTCTGCGGTCCCGGGACGTCGTAGAGCGCGGTGGCCGAAGGGACATGGGTCATCGTGCGACTCCCCAGCGCTTCTCCATCACGTTGAAGAGCGCACTGATGGTGAGGGTGATGATCAGGTAGCCGACGGCGATCCAGATGAACGTCCAGATGATGCTGTAGCCCAGCTCGTTGAGCGTCCGGTAGGTGCCGAGGAGTTCGGTGACGCTGAACGCGCCGGCGATCGCGGAGTTCTTGGCCAGCGCGATCAGGGTCGAGCCGACGGGCGGGATCACCGAGCGGAAGGCCTGCGGCAGGACGACCTCGCTCAGCGTCTGGCCGAAGGTCATGCCGAGACTGCGCGCCGCCTCGCCCTGGCCGGTGGGCACGGTGTTGATGCCGGAACGCAGCACCTCGCAGATGAAGGCTGAGGTGTAGCAGCCGAGCGCCAGGACGGCGAAGAGCTGGAAGGGCAGCACGAGGCCGAAGCGCGGCAGGCCGAGGAGGACCGCGAAGAACAGCAGCGTCAGCGGCGTGTTGCGCAGCACCGTCACCCAGACCGTGCCCAGCACCCGCAGCGAGCCGACGGGCGCGACGCGGAAGGAGGCCATGACGAAGCCGAGCGCGAGAGCGAGGGCCGAGGAGTAGACGGTCAGCTCGACCGTGCCGAGGAATCCCTTGCCGTAGAGGGAGAAGTTGTCTGTCAGTACGTCCATGGGTGGCGCCGTCCCCTCAGTTCGCCGGGTAGCGGTCGATCGGCGGCGGGGTCGGCGCGGGCACTCCGGAGAGGCCCAGCGTCGCTTCGAACGCCTTCTTCCAGTTGCCGTTCTTCTCGTTGGCCTCCAGCGCGTCGTCGAGCGCGACCCGCAGCGCGCTGTCGGCGCGCGGTACGCCGATGCCGTACGGCTCCTCCGAGAAGGGTTTGCCGACGACCTTCATCTCGTCGGGCGCCTTGGCCGCGAAGCCGAGCAGGATGGCGTCGTCGGTGGTGACGGCGTCGACCTGGAAGGTCAGCAGGTTGTCGACACAGATCGAGTACGTGTCGTAGGCGACGAGGACCGCTTTGGGATAGTCCTCGGCGATGCGCTGGTACGGCGTGGAGCCGGCGGCCGAACAGACCGTCTTGCCGTCCAGGTCCTGCGGCCCGTCGATGTCGTTCTCGTCGGTGCGCACGAGCAGTCCCTGGCCCGCCATGTAGTAGGGGCCGGCGAAGCCGACGAGTTTCTTGCGCATGTCGTTGATGGTGTAGGTGCCGACGTAGTAGTCGATCTGGCCGTTCTGGAGGGCGGTCTCACGGTTGGCGGAGGCGATCGTCCGGAAGCGGATGGTCTTCGGTTCGAAGCCGAGCGAGGCCGACATCATCCGGGCGATCTCGATGTCGAAGCCGGAGAAGACGCCGCTGGCCGGGTCCTTCTCGCCGAGGTAGGGCTGGTCCTCCTTGGCGCCGACGATCAGATGACCGCGCCGCTCCGCCTTCCGCCAGGTCGGCGACGCGGGCAGGTCGAAGCTCTGGTCCACCCGGTAGACGGGCAGCGCCTCGGGCTTCGGGCCCTTCACCGGCGGGCTGCCGTCCTTGCCGCAGGCCGCTGCGAGGACGGAGAGCAGGAGACAGAGCGCGAGGACCGCACGGCGGTGGCCCCTACGGTCACTGTTGGTACGCGACACGAGCAGCCCTCCGTCAGTGCTTGAGGATCTTGGACAGGAAGTCCTTGGCGCGGTCGCTCTCCGGAGCGGTGAAGAAGTCCTCCGGAGTGCGGTCCTCGACGACGCGGCCGTCGGCCATGAAGACGACGCGGTTGGCGGCGGACCGGGCGAAGCCCATCTCGTGGGTGACCACGACCATGGTCATGCCGTCCCGGGCGAGCTGCTGCATCACCTCCAGCACCTCGTTGATCATCTCCGGGTCGAGCGCCGAGGTGGGCTCGTCGAAGAGCAGCGCCTTGGGGTCCATGGCCAGGGCGCGGGCGATCGCCACGCGCTGCTGCTGGCCGCCGGAGAGCTGGGCGGGAAACTTGTCGGCCTGGGAGGCGAGGCCGACCCGGTCCAGCAGTTCCCGCGAGCGCCGGTCGGCCTCCTCCTTCTTCCGCTTGCGGACCTTGAGCTGGGCCAGGGACACGTTGGCCAGCACGGTCTTGTGGGCGAAGAGGTTGAACGACTGGAAGACCATGCCGACTTCGGCGCGGAGCTGGGCCAGGCCCTTGCCCTCCTCGGGGAGGGGTCGGCCGTCGATCAGGATGGAGCCGGACTCGATCGTCTCCAGCCGGTTGACCGCCCGGCAGAGCGTGGATTTCCCGGAGCCGGAGGGGCCGATGACCACCACCACCTCCCCGCGGCCGACGGTGAGATTGATGTCCTGAAGTACGTGCAACTCTCCGAAGTGTTTGTTGACGTCCCTCAGTTCGATCAACGGATCGACGGCCATGCGCTGCCCTACCCACTTGTCGCTGTGTCGAGGTCAGCGCAAACTATCCATCCCGAAAAGGGACTTCGCACCCGACACGCCCATATGGAACATAAGGCTGCTTATCGCTACGGGAGATCAGTTCTCGGCTGACTCCGCGTACATCTGCGAGAGCTCGGGACTGCCCGCCATCGCCCAGTCCAGCCCGGCGGCCACCACATCGATCTCCCGCCCGGACTCCAGCCGCACCACGGGCTGCCCGCTCGGCCAGATGTCCCACGCGGCCCCCGGGACGTTGCGCACGATGACGGTGCCCAGATAAAGACCGGCGTCGTTGCCCAGCCAGGGCAGCTCCTCGGGGTCGTCGCGCCAGCGCGGCGGCAACTGGTCGAGCGCGGCCAACGAGGCCGGTGAGTCATCGAGTTCGAGCCCTTGCTGCCCCGCCCGGGCACGCAGCAGTTCGCATTCGGCGAGCAACTCGGCCACACCGTCGGGATCAGCTTCGACGGCGGCCGCGAGCGCGTGCCCCTGCGTACCACCCTGACGCTTACGCCAGTTGTCCAAGAAAGGGATGTTCATACCACTAGGGTCCCATCCTCGCCGGGTTCCGCACCACAGGGCGCGCGGTGGTCAACTGTTCGCCGACGGCACGCACAAACGCACTGTCCTAGGGTTCGGACATGAATGATCAGACGTATGTGTGGAACCTGTTCTCGCTGGCCGGTCGGGTCGCCCTGGTGACCGGAGGCAGTTCCGGGATCGGCCGGGCCATTGCCGGGGCGCTGGCCCGGGCGGGGGCGGAGGTCGCCGTGGTGGCTCGGCGGGAGGCCGAGTTGAAGGCGACCGTCGACGCGTTGGAGGCCGATGGGTGCCGGGCCGCGTGGGTGAGTGCTGATCTGGGGACCGCCGACGGGGTGCGTGCGGCGGCCGAGGGTGTTGTTGCTGCCTTCGGTGAGCCGGACATCCTCGTCAACTGTGCCGGGATCAACCTGCGGCCGCCTCTGGGCGAGCTCGGCGAGGACGTCTGGGACACCACCATGGCCGTGAACCTCAAGGCGCCGTTCCTGCTGGGGCAGCGGTTCGGGCCCGGGATGGCTGAGCGCGGGTACGGGCGGATCATCCATGTCAGCTCGCAGCAGGCCCACCGTGCCTTTGTGAACAGCGGTGCGTACGGGGTGTCGAAGGGCGGTCTTGAGTCGCTGGCGCGGTCGCAGGCGGAGGCGTGGTCTCCGTACGGCGTCACCGCGAACACGCTGGTCCCGGGTTTCGTGCTGACACCGCTCAACGAGCGGCTGACCTCGGACACGGAGAAGGTCGCCGCGCTCGCCGCCCGGACCTTCGTCGGACGCAACGGGCTGGCGGAGGACTTCGCGGGGGCCGCGGTGTTCCTGGCCGGGCCTTCGTCCGCGTACGTCACCGGGCAGGCGCTCTTCGTGGACGGCGGGTTCTCGGCGCACTGAGTGGCGGGGCGGCTCAGGGGCGAACACGGCGGGACTGCGGGCATGACCGTGTCCGGCCCGCCGCCTCCGCCTCGGGTGGCCCCTCAGAGGTCGAGGTCGACCACCACCGGCGCGTGGTCGGACGCGCCCTTGCCCTTGCGCTCCTCGCGGTCCACGTAACTGTCCTTGACGGCGGCGGTGAACAAGGGGTTTCCGTAGGTCAGGTCGATCCGCATGCCCTTGTTCTTCGGGAAGCGCAGCTCCCGGTAGTCCCAGAAGGTGTACGCCCGGTCGTACTTGAGCGGGCGCGGCACCACCTCGCCCAGCCCCTCACCTTCCAGGGCCGAGAGGGCCGCGCGCTCGGCGGGCGTCACATGCGTGGCGCCTTCGAAGAGCGCCGGGTCCCAGACGTCCTCGTCGGTCGGGGCCACGTTGAAGTCGCCGAGGACGGCGAAGGGCAGCGGTCCGGCCGCGTCCGCCGCGACGGCCTTGCGGAGGGCCTCCAGCCAGGCCAGCTTGTACGTGTAGTGGTCGTGCTCGATCTCGCGCCCGTTGGGGACGTAGACCGACCAGAGGCGCAGCGGGCCGCAGGTCGCGGAGATCGCGCGGGGCTCCTGGACGCCGTCGTAGTCCGGGCCGCCGGGCAGGCCGGTGACGACGTCGGTGAGGCCGACCCGGGAGAGCAGCGCGACTCCGTTCCACCGGCCGGTGGCGTTGACGGCGGACTCGTAACCCAGCTCGCGCAGGGCCTCGGCGGGGAACTGCTCGGCCGTGCACTTGGTCTCCTGGATGCACAGCACGTCGGTGCCGCTGCTCTCCAGCCAGGCCAGCAGCCTCGGCAGCCGGGCGGTGATCGAATTGACGTTCCAGGTGGCGATGCGCATGCCCACCAACCTAACCGCTCCCACTGACAGCCGCCGTCCGCCTCACAGCTCCGTGACGCCTCCGGGCGCCAGCCGGCCGTGGTCCGCGCCGCCGAGGGCGCCGATCTGGTTGTCGTAGATCGGCCGCGCGAGGTCGGTCAGCAGGGCGTCGTGGACGTCGATCGCGCGGCGCGGCTTCACCTCGCGTACGTAGTCGATGACCTCGGAGATCTTGCTCCACGGGGCCATCACCGGCAGCAGCAGCGTGTCCACGGGACGCTCGGGAACGGTCAGCGCGTCTCCGGGGTGGAAGACCGAACCGTCCACCAGGAAGCCGACGTTGGTGATCCTCGGGATGTCCGGGTGGATCACCGCGTGCAGCTCCCCGTGCACGGTGACGTCGAACCCGGCGGCCGAGAACGCGTCACCGTGGCCCACGGTGTGCACGCGCCCGGGGAACGCGGCCGACAGCTGGTCCGCCACGCTGCGCAGCGTCCAGATCTCCGCTGCCGGGTTGGCCTCCAGGCCGGCCCGCAGCCGTGCCTCGTCGAAGTGGTCCGGGTGCTCGTGTGTGACCAGGAGGACGTCGGCGTCCAGGGCCGCGTCGTCCTCGGAGAAACCGCCCGGGTCGATGACCAGGACGCGCCCCTCCTTCTCGATCCGCACGCAGGAGTGGGTCTTCTTGGTGAGCGTCAGTGGCTGAGGCGATGCGTTCATGGGTCCATCCTGCTACGCGGGCGGGGTCGTTTCCTCCTGGATCACCGATTGTGCGATCGTGAAGGCCGCGCCTGCCGCCGGGATACCGCAGTAGACGGCGCTCTGGAGGAGGACCTCCTTGATCTCGGCGGGCGTCAGGCCGTTGCGCAGCGCGGCCCGGGTGTGCGCGGCCAGGCCTTCCAGGTGGCCGGAGGCGACGAGCGCGGTGAGCGTGATGCAGCTGCGGGTGCGGCGGTCCAGCCCCTCCCGGCTCCAGACCTCGCCCCAGGCGTACCGGGTGACCAGCTCCTGGAAATCCTCGGTGAACGGGTCGGTGGAGGCGTTGACGGCGTCCACGTGCGCGTCCCCGAGCACCTCCCGGCGCACCTTCGTACCGCGCTCGTGACCGCTCTCCCGCCGCGGGCCCGTGGCCTCGGGCAGGCCGTGCGCCGGGGCGATCTCGGCGATGGGCGCGAAGGAGGCGGCGGGCGTGGCCGGGCCGGGGACGGGCGGCGGTGCGGGAGGTGCGGCGGGCGCTTCCTGCCAGGCGGTGGAGAAGTGCGTCAGCAGCAGGTCGCAGACGGCGGCGGGCTGCTCGACCGGGGCCAGGTGCGAGGCGCCGGGGACGAGCGCGAGGCGGGCGTCCGGTATCCCGGCGACCAGCGTGCGCGCCTCGGCGGGCCCGGTGACCTGGTCCTCCGCGCCGACGAGGACCAGGGTCGGGACGCCGATCCGGGCCAGGTGGTCGCGGATGTCGAAGGCCGCCAGCGCCTCGCAGGCCGCGATGTAGCAGCCGGGGTCGGTGGTGCGGACCATCTGTACGGCCCACTCCACGATGGCGGGCTGCGCGGCGGCGAAGCCGGGGGTGAACCAGCGTTCCGGCGCGGTACGGGCCATCGGCTCCAGGCCGTTGGTGCGCACGATCACTCCGCGCTGCCGGAACTCGTCGGCCGTGCCGAACCGCGGCGAGGAGGCGACCAGCGCCAGCGAGGCCACCCGGTGCGGATGGCGCAGCGCCAGGTCCGCGCCGACGGCGCCGCCGATCGAGCATCCCGCGTAACCGAACCGCTGGACCCCGAGCCCGTCGAGCGTGGCGATCAGCCGGTCCGCGAGCTCGGCGACGGACGGCGCGGCATGAGCGGGAGCGCCGCCGTGGCCCGGCAGGTCGTATCGGAAGACCCGCCAGTGCTGGGTCAGCTCGGGCACCTGGCGATCCCACATGTGCCAGGTCGTCCCGAGCGAGGGCCCGATCACCAGGACCGGCGCGTCCTCGGGGCCGTCGAAGCGGTATTGCATGGTGTTCGTCGGTGTCTCACTCACCCGCCCGACCCTCTCATCCCTCATCGGTCCCCGTTGCGCCGGGTCGAACCGGGCGGCTTCCCACGCCTCTCCCGGCACGTTTAATCTCAGTCCGTGATCACCTGCGTAGTGAAGTACGTCATCGATCCGGCGAAGACCGAGGCATTCGAGCGCTTCGGCCGACGCTGGATGACCCTGGTCGACGCACACGGCGGCACGCATCACGGCTATTACCTTCCCGCCGAAGGAGCGAGTGACGAAGCCCTGGCACTGTTCAGCTTCCCCAGTCTCGCCGCGTACGAGAAGTACCGGGGCCTGTTCGGCCGGCATCCCGATTTCATCGTGGCCGACCGCATCCGGGACAAGAGCGGCTGCGTACTCCGCTACGAACGCACCTTCATGCGACCGCTGGACCCGGACGACTGACAGCACGGCCGCCACGGCCCGCCAGGCACGGGACACGAGCGGCTGTCCGCTACAACGGCCCTGTCCGGGGAAGGGGATGCACGACGTGTGATTCCCGAGGCGGAAGAAGGACCTCCTATGGCGGGCGACAGCGAAGCGCAGGGCAGCGGCACGTGGTGGCAGTCCTCGGTCGTCTACCAGGTCTACCCCCGTAGTTTCGCCGACTCCGACGGTGACGGCATCGGCGACCTCGCGGGCCTCACCAGCCGGCTGGACCACCTCGCGGATCTGGGCGTCGATGTGCTGTGGCTGTCCCCCGTCTACCCCTCGCCGCAGGACGACAACGGCTACGACATCAGCGACTACCAGGACATCGACCCCGTCTTCGGTGACCTGGCGGCCTTCGACCGGCTGCTGGCCGCCGTGCACGAGCGCGGGATGAAACTGGTCATGGACCTGGTCGTCAACCACACGTCCGACGAGCATCCCTGGTTCCAGGAGTCACGCGATCCGGACAGCCCGAAACGTGACTGGTACTGGTGGCGTCCGCCGCGTGAGGGCGGTGAACCCAACAACTGGGGCTCGTTCTTCTCCGGCTCGGCCTGGGAGCACGACGCCGCGAGCGACGCGTACTACCTCCACCTCTTCTCGCCGAAACAGCCGGATCTCAACTGGGAGAACCCCGACCTGCGGCAGGCTGTCCACGCCATGATGCGCTGGTGGCTGGAGCGCGGCGTGGACGGCTTCCGGATGGACGTCATCAATCTCATCTCCAAGGATCCGGAGCTGCCCGACGGCGAACTGCGCGGCGACGGTCCCTACGGTGACGGCTCGCCCCACTACGTCTGCGGCCCGCGCATCCACGACTACCTCCAGGAGATGCACCGAGAGGTGTTCGCCCGGTATCCCGGCCGGCTGCTCACCGTCGGCGAGATGCCCGGGGTGACCGTCGAGCAGGCACGGCTGTTCACGGATCCGCGGCGGGCCGAACTCGACATGGTGTTCCAGTTCGAGCACGTCGGACTCGACCACGGCAGCGGCAAGTTCGATCCACGGCCGCTGCGGCTGACCGATCTGAAGGCGTCCCTGGGCCGCTGGCAGACGGGCCTCTCCGACGTCGGCTGGAACAGTCTGTACTGGAACAACCACGATCAGCCCCGCGTGGTCTCCCGGTTCGGCGACGACGGGCCCCGCCACCGGATACGGTCCGCGAAGCTGCTGGCCACCGTCCTCCACCTGCACCGGGGCACGCCGTACATCTACCAGGGCGAAGAGCTGGGCATGGCCAACGCGCCCCTGCGCACCATCGAGGACTTCCGGGACATCGAGTCCCTGAACCACTACGCGCAGGAGCTGCGTGCCGGAAGGAAGCCCGAGGACATCCTGCCCGGCCTTCGGGCGATGGGCCGGGACAACGCCCGTACCCCCATGCAGTGGGACGCCTCGCCGCAGGCCGGCTTCACCACGGGCACCCCCTGGCTGCCGGTCAACCCCGACCACACCGAGATCAACGCCGCCGCCGCCCGGACGGATCCCGACTCCGTCTACCACCACTACCGGCGGCTGATCGCGCTGCGGCACAGTGAACCGGCTGTCGTCCACGGCGACTTCACCATGCTGCTGCCGGACGACGAGCGGATCTACGCCTTCACCCGCCGCCACGGTTCCACGACGCTGCTCGTCGCCGGGAACTTCACCGGTGAGACGGTCGACGTGGCTCTGCCCGACGGCTGGGAGGGCGCCGAACTCGTCCTGGGCAACGGCCCGTCCGTCCCCGCTCCACCCGGCCGGCTGGTGCTCGCGCCGTGGGAGGCGAGGGTGCACCGGCAGATGCTCTGATCCCACACCGGTGTTCGCGGTGGCACCGGGTACCCGCACCCCATGACCGTCTACGGATTCCACGCCTCGCACGAACAGGTGCCTCCCGCCGACCTGTTGGCCGCGGCCGTCCGCGCGGAGAGCGCCGGCTTCACCGCCGCCATGTGCTCGGACCACTTCTCGCCCTGGAGCGTCCGGCAGGGCGAGTCCGGTTTCGCGTGGTCCTGGCTCGGCGCCGCGCTCCAGGCCACCGACCACATCCCGTTCGGAGTCGTCAACGCGCCGGGCCAGCGGTACCACCCGGCGATCATCGCTCAGGCCATCGGCAGCCTCGCCGCCATGTACCCGGGCCGCTTCTGGGCGGCGCTGGGCAGCGGGGAGGCCTCCAACGAGCACATCACCGGCGCACGCTGGCCGCGCAAGGACGTCCGCAACGCACGGCTGCGCGAGTGCGTCGACATCATCCGGGCGCTGCTGAACGGCGAGGAGGTGAGTCACGACGGGCTGGTGACCGTGGACCGGGCCCGGCTGTGGACCCGCCCCGAGACCGTGCCACCGCTGGTGGGCGCCGCCTGCAGTGAGGCCACCGCCCGCTGGTGCGCCGAATGGGCCGACGGTCTGATCACCGTCAACGCGCCGCACGAGAAGCTGCGCCGGATCGTGGACGCGTACCGCTCCGCCGGCGGCGCCGGGCGGCTGCACCTCCAAGTCCACCTCAGCTGGGACCCCGACCTGGAGACCGCCCGCGCCGTCGCCCACGACCAGTGGCGCACCAACGTCCACGGTCCGCCGGTGAGCTGGGACCTGGACTCGGCCGAGCTGTTCGACGGCGTGAGCGAGCACGTCACGCCCGAGCAGGTCGCCGGCTCCGTCAACATCTCGGCGGACCTCGGCCAACACGCGGCCTGGCTCCAGGAGTACGCCGACCTCGGCTTCGACGCGGTGATGCTGCACCACGTCGGCCGGGAACAGAGCGCCTTCATCGACGCGTTCGGCGCCGATGTGCTGCCGCGACTCGATGTGACCCGCCCCGAGCCCTACCTCGCGGAGAGTGCCCGATGAGGCTGACCCGGACCTCCGACCTGTGGTGGAAGAACGCCGTCGTGTACTGCCTGGACGTGGAGACGTACCAGGACGGGAACGGCGACGGGACCGGCGATTTCGCCGGCCTGACCCAGCGGATCGACCACCTGGTGCGCCTGGGCGTCACCTGTGTGTGGCTGATGCCCTTCTATCCGACCCGGGAGCGCGACGACGGCTACGACATCACCGACTTCTACGGCGTCGATCCGCGCCTCGGCACGCTCGGCGACTTCACCGAGTTCGTACGGACCGCCCGCGACCGGGGTATCCGGGTCATCGCCGACCTGGTGGTCAACCACACCTCCGACCACCACCCGTGGTTCCAGGACGCCCGGTCCAGCCGCACGTCCGCCCACCGTGACTGGTACGTCTGGGTCGACTCGCCGCCGGAGGACGGCCCGGAGGGCGTGGTCTTCCCCGACGCGGAGCGCAGTGTGTGGGAGCTGGACGAGACCACCGGCCAGTACTACCTGCACCGCTTCTTCAAGCAACAGCCCGACCTCAATGTCGCCAACCCCGCGGTACGGGACGAGATAGCCCGCATCATGGGTTTCTGGACGCAGCTGGGGCTGTCCGGCTTCCGCGTGGACGCGGTTCCGTTCCTGCTGGAGACCGACGGCCAGGAGGACGCGGACAAACTGCCCGACCCGCACGAGTACCTCGCCGACCTGCGGGCCTTCCTCGGGCGCCGCAACGGTGAGGCGGTGCTGCTCGGCGAGGTCAATCTGCCCTACGCCGACACCGCCACGTTCTTCGGCGAGCCGGAGTCCGGCCGGGGCGACGAACTCACCATGTGCTTCGACTTCATCGGCATGCAGCGGATGTACCTGTCGATGGCCCGGGGCGAGGCGGGGCCGCTGGCCTCCGCCCTGCGGGAGCGCCCCGGCGCTCCCCGCGACGCGCACTGGGCGACCTTCGTGCGCAACCACGACGAGCTGACACTCGACAAGCTCGACGACGACGAGCGCGCCGAGGTGTTCGCGGCCTTCGGCCCGGACGAGGACATGCAGCTCTACGGCCGTGGTCTGCGCCGCAGGCTGCCGCCGATGGTGGAGGGCGACCGGCGCAGGGTCGAACTGGCCTACAGCCTGCTCTTCACCCTCCCGGGCACTCCCGTGCTCTTCTACGGCGAGGAGATAGGGATGGGTGAGAACCTCGCCGCCGAGGGCCGGCAGGCCGTACGGACCCCGATGCAGTGGACCCCCGACAAGGCCGGTGGCTTCTCCAGCGCGGACGCCGATGCTCTGCCCAACCCGGTCGTCGAGGGCGCGTACGGACCGAAACGGGTCAATGTGCGCGACCAGACGCACGACGCGGATTCACTCCTCGTACGGATGCGGACCCTGATCGAGCGGTATCGCGAGGCACCGGAACTGGCCTGGGGCTCGTACGAGGTCCTCGACGCCGACGACCCGGGCGTACTGGCGCACATCAGCTCGCTGCCGGAAGGCGCGGTGCTGGCGTTGCACAACTTCTCCGACCGGGCGGTCGCCGCGACCACGACGGTCCCCGGGCTGCGAGGCGGCCGCCTGCTGACCGATGTCTTCACCGGCGACACGGTGAAGTCGGCGGCCGGTGGTCTCGTCCGCACGGAGCTGGAGCCGTACGGCTACCGCTGGCTGCGGGTGAACACCGCCCTGGACGATCCGGACCGCGTGACCGACGTGTGAGGAACCGCCGGGAACCCGTTCCCGGCGGTCCGCCCGTCCTGAAGGAGGTACGTCGTCGCCGGGCTCAGGTGGCGATCTGGGCGACGGCGGCGGCTTCCCGGAACACGTCGACCAGCATGGGCATGGTCAGCCGCCCGGTGAACGTGTTGCGCTGGCTGGGGTGGTAGCTGCCGAGCAGGTGCAGTTCCTGCCGGCTCCCGGTGGCGGGCAGGACGACCCGGGTGCCGTGGCCGAAGGCGGGACGCGGACGCGGAATCTCCCATCCGGCCTGCCCGAGGACCGGCAGCAGCGCCTGCCAGCCGAAGCCGCCGAGGACGACGACCGAGCGCAGCCCCGGGCTCAGCAGATCCAGCTCGGCCGCGAGCCAGGGCCGGCAGGTGTCGCGTTCTCCGGGCGTCGGCCGGTTGTCCGGGGGCGCGCAGTGCACGGGCGAGGTCAGCCGCACGCCGCGCAGACGGAGCCCGTCCCCGGCGTGGACGGAGGACGGCTGAGAGGCCAGGCCCAGCGTGTGCAGGGCGGCGAAGAGGAAGTCGCCGGTCGCGTCCCCGGTGAACATCCGCCCGGTCCGGTTGCCGCCGTGGGCGGCGGGTGCCAGACCCACCACGGCCACCTTCGCGTCCGCCGGACCGAAGCCGGGCACCGGTCGCGCCCAGTACTCCTGGTCCCGGAAGGCGGCGCGCTTGACCTCGCCGACCTCCTCCCGCCAGGCCACGAGCCGCGAGCAGGCCCGGCAGTGCGTGACGAGGGCGTCGAGCTCGCCGAGTCCGGTGCACGAGGCCGCGTGAAGGGACGGGAACCCCGGGTCGTCGGCCGCCGGTGCCGGATCCGCCGTCTCGTCCATGCCCGTCACGCTACTGCCCTGGAGTGGTTCAGGGGGTCGCCGCCGAGACGACGTAGACGACAGGGCTGGCCGGGTCGGTCATGTTGACCGTGATGGTCCGGGTGGGGCGCGGCTTCTTGTTGGTGTGCGTGATGCTCGCCCAGTCCTCGCTCGCCCCGAAGTACCAGCCGGTGATGTTGATGTCCCGGGCGCTGATGTCGACCTTTCCGGGCTCCAGGGCCGCACGGCCGGTGCCGACGCCGCTCAGGAAGCGGTCCAGGCCGGCGGAGGTCGTCCGGAACTTCACGTACATCCGGCTGGCTTTCCAGTTGTTCGTCTCGTAGTACTGGACCCCGACGCCGTTGCCGGGGATCGGGATCTCGAAGATCCGGCGCTGCATCTTGGAGGGCCAGCCTTCGCGGAGGCCCACGGCGGCCGCCTCGGCCTCCTTGTCCATGCCCGAGCGGCGGCTCTGGCCGGCGGAGACGAGGAGGTAGCCCGCCGGGATGCCGATCAGCAGCACGATGATCGTGGCGGTGATGAACCGCCGCCTGAAGACCCGCCGGGGGCTCTCGGGCGGCTTGCCCTCGCCGTCGCCCGGCGACTCGGACTGGGACGGCACCACGGGGTGGTCGGCTGCGATCATGATCAGGTGGTCCCTCGTGCTGCGGAGCGGAGTACGGAGGCATGGAGGCCGGTCGGGGTTCGGGGGCGAAAACGGCGTCGGGTTCGGAGCTGAGACGCCGCTCGGGCCCGTGCGGTTCAGTCGACCGTGCGGGTCGAGCGCGTGTTGCGGATGGTGCTCGCCGCCTGGTCGTAGATCTGCGCGTACCGCTCGTACCGCTCGACGCGGCGCCGGTTGGCCCGGCGGAAGCGGCGGGCCACCAGCCGGGCGAGGTCCGCGGCGCCGACCATACCGGCCTCGGGGCCCAGCTGGGCCTTGGCGATCCTCGCCTCGGGGCGGTAGCCGCGGCCGGTGAGGTGGCGCTTGAAGGCGTCCCGGGCCGGGTTGATCAGGAGGTCGTCGGCGGCGCTGACACCGCCTCCGATGACGAAGCAGGACGGGTCGAGCGCGGCGGCCAGGTTGGCGATGCCGACGCCGAGCCACTGGCCGATGTCCTGGAGGAGTTCGATGCACATCGCATCGCCCTCGCGGGCCAGTTCGGTGATGAGCGGGCCGGTGATGTCGGGGATGTTGCCCTTGACCCGGTCCAGCAGGAAGTGCGCGACCGGTGAGTCGGCGGCGGCCAGCTCCCTGGCCTCGCGGACCAAGGCGTTGCCGGAGCTGTACTGCTCCCAGCAGCCCCGGTTGCCGCACGGGCAGCGGTGGCCCGACGGCACGACCTGCATGTGGCCGAACTCACCGGCCACACCGTACTTGCCGCGCTTGACCTGGCCGTCCTCCAGGATCGCGCCGCCGATCCCCGTACCGAGCGTGATCATGACGAGGTGGTCCTCGCCGCGGCCCGCGCCGAAGCGCCACTCCGCCCAGGCGGCGGTGTTGGCGTCGTTGTCGACCATGACCGGGACGACGAGGCGGGAGGCGATGGCGTCGCGCAGGGGTTCGTCGCGCCAGGCGAGGTGCGGGGCGAAGAGGACCTTGGAGCGGTCCGCGTCGACCCAGCCCGCCGCGCCGATGCCGACCGCGTGGACGTCGTGGCGGTCGGAGAGGTCCAGGACCAGCTCGACGATCGTGTCCTCGACGACCTTCGGGCTCTTGGACTTGTCCGGGGTCTCGGTGCGCAGCTGTTCCAGGATGTTGCCGTCGGCGTCGACGACGCCGGCCATCACCTTCGTACCGCCGATGTCGATCCCGACCGTGGGAACGCGCGGCGCGGTGAGGTGCGAGCGGCGTTCCTTGGTGCCGACGGTCTTGAGGACGGTGGCGCGGGCGGAGCCGCGGTCGGCGAAGTCGCGGTACGTGCTCATCGTCCCTGCGGGGTCTGAGGGGCCGGGCCGCTGTCACGGTCGGCGGCGGACGGCGCCCGCCGCGCCCGATTCTGCCACTGCCCGGTCCCCGGAGCGGTCGGCCGGGGTCGGCCGCGCCGGGGCGGGTCGCCGGTCAGGATCCTTCTTCCGTCGCCGCGGAGCTGCCGGGGAGGGTGGGGGCCGGAGTGCGTTCCAGCTCGTGACTGAGCTCCTCCAGCTCGCTGCCGCCCGCCATCTGCCGGGTCAGCTCGTCGAGTGTGACGTCGTCCTTGGTGTGGCTGCCGGCCATGGCGCCGCGCTTGAGGAGGACGAACCGGTCGCCGACGAGGTGGGCGTGGTGCGGGTTGTGCGTGATGAGGACCACGCCGAGGCCGGCGTCGCGGGCGGCCGCGACGTACTTGAGGACCACGCCGGACTGCTTGACGCCGAGCGCGGCGGTCGGCTCGTCCAGGACGAGGACCTTGGCGCCGAAGTAGACGGCGCGGGCGATGGCCACGCACTGGCGCTCACCGCCGGAGAGCGTGCCGATCGGCTGGTCGACGTCGCGCAGGTCGATGCCCATGCGCAGCAGTTCCGTACGGGTCGTCCCGCGCATCTTCCGGACGTCCAGGCGCCGACACGGGCCGACGCCGGTGGTGGGCTCGGAGCCGAGGAAGAAGTTCCGCCAGACCGGCATCAGCGGGACGACGGCGAGGTCCTGGTAGACCGTGGCGATGCCTCGGTCCAGGGCGTCGCGCGGGTTGGCGAGCGTGGTCTCCTCGCCGTCGATCAGGAAGCGTCCGGCGTCGTGCCGGTGCAGCCCCGCGATGATCTTGATAAGGGTGGACTTGCCGGCGCCGTTGTCGCCGAGGACGCAGGTGATCTCGCCGGCGTGGACCTCCAGCGAGACGTGTTCCAGGGCTTTGATGTTGCCGTAGAACTTCGATACGTCGTCCAGCTCGACCAGCGGACCCGCGCTGTTCCCGGGAGTGGCCGTCATGTCGTCGCCTCCGCGCGCTTGCGCACCCACGCGTTGAGCAGGGTGGCCAGGAGCAGCATCGCTCCCAGGAAGAATTTGAACCAGTCCGGGTTCCACTCGGCGTACACGATGCCCTTGCTGGTCATGCCGAAGATGAAGGCACCGACCGCCGAGCCGATCGCGGAGCCGTAGCCGCCGGTGATCAGGCAGCCGCCGATGACGGCCGCGATGATGTACGTCAGTTCGTTGCCGACGCCCTCGCCGGACTGGACGACGTCGTAGCTGAAGAGCAGGTGCTGGCCGGAGACCCAGGCGGCGAAGGCGACGCCGAGGTACAGACCGATCTTGGTACGGATGACGGGGACGCCGACCGCGCGTGCGGCGTCCGCCTCGCCGCCGACGGCGAAGATCCAGTTGCCGAAGCGGGTCCGGAGGAGGATCCAGGTGGCGAGTGCGACGAGCGCGATCCACCAGAGGATGGTCACCTTGAAGTCGATGCTGCCGATGGTCAGCGTCGAGGCGAACAGCGCGCGGGCGGACTCGAAGCCCTCCATGTCGCCGATGGCCTTGGTGGAGACCGTGCCGCTGATCAGCTTGGTGAAGCCGAGGTTGAGGCCGGTGAGCATCAGGAACGTACCGAGCGTGATGATGAAGCTCGGCAGTTTGGTCCGGGTCAGCATGAACCCGTTGAACGCGCCGATGGCGAGCGTGACCAGCAGCGACACGAGGACGCCGACCCAGACGTTGGCAGTCATCTGGTAGCTGAACATCGAGGAGATCAGCGCGGAGCTGGTCACCAGGACACCGGCGGAGAGGTCGAACTCGCCGCCGATCATCAGCAGCGCGACCGGCGCGGCCATGATGCCGAGGACGGAGGCCGCGTACAGCACGGTGCCGAAGCTGGAGGCCTGGAGGAAGCTGTCGGCGACGATCGCGAAGAAGAGGAAGACGGCTGCCGCGCCGACGACCGAGCCGAGTTCGGGGCGGCCGAGGAGCTTGCGCAGCGGTGAGGTGCGGACGAGGCGCTCGTCCACCTGCTCCGGCGTGGCGGTGGTGCCGCTCATCGGGTGCCGCGCTTGGTGTGGTCGGCCAGGGCGTCGGCGTCGTCCTTGGTGATGATCTGCGGGCCGGTGAGGACGGGCAGGCCGCCGCCGAGGACGTTGCGGTTGTAGCGGTAGAGCCAGAGCAGGTCGACGGCCTCGTACCCCTGGAGGTAGGGCTGCTGGTCGACGGCGAAGCCGAGCTTGTCGCTCTGGAGGCCGGTGGCGACCTTGGCGTTGAGGTCGAAGGTGTCGATCTCGGCCTTGCTGCCCGCCGTCTGCTTGGCCTGCACGGCCGCGTCGGCGAAGGGGGCGCCGAGGGTGACGACCGCGTCGATGCTCTTGTCGGACTGGAGCTTGGCCCCGATGGAGGCGGTGACGTCGGGCATGTTGGTGCCGTCGACGTACAGGTTCTGCATCGTGCCGTCGAAGGTCTTCTTCGCGCCGGCGCAGCGCTGCTCGTGACCCACATTGCCCTGCTCGTGCAGGACGCAGAGCGCCTTCTTGCGGCCGCGCTCGTTCAGCTCGTCGCCGACGGCCTCACCGGCGATCGACTCGTCCTGGCCGATGTGGGTCAGGGCGCCGAACTCCTTGGACTCGGCGGAACCGGAGTTCACCGTGACGACCGGGATGCCCGCCTTGACCGCCTTGGCGATCACGGCCTTCATGGCGTCCGGCTTGGCCAGCGAGACGATCAGCCCGTCGACCTTCTTGTCGATCGCGGTCTGGACGAGCTGGGCCTGCTGGTTGGCCTCGTCGTTGTGCGAGTAGATGAAGTTGATGTTGTCCTTGACGGCCGCCTGCTCGGCGCCCTTCTGGACGATGTCCCAGAAGGTGTCGCCGTCGCCCGAGTGGGTGACCATGGCGAAGGTCCAGCGGGGTGTGTTCACCGCGGCCCGGCCCTCGGCGGCCTCGGCCGCGCGCTCTTCCGCCCGCTTGCCGCCGGTGCTGCTGCATCCTGCGGCTGCCAGCACCACTGCCAGGACGGCGCCCAGCGCGCGTACCCCTGTCCGAACCCTTGCCACGACGCGGTGCCCTTCTTCTTTTTCTTCCGCTGCTGCTCGCTGTGCGCTTGACCTGGCCGGGAGCGTGAGGCCCCGGGCCGGCTGCCCAGTATCCCCGAGCGGGGCGGACGGCCGCCCGGCAGGGGCGGTGCGCCTCTTTTCAGCCCGTCCGGCGTTCGAGGACGGAACCGTCGATGCGGAGCCCGTGCCCCAGGAATCCTCTGCCTGCGGGCGCACGCGCGCAAGGGTTCCG
Organism: Streptomyces sp. NPDC006174; assembly: GCF_040614075.1. Lineage (NCBI taxonomy): Bacteria > Bacillati > Actinomycetota > Actinomycetes > Kitasatosporales > Streptomycetaceae > Streptomyces > Streptomyces sp. NPDC006174. The sequence goes on along the minus strand of NZ_JBEXTJ010000008.1, from coordinate 285,473 downwards.
TCCTCGAACGCCGGACGGGCCGGGTTCAGCGCACCAGGAGCTGAAAGTCGAACCGGTAGCGCGAGGCTCGGTAGACGTGGGTGCCGAGCTCGACCGCGCGGCCCGTGTCGTCGTACGTGGTGCGCTCCATCGTCAGCAGCGGCGCACCCCGCTCCTCGTCCAGGGCCCGCGCCTCCCCCGCCGTCGCGGCCCGCGCGCCGACCGACTGGCGGGCGCTGTGCAGCGTGATGCCCGACGCCCGCATCAGGCGGTAGAGGCCGGTGGACTCCAGCTCCGGGGTCCGGAGCGTGAGCAGGTCCGGAGGCAGGTGGTTACGGAGGAGGGCCATGGGCTCGTCGTGGGCGTAGCGCAGCCGCTCGACGAGGTGGACCTCCGTGCCCTCGGCGACACCGAGCGCGGCGGCGACCTCGGCGGTGGCCGGTTCCGTCGTGGTGCGCAGGACCTTGGTGGCCGGGCGCTGACCGGCCGCCTCCAGGTCGTCGTAGAGCGAGCTGAGCTCCAGCGGGCGGCGGACCTGGCTGTGCACGACCTGCGTGCCGACGCCCCGGCGGCGCACCATCAGCCCTTTGTCGACGAGCGACTGGATGGCCTGGCGGACGGTGGGCCGGGAGAGGCCGAGGCGGTGGGCCAGCTCGATCTCGTTGCCGAGCAGAGTGCCGGGGGCCAGGCGGCCCTGTTCGACGGCGGCCTCCAGTTGCTGCGCCAGCTGGAAGTAGAGCGGCACCGGGCTGGTGCGGTCCACACTCAGCGGCAGCGGCTGCGGCTGATCGGCTCCTTGGGCGGTCACGGGCCGAGCCTAGTTCGATTGTCCGGACAAAGCCATGGTCCGGCCTTTGTCCGGACAAATGCTTGACATGATGACCGGACCGCCGTCACCTTGGGGCCATGCGCATCGGACTCATCGGAACGGGACGTATCGGCACCTTCCACGCGGAGGTGTTGAGCCGTCATCCCGCCGTGGACTCCCTGCTGGTGGCCGACGCGGATCCGGAGCGCGCCGCCGTGGCGGCCACCCGGACCGGTGCCACCGCCGTCCCGGTGGACGCGATGTTCACCGGCGCCGGCGCACTCGACGCGCTGGTGATCTGCTCCGCGACCGCCGCCCACGCCCCGCTCATCGCCCGCGCCGCCCGCGCCGGGCTGCCCGCGTTCTGCGAGAAACCGATCGCCTTGGACCTGCCAGGCACGCTCGGCGCCCTCGCGGAGGTGGAGGCGGCGGGCAGCATCCTCCAGCTGGGGTTCATGCGCCGCTTCGACGCGGGGTACGGCGAGGCCAGGACGGCGGTGCGGGACGGCAGGCTCGGCCGGCTGCACACCGTACGGGCGCTCACCTCCGACCCCGCTCCCCCGCCCGCCGACTACCTCCCGCTCTCCGGCGGGCTCTACCGGGACTGCCTGGTCCACGACTTCGACATCCTGCGGTGGGTGACGGGCCGCGAGGTGAGCGAGGTGTACGCCACCGGGTCGGACGCCGGGCCCGTGATGTTCCGGGAGGCGGGCGACGTGGACACCGCCGCCGCGCTGCTCACCCTGGACGACGGCACGCTCGCCACCGCCACCGCGACCCGCTGCAACGGCGCCGGCTACGACGTCCGCATGGAGCTGGCCGGTGAGCTGGACCAGCTCGCCGTCGGCCTGGACGACCGTACGCCGCTGACCTCGGCCGAGCCGGAGGGCCCGGGAACTCCGCCGAAGCCGTGGCCCGGCTTCCTGGAGCGGTTCGCTCCGGCGTACGAGGCGGAGCTGGACGCGTTCCTCCGGGTCGCCCGTGGCGAGCTGGCCAACCCGTGCGACGGGCGCGAGGCCCTGCACGCGTTGCGGATCGCCGAGGCCTGCGAGATCTCCCGCCGCGACCGCCGCCCGGTGGCGATGACGGAGATCCCGGGCGGCTGAGACCGTGGCTCGGACGGGTGAGACCTGGCCCGGGCGGTTGAAGCCCGTCCGCCCTCTACCAGGCCACCGGCAAACTCAGCGGTCCCCGCATCAGGAGGCCGGTGCGCCAGTCGAGCGTGGCCGGGTCGGCGGTCAGCCGTAGCTCCGGGCAGCGCTCCAGCAGCGACCGGATGGCGACCCGGGCCTCGATCCGGGCCAACGGCGCGCCCAGGCAGTAGTGGATGCCGTGCCCGAAGGCGATATGGCCCCGGGCGTCCCGGGTGATGTCGAAGCGGGAGCCGTCGGGATAGCGGGCCGGGTCACGGTTGGCGTCCGACATCGCGACGAGGACCAGTTCACCGCCGCCGGGAATCACCGTGCCGTCGATGTCGATCGGTTCGGTCGTGAAGCGGTACGTCGGTGTCTCGACCGGCCCCTCGAAGCGCAGGATCTCCTCCACCGCGTTGTCGATCAGTCCGAAGTCCGCGCGGAGGAGCGCCAGTTGCTCCGGATGCGCGAGCAGATTGTGCACGCCGTTGGTGATGAGGTTGACCGTGGTCTCATGACCGGCCACCAGCAACAGCCAGGCCATGCCCATCAGTTCGTCGGCGGAGAGCCGGTCGCCTTCCTCGTCGGCGGTGTGGATCAGCGCGCTCATCAGGTCGTCGCCCGGTTGCGTCCGCTTGTCCTGGAGGAGCTGGGTCAGATAGGCGGCCATCGCCTTGGTGGAGGAGTCGCGTTTCGAGGCGTCGACCGAGGAGACCGCCTGGTTCGACCACTCGCGGAAGGCCGCCCGGTCCAGGAACGGCACGCCGAGCAGCTCGCAGATGACGTTCATCGGCAGCGGATAGGAGAGCGATTCGACGAGGTCGGCCCGCCGGTCGGGCGCGGCGAGCATCCGGTCGAGCAGCTCGTCGGTCATCTCCTGGACGCGCGGCGCGAGTTGCTCCATCCGGCGTGGAGTGAACTCGCGGGCCACCAGCTTGCGCAGCCGCGTGTGGTCGGGGATGTCGCTGCTGAGCATCGACGTGCCCGCCGAGACCTTGGTGACACCGAGCGCGGGTGAGGCCTTGGCCCACTGTTTGGAGAGCCGCTGGTCGGCGAGGAGCGTCCGCCCGGCCTCGTACCCGACGACGAGCCAGGCGTGGGTGCCCTCGGGAATGCGGACCCGGTGGACCGGGCCCTTGGCCCGTAACGCGGCATAGACCGGATACGGGTCGCGGGTGAAGTCGTCGCCGAGCACGGCCAGATCGACCAGGCCCTCGGCCTCGGTGGTTGCTTCGGCGGTCAACGGGTGCCCCTTCCGTAGGAGTTGTCGAGGTGAGCTTCCGTAGAAGTTGTCCAGGCGAGCGGCCCTACCAGCGCACCGGCAGCCGCCGCACGCCGCGCATCAGCAGTCCGGGCAGCCACTCCGGCTCACCGCCCGCCGGATCGCGGGCCAGGTCCGGACAGCGCTCCAGCAGTGCCCCGATCGCGATCCGGGCCTCCATGCGGGCGAGCGGGGCGCCGAGGCAGAAGTGCGCTCCGTGGCCGAAGGCCAGGTGGCCCTGAGGCGCGCGGCGGATGTCGAAGGTGTCCGGGTCCGTGAACTTCTCCGGGTCCCGGCCGCCCGAGGCGAGGGCGACGAGCACCGGTTCGTCGTGCGGGATCACGGTGGAGCCGACCGTGATCTCCTCCCGGCTGAAGCGGTAGGTGGCGGTCTCCACCGGGCCGTCGTACCGCAGCATCTCCTCCACCGCGCCGTCCAGCAGTCCGGGATCGGCGCGCAGCAGCGCGAGTTGGTCCGGGTGGTCGAGCAGGGCCCGTACGCCGTTGGAGATCAGGTTGACGGTGGTCTCATGGCCGGCGACGAGCAACACGAAGGCCATGCCGACCAGTTCCTCGCCCGACAACCCGTCGCCGCCTTCGTCGCGGGTCCTGATCAGCGCGCTCAACAGGTCGTCGCCGGGCGAACTCCGTTTGTCCTCGATGAGTTGGACGAGGTAGGCGCTCATCGCGCCGACCGGGTCACCCGCCTCCCGCTGGGCCGCGGTCGGCGTGACGACGGCGCTGGACAGCGCCCGGAAGGCGTCCCGGTCGATGTCGGGAACGCCGAGCAGTTCGCAGATGACGGTCATCGGCAGTGGGAAGGCGAGCGCGTCGACGAGATCGGCGGAGCCGGCCGGGACCATCGCGTCGAGCAGTTCGGTGGTGATCTCGGTGACCCGGGGGCGGAGCGCCTCGATACGGCGGGGTGTGAACTCGCGCGCGACGAGCCTGCGCAGCCGGGTGTGGTGCGGGGCGTCCAGCTCCAGCATGTTGGAGCTGATCGGGTTGACCTCGGCGGCCCAGCGTCCGGTGGTACGCCAGTCCTTGCCGAACCGCTGGTCGGCGAGGGCCCAGCGGGCCTCCTCGTATCCGACGATCAGCCAGATCCGCTCCATCTGCTCGGTGCGCACCGTGTGCACCGGCCCCTCGGCGCGCAGCTTCGCGTAGTACGGGTAGGGGTTCGCCGTGAAATCCGGCAGATCCCGCAGATCGAGCACAGCCATCGTGGTCAGCCCCCTCGTTCCGGTCCGGACCACTTGTCGTGGGCCGGTCGGACCACCCGGCATAGGCCGGTCCGCTCAGCGTAGGTCGGTCCGTCCACCCAGCGTAGGCCGGTCCGGTCCGGTCAGCGTAGGCCGCAGTCCTTTCTCGCCGTCCGTGTCGAGCAGCCCGGCATCGTGGACCAACAGGGCGATCTGGACACGGTTGTTCAGGTCCAGTTTGGCGAGAATGCGCGAGACCTGGGTCTTGACGGTGGCGACGCTGAGGTACAGATGATTCGCGATCTCCGCGTTGGAGTGCCCGCGTCCGACGGCGACCGCGACCTCTCGCTCGCGGTCCGCCAGCTCCGCGAACCGCCTGCGCGCCCGCTCGGTGCGGCTGGTGCGGTCGTCCTGCGCCCCGCCTGCCGCCCGGGCCATGAGCTGCCGGGTGACGGCCGGCGAGAGCACCGGGTCTCCGGCGGCGACCCGGCGGACGGAGTCCACGATCTCGGCGGGCGGGGTGTCTTTCAGGACGAATCCCGCGGCTCCGGCGCGGATGGCCCGCAGGACCTGTTCGTCGGCGTGGAAGGTGGTGAGGACGACGACTTCAGGCGCGTCGGGGCGGCGGCGCAGCTGCTCGGTCGCGGTGAGCCCGTCCATGCCGGGCATCCGGATGTCCATCAGGACGACGTCGGGGCCCAGCCGTTCGACCAGTGCGGCGACCTCGCCGCCGTCCGCGCCCTCGCCGACGATGTCGATGCCCTCGGCGCCACCGAGCATCAGCGTGAGCCCGGCCCGCACGAGCGGATCGTCGTCGACGATGAGCAGCCGGACGGGTGAGGAGGTCGGAGGAGGCGGAGGCACCGGGGTGTTCATGACAGTCACCGTAACCAGCCGCCCGTACGCCACCGGCGCCCCGCCCTCGTACGCCAGGCCACGGCGACCGCAGCAAGCCTCACGCCACCGGGCGCATCGACCCCGGCGAGCCTCACGCCACCGGCCACGGCGACCTCAGCGAGCCTCACGCCGGCCACGGCAGCCGGGCTCGGACCATGAAGCCGCCGTCCGGCGTGGGGCCGTGCTCCAGGCAGCCGCCGGCGAGCGTGGCGCGTTCGGTGAGGCCGATGAGGCCCTGGCCGGAGCCGGGCACCCGTTCGAAGGGTTCGGTGGGGGCCCGGTTCGCCACCGCGATGGTGAGACCGTCGCCGGGACCGCCGGTGACCGTGACGGTGACCTCGGTGCCGGGAGCGTGTTTGCGGGCGTTGGTCAGGCACTCCTGGGCGATGCGGTACACCGTGCGGCCGGTGGCGGCGGGCGCGTCCTGCGGGACGGCGACGCGCCGGTCGAGGGTGACCTTCATGCCCGCCTGGCGGGACTCGTCGATCAGCGCGTCCAGGGTCGTCAGGGTGGGCTGGGGCCGCTCGCCGTCGCCGGTGTCGCCGGGGCCGCGCAGCACGCCGATGATCTCCCGTAGATCCTGCAACGCCTCGTGGGCGCTGTCCCGGATGACGCCGGCGGCCCGGGCAATCTCGGCGGTGGGGGCGTCGGGCCGGAATTCGAGGGCGCCGGCGTGGACGCTGAGCAGGGTCAGCCGGTGGGCGAGGACGTCGTGCATCTCGCGGGCGATGGCCTCCCGGGCCAGCCGCTGGGCCTGTTCGGCGCGGAGTTCCGCCTCGGCCTCGGCGCGGCGGGCCCGTTCGCGGAGCGTGAGGACCAGCTGACGCCGGGACCGTACGCCCATGCCCCAACTGAGCACGAGCAGGATCAGCAGCGCCCCGAAGACGACCGAGGCGAGGAAGCCGGTCTCGGGATCGGGACGCAGCCACGGCTGGAGAGGCACCGTGATCAGCGCGGCCGCGCCGACGATCGCCGCGGGCTTGAAGGGGCGGTGGACGGCCAGGCTGAACAGAGCGACCAGCAGCGCACCGACGGCGACGGGTTCGACGATGGCCACGGCGGTCAGGGCCACGGCCAGTCCGACCGGCCAGCGCCTCCGGAGCCAGAGCGCGCAGCACGCCGCCGCGCCCGCCACCGAGTCGATGAACACCACGACGTCCGACGTGGTGTCGTCGGCGTCGACCGCGGCGACGGCGAGCATGCCGATGAACGCCGCGCAGAGGAAGGCCGTGATGTCGACGACCCAGTCGCGTACGGTCCGCCGCGCCCGGGGCCGGTCGCCGGGCAGCTCGGCATCGGCCATCGCCGAGGGGAGCAGCCAGGGGTGCTCGGTGCGCGTCATATCGACAAAGTTACGCAGCCGGAGGCCCGGGACGGGGGCTGCTGGGCGAGGGAGCGACCAAAGTCGTCCGGCCGGCTACTTTCGTCGCGGCGGTCGGGCCCGGTGGCCGATGCGGCGGCGGCGCGGCGGCCGCGAGGCTCGGCGTATGAAGAAACTCATCGAGGCGGTCGGGTTCATCATCATGCTGCAGGGCATCGGAGGGCTGGTCTACGAGTGGACGGGATGGCTGCGGCTGTGGACGCTGGCGCGGCACACGGACTTCTTCGGTGACCGCGCGCTGTTCGTCAGCATCGTGCTGATCGTGGCGGGCTTCGCGATCATGATCGCGCCGGACGCGGTCCGGAAGAAGTCCTGACAGCGGCAGGCCGGTCCTCCCGCTCCACGCTGCGCCGCCCCCACGCCGTGCCCGCGAGCACGAGAACGGCCCCGACCACTCCGAGCGCACCGAGCCGTTCGCCGCCGAGGCTGATACCGACGGCGGCGGCCCAGAGCGGTTCCGTACCGAGCAGCAGGCTGACCCGGGACGGCGAGGTGCGGCGTACGGACCACATCTGCACGAAGAAGGCGAAGAGCGTGCAGAACACGGAGAGGAAGACCAGCCCCGCCCACTCCCGCGGCCCGAAGCCGACAGCCACGCTCCACGGTGAGGCGCCGGTTCCCGGGAGCGCGGCCAGGACGGCGAAGACGGCGACCGCGCTGCCGAGCTGAACGGTGGTCAGCGAGAGCGAGTCCGCCGACCGCACGGCCTTGATCCGGGCCATGGCCAGGACGTGGACCGTACGGGCGAGGGCGGCGAGCAGCATCAGCAGGTCACCGGCCGACGGGCTGGTGAAGCCGCCGCCCTGGGTCAGCAGGATCACTCCGGCGACGGAGAGTCCGGCGGCCGCGACGAAGGAGGCCGGAGGCCGGACGCGGGTCACGGCGGCTTCGGCTAGCGGCGTGAAGATCATGGTGAGGCTGATGATCAGCCCGGCGTTGGTGGCCGAGGTGTGGACCACGCCGTACGTCTCCAGCAGGAAGATCCCGCTCAGGATCAGCCCCAGCACCCCGGCGCCCCGCCACTGCGCGCCGGTCAGCGCCCGCAGCTTGCGCCAGCCGGTGACCACCAGCACCGGCAGCACGATCGCGAAGCGCAGGACGAGGACGGCGATGACGGTGTGGGTGGTGGTGATGCCCTTGGCCGCGAGATAGCTGGCGCCCCAGACGACGGCGACCGCCAGCACGGGCAGGTCGGTGAGCCAGGCTCTGCGGGACGGTACGAGGGCGGGCGCGGGCGCGACGGTGGCGGTCACCTGGTGCTCCTTGGTTCTCCACAGCGGGACAGATGGTGGAGACCTCACCGGCTCACACGCGGAACGATCACGCTACTCGCCGGGCGCGGCGGAAAGGAACACCTGTCTCACGGACCGGATCCCGCCCGGCCCCTGTACCGGTATCGCCCGTGGTCAGAGGCGCGGCGCGCCGGTGGACGCGGTGGCGGGCCGGGCGGCCGGTGGTCCGGCGGCGCCCGTGGCCGTCCCTAGAATGACGCCTCGTAACTCTGAGGTACGGAGTGGTCACATGGCGACAGTACGGCTGGACGGGCGGGTCGAGCGGGGCAACCAGACGCGGCAGCTGATCCTGGGGCGCGCGGTGCAGATCGCCTCGGTGGAGGGGCTGGAAGGCCTCTCGCTGGGGCGGCTGGCGACCGAGCTGAAGCTGAGCAAGAGCGGCGTGTTCGCGCTCTTCGGGTCGAAGGAGGAGCTGCAGCTCTCCACCGTGCGCGCGGCGGTCGCCGTCTACGTCGACCATGTGCTGCGCCCGGCCCGCTCGGTCCCGCCGGGGATCGGCCGAGTCTGGCGGATGTGCGAGGCGTGGATCGCGTACTCCCGGGACCGGGTCTTCCGGGGCGGCTGCTTCTTCTACGCGGCCACCGCCGAGTTCGACGCCCGCGGGGGCAAGGTGCACGACGCGCTGGCCGCCGCGCAGACCGGCTGGGTCACCTTCGTGGAGGAGACGATCGAGGAGGCGCGTGCGGCGGGCGAGCTGGCCGGGGACACCGACGTGCGGCAGCTGGCCTTCGAGGTGATCGCCTTCCTGGAGCTGGCCAACGCGGAGTCGGTGCTGCAGAACAACCGCCTCGGCTACGAGAAGGCGGCGCGGGCGATCCTGGGACGGCTGCGGGCGGCGGCGACGGAGAGCGGGCGGCTGCCGGTGCTCTGAAGGCTGCCCGTCCGATTCCCGCCGGTGTCCGGGCCCGCGGGCGACTTTGCTGGTTCCTGTCGCCGGATCGGCGGCGCTCCCGAAGGCAAGGAACCCAGCCATGTCCACCACCACCATCACCTCCACCGCGCCCCGGACCGCTCTGGTCACCGGAGGCAGCCGTGGCATCGGCGCGGCCGTCGCGCTGCGGCTCGCCGAGGCGGGCGCGGACGTCGCCATCACCTACGTACGGGACGAGGAGGCGGCCCGTACGGTCGTCGCGAAGATCGAGGGGACGGGCCGGCGCGCGGTGGCCCTGCGCAGCGACGCGGCGGACGCCGGTGCGGCGGGCCGGGCGGTGCACGAGGCGGCGGACGCGCTCGGCCAACTCGACGTACTGGTCAACAACGCGGGCATCGGCGTCCTCGGCCCGATCGCGGAGCTGCCGGACGCCGAGGTCGAGCGGGTCCTGGCGGTGAACGTACGGGCGGTCTTCCTCGCCTGCCGGGCGGCGGCGGACCGGCTGGCCGACGGCGGCCGCATCATCTCGGTCGGCACCGCGCTGAGCCGGTACGCGGGCGGGCCCGGATCGACGCTGTACGCGATGAGCAAGAGCTCCCTCGCCGGGCTGACCAAGCCGCTGGCCCGGGAGCTGGGGCCGCGCGGCATCACGGTGAACCTGGTCCAGCCCGGCCCGGTGGACACCGACCTCAACCCGGCCGACGGGCCGTTCGCCGAGGGCCAGCGGGCGGCCACGGCACTGGGCCGGTTCGGTACGGCGGAGGAGGTGGCGTCCCTGGTGGCGTATCTGGCGAGCGCGGAGGCGGGCTTCATCACCGGTACGGAGGTCGTCGTGGACGGCGGCCACGCGGCCTGAGTCCTGCTGTCGCCGCGATCACTCCGAGCTGCCCCGTCCCGGCCGCGCGCCTAGGCTGGCCGGGACGGGGCAGGACGCGACAAGGGGCTATCCGGGGGGCTAGCGGAAGGACAGCACGGACCATGGGCGACATACCCGTTCATACGCTCAACGACTCCACCACCCTGCCGGCGGTGGGCCTCGGCACCTATCCGCTGGACGACGCGGAGGCGGAGGAGGCCGTCGCGGGAGCCCTGGAGCTCGGTTACCGGCTCGTCGACACGGCCCTGAACTACGGCAACGAGACCGGCACCGGCCGGGGCATCGCCCGCAGCGGCCTCCCGCGCGAGGAGATCCGCCTGACCACCAAGGTGCCGGGACGGCATCAGGGGTACGCGGAGACGCTGGCCTCGTTCGAGGAGTCGCGGGCCCGCCTCGGCGTCGAGTACGTCGACCTGTACCTGATCCACTGGCCGCTTCCTCATGTCGACAAGTACGTCGACACCTGGAAGGCGATGATCCGGCTCCGCGAGGACGGTCTCGTCCGCTCCATCGGCGTCTCCAACTTCACCGCCGCGCATCTGGAGCGGCTGGAGCGGGAGACCGGCGTGCTGCCGTCGGTGAACCAGATCGAGATGCATCCGCTGCTCCCGCAGGAGGAGTTGCGGGCGGTGCACGCGGCGAAGGGCATCGTCACGGAGGCCTGGAGCCCGCTGGCCCGGGGCCGCGAGGTGCTGGAGGACCCGTCGACGGTGGCGATCGCCGAGGACCACGGAGTGACGCCGGGTCAGGTGGTGCTGCGGTGGCATACGCAGGTCGGTGCGGTGCCGATCCCGAAGTCGGCGGATCCGGGGCGGCAGCGGGAGAACCTGGACCTGTTCGGGTTCGAGCTCACACCGCAGGAGCTGACCACGATCGCGTCGGGCCGGCAGCGGCGGTTCGGCGGCGACCCGGACACGCACGAGGAGTTCTGAGAGAGCCGTACGACCGGTGCGCCCCCGCGATCCCCCTGCGATCGCGGGGGCGCACCGGTCGTGTCTCAGGTCTTGTGTCAGCTCTTGTGTCAGCCGCCCAGCTCACGGTGGCGAGCGGCCAGGACCGTCGCGCCCTCGTCCGTGAGGGATCCGAACAGCCGGAGCCGGGAGATCCCGCCGTCCGGGAAGATGTCGACGCGTACGTGGGTGGCGCGGACCGGCCCGTCCAGGACGAAGCGGTGGTTGGTGTCGGGCTGGAGCCGGGTCCGGGGCAGGACCTCCGACCAGTCGCCGTCCTCACCGTCGCGTACGGAGAGGCTCGCCCAGCCCGCCGAGTTGCCCTTGAGGTAGGCGGTGTCGATCTCGACGGCCCGGATCTCGGACCGCGCTGCGAGGCGGTAGCGGATCCAGTCGTTGCCCCGGTCGCGCCGGCGGCGGGTCTCCCAGCCGTCGTCCATCTTGCGCGAGCGGCCGGGCTGGATGGTGTTGGTCGCCGGTGAGTAGAAGCGGTCGGAGGCGTCCTCGACCTGGCCGCCGTTCTCCAGCGCGGCGAGGTCGAACGTACCGAGCGCGGTGAGCCAGGCCGGGTCCGGTGCGACCTCTCCGTACACGCGCAGCCGGGCGATCCCGCCGTCCGGGTGCTGGTTGATCCGCAGGTGGGTGAAGCGCTGTTCGGCGTCGACGGCGAAGCCGTTGGCCGCGTGGCCGCCGACCGGTGTGCGTGGGACGAGGGTCGTCCACTTCACGTCCGCGGCGAGGAGGTCGTCCGGAGACGGCGAGCCGGGCAGGGTCGTCGCCTCGACGGAGACGGCCTGCGGGTAGTTGCCGCGGAAGTGGGCGGTGTCCAGGACGATGCCGCGGATGACCCCGGGAGCACCGAGGCGGACGAGGGCCCAGTCGTGGTCGTCGGGGGTGGGGTGCGGCTCGGCGGCGCTGACTCCGCGTCGGCGGCGGGTCTCCCAGCCGTCCATGATCTTGCCCTTGTGGCCGAAGTGCTCCGGGTCGAAGACGGCGGGCCCGGGCTTGAGCAGGTTCTCGCGCTCGGCGAAGAACTCGTCGTTGGCGGCGATGACCCCGGCGCCGAGGCGGCGGTCGGCCAGGTCGACGAGGTGGGTGAAGGGGAAGTCGGCGGTGCGGTGGTCGGCGTACGGGTCGCCGCCCGCGTACGGGCTGGCGTCACCGGTGAAGCGGGGTATGGCGGCGTCCGTCATGGTCGGGGGTTCCTTTCGGGCACGGGGCACGGGGCACGGGGCGCGGTCGGTGGTCACGTACGAGAGCGCTGCTCACGGGGCCGGCCAGCGGTCACGTACGAGAGCACTGCTCACGGGATCGGCCAGCGGCCGCGTGCCGGAGCACTGCTCACGGGGCCGGTCGGCAGTCGCGTACCAGAGCACTGCTCACGAGGTAGGTCAGCGGTCGCGTACCAGAGCGCTGCTCGTGGGACCGACCAGCGTCCGCGTACGAGAGCACTGCTCACCGTCACGGTCACTGCTCGCGTTCCAGGAGGCGGCCGGTCGGCTCCACGAGGACGCCGTCGGCGGCGATGCGGACGCCGCGCAGCCAGCTGGAGCGGACCACGCCGTGCAGGGTCTTTCCGGCGTACGCCGTGACCTGGTTGCGGTGGAAGAGCTCGGCCGGGTCGACGGTGAAGGTCGCCTCGGGAGCGAGGACCGCGAAGTCGGCGTCGCGGCCCGCCTCGATCGCGCCCTTGCGGCTCAGCCCGGCCAGCTCGGCGGGGGCGGCGGACATCCAGCGGACCACGTCGTCGAGCGAGTGGCCGCGCCGGCGGGCCTCGGTCCAGATGGCGGGCAGGCCGAGCTGGAGCGAGGAGATGCCGCCCCAGGCGGAGGCGAAGTCCGGCGTCTTGAGGTCGGTGGTGCACGGCGAGTGGTCGGAGACGATGCAGTCGATCGTGCCGTCGGCGAGCCCGGCCCACAGCGCGTCCTGGTTGGCGGCCTCGCGGATCGGTGGGCAGCACTTGAACTCGGTGGCGCCGTCCGGGACTTCCTCGGCGGTCAGGGTGAGGAAGTGCGGGCAGGACTCGACGGTGACACGGACGCCCTCCCGCTTCGCCGCGGCGATCAGCGGCAGGGCGTCGCTGGAGGAGAGGTGCAGTACGTGGACGCGGGCGTTCAGCCGCTTGGCGTGGGCGATGAGCCCTTCGATCGCGGTGTTCTCGGCGTCGCGCGGGCGGGAGGCGAGGAAGTCGGCGTAGGCGGGGCCGGAGCGCTGCGGGGCGTGGGCGAGGTGGTGCGGGTCCTCGGCGTGGACGATGAGCAGGCCGCCGAATCCGGCGATCTCCGCCAGGGAGCGGGCCAGCTGCTCCTGGTGCAGCTCCGGGAACTCCTCCACCCCGGAGGGCGACAGGAAGCACTTGAAGCCGAAGACTCCGGCCTCGTACAGCGGGCGCAGGTCCTTCACGTTGGAGGGGAGCGCACCGCCCCAGAAGCCCGTGTCGACGTGCGCCTTGGGGGCCGCGACCTGCTGCTTGATCCGCAGGTTCTCGACGGTGGTGGTCGGCGGAAGGGAGTTGAGCGGCATGTCCAGGAGCGTGGTGATGCCGCCGGCCGCCGCCGCGCGGGTGGCGGTCCAGAAGCCCTCCCACTCGGTGCGGCCGGGGTCGTTCACGTGAACATGCGTGTCGACCAGGCCGGGCAGCAGGACGTCGTCGCCGAAGTCCTCCAGGCGGGCGCCCGCCGGCACCTCGGTGTCGTACGGCAGGACCGCGTCGATGGTGCCGCCCGCGACGGCGACCGCCGCCGGGCGGGTGCCCTCGGGGGTGACGACGCGCGACGAGCGCAGTACCAGGTTCACGTCCGGACCGGACACCCGTTGCTCCTTCACTCCAGGAATTCAACGAACTGTTGAAGCTTCGATGGAGTCTTCACTCGGGAATCGCCCTCGTCAAGACCCACTTTCCGGTAGGCGGGGGCGACAGGCCAGCCCGGCCGACCCGACTGGAGGTTTCCACAAAGTAAAAGTCGAATTTCGGAGTGCGGAACGTAGCATGGGCCAGGAGAGACAGCGCCCCACCACCGCCCGGGCCGTCCACACACCGTCGGCACCCGGACAAAACCGCCCCTGACCGGCACGGACGCCGCCCGGACAGCTGTGGGCCGATCGGGAAGCGCCCGGTAGGCTGCTGCCTTGCCTTCCGCTTCGAAAGGACCGTTGACGTGCCGCCGTCCCACGCCAGCACAGCCGACTCCAAGCCCTCCGGTGCCAGCGGTGGGGTGCAGTCGCTCGAGCGCGCCTTCGACCTGCTGGAGCGGATGGCCGACGCCGGAGGCGAGGTCGGGCTGAGCGAGCTGTCCGCGAGCAGCGGCCTGCCGCTGCCGACCATCCACCGGCTGATGCGCACGCTGGTCGTCTGCGGTTACGTACGCCAGCAGCCCAACCGCCGCTACGCGCTGGGCCCGCGCCTGATCCGCCTGGGCGAGTCCGCCTCCCGGCTGCTCGGGACCTGGGCCCGCCCGTACCTCCAGCGGCTGGTGGAGGAGACCGGCGAGACGGCGAACATGGCGCTGCTGGACGGCGACGAGATCGTGTACGTCGCCCAGGTTCCGTCCAAGCACTCCATGCGCATGTTCACCGAGGTCGGCCGCCGGGTCCTCCCGCACTCCACCGGCGTCGGCAAGGCGCTCCTGGCCGACACCCCGGCCGACGAGGTCCGCGCGCTGCTCGCCCGTACCGGCATGCCGGCCGCGACCGAGAAGACGATCACCACGCCGGAAGGCTTTCTGGACGCGCTGGAGCAGGTGCGGCGGGCGGGTTACGCGGTGGACGACAACGAGCAGGAGATCGGGGTCCGCTGCCTGGCGGTCTCCGTCCCGAACTCCCCCACCTCGGCCGCGATCTCCATCTCGGGCCCGGCGGGCCGGGTGACGGAGATCGCGACCGAGCGGATCGTGCCGATCCTTCAGCAGGTGGCTGGAGAGCTGTCGGACGCGCTGGCGAGCAACGGGACGAGCTGATCTCGGCGGTTCAGATCTGCGCCGGTACGGTCAGCCGCCCGTCGTCCATCGTCACGGTCCGGTCCATCCGGTCCAGGTGCGCCAGGTCGTGCGTGACCAGCACCGTGGCGGTGGCGCGCTCCCGGGTGAGGGTGACCAGCAGGTCCAGGACGGCGGCTCCGCGCTCGTGGTCGAGTGCGGAGGTCGGCTCGTCGACGAGGAGCACCTCGGGCTCGTTCATCAGGGCGCGGGCGATGTTGATCCGCTGGCGCTGACCGCCCGAGAGCTGGTGCGGCCGCCGGTCCGCCTTCTCCGCCAGGCCCACCGCGTCCAGCAGCTCCAGCGCCCGGCGCCGGGCTTCGCGGCTCCGCCCGCCCGACAGATGGGCCATCACTTTGGAGCTGCTCGGCGGCGGTGAGCGAGGGCAGCAGGTTGGGCTGCTGGAACACGATGCCTATGTGCTCCCGGCGCAGGGCCGCTCGCGCCGCCGGAGTGAGCGGGCCCGTCCGCGTACCGGCCACGACGACCTCACCGGAGTCCGGAGTGACCAGGGTCGCGGCGGCGGCCAGCAGGCTGGACTTACCGGAACCGGACGGTCCGACGACCGCGGTGAGCGTGCCCGCCGGAACCTCCAGCGAGACCCGGTCCAGAGCGGTGAGCCGCCCGTCGCCGTCCGGATAGGTGAGGGTCACGTCGGTGAGGGTGAGCGTCATCGGGCACTCCCGAGTGCGGTGAGAGGGTCGACGGCGGTGATCCGCCGGATGGACAGCGCGGCTCCGAGAGCACCCAGGGTGATCATGACCACGGCCGGGACCAGGACGGTCGCCGCGTCCAGCACGAACGGCACCGGGCTACCGCCGATCAGGACCCCGGCGCCTGCCGCGAGCGCGGTGCCGAGTCCCGTACCGAGCACGAGCATCACCACGGCCTGCCCGAGCGCGTCGCGCAGGAGGTACGGAGTCGAGGCGCCGAGCGCCTTCAGTACGGCGATGTCGCCGCTGCGCTGGATGGTCCAGACGGTGAAGAAGGCGCCGATGACGAGGGCGGAGATGGCGAAGAGGAAGCCGCGCATGAGTTGCAGCGAACCGTTCTCGGCCTGGTAGGAGCCGATCGCGGTGAGCGAGTCGTCGAGCGAGAGCGTACGGGTCTCGGCCGCCTCGTCGCCGGCCGCCAGATCGGCGCCGGACGCGGTGGTCAGGGCGATGACGGTGGCCTGTTCGGCGGGCCCGGCGCCGTCGTGGCCGATCTGCTGCCAGTCGTCGAGCGTGGTCCAGACGACGGGCGTGTGGCTGTACGAGGCGTCTCCTGCCACGGCGGCCACCTCGCGCTCCGCCCGGCCGAGCGCGGTCCTGTCGCCGGGCGCGGCGCCGAGCTCCTCGGCGGCCTTCACGGAGAGCACGACACGACCGGGGCCGATGCCTTCCGGCCCTCCGGGCGCCAGCGTGCCGTCGGGCTCAACGCCGAAGGCCGATACCGGGGCCGTACGGTCGCCGGGCGCGGTGGCGTTCAGCGTCCGGATGCCGAGCGGCTGCGCGGCCTCGATGCCGGGCCGGTCGGCCCAGGCCCGCCAGTCGTCCTCGCGGACGGTCGAGTTGGTGAAGGAGACCGACTGGTCCCCGCGCGGCGCGGCGAACGCGAGGTGGTCGGCGTCCAGACCGGTGACGGCCGAGACGTTCTCCCGCGCCAGACCGGCGGTCAGGCCGGACAGCAGGCCCACGAGCAGCGTGATCAGGACCACGACCGACCCCATGAGCGCGAACCGGCCCTTGGCGAACCGGAGGTCTCTCCATGCGACGAACATGGGTCCATCGTCGACTGTCCGGGGTGCGGAAACATCGCGCGGGGGGCGGTCCGCAGATCAACCTTTCGATTGACCGGCCGCGCGAGGCCCGCGGCTACGCTGGACGAACCATGGATTCGCGTTCGCACACCTCCGTCACCGCTGCCCTGCGGCTCTGCCTGCACGCGCTGCTGCTGGGCCTGCTGGCGCTGGTGGCGGTGCGCTCGGTGAGCGAGGGCGCGCCGCACGCGGGAGCGGTGGTGGCGCTGGTGGTGGTGATGGCGGTGGTGTACGGGATGGGAGCGGTGGCGGGGACGCGCACCACCTCCGTACGGCCGGAAGGCCGGACCGGGCCGGAAGCGGAGCCCGTGCGGCCTCGGCACCCGGCGCCGGCCTCGTCCCTGCGTCCCGGCACCAAGGCCGCCGCCACCTGGCTCGCCGCTCTCTGCGCTCTCTGGCTCGCGCTGCTCGTCGTCTCGCCCGACGCTCTCTGGGTCGCCTTTCCGCTCTACTTCCTCCAGCTGCACCTGCTGCCGACCCGCTGGGGCGTTCCCGCAGTCGTCGTCACGGCAGCCGCCGCGATCACCAGCTTTGTCGTGCACCGGCCGGAGATCGCTCCGGGCGCGTTCATCGGCCCGCTGATCGGTGCGGCCGTCGCGATCGCCACGGTCCTCGGGTACGACGCGCTGTTCCGCGAGAGCGAGCGGCGCCGGGAGCTGATCGTGGAGCTGGTCGCCACCCGGGCGGAGCTGGCCGAGGCGGAGCGTACGGCCGGCACCCTCGCCGAGCGCGAACGCCTCGCCCGGGAGATCCACGACACGCTCGCCCAGGGCCTGTCCAGCATCCAGCTGCTGCTGCGCGCCGCCGAGCGCTCGCTTCCCGAGGGCGTTCCGGCCGCCGCGCATGTCCGCGCCGCCCGGGAGGCCGCGCAGGCCAACCTGGCCGAGGCGCGTTCCTTCGTACGGGCGCTGACGCCGCCGGATCTGGAGCACGGATCGCTGGCGGCCGCGCTGGAGCGGCTCTGCGCCCGGACGACCGGGCCGGACCTCACCGTACGGTTCGCGGTCAGTGGTACGCCGGTGGAGCTGCCGACGCCGTACGAGGTGCCGCTGCTGCGGACCGCCCAGTCGGCGCTGGCCAACACGGTGCGGCACGCGCGGGCGGGCCGGGCGGAGATCACGCTGAGCTTCATGGACACCTCCGTGGCGCTGGACGTGGTGGACGACGGCCGTGGCTTCCACCCGTCGGGCGCGCCGGTGGCCGAGCGCGGCGACGGCGGTTTCGGGCTGCCCGCGATGCGGTCGCGGGCCGCCACGCTGGGCGGGACGCTGAGCGTGGAGTCGGCACCGGGCCAGGGCACGGCGCTGGCGGTCACGCTGCCGGTCGCGGCCCCGGCCGAGGAGCGTGCCGCGTGAGCGCCATCCGGCTGCTGCTCGCCGACGACCATCCCGTCGTACGGGCCGGGCTGCGCGCGGTCCTGGACACCGAGCCGGACTTCCGGGTAGCGGGCGAGGCGGCCACCGCCGAGGAGGCCGTGGCGCTGGCGGCGGCGGGCGGATTCGACGTCGTCCTGATGGACCTCCAGTTCGGCCCGGGCTCCAGAATGCACGGCTCCGAGGCCACGGCGGCGATCACCGCCGTCCCCGACGGCCCGCGGGTCCTGATCCTCACCACGTACGACTCCGACGCGGACATCCTGGCGGCGGTGGAGGCGGGCGCGAGCGGCTATCTACTGAAGGACGCGCCGCCGCAGGAGCTGGCGGCGGCGGTACGGACGGCCGCCGCCGGCCGCTCGGCGCTCGCGCCGTCGGTGGCGCACCGGCTGATGGACCGGATGCGCACACCGGCGCAGGCGCTGACGCGGCGGGAGCTGGAGGTGCTGCGACTGGTCGGAGAGGGCCTGTCGAACCTCCGGATCAGCAAGGAGCTGTTCCTGAGCCAGGCCACGGTCAAGTCCCACCTGGTGCACATCTACGCGAAGCTGGGCGTCGACTCCCGTACGGCGGCGGTCGCGGCGGCGACGGCCCGCAGGCTGATCCGCCGCTGAGCCGACGAGGAGCCCCGCCTCACCCGCGCGGCGGCTCTCCGAAGAGGTCGACCGCGTTGCGTACGTCGCGCAGAGCGGCGGCGACTGCGCTGACCGAGCCGATGGAACCCGCGATCAGGAGCAGCGAGCTGCGCATGCGTGGGATCTCCGGGACGCCGCCGACCGCCATGGCATCGAGTGCCGCGAGCTCTTCCTCGGCGATGGGCCGGTCCGGGAATTCGAAGGAGAGTGAGGCCAGTTCACGACGGAGCCGGGAGACGGCTATGCGCAGCTCCACCACCCTCGGGTCCTCGCCGCTGCCGGTGACCCGCTTCTGCCCCACGCTTCGCAACACAGCACTCCCCCTCGCACGTCCTTGTGCCGGTGTGACCCCCGAACCCGGGGCGGTGGCCAAGTACCCGGGTTCGTCCGCAAGTTAACGCCATGACAGGCAGTACGCGCCAGCCCACGGAAAGAAATCAGGGTGACCCCTGAGAGTGACATGCGTGTCGCGTGTGCGAACGGCTCGGTGGTATCCAGGGCCTATGGCTTCTCATGCGAAGAATCCCAAGGTGGCAGGGGTGCTGCTCGCCGCGGGCGGCGGGCGGCGGCTCGGCGGCCGGCCCAAGGCGCTCCTCGGACACCGCGGCCGCCCCCTGGTCGAGCACGCCTTGCGCGCGCTGCGCAACGGCGGCTGCGGGCCGCTCCACGTGGTGCTGGGCGCGGCGGCCGAAGAGGTGCGGGCCCGCGCCGATCTGACGGGCTCGGCGGTGACCGTGAACCCGGGATGGGAGGAGGGCATGGGCTCCTCGCTCCGGCTGGGCCTGGCCGCCCTGACCGGTACGGGCGCGGACGCGGCGGTCGTCATGCTGGTGGACCAGCCGGGGATCGGCGCGGAGGCGGTGGCACGGGTGCGGGTGGCGTACCGGTCGCGGACGAGCCTGGTGGCGGCCGCGTACGACGGTGAGCGCGGCCATCCGGTGCTGTTCGGCGCGGATCGGTGGGCGGACATCTCGGCCGGGGCGGTGGGTGACCAGGGGGCGCGGGCGTATCTGCGGGAGCACCGCGATGCGATCACGCTGGTGGAGTGTTCGGATGTGGCACAGGCGTACGACATCGACACGGCGGAGGACCTGGGCCATCTGGAGTGACTTCGGCGGCCCCTCACGAAACCCGCGTGAACCCTCCGTACCCGTCCTGGCACGCTGCGCCGCCGGCGGCCCTTTTCTGTCGACCCGGAGAATCTCGACATCAACAAACCATTGAACTTCCACCATGAGGAAACTACTATCCACTGGTCAGAAGCCCTCTGAACCTCAGACGGCACCCACGGCCGTATCTCGGAGCCGATGGCACGCCGTGCCGTCTCAGGCGACCCGGCGGCCATGAGACGCCGCCGCCCGCTGAAGGAGTGACAGCTCATGTCCGCACCAGCGCCGTCCACGCTGGCCATCGTCGATGCCGAGCCCCTGCCCCGGCAGGATGAGGTCCTGACCGACGCGGCCCTCGCGTTCGTGGCCGAGCTGCACCGGCAGTTCACGCCGCGCCGCAATGAGCTGCTCGCCCGGCGCGGTGAGCGCCGCGCCGAGATCGCCCGTACCTCCACGCTGGACTTCCTGCCCGAGACGGCGGCGGTCCGCGCGGACGACTCCTGGAAGGTCGCGCCGGCCCCGGCCGCTTTGAACGACCGCCGGGTGGAGATCACCGGTCCGACCGACCGCAAGATGACGATCAACGCGCTCAACTCGGGCGCGAAGGTCTGGCTCGCCGACTTCGAGGACGCCTCCGCTCCCACCTGGGAGAACGTGATCCTCGGCCAGCTCAACCTGACCGACGCCTACGAGCGCCGCATCGACTTCACCGACCCGAAGTCCGGCAAGTCGTACGCGCTGAAGCCCGCCGACGAGCTCGCCACCGTCGTCACCCGCCCGCGCGGCTGGCACCTGGACGAGCGCCACCTCCAGCTGGACGGCGTCTCCGTGCCCGGCGCGCTGGTCGACTTCGGCCTCTACTTCTTCCACAACGCCCAGCGCCTGATCGACCTCGGCAAGGGCCCGTACTTCTACCTGCCGAAGACGGAGTCGCACCTGGAGGCGCGACTCTGGAACGACATCTTCGTCTTCGCCCAGGACTACGTGGGCATCCCGCAGGGCACCGTCCGCGCGACGGTCCTGATCGAGACGATCACCGCCGCGTACGAGATGGAGGAGATCCTCTACGAGCTGCGCGACCACGCCTCCGGACTGAACGCGGGCCGCTGGGACTACCTCTTCTCCATCGTCAAGAACTTCCGTGACGGCGGCGCCAAGTTCGTCCTGCCGGACCGCAACGCGGTGACGATGACCGCCCCGTTCATGCGCGCCTACACCGAACTCCTGGTCCGCACCTGCCACAAGCGCGGTGCGCACGCGATCGGCGGCATGGCGGCCTTCATCCCCTCGCGCCGCGACGCCGAGGTCAACAAGGTGGCCTTCGAGAAGGTCAAGGCCGACAAGGACCGCGAGGCGAACGACGGCTTCGACGGCTCCTGGGTCGCCCACCCGGACCTGGTCCCGATCGCGCTGGCCTCCTTCGACGCGGTCCTCGGCGAGAAGCCGAACCAGAAGGACCGGCTGCGCGAGGACGTCTCGGTGGCGGCGGGCGACCTGATCGCCATCGACACGCTCGACGCCAAGCCCACGTACGAGGGCCTGCGCAACGCCGTCGCGGTCGGCATCCGCTACATCGAGGCCTGGCTGCGCGGCCTGGGGGCGGTCGCCATCTTCAACCTGATGGAGGACGCGGCCACCGCCGAGATCTCCCGCTCGCAGATCTGGCAGTGGATCAACGCGGACGTGGTCTTCGAGAACGGCGAGCACGCCACGGCGGACCTGGCCCGCAAGGTCGCCGCCGAGGAACTGGCCGCGATCCGCGAGGAGATCGGCGAGGCGGCCTTCACCGCCGGCAAGTGGCAGCAGGCCCACGACCTCCTGCTCCAGGTCTCCCTGGACCAGGACTACGCGGACTTCTTGACGCTGCCGGCGTACGAGCAGCTGCGCTGACCCGTCGATCCCTACGGAACCTCCGCCCCCGGCACCGCACAGCGCCGGGGGCGGTGGTTCGCAGGGGCGACGGGCGGACGCAGTCGGCCCCGCTGGAGCAGGACTCCAGCGGGGCCGGGTGCGGAAGACTGATCGAACGTCAGTCGGTGAGGGCGTCCTTGACCTTCTCCTTGGCCTGGCGGGCGTCGCCCTTGGCCTGGTCGGTCCGGCCTTCGGCGGTGAGCCGCTCGTTGCCGACGGCCCGGCCGGCGGCTTCCTTGACCTTGCCCTTGGCCTGCTCGGTCTTGGCCTGGGTCTTCTCATCGGCAGCCATGTCACTCACACCTTGCTGTGTTCGACGTTGTGGTCACCCTTCGCCTGACCGGCGACGCGTCGTTCAAACATGCGACACCGGATCGAGGCTGCTCGCAGCTCACGTCCACACCGCACCCAGCGCCACGAATCCGCAGATCAGCACGGCCAGGATCGCCAGCAGCGGCCAGACGAAGCGCAGGTACTTGTCGTAGCCGATCTTCGCCAGTGCCACGCCGCCGATGGTGACGGCGGTCGTCGGGACCCAGAGGTTCATCCAGCCGCTCGCCGCCTGCCAGGCCGTGACGACCACCGCTCGGGAGACGCCCGCGAAGTCGGCCAAGGGGGCCAGGATCGGCATCGCGAGGGTGGCGTGGCCGGAGGTGGAGGGGATGAGGAAGGCGAGCGGCAGATTGACGAGGAAGACGAAGACCGCGAAGAGCGCCGACGACGTTCCCGAGACCACGCCCTCGATGGAGTGCAGCACGGTGTCCGTGATCTGCGCGTTGTTCATGATGACGGTGACGCCTCGCGCGAGCACGATGACGAGCGCGGGCGGGATGAAGTCGGCCGCGCCCTGGATGATCGTCGCGCTCAGCCGTTGCTCGCCGAACCGGGCGAAGACGCCGACCAGGACCGCCGCGACCAGGAACAGCGCGGCCAGCTGCGGGAAGGACCAGCCGAGTTCGAAGTCGTACGGAGTGGCGTCGGCGTCGCCTGTGAGGGCGCTGGACCACGGGACGACCGAGAAGATCATGAAGGCGAAGACCAGGGTGACCAGGACGAGGATGACCTGGTGGAGCCCGGTCAGCCGCGGTGGCTCCTCCGCGTCCGCCGCGTTGTGGTCGCGGTCGCCGGGGAGGAAGCCGGAGAGCGAGCGCTCGGGGTTCCTGCGGACGCGGCCCGCGTACCGGACGACGTAGGCGATCGTCACCGCCGTCAGCACCACCCACATGATCGCGCGCAGCACGATGCCGTCGCCGAGCGAGATGTCGGCCGCGGAGGAGGCCACTCCGGTGGCGAAGGGGTTGACGGTGGAGCAGAGCACGCCGATGCCGGCACCGAGGATGATCGTGCCGGTCGCCACCATCCGGTCGTAGCCGAGCGCCAGCATCAGCGGGATGATCAGGCCGTAGAAGCCGAGCGTCTCCTCGGCGAAGCCCTCGACCGTACCGAGCAGGGCGAAGACCAGCATCACCCCGGCGATGAGCAGCGCGCCCCGGTCGCGCAGACGGTGGGCCAGGCGGCCGATGCCGCGGTCCAGGGCGCCGGTGGCGAACACCACCGTGATGAACGCGCCGATGGCGAGCACGAAGAGGAACACGCCCGCGCTGCCGTACAGTTCGCCGGCCAGATCCGGCCCGACCTCGCCCGTCTCCGCGTCCTGGACGCCGTAGAGGCCGTTGACCGGCGAGAGGAAGAGGTCGTTCAGGCGGTCGACGAAGCTCTGGTCGGAGTCGACGCGGTGGTACGTGCCCTGGAGCGGGGCGCCTTCCTCGTCGCGGTCGTAGGCGCCGGGCGGGACCAGGAAGGCCAGGGCCCAGACCGCGAGGGTGACGACGGCGAGGATGGTGAGGGCGCTGGGGAAGGTGAATTTCTTTCCGCGCGGGGGCTCCGCGTCCACGTCGGCCCGTGCGCTCAGGTCGTTTCCCGGTCCCATGGTGCAGCCCCTTCGGTCCCTCCGGTCCGTTCCGGGATCAATGGATCACGAGGGGCAAGGGGCCGCACGCCTGGGAGGCGGATGGAGCAGGACGCGTCAGTCCGCCAGGACGATCGTGGGCTGGGCCGAGAAGTCGCCCCACTTGCCGTCCGGAAGCTTGGCCCTGAGCTTGACCGAGTAGCGGGTGCCCGCCGGGTCGGCGAGGTTCAGCCGGTAGGTGGCCCGGCCCTTCGGCGGCGTACCGCCCCAGACGATGGTGGTGGTCAGCTTGCCGTTCAGGTAGAGCTGGTAGGCGGGGATCACTCCGCCGGTGTCGGGCTGGTCCCAGGAGAGGTCGACCGTGAACTCCGCGCCCTCCTTGCCGATCTCGGTGCGCAGCCCGGTGGGAGCGGTGCTCGCGGGGGCGCCGGGGGCGGAGGCGGTGGTGAGGTCGAGCGCGTTGCTGTCCGGCGAGGACTTGTCGGAGGCGTCCCGGGCCCGGACGGTGAAGGTGTAGACGGTGCCCGGGCGCAGCCCCGTGAGCTTGGCCGTCGTCTCGGCGGCCGGGACGCTGTGGATCCGGGAGTCCTCCTGGTAGATGTCGTACGAGGTGACGCCGACGTCGTCCTTGGCCGCGCCCCAGGTGAGCGTGGCGGCACGGCCTCCGTCGGCGGTGCCCGTCAGCCTGGTCGGGGCCGTGGGAGGCGTGTCGTCCTTGGGCGGGGTGGCCTGGGTGGTGACGGGGACGGCCTTGCTGGGCGCGGAGAGGTTGCCGGCCGCGTCCTTGGTCCGGACGGAGAAGGTGTAGTCCGTCGAGGCCGTCAGTCCGTCGACGTCGATCATGGTCTTGGTCGCCGGGACGCTCTTGACCTTGGCCTTGCCGCGGTAGACCTCGTAGCCCGCGACCGTCTTGTTGTCGGAGGCGGGCTCCCACATGACGTGCACCGAGGTGGAGCTGCTGGCCTGTGCGGTCACCCCGGCGGGGACGGCGGGCGGCTGCGTGTCGGCTTCGGCGCTGCCGCCACAGGCGGAGAGGAGGGGGGTGAGAAGCAGGGCGGAACAGGCCAACGTGGCAGATATGTGGGGGCGTTGCACGGTGGTGCCTTCCATCCGGACAGCAATGGTCCAGACCTGTATGCCATGGCGTGGGGGTTGCCGACAAGAGGACGGCGAGGAACCTTCCGCTATGTGACGGTGTGCGCCGCTCCCGGGCCGGGCGGAGCTGGTGTCGCGTCCGGCCGATGAGTTCTCGGCCGTCGGACGGTCTGCCCTGTATGAACGACGACACCAGCACCGACACCGCTGCCCCCGTCCTCGACCTGGGGCCGGCCGCCCGGCGCGTCGCCGGTCTGCTCGACGCGATCGACGACAGCCGGCTGGACGGCCCCACGCCCTGTCCGGACTACGCCGTACGGCATCTGCTCGGCCACCTGACCGGGCTGGCCACCGCCTTCCGCGACGCGGCCCGCAAGGATCTCGGAGCGAGCACGGCCCTCCCGCCGGACTCCGCGCTGCCCGTACTCGAGGAGGACTGGCGCGAGGTGCTGCCCCGACGGCTGGCGGAGGTGGCGACGGCCTGGCGCTCCGCCGACGCCTGGACGGGCATGACCCGGGCCGGCGGCGTGGAGCTGCCCGGCGAGGTGGCCGGGGCCGTCGCACTCGACGAACTGGTCATCCACGGCTGGGACCTGGCCCGGTCGACCGGACAGCCGTACGAGGCGGGAGAGGCCGAACTCCGTACCTGCGCGGCCCTGCTCGCCCCGGCGGACGACGACCCGGACCGCGGCGGCATCTTCGGCCGGCCCGTCCCGGTGCCGGACGACGCGCCGCTGCTGGACCGGGTGATCGGCCTCAGCGGCCGCCGACCGGACTGGCGGCCAAAGGACTGAGCACGCGCGGTTCCTTTCCGTTGCCTCCCGCACCGAAAAGTGCGTTCTTCCACGTCAGGACCCACGCGCCTACGGTCTCCGTATCACCGGAAGAGACCACGGGAGCGCCGCCATGACCATCCTCAAGACGTACGCACGCCTCTGGACCGACGACCTCGACCAGGCGCTGCCGCTGCTGGAGGAGCTGACCGGCGAACCGCCGCACCTGCGGCTGGCGTTCCACGAGATCGCGCTCGCCGCCATCGGCAACTTCCTGGTCATCGCGGGCCCGGCCGAGGAACGCGCGCGGTACGCCCACGCCTCCGCCACCGTCGTCGTCGACGACCTCGGCGCTCTCCAGGCCACGCTGACCGCAGCCGGCGCCACCATCACCACGCCGGCGACCGGCGGACCGACGGGACGGTTCCTCTACGCCCGCCACGCCGACGGCGCGGAGGTCGAGTACGTCGAGTGGACGCCCGACCTGGTCCGCGGGATCATCCCCGGCTGACCGCCGCGCGTATCCGGGCACGCAGCCGCTCGTCGGAGGCCGCGATCGTGCCGTCCAGCCCGGAGCTCACCACTCTCCGGTCCCGCTCTCCCAGCGCCGTGAGCCGCGCCCGGTGCTCGTCGGAGAGCGCGTCCGCGCCGAGCGCCACCAGTGCGTCCACGGCCTCCGCCGGTGCGACGCCCGCTTCCGCCGCGTCCAGCAGGAGCCCGGCCGCCTGCCGGATGTCCGGTTCGCCGGGCGCGATGGCGTGCAGCGCGAGGACCGCCGACGGCACCTGCTCAGGGTCGGTGAGCAGCGCCGTGAGTACGGGGACGAGCGGCCGGGCCGCCGCGACCGGGCCGAGGGCTGCGGCGGCCCGGGTGGCGCGTATCACCGTCCAGCGACGCCAGAGCGGCTCGCTGTCGCTCAGGATCCCGGCCAGCACCGGCGCCGCCTCCGCCGCTTCGCCGGTGATCCGGTGCAGAGCGGCGGCGACCGCCGTGTCGGCGTCCATCTGCGGGATGTTCCGGTCGGTGCCAGGTGCCTGGAGCGCGGCCCGCAGAGCGGGGAGGAGGGATGCTGCGGCGGGCCCGACGGCAGCGGCGGCCGCCGCCACCTCACGTACCGCTTCAACGGCCCCGTTTCCGGTCCCGCCGCCGGCCTGGGCGAGCCGCTCGGCGAGCAGAGGCAGCAACAGGCCGTGGTCGCCCGTCAGGTGGTGGAGCGCCCGGGCCGCCTCGAACCGGTCGTCGGCGGGGCCGGCCGAGGCACGTTTCCGCAGCGCGTCCGCGACCTCGGTCCGGTGCTCGGGCGGGCAGACGGCGACCAGCACCTTCGGCAGCAGTCGCGGGTACGCCGGCAGTGCGGCGAGCAGGTCGGGCAGGGCGGCGGCCGCGTCCGGGCCCCAGGCCGTGAGCAGCGCCGCGAGCCGGAGCAGGGTCCGGCCGTCGGGGTCCGCCGTGGCGAGGAGCCGCCGGACCGCCACCAGCAGCTCGGAGTCGTACGGCACGACCGGAGAGGAGCCGACGGGCCCGCCGCACGCCGCTCCGAGCGCGCGGGGCCGGCCTTTCGGATCGCGGGCGAGCAGGAGCGCGGCCCGTACCGGGTCGACGGCCACCAGCGCTTCCAGTGCCCGGTCCCCCGCATCGCCCTCGTCCGCCGCGCGGACCGCCAGCGCATCGGCGGCGGGAGCCCCGTACGGGCCGAGCTTCGCCACCGCCGACAAGGAGCCCGGCACCTCTCCCGCACCCGCCCCGCCGTCCACGGCCACCGCCATCAGCGCGGGAGCCAGCCGCGCGGGCGCACTCCGCGAGAGCTCGCACGCCGCCGTCGCCGCCCACACCGCCTCGGCACGGGCCTCGGGATCATCGCTGCGCAACGCTCCGTCCAGCAGCGCGAACACCGCCTCCCGGTCCGCCTCGGTGTCCCGCGTCAGCAGGGTCAGGGTGATGTGGTGCAGGGCTTCGTTACGGGCGAGGCCGAACCGGTCGGCGACCAGGCGGTCCAGCGGAAGCAGGGCCAGCGCCGCCTCCTGGTGGGCCCGGGTCCACGGCAGTCCGATGTCCACGCAGGCCAGCACGGCCGCCATCCGCACCTCCGGCGGACTGTCCGGGCCGACGGCCTCCGTCGCCGCCGCGGCGGTGCCTTCAGGATCCAACCGCGCCATGGCGGAGAGGAGTTCGGCACGGACCAGCGGATCGCTCTCGACGGCGAACCGGTCGCGCAGCACGGGCACGGCGGAGTCTGCCGCGGCCCTCCCCGCCGCGCCCACCGCCCAGGCCGCGGACTGACGTACGGCACGGTCCTCGTCGACCACCGAGGCCAGGAGCAGCGGAAGTTGAGCGACGACGGCCCGGCGGCAGGCCACCTCGTCGCTCTCCTCAGGCGCACGCGCGCCCGGCTCCGCCCCGCCCTCCGCAATCCCGCCGATCAGCAGGAGCACATCCGGCGCGCGGATGCCCGCCGCGGCGATCCGGGCCAGGAACGGCACGGCCTTCGCCGACGCCTCGTACACCGAACCCTGGTGCAGGATGGAGCCGTACAGCTCGCTCAGCGCCTCCTCGGCCACCGCGTCGTCGTCCCCGGCGAGAGCGCGCAGGCAGTCGGGGACGTCCTCGGCGCTGCCGTAGGCGTGGGTGCGGGAGGCCCAGGGCTGGGCGTCCAGCTCGGCGAGGAACCGGGCACGGTCGAAGTCCATGGAACCGATCATGGCAGCCACCACCGACAACGCCCCGGTTCCCGTTGCCGCCAGGGCCGGTCAGCTGGTGAAGAACTCCGTGATGTGCGCGGCCACCTGGTCGGCGTGGGTCTCGTGCATGCGGTGGCCGCCGGGGACGGTGATCAGCCGGCAGTCCGGGATCAGCGAGGCCATGTCGGCCTGGCGCTCCTGCGGCATGCGGCTCTCCGGGCCGCCGCTGATGATCATCGTGGGTGCGACGATCTCGCCGAGGTCCTCGGCCGCGTCCGGACCGGGGTCTGCGAGCTGGTCGCGTACGGCGGGCACCGCGTTCTCGTCGTAGTCCACCGGGCCCTCGGGCCGTCCTGCCGGGCCCGGGTCGCCCGGGAACGGCGCCGGGGTCTCCACCAGCACCAGCCGCTCCACCCGGTCCGCGTGCTCGTGCGCCAGCAGCCGGGCGACCGCGCCGCCCATGCCGTGGCCGACCAGGCCCACCCGGTCCAGCTCCAGCTCGTCGAGGAAGCCGACGACGTCCTCGGCCATCAGCTCCAGGTCGTACTCGTCGGGCCAGTCGCTCTCGCCGTGGCCGCGCAGGTCCAGTGCGAAGACCCGCCACTCCTGGCCGAGCAGCGCACCGGCCGCCTCCCAGTCCGCGGCGGAACCGCCGAGTCCGTGCAGCAGCACGACAGGCGAGCCGAACGAATCGCCCCAGGTCCGGTACGCGAGGCGCACATCGCCGACATCCACCACTGACTGATCTTCCATACCCCTGACGCTACAGCCGCCGGACGGCCGTCCGCTCCACGGCCCCGGCCCCGGGCCCCGGCGTCCTCGGTTCCGCTCCGCCGGACACGCCCCAAGCCCCGTGCGGGCGCACGGGGCTTCACCGGGCTGCGTACAGCGGATACGTCAGTGGACGCCCACTCCGGCCGCCGCCGGGACCACGTGTTCGCCGTTGGCCGCCTCCTCGTCCACCCCATCGGGCTTGCGGCCGAAGTGGTTGAAGGCGAGGTTCAGCACGATGGCCACCACACAGCCGGTCGAGATGCCGGAGTCCAGGACGACCAGCAGGCTCTCCGGGAAGGCGTGGTAGAACTGCGGCGCCGCGATCGGGATCAGGCCGATACCGAGGGCCGCCGCCACGATCAGCGCGTTCTCGCCCTTCTCCATGGCGGCGGTGGCCAGGGTCTGGATGCCGCTGGCCGCGACCGTACCGAAGAGGACGATGCCCGCGCCGCCGAGCACCGGCAGCGGTACGAGCGCGATGACGGAGGCGGCGACCGGGACCAGGCCGAGCACGATGAGGATGCCGCCGCCCGCCGCGACGACGAAGCGGCTGCGGATCTTCGTCATGGCGACCAGGCCGACGTTCTGGGCGAAGGCGCTGCACATGAAGCCGTTGAAGATCGGGCTGATGGCGCTGCCGAGGGTGTCGGCGCGCAGACCGCCTTCGATGATCTTCTCGTCCGCCGGCCGGCCGACGATCTTGCCGAGGGCCAGCATGTCGGCGGTGGACTCGGTCATGCAGACCAGCATCACGATGCACATGGAGATGATGGCGGCGATCTCGAACTGCGGGCCGCCGAAGGCGAACGGTGTCGGGAAGCCGACCACATCGGCGTTCTTGATGGCGCTGAAGTCGGTGATGCCGGCCGGGATGGCGATCAGCGTGCCGATGACCAGGCCGAGCAGGATCGCGATCTGCTGGAGGAAGCCGCGCAGCAGCTTGCGCAGCGCCAGCACGATCACCAGGGTCACGGCGGCCATGGTGATGTTGGTCATCGAACCGTAGTCGTCCGCCGTCGCGTTGCCGCCCTGCGACCAGTTGAAAGCGACCGGCAGGAGCGAGACACCGATCAGGGTGATGACCGTGCCGGTGACGACCGGTGGGAAGAAGCGGACCAGTTTGCAGAAGTACGGGGCCAGCAGGAAGCCGAGCACGCTCGCGACGATGATCGCGCCGAAGATCACGGCTATGCCGTCGTGTCCCCGGTCCTTGCCTATCGCGATCATCGGGGCCACACCGGCGAACGAGACGCCGTTGACGAAGGGCAGCCGGGCGCCGACCTTCCAGAAGCCGATGGTCTGGAGCAGGGTGGCGATGCCCGCGGTGAAGAGGCTCGCCCCCATCAGGAAGGCGGTCTCCTTGGCGGTGAGGCCGACGGCCGGCCCCACGATCAGCGGCGGGGCCACCACGCCCGCGTACATGGCGGCCACATGCTGGAGGCCGCTGGTGAACATCTTCAGTGGAGGGAGGGTCTCGTCGACCGGATGTTTCCGGCCGTCACCTGCTTCTGCTTCTGTGACGGCATGGTCCGTCACGTCGGGGGCGGCTGCATCTGCGTCTTTGCGAAACCTGGGCTCAGCGGCCACGGCGGTTCCTCCGGTCGGTTACACGTCGTCGGCGACGTGGGGTTCAGGGAGGTGGAGCGTCGAGTGGTGCGGTGGTGCTTGCGGCTCTCTCAGGTGGTGCAGGTCGTGCAGCGGGGGGGTGCGGAGGCGTGCGTGCGGGCAGCGTTCATCACCGGTCCGGCGGCGCCCACCATGGGGTGCGCGTCCGCCGGACCGGCTGCCGTGGACCCCGCTCGGGCCCACGGCGGCCGGTCTCGGGCCGTCCCCCTCGACCGGCCGGTCGGGGATACCGCCGGATCAGTGGCTGTCCGGCGGTTCGGGGATACCGCGGGGTCAGGCCCCGGCGGCGATCTGCGCGAGGCGGCGGGCCTCGTCGCGGGTGGTGCGGGCGATGGCGTCCTCGTCCACCGTGGTGAGGTGGCTGCCCTCGACGACCGGCTTGCCGTCGACGAGGGAGAGGGTCACCGGGGCGGCCGCGCCGAAGATGAGCGCGGTCACCGGGTCGGCGATCGAGGAGTGGGCCAGGGTGTCCAGCTTCCACAGGACGAGGTCGGCGAGCTTGCCGGCCTCCAGGGAGCCGATCTGGTCGGCGCGGCCCAGTACCTGGGCTCCGCCGAAGGTCCCGAGGCGCAGGGCCTGGCGGGCGTTGAGGGCGGCCTCGCGGTGGGCGCCGAGGCGGTTGATGAGGAGCGCGTTGCGCAGCTCGGTGTGGAGTTCGCCGGACTCGTTGGAGGCGGTGCCGTCCACGCCGAGGCCTACGGGGACGCCGGCGGCGAGCATGTCGGGGACCCTGGCGATGCCGGCGGCGAGGCGGGCGTTGGAGGACGGGCAGTGGGCGACGCCGGTTCCCGTACGGGCGAAGGCGGCGATGTCGGAGTCGTTCATGTGGACGCAGTGCGCCATCCACACGTCGTCGCCGAGCCAGCCGGTGGACTCGAAGTAGTCGGTCGGGCCCATCCCGAACAGCTCCTTGCAGAACTGCTCCTCCTCGACGGTCTCCGAGCCGTGCGTGTGCAGGCGCACGTTCTTGCGGCGAGCCAACTCGGCGCCCTGGCGCATCAGTTGGGTGGAGACCGAGAACGGCGAGCACGGGGCGACGGCGACCTGTGTCATGGAGCCGAAGGAGGCGTCGTGGTGGGCGTCGATGGTGGCCTCGGTGGCGGCTAGCGCGCCTTCCAGGGTCTCGACGGCGAAGTCCGGCGGCAGTCCGCCGTCCTTCTCGCTGCGGTCCATGGAGCCACGGGCGAGAGTGAACCGTACGCCCATCTCACGCGCGGCCCCGATGATGGCACCGGACAGGTCGCCGGAGCCCTTCGGGAAGACGTAGTGGTGGTCCATGGCGGTGGTGACGCCGCCGCGGGCCATCATGGCGAGCGAGCCCTGCGCGGCGGCGCGGGCCATCGGCTCGTCGATGCGCGCCCAGGTCGGGTAGAGGGCGACCAGCCAGTTGAAGAGGTTGTGGTCGGTGGCCAGGCCCCGGGTGATCCACTGGTAGAAGTGGTGGTGGGTGTTGACCAGGCCCGGCGTGGCGAGGTGCCCGGTGGCGTCGATCCGCCGCACGACACCGGTCAGGCCCTCCGGAGCCTTGCCGGCGCCGATGGACTCGATGCGGTTGTCCGCCACGACGATGTACCCGGAGGCGTACTCCGTGTCGTGGGCGTCGACGGTGGCGATCGAACAGTTCTCGATGACGATGCGCTGAGGGTCTGCCGAAGCTGCCATGGCGCTTCCTTCTTCTCTCTGTGGCGATGTGGGCACGGCAGGACCCTAGGAGGATTTGAGTGCCACAGCGGTGCGGCCGTGGGTGCCGAGATGGTGGAAGAACAGGTTGAGCACGACCGCGACCAGCGCTCCCGCGCTGATCCCGGAGCCGAGGACGGTCTGCGCCCACGCCGGGAATCCGGCGTAGAAGGTGGGCGCGGCGAGCGGGATGATGCCCGCGCCGAGCGCCACCGCGACCAGGATGATGTTGGAGCTGTCGTCCAGCCCGGCCTCGGAGAGCGTACGGATGCCGCTCACCGCGATGGAGCCGAAGAGGACGATCCCGGCGCCGCCGAGGACGGGCATCGGGACGAGCGAGACGACCGCGCCGAGCACCGGGAAGGCGCCGAGGACCAGCAGCGCGCCGCCGGCCGCCGCGACGACGTACCGGCTGCGTACCCGGGTCAGCGAGACGACGCCGACGTTCTGCGCGAAGGCGCTGGTCGGGAAACCGCCGAAGACGGGGCCGAGGAGGGTGGCGATGCCGTCCGTACGGAGACCTCGCGTGATCGTACGGCCGTCGGTGCGGCGGTCGCAGATCTCGCCGAGGGCCAGCATGCCGGCCGAGGACTCCGTCATCAGGACGAGCATGACGATGCAGAGGGAGAGGATCGCGGCCGGATGGAACTCCGGTGCGCCGAAGGCGAAAGGGGTCGGCAGGGCGGCGAGTGGCGCGGACTTCAGCGCGGAGAAGTCGGCGAGCCCGAACGGGATCGCTGCCAGCGTACCGACGAACATGCCGACCAGCAGGGCCACTTGCTTGAGGAAGCCGCGGCCGAAGCGCTGGATGAGCAGGATGACGACGAGCGTGAAGGCGGCCAGCGCCAGGTACTTCATCGCGCCGAAGTCGGCGGCGGTGGCGTCGCCGCCCTGCGCCCAGGCGACCGGCACGGGCATGAGCGTGACGCCGATGAGCGTGATGACGACACCGGTGACGAGCGGCGGGAAGAAGCGCAGCAGCCGGCCGAAGAACGGCCCGACCGTCAGGCAGAAGACGCCCGCGACGAGCACCGCACCGTAGATCGCCGGGAGTTGGTGTCCGGGCGCGCTGGTCTCGGCGATGGCGAGCATCGGCGCGATACCGGCGGAGGAGGCCGCGTTGACGAACGGCAGCCGGTTCCCGGCGAACGCGCCGAGGCCGATGGTCTGCACGATGGTGGCGAGTCCGGCGATCAGGAGGCTCGCGGCGATGAGCCGGGTCATTCCGGCGGTGTCCAGGCCGACGGCCTGGCCGATGATCAGCGGAGGGGTGACGACGCCCGCGTACATGGCGGCGATGTGCTGGAGAGCCGCGGGGACGAGCCGCGCGGGAGGGAGCTTCTCGTCGCACGGGTGAACTGCCGTGCTGGTAAAGGGTTTCGGGGCTTCGGCCGGCCCCGTTGCAGGCTGTGCCATGGGTGTTTCCTCCGGGATGACCGGCCCCGCCCGACTGCGGGCGGGCAGGGGCCGGTTCAGTGCCGCGTCAGAGGTTGGTCATGTCGACCGGGATCTTCGGCTCGACGCCGTCCCGGAGCACGGTGGCCTCGATCAGACCGTAGGGACGGTCCGCCGCGAAGTAGACCTCATTGTCGTTCTTGAGGCCGAACGGTTCGAGATCCACCAGGAAGTGGTGGTTGTTCGGCAGCGAGAAGCGGATCTCGTCGATCTCGCTGCGGCTGTTGATGATCCGCGAACCCATCTGGTACAGGGTCTGCTGGAGAGAGAGCGAGTACGTCTCGGCGAAGGCCTGGAGCATGTGCTTGCGCGCCTGCTCGTAGGACTTCTCCCAGTTCGGCATGCGCTGCTCGTCGCTGGTCCAGTTGTACCGCCAGCGCGCGGAGACGTCGGTCGCCAGGATGCGGTCGTACGCCTCCTTCAGCGTCGTGTACTTGTCCTTGACGTAGCCCCAGAACTCGGAGTTGGTCGAGTTCATCACCGTGAGGTCCTTGAGGCCCGAGATGACCTCCCAGTTCTCACCGTCGTAGGTGATCTGGGAGACGCGGGTCTCCATGCCCTTGCGGGCGAAGGAGTGCTTGACCTCGTCGGCGCCGATGAACTTGGAGTTGCCCTCCGAGGTCGCGATGCGCTCCCAGGCGTACTCCTCGATCCGGATCCGGGCGCGGTGGATCGGCTCCTGCGAGGAGACGAAGTGCCGGGCGAGGTGGATGCCGAACTGCTCGGCGGACTCGATCCCGTGCTCCTTGGCGAACGCGAACACCGTGTTCTTGGTGGTGTCGGTCGGCAGGACGTTGGCGTTGGAGCCGGAGTAGTGGACGTCGTCCATGTCGCCGGAGAGCGCGACCGAGACGTTCAGGTCCTTGATGTGGTGGGTGTCGCCGTCCCGCACGATCTTGACGACGCGGTTCTCTGCTTTGCCGTACTGGTTCTGGCCGAGAATCGTGGGCATGTCGGTGCTAGCTCCCTCGGTAAACGGAGTAGCCGAACGGGTTGAGCAGCAGCGGTACGTGATAGTGCTCGCCCGGCACGACCGCGAAGGCGATCGTCACTTCCGGGAAGAACGCGCCGCTGTCCCTTACGCGGGGGGCGTCCTGCTGCGCCTCGGCTTGCTTCTTGGAAAAATACGCCTCGGTGTCGAATTCGAGACGCACATGGGTCGTTCCCTCCGGCAGCGCCGGCAGGTCCTTGCAGCGCCCGTCCGCATCGGTCGCGGAGGCTCCGAGCGTCACGTACGGCGAGCCGCTGCCGCTGCGGGCGGCGAGCGAGACGGCGACGGACGCGGCCGGGCGGCCGATGCTGGTGTCCAGGATGTGCGTGGACACCGATGCGGTCGTGTCGGTACTCAAGACCGTCACTCTCCTAGATCTCAAGAGTCCTGTGCGGGAGCTTCCTCTGCGAGGGTCTCCCGTACGAGACGGGTCAGCCGGATGCGGTTGATCTTGCCCAGTTCGGTGCGCACGATCTCCTGCTCCTGCTCGGGCGAGTTCCCGATCCGGGACTTCACCGCGTCGCGCATCTGCTCACCGGTGGCGCCGGTGGCGCAGATCAGGAAGACATGTCCGAACCGCTCCTGGTAGGCCAGGTTCAGTTCGAGCATCTCGGTCTTGAGCTCCTCGGAGACGCCGGCCATCCCCCGCTGCTCGCGGGAGGAGGTCGGATCGCCGGGGATCGGACGCCCGATCGGCGGGTGGCCCGCCATCGCCTCGGCCAGGTCCTCCGCGGTGAGCTCGGCCATGGCGGCGTCGCTCGCGGAGAGCAGGGCTTCCTCGGTGGCGTACGGACGACCGGCGAGGACGGTCTCTCCCCAGGCCGTACTGGCACAGACCTCGTGCAGTGCGGGGGTGGCCTCGCCGTCCGCCAGGGTGTTGAACCGGGTGAGGCCCGGTGTGGAGCTCGAAGTCACGGGAGCCTCCGTGGCTGTTTTTCGCTGTGCGTTGTTCGGGCTGCGGATAGCTAACGCCCTCCGCAACACGACGTCAACACTTTGTTGAAATCTCGCGAACGGAGAAAGCCGCCGTCCCGGCATGCGGACAGCGGCTTTCCTGTGCGTTCGGCGCGTTCGGCCAACTACTCACCCTTGGCCGAATGTTCCCGGTTCAGGTAGTTGTACACGGTGAACCGGGAGACGCCCAGAGCGCCGGCCACGGTCTCCACTCCGTGCCGTACGGAGAAGGCACCGCGTGCCTCCAGCGTCCGGACGACGGACTGCTTGGCCTTACGGTCCAGGTCGGCGAGCGGCATCCCGTGCCGTCGCTCCATCGCGGCGAGGATGTGGTCCAGCGAGTCGGAGAGCTGCGGCAGCCGTACGGCTATGACGTCCTGGCCCTCCCACGCGAGCACCACATCGTCCGGCTGGGCCTGCTCGGGCCCGAGCAGCTCGGCGCCCATCGCGTCGACCAGCGGCTTGACGGCCGATACGAAGGGATGGTCGACGGTGACCGGAACGTGATCGGCGGATTCGGTCACCGGCCCTCCTCCCCGATCACGTTGACCTGGAGCGAGACCCGGGTGGCGCCCGAGGCCAGGGCCCGGCGCAGCAGGGAGTCCACGGCGGTGAGCACCTCGTCCGCGCCTCCTTCCGCCGTGTTGCCGAACGGTCCGACGTCCACGGCGTCGAGTTCGGCGCTCTGGATGACCTCGCGGGCCACCACCGCGTGGGCGGGCGCCTCGTCGAGATCGAAGGGCTCGGTGGTGAATTCCACCCTCAAGCGCACTGTGCCTCCCTGATGTCCTCGCCGCGGGTGCGGGCGCGCGGCTCGGCCACGACTGTAACCGCTGGAACGGGCCGCGCTCCGGGCGTCACGGCAGCGGCAGGACACAGACCGCGACCGGCGCCGGGAACGGTTCGCCGGCCGGTGTCAGCGAGCCGTCGGAGCCGATCCGGAAGGCGGTGACGGTGGAGGAGCGCTGGTTGGCGGCGAAGAGCAGCGAGCTGTCCGGCGAGAGGGCCAGCTGGCGCGGCCAGTCACCGCCGGCGGGCACGGTGTCGAGGAGGGCCAGGGCCGCTCCGCCGTCCTCCACCGCGTAACGGGTGAGGCTGTTGGGGCCACGGTTGGCGAGGTACGCGTACGAACCGTCGCCGGTGACGACCAGCTGGGCCGGATAGCCGGTCTCCGAACCGGTGGACCGGCCGGGGCCCGGTGCGAGGGTGCCGGAGTCGGGGTCGTACGCGCAGACGACCGTGGTGTTGTCCAGCTCGCAGGCCAGGTAGGCGAAGCGTCCGCCGGGATGGAAGGTGAGGTGGCGCGGGCCGGATCCGGGCTCCAGGGCCGCACGGGCGACCTCGGTGAGCGTTCCGGCGGAGGTGTCGAGGCGGTACGTGTACACGGTGTCGGTGCCGAGGTCGACGGCGAGGACGTGGCCGCCGTCGGGCGAGGTGACGATCTGGTGGGCGTGCGGGCCGCTCTGACCGGGTCCGGGCGGCGGCGAGCCGTGCGTGACCAGGTCGGTGCGCTCGCCGAGCGAGCCGTCGTCCGCGATCGGGTGCACGGCGACGCTGCCGGAGGTGTAGTTCGCGCTGAGCAGCCAGCGCCCGGACGGGTGGACGGAGAGGTGCGTGGGGCCGGAGCCGCCGGTGGGGCGGGTGCCGAGGACGTCGTACGTTCCGTCCGGCGCGAGCGCCACGGCGGTGACCGCGCCCGCGTCCTGCTCGGCGACCGCGTAGACGGTGGCGCCGGAGGGGTGGAGAGCCAGGTAGGAGGGGTTCTCGACGCCGGTGATCACGGGGCCGGGCGCGATCGTTCCGGTGGCGGTGTCGTACGTGGCGGTGCCGATGCCGGTGCCGCCGCCTTCGGCGGAGGTGTAGGTGCCGAGGAGGAGGCGGCGGGTGGTGCTCGGGGCCGGGCGGGCGGTGGCGGTGGGAGCGGTCGCCAGGACGGCGGCTCCCGCGAGCAGGCCGCCGAGCAGGCTCCGACGGCTCGGACGCCCAAGCGCAGGACTGGGTACGGCGTTCATGCGAGGCACCTCGTGGGGGAGTTCGGCTGCTTCGGATGTGTCCGCCACCCTGGCCCGTCGAGTCCCGAACAGCAAGAGGCGCAACCGGAGTTGCATTCTGCGCAACGACGCGCAGGACCACCGCTCAGGCCCCCGCCTGGATGTCCCCCCTGGTCGACGACGTGATCGCGTCGCCGTGGGCGAAGTCGCCCGGTGGGATGCCCGGGTGGTGGCCCTCCCGGTCCGGGGCGACCTCGGCGGCCGGGCCGAGGGCGAGGCGGGAGACGATGCGGTAGCGGTCGCCGCGGTAGAGCGAGTGGACGTACTCCACCGGACGGCCGGTCGTGTCGGAGGTCAGCCGTTCGAAGAGCAGCGCCGGGGAGAGCTCGGGCACGTCGAGGAGCTTCGCCTCGGCGCGGGTGACGACGGTGGGCTCGATCGCCTGGACCGCCTCGTGGACGTGCACGCCGTGCGTGGTGCGCAGGTGCTCGTACAGGTCGCCGCTCTCCAGCTCCTGCGCGCTGAGTCCCGGCACCAGACCGGCCCGGATGTGCAGGTGCTCGATGGCCATCGGCGCGCCGTCGACCAGCCGCAGCCGGGCCACGTAGACGATCTCGGCGGCGGGTGACATCCGCAGCTTGCGGCCGACCCTGGCCCCCGCCTGGAGCGTGGTGAACTCCAGCAGCCGGCTCGACCAGGCGCCCGCCGCCTGCGGCACCGTCAGCGACCGGTCGCCCGCCACCAGCTCCTGGGTGATCTTGGCGGGCGCGACGAACATGCCGCGTCCGTGTTCGCGGACCAGGAGCCCGGCGGCGACCAGCTCGTCGACGGCCGCGCGCACGGTGGGCCGCGACACACCGAGCAGCGAGCACAGGGCCCGCTCCGAGGGGATCGCGTCGCCGGGGCTGCGTGACTCGATCAGCTCCAGCACCGCATCGCGCGTCCGCTCCCGTTTCAGCACGGTCCCCGGCACATCCGCGTCCATGCGCTCCCCTCCCGACGGCTCCATTTTCCTTACCAGTTGACCGAGGTGCCGGACCAACTGGCTTGCTGGTCAGGCGAAGTGTAGCGCTTACCTCCGACCACCAGAGCAGGCAGGTTACGTCCGGATCACCAAATGGGCTTTGTACGCAGGGGGTTGACGGCCTCATTGGTCTATGCCACCTTCAACCCCCATCGAGAGGTGAGCTGTCCAGTGGACATCACTGGTCAGGTGGTCAGGTCGGACTCAGGTCGGACTCAGTTCTGCTTTCCGAGGTGAACCGTGAAGTACCGCTTGCTTGCCGGTGGGTCCGTGCTCGTCCTGGCCGCCGCGCTCAGTTCCTGTAGTTCGCCGTCCGACTCCGCGAGCGGGGACGGGCGGACGACGGTGGACGTCTGGCTGATGCGCGACAGCGTGTCGGACACGTTCCAGAAGGAGTTCACCGCCGACTTCGTCAAGCGCCACCCGAAGATCGACGTGAAGATCCAGATCCAGGAGTGGGACGGCATCGGCCAGAAGATCACCGCCGCTCTGGCCAGCAACGACGCCCCGGACGTCATCGAGGCGGGCAACACGCAGGTGGCGCAGTTCGCCGAGAGCGGCGGGCTGCTCGACCTCAGCGACCGCAAGGACGAGCTGAACGGCGCGGACTGGCTGAGCGGTCTGGCGGAGCCGGGGGCGTACGAGGGAAAGCAGTACGGCATCCCGTACTACGCGGCCAACCGGGTGGTCATCTACCGCACCGACCTCTTCGAGAAGGCCGGCATCGACGCGAAGGAGATCACGACCCGCGAGCACTGGATCGACGCCACGACCGAGCTCAACCAGGGCGGTACGCAAGGCATCTACCTGCCCGGCCAGATGTGGTACGCGCTCGCCGGCTTCATCTGGGACGAGGGCGGCGACCTCGCCACCGAGTCCGGCGGCACGTGGTCCGGTGCGCTGGACACGCCCGAGGCGCTGCGCGGCATGGCGTTCTACGAGGAGCTCCAGGCGCTCGGCAAGGGGCCCAAGGACTCCGACGAGGACGACCCGCCGCAGGCCGACGTGATGGCGGCGGGAAAGACGGCTCAGCTCATCTCCACTCCGGGCGGCGCCAACGTGATCATGGAGAAGAACCCTGAGCTCAAGGGCAAGCTGGCCTTCTTCCCGATCCCGGGCAAGACCGCGGACACGCCGGGCTCGGTCTTCACCGGCGGCTCCGACCTCGTCGTCCCGGCCGCCGCGGCCCATCCCGAGGAGGCCGTCACCTTCATCAAGGAGCTGACCGGCGACGCCTGGCAGAAGAAACTCGCCGTCGCCATGAGCTACGTACCGAACCGCACCTCGCTCGCCTCCGCCGTGGCCGACGACCCGGGAGCCGCCGCGATGGCGGTCGGCGCCGCCAACGGCCACGCCACGCCGAACACGCCCGGCTGGGCGGCGGTCGAGGCGGAGAACCCGATCAAGGACTACATGACGGCCGTCCTCACCGGAGGCGATCCGGCCAAGGAGGCGGCGAAGGCCTCGCAGGACATCACCCGGGCCATGAACGCCGGTTCCTGACCCGGCCCCAGCCGGTCACCAGCCACAGGAAGGAGGCGTGCCGTGCCGGTCGCCGTCGAACCGACCTCAGCACCCCGCACACCCCGGCGGCGACCGGCCCCGCGCCGCGCCACAGGCCGAAAGCCGATCGGCCGCGCGCACGGCCTCTGGCCGTACGCACTGATCGCTCCCGCCATCGGCGGCATGCTCTATCTGCTGGTCTATCCGCTGGTGCGGGCCGTCCTGATCTCCTTCCAGGACTTCCGGCTCCGCCAACTGATCAGCGGGAACGCGGAGTTCGTCGGGCTGCGGAACTACCGCACGCTGCTGGCGGATCCGCGGTTCTGGGAGGTGGTCCGCCGCACCTTCCTCTTCATGGCGATCAACGTCGTTCTGATCATGGTGATTGCCACGCTGGTCGCGCTGATGGTGGAGCGGCTGCGGAGGGCCGGCCGGACGGTGGTGCTCTGCTCGCTGGTGCTGGCCTGGGCCATGCCGGTGGTGGCGGCGACCACGGTGTTCCAGTGGCTGTTCCACTCGGAGTTCGGCATCGTCAACTGGGCGCTCACCTCGCTCGGTCTCGAATCCTTCGAGCGCTATCCGTGGTTCGCCGACGGGACGGCGGCCTTCGCCATCCTGGTGACGCTGATCGTCTGGCAGTCGGTGCCGTTCGCCGCGATCACGCTGTACTCCGCGCTCACCACCGTGCCGCTGGAACTGTACGAGTCGGCGCGGCTGGACGGGGCCGGCGCGGGCCGGATCTTCCGGTCGGTGACCTTCCCGATGCTCCGGCCGATCTTCCTGCTGGTCTTCTCGCTGGAGGTGATCTGGACGTTCAAGGCGTTCGTCCAGATCTGGGTGATGACCCGCGGCGGGCCGGGCGACGCCACGACGATCCTGCCGGTCTACGCGGTGCAGACGGCGCTCTCCAGCCAGCGGTACGACCTCGGTTCGGCCGCCTCGATGATCACCGTGGTCCTGATGTCCGGGGTGCTCGTCCTCTACTTCCGCCAGATGTTCCGCCAGGAGGACGAGAGCCGATGAGCACCGATACCGCACGTCCCGAAGTGCCCGTACGCGCCCGGCTCCGGCGCCTGCCGCTCAACCTCGCCGCCGCCGTGACCGTCGTGGTCTGCCTCTTCCCGGTGTACTGGATGATCTCGACGGCCTTCAAGCCGTCCGCCGACATCCAGTCGGCCGACCCGCAGCTCTTCCCGCACACCTGGACGCTGGACCACTTCCAACGGGCCGTGGACGCCGACGGGTTCGCGCTCTTCTGGCGCAACAGCATCCTCGTCACGCTGGGTGCGGTGCTCCTCGCGCTGCTGGTGGCGCTGGGCGCGGCGTTCGCCGTGGCGCGGATGCGGTGGAAGGGCCGGCGGCAGTTCATGCTGATGGTCTTCATCGCGCAGATGGCGCCCTGGGAGTCACTGATCATCCCGGTCTACATCATCTCCCGGGACACGAACATGCTCGACCGGCTGCCGACGCTGACGTTGATCTACTTCATGATCACGCTGCCGTTCACCATCGTGGTGCTGCGCGGTTTCATCGCCACCATCCCGCCGGAGCTGGAGGAGGCCGCCCAGGTCGACGGCTGTACGCGGTCCGGCGCGTTCTGGCGGGTGGCGATGCCGCTGCTGGCGCCGGGACTGATGGCCACCTCGCTCTTCGGTTTCATCACCGCCTGGAACGAGTTCGCCTACGCCAACTTCCTGATCATCAAGCAGCAGGACAACCGGACGCTGCCGGTCTGGCTGTCGTCCTTCCAGAACACCTTCGGCACCGACTGGGGCGCCACGATGGCCGCCTCCACCCTCTTCGCGCTGCCCGCTCTGGTGATCTTCCTGCTGCTCCAGCGCCATGTCACCTCCGGCTTCGCCGCCGGTGCCGTCAAGGGCTGAGAGACCGGGACCACCCGCGCCCGCCTCCGTACGCCCGCGAACCGAATCCGGAGACCCCGTGCCCGCATCGCGCCCCGACCTCGCCCTCCTCCCCCGGCCCACCAAGGTCTCCTCGCTGGGCGGCCGGCTCACGCTCGACCGCGACACCACCGTCCGCGCGCTGCCGGGCGCCGAACCGGCGGCCGAGCTGCTGCGTTCGCTGGTCGGCCCGGCCGCCGGGCTGCCGCTGGCGCCGTCGCCGGAGGGCCGGATCGTGCTCGCGCTGGACGGTCAGCTCGGCGGCCTCGGTGAGGAGGGGTACGGGCTGACCGTCGGCCCGCAGGCGCTCCTTCTGCGCGCCGCGCACCCGACCGGGCTGCTCCGAGGCGTCCAGACGGTCCGTCAACTCCTGCCTGCCGAGGCGCTGTCGGGCGGTTCGACGGCGACCGGGTCCTGGGAGGTGCCGTGCGTCGAGCTCACCGACGTACCGGACCGGCCCTGGCGCGGAGCGATGCTGGACGTGGCGCGGCACTTCCGTCCGGTCGGTTATCTCAGGCGGTACGTCGACCTGTTGGCACTGCACAAGCTGAACGTCCTGCACCTCCACCTCACCGACGACCAGGGCTGGCGGATGCCGGTCGACGCCTATCCGCGGCTCACCTCGGTCGGGTCGCGGCGGGCCCGGTCGCAGCAGGGGCCGAGCGGGCCGGACGGGGTGCACTTCGACTCCGTTCCGCATGAAGGGGCCTACACCAAGGCGGAGTTGCGCGGGCTGGTGCGGTACGCGGCGGAGCGCGGGGTCACCGTCGTGCCGGAGATCGAGATGCCCGGCCATGTGCGGCCCGCGCTCGCCGCCTATCCGGAGCTGGGCAACCATCCGGAGCGCCGGCTGGAGGTGTGGGACCGGTGGGGCGTCTGC
Source organism: Streptomyces sp. NPDC006174 (assembly GCF_040614075.1). Taxonomy (NCBI): domain Bacteria; kingdom Bacillati; phylum Actinomycetota; class Actinomycetes; order Kitasatosporales; family Streptomycetaceae; genus Streptomyces; species Streptomyces sp. NPDC006174. The sequence goes on along the minus strand of NZ_JBEXTJ010000008.1, from coordinate 242,786 downwards.
GACACGGTGCTCGGTGTGCACGAGGAGGTCTTCGCCTTCTGCCGGACGGTGCTGGAGGAGGTCATGGACGTCTTCCCGTCACCGTACATCCACATCGGCGGTGAGGAGTGCCCGACCACCGAGTGGGAGAACAGCCCGGCGGCGCGGGAGCGCGCGGCGGCCGAAGGGCTCGCGGATCCGGCGGCGCTGCACGGCTGGTTCATGGGCCGGATCGGCGCGTTCCTCGTGGAGCGCGGGCGGATTCCGCTCGGCTGGGCCGAGACCGGCACCGAACTGCCGCTGGACTTCACGGTGATGACCTGGCGCGACCCGTCCCACGCGCGGGCCGCCGCCCGCCGCGGCCACCAGGTGGTCGCCGCGCACCACCGGGCCACCTACCTGGACTACGCGCAGTCCGGCGACCCGTCCGAACCGGTCGCCCAGCCCGGCGCGCCGGTCACCCTGCGGACGGTCCACGGCTACGAACCGGCTCCCGAGGAGTGGCCGGAGGCCGAGCGGGCCCGGGTGCTCGGGACCCAGGCCCAGCTGTGGACCGAGTACGTCCGCACGCCCGAGGAGATCGAATACCTCAGCTACCCGCGGCTCTGCGCGCTGGCCGACCGCTCCTGGTCCGGCGGGCGCGGCGACTGGCCGGGGTTCGTCGAGCGGCTGCGCCACCACACCGCCCGGCTGGACGCCCTCGGCGTCCCCTACCGTCCGCTGGACGCACGGTCGCTCGCGGCCACCAGCGCGTCCCCGTCCTCAGGAACAGCGCGACCCCACTCGTAACCCCTCCCCCACCACCGTTCCGGAGAGGAACTCAACCCGTGAACACATCACGCAGCAATCCACGCAGGAGCAGGTCCAGGCTGCGCACCGCCGCCGCCTCGGCCGCCGCCGTGGCCCTGGCCGCCACCGGGCTCGCCGCGCTGCCGTCCTCGGCGAGCGCCGCGGCGGACGGGATCGTCGTCCAGTACCGTACGAGCGCGTCCGGCGCGAGCGCCGACCAGAGCGAGCCGTGGCTGAAGGTGCGGAACGCCGGCGCCACCTCCGTACCGCTGAGCGGTGTCAAGGTGCGCTACTACTTCAAGGCCGACTCGGCGTCCGCCGCCTACCGGTTCGCCTGTTCCTGGGCGGTGAAGGGGTGCGCGAACATCACCGGCACCTTCGGGACGCTCGCCAACCCGACGGCCACCGCCGACCGTTACCTGGAGATCGGCTTCACCCCGGGCGCGGGCTCGCTGGCGCCGGGCGCGGACACCGGGGACATGCAGCTCCGCTTCCACCAGGCGTCCTGGGCGCGGCTGATCCAGTCCGACGACTACTCCTTCGGCCCGGACCGGACCACGTACGGCGACTGGTCCAAGGTCACGGCCCAGGTGAACGGCTCGCTCGTCTGGGGCCAGGCTCCCGCCGGCAACGGGCCGACCGACCCGCCGGACCCCACCGACCCGCCCACCGACCCGCCGGGTGACGGGGCGCGGCTGTTCGACGACTTCAACTACAGCTCGCACACCGACCCGAAGATCAACGCCAACGGCTGGTCCGTACGGTCCAACTCCGGCGGTCCGGGCGTGCCGGGCGCGACCTGGGCGGCCGAGAACGTCACCTTCGCCTCGCAGAGCGGGAACTCGGTGATGAACCTGGAGACCTCGACGGCCGGTACCGGCGCCTCGACCAAGCACACCGAGATCCTGACGAAGTCGATGAAGTTCAAGAACGGGACGTACGCGTCGCGGGTGAAGTTCAGCGACGCGCCGCGCTCGGGTCCGGACGGCGACCGGATCGTGCAGACGTTCTTCACGATCAACGACCTCAAGGCGCCGATGGCGGACGACTACGCGGAGTACGACTTCGAGTATCTGCCGAACGGCGGCTGGGGCGAGCCGGCCAACATCCTCTACGCCACCTCGTGGGAGACCTACCGGCCCGACCCGTGGGAGGCGGTCAACGCGCACAGCGAGGTCCGGCAGTCGTACGCGGGCTGGCACGACCTGGTGGTGACCATCGACAACAACCAGATCACGTACTACGTCGACGGCCGGCACTTCGGGACGCACGGCGCGGCCTTCCTGCCGGAGCGGCCGATGTCGATCAACTTCAACCAGTGGCTGATCGACCTGCAGGGCCAGCCGAGCACCACGCCGCGCGCCTACGACCAGCAGGTGGACTACGTCCTGCATGTGAAGGACCAGGTGCTCACGCCGGCGCAGGTGAACACGATGGTCGGGTCGTACCGCAGTGCGGGGAAGACCTTCGAGGACACGGTGCCGGGTAGCTAGGGGCAATGCGTACGGCGTGAGAGCGGGGCGGGGGTCGATGGCGGCCCTCGCCCCGCTTTCGTATGCCCGGAGGGGCTGTCGGGAGGAGTGCGAAGGCACTCCTGCCACCGATTCCGTACGCCGCCGACCGGCGCGAATTTCGCCGCACCCTCTTGACAGCCCTGCCACCCTCCGGGCAATCTTCCGTTAAGCAGAAACTAACTTCCGCAATACGGAAGGAGCGCCGAAATCCTCATGGGATACCCGGACCAGCGCTTCGATGTGAACCTTTCGATCCTCTTCACGGAACTCCCGCTCCTGGAGCGTCCCGCGGCAGCCGCCGCGGCGGGCTTCACGGCGGTCGAGCTGTGGTGGCCCTGGATCGAGACCCCGACCCCGCCGCAGGCCGAGCTCGACGCCCTCAAGAAGGCGCTCGACGACGCCGGCACCCAGCTGGTGGGGCTGAACTTCTACGCCGGACAGCTGCCCGGCCCCGACCGCGGCGCGCTCTCCGTGCCCGGTGCGGAGTCGGACCGCTTCCGCGCCAACATCGAGGTGGCGGCCGACTTCGCCGCCTCGGTCGGCTGCACGGCGCTCAACGCGCTGTACGGCAACCGCGTCGAGGGCGCGGACCCGCAGGTGCAGGACGCGCTCGCGCTGGAGAACCTGGTGCTGGCCGCCCGTGCGGCGGACCGGATCGGTGCGATCCTCCTGGTCGAGACCCTCAACAAGCCGGAGTCGCCGCTCTATCCGCTGGTCGGCGCACCGGCCGCGATCGAGGTCGTCGACAAGGTCAACGCGGCGACGGGCCTCGGGAACGCGAAGTTCCTGCTGGACCTGTACCACCTGTCGATGAACGGCGAGGACCTGAGCCAGGTCATCAAGGCGCACGCCGCCAAGACCGGCCACGTGCAGATCGCCGACAACCCGGGCCGCGGCGCGCCGGGCACCGGCACGCTCCCGCTGGAGCGGCTCCTGGACGAGCTGAAGGACGCCGGTTACGCGGGCTGGGTCGGCCTGGAGTACAAGCCGGGCGACCGGCCGAGCGCCGAGTCCTTCGACTGGCTCCCGGCGTCGGCCCGAGCGGCCGGCTGACCGGCCGCGGACGGGCCGGGCGGACCCTCGGTCGCGCCCAACCCCCTTACGTACACACGTTTTTCAGGAAGGCACCCTCATGAGCAACAACCTCCCCAAGGTCGCCTGGATCGGTCTCGGCATCATGGGCTCCCCCATGTCGGAGAACCTGATCAAGGCCGGTTACGCCGTCACCGGATACACCCTGGAGCAGGACAAGATCGACCGGCTGGTCGCGGCCGGCGGCACCGGCGCCTCCTCGATCGCGGACGCGGTCAGGGACGCGGATGTCGTCATCACGATGGTGCCCGCATCGCCGCAGGTCGAGGCCATCGCCTACGGCTCCGAAGGCATCCTGGCGAACGCGAAGCGCGGCGCGCTGCTGGTGGACATGTCCTCCATCACCCCGCAGACCTCGGTCGACCTCGCCAAAAACGCGGCCGAGAAGGGCATCCGGGTCCTGGACGCGCCGGTCTCCGGCGGCGAGGCCGGCGCCATCGAGGCGGTGCTCTCCATCATGGTCGGCGGCGAGCAGGCGGACTTCGACGCCGCGAAGCCGCTCCTGGAGGCGCTCGGCAAGACCATCGTGCTCTGCGGTCCGCACGGCTCCGGCCAGACGGTGAAGGCGGCCAACCAGCTGATCGTCGCCGTCAACATCCAGGCCTGCGCCGAAGCCGTGGTCTTCCTGGAGAAGTCCGGGGTTGACCTCGCCGCCGCGCTGGACGTCCTCAACGGCGGTCTGGCCGGCTCGACCGTGCTGACCCGCAAGAAGGACAACTTCCTGAAGCGGGACTTCGCTCCCGGCTTCCGGATCGACCTGCACCACAAGGACATGGGCATCGTGACCGACGCCGCCCGCAACGTCGGCGCGGCTCTGCCCGTCGGCGGCGTGGTCGCCCAGCTGGTCGCCTCGCTGCGCGCCCAGGGCGACGGCGGCCTCGACCACTCGGCGCTGCTGCGCTCGGTCGAGCGGCTCTCCGGCTCCCAGGTCTGACCTCCTCCGCTCCGTAAGGAGCCCCTGATCTCCGGGCCGCGGTGGCGCTGACACCTGTCCTGTCGCGCCCAGGCGCTGCCGCGGCCCGGAACCACACACTTCGTTTTCAACAAACTGTTGACGTTCTCTCTGCGGCGAACCTACGCTCCTCAAGCCGTCAGCAGCTCGTACGAAAGGTCATCCCGCCACATGGCTAAGCGTGTGCTCACGACCGAGTCAGGCGCCCCGGTCGCCGACAACCAGAACTCCGCCACCGCCGGTGTCGGTGGACCGATCCTCCTCCAGGACCAGCACCTCCTGGAGAAGCTCGCCCGCTTCAACCGTGAGCGCATCCCGGAGCGCGTGGTGCACGCCCGTGGCTCCGGCGCGTACGGCTACTTCGAGGTGACCGACGACGTCACCGGCTTCACCCGCGCCGACTTCCTCTCCGAGGTCGGCAAGCGCACCGAGACGTTCATCCGCTTCTCCACCGTGGCCGACTCGCTCGGCGGCGCGGACGCGGTCCGCGACCCGCGCGGCTTCGCCCTCAAGTTCTATACGAACGAGGGCAATTACGACCTGGTCGGCAACAACACGCCGGTGTTCTTCATCAAGGACCCGATCAAGTTCCCCGACTTCATCCACTCGCAGAAGCGCGACCCGTTCACGGGCAAGCAGGAGCCGGACAACGTCTGGGACTTCTGGGGCCACTCCCCCGAGGCGACGCACCAGGTCACCTGGCTGATGGGCGACCGCGGCATCCCGGCCTCGTACCGCCACATGAACGGCTTCGGTTCGCACACCTACCAGTGGACGAACGCCGAGGGCGAGGCCTTCTTCGTCAAGTACCACTTCAAGACCAACCAGGGCGTGCGCTCCCTCTCCAGCGAGCAGGCCGCCGAGCTCGTCGGCAAGGACGCCAACTCGCACCAGACGGACCTGCTCCAGGCCATCGAGCGCGGCGTCAACCCGTCCTGGACGCTGCACGTCCAGGTGATGCCGGCCGCCGACGCCGCCGACTACCGGTTCAACCCGTTCGACCTCACCAAGGTGTGGCCGCACGCCGACTACCCGCTCCAGCGGGTCGGCCGCCTGGTCCTGGACCGGAACCCGGACAACGTCTTCGCCGAGGTCGAGCAGGCCGCGTTCTCGCCGAACAACTTCGTGCCCGGCATCGGTCCGTCCCCGGACAAGATGCTCCAGGGCCGGCTGTTCGCCTACGCGGACGCGCACCGCTACCGCCTGGGCGTCAACCACACCCAGCTGCCGGTCAACGCCCCGAAGGCGACGCAGGCCGACAACTACGGCCGCGACGGCGTGCACGCCACGCGCTACGGCTCGCGCCACGACAAGAACTACGAGCCCAACTCGTACGCCGGTCCGGCGCAGACCGGCGCCGCGCTCGGCGCTCCGCTCGCCATCCACGGCTGGACGGGCACCTACGAGACGGCGGCCCATGTCAAGGACGACGACTTCTTCCAGGCCGGCGAGCTGTACCGGCTGATGTCGGAGGACGAGAAGGGCCGCCTGGTCGCCAACATCGCCGGAGGCCTCTCGCAGGTCACCCGCGACGATGTGATCGAGAGGAACCTCGCCCACTTCCACGCCGCCGACGCCGATTACGGCAAGCGCGTGGAGGAGGCCGTCCGCGCCCTGCGCGAGGACTGAGCCTCCTATTACAGGCCCCTGCCCGTACCGCGCACCCGGATGAGGGGTGCCGCGCGGCGCGGGCAGGACGACGAGGCCGCGGCGGCTGTGCGATGCCAGTGCGGTGGTGAAGGTTCCGGGAACCGTCTTCTGACCTGAAGGAGACGCCCTCTCCCGGGGCCGATCGCCGCCGCCGCGGTCCCTGTCACCCACGAACGAGGGCGCGCAGTGCGGATACGGTCCCGCACTGCGCGCCCTCTCTGGCATGCCTCCATCCAGGCCGGGCGACCCCGCCAGCCTCAGCCCGTCCGGCGTTTGAGGACGGAACCGTTGCCGTGGTGAGGCCGCGCCAACCTCAGCCCGTCCGGCGTTTGAGGACGGAACCCTGGAGAGGGTGGGCCGGCGTCCCTCAGGACAGGGAATCCAGGTGTCCCTTCACGCAGGGTGCGGCCCCACCGTCGCAATGGTTCCGTCCTCAAACGCCGGACGGGCTGACATGTGCGGCCTCACCGTCGCGACGGGTCCGGCCTTGAGCGTTCGGTTGGCTGAGGCGGCCGAGTTGACTTTCGTCGTACGCGGCGGCGACGAACGGGTGCAGCACACCACCAGGCCGCCCTCTAGCGTGGCGGCGTGACTCGTGTGCGACATAGGGACCCCATGAAGGCGGCCGACAAGAGCGTCACGGCGCGGCTCAGGGCCGCACCACGGCGCCTGCTCCCGGTGGGCCGGGCCCTGCGCGACCCGGCGCTGTGGAGCCGTCGGCGGATCGCGGGCGAGGCGCTTCTCGCCTTGGCGCTGGCGCTTGCGGGCTGGGCCTTCACCGTGTTCCACCACGGCGCCGTCACCGCCGTGGCCTGCGGGATCGGCGTCGCGGCGCTCGGCCTGCTCCGCCGCGTGCTGCCCGCCTCGGTGCTCCTGATCACCGCCGTCGCCGCGCTGCCGCTGGACGGATTCGACGTGCTCCTGCCGATCGCCGCCTGGTCGGTGGGACGCCGTGTCGACTCGCCGGCGCGGGCCGCCGCCACCGTCGCCCTGGCCCTCGCGGTCCAGCTCGGCGAGGCGGTGGCGGACTCGCTGCCGCACTTCTCCGGCTCGTACGCGGTCTTCGCCTTCCTGACCCTGTTCATCGTCATCGCCGGCCCGGCCTTCGCCGGCCGCTACTGGGCGCAGCGCCGCACCCTCGCCGACACGCTGCACGAGTACCGCGCCCAGATCGTCCGCGAGAACCACATGATCGCCAATGAGGCGCGGTTGCGGGAGCGGCAGCGCATCGCGCGCGATATGCACGACAGTCTCGGCCATCAGCTCGCTCTGATCTCGGTGCGGGCCGACGCCCTGGAGGTGGACGCCGAGCTGACCGAGCGGCACCGGGAGTCCGTGGGCGTCCTGCGCGAGGCGTCGGTCGCGGCGATGCGGGAACTGCGGGAGGTGGTCGGCCTGCTCCGGGACGGGGTGGAACCGGACTCGGGGACGGCCGGTGCGGAGGAGGCCCGGGACGGCGCGCCACGGCTGCCCGACGCGGAGGGCGGCCGGGGAGTGGAGGGCGTCGAGCGCTTGACGGACGCCTCACGCGCGGCCGGAACCGCGGTCCGGCTCCTGCGCACGGGCGAGCCCCGGCCGCTTCCTCCGGCCGCCGACCACGCGGCGTACCGGGCGGTGCAGGAGGGGTTGACCAACGTGCTCAAGCACGCGCCCGGCGCGGCGGTCACCGTGGAACTTCGGTACGAACCGGACTCCTTGGTGGTGGAGGTGGCCAACGGCCCGTCGTCGGCGCACCCGGCGGCTCGCGGCCACCGGACGGTGGTGAGCGGAGGACGCGGGCTGACCGGGCTGACGGAGCGGCTGCGCCTGGTCGGCGGCATGGTGCACGCGGCACCCACGGACGGCGGACGTCCTCGCGCTGCTCGGCGAGGGCCTGTCCAACGCCGACGCGGGCCGCCGTCTGCACATGAGCGAGGGCACGATCAAGACGTACGTCAGCCGCATCCTGTCCAAGCTGGCCTGCGAGAACCGCGTCCAGGCGGCGCTCCTGGCCCGGGACGCGGGCCTGCGCCGGAACGCGCGCTGACCCAGCCGCCGATCGGCAGTGCCTTCGGAGAGACCGAGGCCCCCGCGCCGGAGAGGAATCCGGCGCGGGGGCCTCGTTTCGGGGTGACGGATGGTCAGGACACCGTCAGCGGGCGGATCGCGGTCGGGGCGTGGGACGGGTCCGTGGCGATGTCCTCGAACTCGTTGACCGAGGCGATGTCGGTGCCGCTCATCGCGATGTTGGTGACCCGTTCCAGGATCGCTTCGACGACGACCGGGACCCGGAACTCGGCGGCGAGCTTCTTCGCCTCCTCGAAGGCGGGCAGCAGCTGGTCCGGCTCGGTGACCCGGATGGCCTTGCAGCCGAGGCCCTCGACGACCTTGACGTGGTCGACGCCGTAGACGCCCAGCTCCGGGGAGTTGAGGTTCTCGAACTCCAGGTTGACCTGGAAGTCGATGTCGAAGTTGCGCTGCGCCTGGCGGATGAGGCCCAGGTAGGAGTTGTTCACCAGGACGTGGACGTACGGGATGCGGTGCTGCGCGCCGACGGCCAGCTCCTCCAGCATGAACTGGAAGTCGTAGTCGCCGGAGAGCGCCACGACCGTGCCCTCCGGGTCGGCGGTGGCGACGCCGAGCGCGGCCGGGATGGTCCAGCCGAGCGGGCCCGCCTGGCCGCAGTTGATCCAGTGGCGCGGCTTGTAGACGTGGAGCATCTGCGCGCCGGCGATCTGCGAGAGCCCGATGGTGGTGACGTAACGGGTCTCGGGACCGAACGCCCGGTTCATCTCCTCGTACACCCGCTGCGGCTTGAGCGGCACGTTGTCGAAGTGGGTCTTGCGCTGGAGGGTCGCCTTGCGCTCCTGTGTGGAGGCGGCCCAGGCCGAGCGGTCCGTGAGCTTGCCGGCGGCCTTCAGCTCGCGCGCCACCTCGACGAAGAGTTCCAACGCGGCCTTGGCGTCGGAGGCGATGCCGAGGTCCGGCGCGAAGATCTTGCCGAGCTGGGTCGGCTCGATGTCGACGTGGACGAAGGTGCGGCCCTGGGTGTAGACGTCGAGCTTGCCGGTGTGACGGTTGGCCCAGCGGTTGCCGATGCCGAGGACGAAGTCGGACTCCAGGAAGGTCGCGTTGCCGTAGCGGTGCGAGGTCTGCAGGCCGACCATGCCGGCGTTCAGCTCGTGGTCGTCGGGCAGGATGCCCCAGCCCATCAGGGTCGGGATGACCGGGACGCCGGTCAGCTCGGCGAACTCCACCAGCAGTTCGGAGGCGTCGGCGTTGATGATGCCGCCGCCCGCGACGAGCAGCGGACGCTCCGAGGCGTTCAGCAGCTCCACGGCCCGCTCGATCTGCTTGCGGGAGGCGGCGGGCTTGTGCACCGGGAGGGGCTCGTACAGCTCGGGATCGAACTCGATCTCCGTCAGCTGGACGTCGATCGGCAGGTCGATGAGGACCGGGCCGGGACGGCCGGTGCGCATCAGGTGGAAGGCCTGCTGGAAGACGCCGGGGACCTGCGCGGCTTCCAGGACGGTGGTCGCCGCCTTGGTGACCGGCTTGGCGATCGAGGCGATGTCGACGGCCTGGAAGTCCTCCTTGTGCAGGACGGCCGTCGGCGCCTGGCCGGTGATGCAGAGGATCGGGATGGAGTCGGCGATGGCGGAGTACAGACCGGTGATCATGTCGGTGCCCGCCGGGCCCGACGTACCGATGCAGACGCCGATGTTGCCGGCCTTGGCCCGGGTGTAGCCCTCCGCCATGTGGGAGGCGCCCTCGACGTGCCGGGCCAGCGTGTGCTGCACCCCGCCGGAGGCCTTGAGGGCCGCGTAGAAGGGGTTGATCGCCGCACCCGGCACACCGAACGCGTTGCTGACGCCTTCGCGCTTGAGGATCTCAACTGCCGCACGGGCAGCGGTCATACGAGGCATTGAGTGCTCCTGCTCGGGATTGGTGGAGTCGGGCTCTGTCGCGCCACCTGAGAGCACCAATTCCGTATTGCGGAAATTCAGTTCTGCTATACGGAAGCAATCTAAAACGCGGCGCGGTCGCCGTCAAGAGCGGACGCGGCGGTCCACCGGCGATGGGTACGCCGATTCCCTCCCCAGAACCTCGCTCCTGGTGGACGATGGGGTGACGAGGGAGGCACGGAGCGCGGTCGTGGTCCGCGCGGCGTGCCGGAGGGAGACGATCGTGAGATCCGTGCCGGTACGGTGTCCGGTCTGCGGCCGGGACCACGCCTATGTCGCACCGGCCTACCCGTGCCCGTGCGGAGCGCCCACCGCCCCGCCGCTGCTCTCCGGCGCCCCGGCCGTGCAGGTCACGCGGCGCACCTGGGACGAGGACTGGGTCACCGTCCGCTGCACCGCCTGCGACCGCCGCGACCAGTGGCCGCAGCCGGAGCTCTGCTGCCCGTGCGGAGTGCTGCTGCGGATACCGGTACGGCCGGTGGACGAGCCGGAGCCACCGGCCGAGCCCGTCGTTCCGGCGCACATCCCGCTGCCGCGCACCGCCGCGCACCCGCGCCCCTCGTTCCGGCCGCGGACGATCCGTACCGGCCACGACGCGGTCAGCGCGGCCGCCTTGTATCTCGCCTGGCTCGGCTACCGCGAGGTGGCCCGGGAGCGGGCGCGCACCGCGGGCGGCATCGATCTGCGGGCCACCGGACTGGTCGCCCAGGTCGACGCCACGACCCGGCCGGTGGAGCTGCGTGCGGTGGAGTGCCTCTGGCTGAACGCCTTGGGCGCGTCGGCGGCCGGGGTCTTCTTCTCGCTGGCGGGATATACGGCCGAGGCGCGGGCCCGGGCGGACGGTGTCGGCCTGCCGCTCTTCGTCATGGACCTCACGGGTGCGCCCCAGCCGGTGAACAGCCCGGCGGACGAGCTGGTGAGCACGGGAGCCTAGGGGTGCCGGGGCCCGTTTCAGGGGACGCTTCCGAGGGGTGTTTTCGGGCCACCTCGTACCGGCGCACGGCCCGGCGCGGCACACTGAGTACATGCGTATCCGCTCCGCCAGACGCTCCGATCTCCGCCTTCTCCAGGACATCGAGCGCGCCGCAGGGGAACCCTTCCGCACCCTCGGCATGCACTCCGTGGCCGACGACGATCCGCCCCCGCTCGACCTGCTGGAGAGCTACCGGCGGGCCGGACGGTGCTGGGTGGCCACCGATCCCCTCTCCGCCACCGGCGACCGGCCGCTCGGCTATGTGATTGCCGACCCCGTCGACGGGGCCCTGCACATCGAGCAGATCTCGGTGGACCCCGCCTCCGCCCGCCGGGGCATCGGCCGCACCCTGATCGACCGCCTCGCCGCACTCGCTCCCGGGCAGGGCCTCACCGCGCTCACCTTGACCACCTTCAGCGATGTCCCGTGGAACGCTCCGTACTACACGCGCATCGGCTTCCGGGTGCTGCACGAGAGCGAACTCACCGGCGGGCTGCGCACGATCCGCGGTGAGGAGGCGCAGCACGGTCTGGACCGCTGGCCACGGGTCTGCATGCGCCGCGACCTGCTGCTCGCACGGCCTCAGCTGCCCGCGCCGGCAGCGCCACCGTCGGCCTCGCCGTCGGTCGCTGTCAGTGGCGCCCCGTAAGCTGAGGGCATGGATTTAACTCCACGTCATACCGTGCAGCCCGCCGTCGCGTCCGCCGCCCAGGCGAACGAAGCCATCCGTGCGCTCGTCGACTCCCGTGCGGGCCAGGAATGGTCCGCCCACGCGTCCGCGACGTACGAGGTGCTGCTCATCGAGTGGGCGACGGCGACCCGGTCGGGCGGCTCCGACATCATCGAAGCCGCCTGACCGGCCGCCCGGTCCGGCCTCAGTCGGCGTACGTCTCCCGTAGCTCGATCTTGCGGACCTTCCCGCTCACCGTCATCGGGAAGGAGTCGAGCACCCGCAGCCTGCGCGGGATCTTGTAGTGGGCCAGCCGCTCGCGGCAGTACGCGTTGATCTCCTCCAGGACCGGCGGATCGGCCGGGTCGCGAGGGATGACGCAGGCCAGGATCTCCTCTCCGTACCGCTCGTCCGGCACACCGACCACCTGGACGTCGGCGATCTTCGGGTGGCCGTGCAGGAACTCCTCGATCTCCCTCGGATACACGTTCTCGCCGCCGCGGATGATCATGTCCTTGATCCGGCCGACGACCTGGACGTATCCGTCCTCGCGCATCACCGCGAGGTCGCCGGTGTGCATCCAGCGGCCCGCGTCGATCACCTCGGCGGTGCGGTCGGGCTGGTCCCAGTAGCCGAGCATCACGCTGTACCCACGGGTGCGGAGTTCGCCCGCGCCGCCGCGCTCCACGGTCACACCGGTCGCCGGGTCGACGATCTTGACCTCGATGTGCGGCAGCACCCGGCCCACCGTGCCGCTGCGGCGCTCCAGGTCGTCGTCGCGGCGGGTCTGGGTGGAGACGGGCGAAGTCTCCGTCATGCCGTAACAGATGGACACCTCGTCCATGTGCATCTCGGCGACCACACGTTTCATCACCTCGACCGGGCACGGCGATCCGGCCATGATGCCGGTGCGAAGCGAGGAGAGGTCGTACGAGGCGAAGTCCGGCAGATTCAGCTCGGCGATGAACATGGTCGGGACGCCGTAGAGCGAGGTGCAGCGCTCCTGCTGGACGGCGGCCAGCGCGGCGGCGGGCTCGAAGGACGGGCCCGGGATCACCATGCAGGCGCCGTGCGAGGTGGCGGCGAGGTTGCCCATCACCATGCCGAAGCAGTGGTAGAAGGGCACCGGAAGACAGATCCGGTCCGCTTCTGTGTAGGCGATCATCTCCCCGACGAAATAACCGTTGTTGAGGATGTTGTGGTGGGAGAGGGTGGCGCCCTTGGGGAAGCCGGTGGTGCCTGAGGTGTACTGGATGTTGATCGGGTCGTCGCAGGACAGCTCGGCTTCTCGCGCGGCCAGTTGGGCGGAGGTGATGGCCGGCGCGGTGGCGGTCAGCTCGGTCCAGGACGGGTCACCGATGTAGTGGACGGCTCGCAGGGAAGGGCAGTTGGCGCGGATCTGGTCTACCAGCGCGCGGTAGTCGCTGGTGCGGTGGGCGAGGGAGGCGACGAGCAGCGAGATGCCCGCCTGGTTCAGGACGAACTCCAACTCGTGGGCTCGGTAGGCCGGGTTGATGGTGACCATGACGGCACCGATGCGGGCGGTGGCGTACTGGAGCAGCACCCACTCGGGACAGTTGACCGCCCAGATGCCGACCCGGTCGCCCTTCTCCACGCCGGACGCCATCAGCGCACGGGCCAGCTCCTCGATGTCGGCGCCGAACTCCGAGTACGTCCAGCGGCGTCCGGAGACCACGTCGACCAGCGCCTCACGCTCTCCGTGGGCGGCGACGGTCCGGTCCAGGTCGCGGCCGATGGTGTCGCCGAGCAGGGCGGTGGTGCCGGTGCCGTGTGCGTAGGACAGGCTGCCGCTCACGTGACATCTCCCTCGTCGAACTCGGTGCCGGTGCCTCGGGCCGTGCGCTCGCGCAGCTCGATGCGGCGGATCTTGCCGGAGACGGTCTTGGGCAGCTCCGCGAACTCCAGCCTGCGGAGCCGTTTGTACGGAGCGAGGACCGCCCGCGAGTGTGCGAAGAGGACCTTCGCGGTCTCCGGCCCCGGCTCCCAGCCCTCCGCCAGCACGACGTACGCCTTCGGGACGGAGAGCCGCAGCGGATCGGGAGCGGGCACGACGGCGGCCTCGGCGACGGCCTCGTGCTCCAGGAGGGCGCTCTCCAGCTCGAAGGGCGAGATCTTGTAGTCCGAGGACTTGAACACGTCGTCGCTCCGGCCCACGTACGTCAGGTAACCGTCCTCGTCACGCGACCCGATGTCGCCCGTGCGGTAGTAGCCGTCGGCCATCGCCTCGGCCGTACGCTCCGGGTCGCCGTGGTAGCCGGTCATCAGGCCGACGGGGTGGTCGGAGAGGTCGAGCGCGATCTCGCCCTCGCTCACGCCGGGCCGGCCGGTGACCGGGTCGAGGAGCTCCACGGTGAAGCCGGGGCTCGGGCGGCCCATCGAGCCGGTCTTGAGGAGCTGGCCGGGCGTGTTGGCGACCTGGACGGCGGTCTCCGTCTGGCCGAACCCGTCCCGGATGGTGACACCCCATTCGCGCCGGACCGTCTCGATGACCTCCGGGTTCAGCGGCTCGCCCGCCGCGACGACCTCACGCGGCGGGACCTTCAGCTGCGAGAGGTCCGCCTGGATGAGCATCCGCCAGACCGTGGGCGGAGCGCAGAAGCTGGTGATGGCCGAGCGGTCCATCTCGGCCATCAGGCGGGAGGCGTCGAAGCGGGTGTAGTTGAAGATGAAGACGGTGGCCTCGGCGGTCCACGGCGCGAAGAGGTTGGACCAGGCGTGCTTGGCCCATCCGGGCGAGGAGATGTTGAGGTGGACATCGCCGGGCCGCAGCCCGATCCAGTACATCGTCGCCAAGTGGCCGACGGGGTAGGACACATGGGTGTGCTCGACCAGTTTGGGCCGGGCGGTCGTGCCAGAGGTGAAGTACAGCATCAGCGGCTCGTCGGCCTCCGTCGGCCGGTCCGGCGTGAAGTCGGCCGGAGCGTCGGCCACTTCGGCGTACGACAGCCAGCCCGCCACCTCCTCGCCGACCGCGATCCGGCTGAACTCTCCTGGCACCTCGGCGAACTTGGCGGTGTCCGCGTCCCGCACCAGCACATGGCGCACCCGCCCGCGCTCCACCCGGTCGCGCAGATCGGCTGAGCCGAGCAGCGGTGTGGCGGGGATGACGACGGCGCGCAGCTTCATCGCGGCGAGCGCGGTCTCCCACAGCTCCACCTGGTTGCCGAGCATCACAAGGATCCGGTCACCTTCGCGGACGCCTTGCGCTTTCAGCCAGTTGGCGGCCCGGTCGGAGCGCTCGGACATGGCCGCGAAGGAGACCTCGGTACGCCGGCCGTCCTCCTCCACGATGTGCAGAGCGGTGCGGTCGTTGTCCTCGGCGATGACGTCGAACCAGTCGAGCGCCCAGTTGAAGTGGTCGGCCCGGGGCCAGCGGAATCCGGCGTAGGCCCGCTCGTACTCCTCGCGGTGGGCCAGCAGGAAGTCCCGGGCGGCCCGGAACGTCTCCGTCGCACTCGTTGCCGGCATGTGCCCTCCTCATTGCGGACCGGACCGGTCGATTAACATCATGCAAACAGTGACTCAGGTCTCACCACCCCCGGACGGGGGTGGCGCGGACCGGGCGGGAAGGCGTCGGAGTGCCGGAACCGGTCGATGCGGTCGAGATGCGGACGGCGCTGGCCGGGCTGCGCCGGACGAGCGGGCTGCCGGTGGTCTTCGGCGGTCTGCTGTCGGACGCCCGCCACGCGCGGATCGCCGAGCTGAACGGGGCGCAGACCAGCGCGTTGCGCGGTCTGGTCATCTCGGCCGGGAGCGGCCTCGGCGGCAAGGCCATCGCACTGGCCCGGCCCTATGCGGTGACGGACTATCCCGCTTCGCGCCACATCAGCCACGAGTACGACACGGCGGTGGCGGCGGAGGGGCTGCGCTCGGTGGTCGCGGTGCCCGTCGTCGTACGGTGGGCGGTGCGCGGCGTGCTGTACGGGGCGCTGCGTACGCCGGTGAGCCTCGGCGACCGGACGTTCGACGCGGCGGTCGCGGCGGCCCGTGACGTGGAGCAGGCGCTCGCGGTCCGCGACGAGGTGCGCAGCCTGCTGGCCCTGACCCGGGAGCAGGTGGACGGTCCCGGTACGGCTCCGGGCGCGTGGGAGGACGTACGCGAGGCCCATCGGGAGCTGCGCGCGCTGGCGCCGAGAGTGGCCGACCCGGCGCTCCGCGACGAGCTGCTGACCGTCTGCGGCCGCCTCGCCTCCGCGTCCGCCGCGCGGGTCCCGGCGGAGGTGCGGCTCGCGCCGCGCGAGGTGGACGTCGTGGCCTGCGTGGCGGCGGGCGCGACGAACGCGGCGGCCGCCCGTCAACTCGGTCTGCGGCCCGAGACGGTGAAGGGCTATCTGCGCTCGGCGATGCGCAAGCTGGGAGCGCACACGCGGCTGGAGGCGGTGGTGGCGGCGCGCCGGGCCGGGCTCCTGCCGTAAGCCCAAGAGCCTCACTTCCCGAAGTCCAGGAACGTCCCGAACCGTACGTCGTACGAGACCGCGTCCGTCATCACCGTCAGCATCCGCACCGCCTCCTCGGCGATCGCCTCCCGCTCGCCCTGCCGCACGGTCCGCAGCGGCTGCACGGTCAGCACCGCCGCCTCTCCGTCCCGCTCGACCCGCCAGATCGCCTCGAAGAACCCGTCGACCAGGACGGTCCCGTACGACTGGTTGCCCACGCCGTTGCGGCCCTTGTTCACCTCCGCGATCACGCGGGAGCGGTCGTCGTGGCCGAGGAGCACGTTGTCGAACTCGGGCAGGAAGCGCGGCGGGGCCGGAGTGTCCGGGTCGGGGCGCGGGGCGTCGGGGAGGTCGAAGAGTTCGGTGCCGTTCGCGTCGCGGAAGGTGCGGAGCCGGGGCCGCAGCCGGTCGAAGACCTCGCGCAGCCGGGTCAGTCCGGCCCAGCGCTGCATGTCCTTGACCGAGGCGGGCCCGAACGCGTTCAGGTAGCGCAGAACCGTCGCGTCCGGCGCCGGTACGGGCTCAGAGGTCCGGCCGAGCCAGTGTTCCGCCGTGGTCAGCGCCACCTGTCCGCCGCGCTCCCACAGCCCGCGCGGGGTGACCTGGACCAGCGGCAGCAGACACCGGGCGGCCACCGTGAGCGCGAGCGGATCGGCCTCCGGCCAGCGGTCCAGCAGCTCCGCGCGCAGCTCCTTGACCGGCCGCGGCCGCTCCTCCACCAGCTCCCGGCTCACGGCGGCGAGCCGGTCCAGGTCCACGCCGGCCAGACCGTGCCGGAACGCCTTCAGCTCACGGTCGCGCGCCGCCTGCACCAGCGGACGCAGGGTCAGCGCGTCGTCCGCCGTATGGGTGTGGAGCGTGGAGCGGAGGGTGACGATCCGGACCACCTCACGGGACTCCATGAGCGCGGAGAGCTCGCGCGGGTCGAACTCCGCCAGCCGTGCGTAGAGCTGGAAGTACGGCGGCTTGGTGTTCTGCGCCTGGAGCCCGACGAGATGGGCCACCGCCTCCTTCGCGGACATCGCGGACCGGCGCAACAGGAGCTGGCGGTCCAGGGTCGCCCGGTTCAGCGCCCGGGCGGAGAGGACGGCGGGGTGAGCGGCGGTGCGGTGCGTCTTCGCTGCCATGGTCCGCACGGTAACGGTGCTTGCGGACAGGTACGGTCCGCGACGGCGTCGGACCAGCGTTACGCCCACCGGCCGCACGCCCCGCGCGCGACCGGCCCGGCCGTCCCATGATGAACCGGTGATCAGTGTCCTCTTCGCCGTCCTGACCGCCCTGAGCAACGGTTCCGCCTCGGTGCTCCAGCGCCGGGCGGCGATGAGGGTGCCCGACAGCGAGGCGATGCGCCTCTCCCTGATCGGCCATCTGGTGCGCCAGCGCGTGTGGCTGGCCGGGATCGTCCTGGTGATCGTGGCCGCCGTCTGTCAGGCGGTGGCGCTGGCGACCGGGCCTATCTCGGTGGTGCAGCCGATCTTCGTCATCGAACTGCCCGCGACGCTGCTGCTGGCCGGCTGGATGATGCGGGTCCGGGCTCCGCGTACGGTCTGGTACGGCGTCGCCGCGGTGACCGTCGGCCTGGCGATCGGGCTCGGAGCGGCCGCGCCGGTCGACGGCACCGACTCCGTACGAGGTGCGGACTGGGTGCCGGCGCTGCTGCTGACCGGGGCGTTCGAGGCGGTGCTGATCGTCGCCGCGCTGCGGGTGCGCGGCAACGCGCGGGCCGCTCTGCTCGGGCTGGCCGCCGCCTGCGGCTATGCGCTGACGGCGGCGCTGATGAAGGACGCGATGGCGCATCTCGGCCCGGACGGCGGCGCCGTCGCGCTGCTGACGTCCTGGCAGCTGTACGCGACGGCGGCCGCCGGAGTCGGGGCCCTCTTCCTGCTCCAGAACGCGCTGCACGCGGGAACCTTGGTGGCCGTGCAGCCGATGCTGACGCTCGGGGACGCGCTGATCAGCATCCTGTACGGCGTGACGCTCTTCGAGGAGGAGCTGCGCACCGGCTGGTGGCTGCTGCCCGAGCTGGCCGGGCTGGGGCTGATCGCGGTGGGATGCGTGGCGCTGGCCCGCTCGTCCCTGGCCACCGACACGCTCGCACCCAAGCCGTCGCCACCTCGGGTCAGCTGAGAGAGCCGCAGGTCAGACCTGGTCGACCGGCGTGACCCGCTCGTCCTGCCGTACGGGCCCCGGCGGAGTGCCGTCACCGAACGGGCGGCCGCCGAGTTGTTCGCGGTGGTGCGGAGTGGTCCAGCCGGAGAGGTCCGGGCCGAGCGGGACGATGCCGGTCGGGTTGATGCCCGTATGCACCTGGTAGTAGTGGCGCTTGATGTGGTCGAAGTCGACCGTGTCGCCGAACCCGGGGGTCTGGTAGAGGTCGCGGATGTACGCCCACAGGACGGGGTCCTCGGTGATCTTCGTACGGTTGCACTTGAAGTGGCCGTGGTAGACCGCGTCGAAGCGGACCAGCGTGGTGAAGAGGCGGATGTCGGCCTCGGTGATGGTGTCGCCGACCAGGTAACGGCGGTCCGCGAGGCGGGCGGAGACCTGGTCGAGGCGGGCGAAGAGTGCCTTGTAGGCTTTCCCGTAATCCTCTTGGGTGCTGGCGAAACCGGCCTTGTAGACGCCGTTGTTGATGTCCTGGTAGATGCCCTCCATCACCTCGTCGATCTCCGCGCGCAGCGGCTCGGGATAGAGGTCGGGGGCGCCGGGACGGTGCAGGTCGGTCCACTCGGTGGCCAGGTCCAGCGTGATCTGCTGGTAGTCGTTGGTGACCAGCTGCCCGCTCGGTACGTCGACGATCGCCGGCACACTGACCCCGCCCGGGTAGCCCTGCTCCCGGGCGTCGTACGCCTCGCTCAGGTAGCGGATGGAGAGCACCGGGTCCTTGCCGTCCGGGTCGAGCGTGAAGCGCCAGCTGCGGTCGTCCTGGAGGGGGTCGGTGACGGCGAGGGAGAGCGCGTCCTCCAGGCCGAGGAGGCGGCGGGAGACCAGGGCGCGGCTGGCCCAGGGGCAGGCGCGGCTGACGACGAGCCGGTAGCGGCCCGGCTCGACGGGCCAGCCGTCGCGGCCGTCGGCGGTGATGCGGTCGGCGAAGTGGCTGCGGGACCGCTTGAACGGCTTGTGGCCGTAGGAGGTGTTGCCGTCGTTCCCGGCGCTGTCCGTGCCGGTGTCGCTGTCCGTTCCGGTGTCGCTCATGCCGTGCTCCTCGATGGGTCGGTGGATTCCTTGCGTTCTCGTCGTCTGCCCCGCCGGTCGGCTCCGACATCGGCCAGCGCCACGATCAGTGCGGCCAGCACGAAGGCGACGGAGACGATCAGCCCGTGGTCGTACGCGTCCGCCCAGCCCTCCGTCCCGGCCTGCGCGAAGAACACCGCGCCGACGGCCGCGATCCCGACCGCCGAGCCGACCCGCTGCCCGGTCTGGAGCGTGCCGCCGGCGCTTCCGGCCCGGTGTACGGGGATTTCGGCGAGGGTCAGCGTCTGGTTCGGCGCGATCACCAGACCGCTGCCGAGGCCGGCCAGGAGCAGCGGCCCGGCCATCGCCCAGCCCGCGCCGCTGCCCGGGACCCAGTGGACGGCGAGCGCGGTGCCCGCGAGGCCGACGGCGACCATCGTGAGTCCGGCCACCACCAGCGGGCGGCCGAACCGTCCGACGAGCCGGCCGCCGATCGAAGCGGCGGCCCCGGAACCGAGGGCGAAGGGGGTGATGGCGAGTCCGGCCTGGAGCGCGGAGTAGTTCAGGCCCGACTGGAGGTAGAGGGTGGTGACGAAGAAGATCGAGGTGAACCCGGCGAAGTAGAGCAGGATCAGCAGGCATCCCAGCCAGTAGGAGCGCAGCCGGAACAGCGAGAGGTCCAGGACCGGATGGGTCGGACCGCCGGTGCACCGCGCCTCCCAGGCGACGAAGGCGCCGAGCAGGGCTGCGGCGAGCACGACCAGCAGCCACTTGCCGTTGCCGGGCCACTGCTGGGCCTGGACGAACGGCAGCAGCAGGGCCAGCACACCGGTGCCCAGGAGCAGGACGCCGAACGGGTCCAGGTCGCGCGGCCGGACCCGGCCGGCGGAGGGCGTGTCCGGGAGGAGGCGGTGGGCCAGCAGGAGGCAGACGGCACCGAGCGGGAGGTTGACGTAGAAGACCCAGCGCCAGCCGTGGTCGGCGCCCGCCGCCTGGATGAGCAGACCGCCGAGCAGCGGGCCGACGGCGGTGGAGATGCCGACGACCGTGCCGAACATGCCGAAGGCCCGGCCGCGCTCGCGACCGGAGAACATCTGCTGGATCAGCGCGGAGATCTGCGGCGAGATCAGACCGCCCGCGATGCCCTGGACCAGTCGGGCGATGACCAGCCACGTGCTGGACTGGGCGGCTCCGCAGGCGGCGGAGGCCAGGGTGAAGAGGGCGAGGCCCGCCATGAAGACGGCCCGGCGGCCGCGCGCGTCGCCGAGGCGGCCGGACGGGATAAGGAAGAGGCCGAAGGCGAGCGCGTAGCCGGAGACCACCCACTGGAGGTCGGACTCGGGCGTGTTCAGGCCCTCGCGGATGGACGGGAGGGCCACGTTGACGATGGAGACGTCCAGCAGGGTCATGAAGCCCGCCACCAGACAGACCGCCAGCGCCTTCCAGCGCCGGGGGTCGGGACCGTCGGAGGCGGCGTCGCGTCCCTCCGGGCCGGGTCGCGCCGCGCTCTGTGCCATGGTTCGCACCTTAGGTCGGACCGGGTGTTTCCTCATCCGGACGTCCGGGGCACGGCGTGTCTGGGACGGCCGGGGGTACCTGTTCCCGCATGACTGTGGAGAAAACGAGCGTCCTCGTCCTTGACTGTGCCGAACCGATGGAGCTGGCCGAGTTCTACGCCGGTCTGCTCGACGCGGAGGTACGGATCGGCTCCGACCCCGACTTCGTGGAGATCGTCGGCAACGACGGCGTCCGGCTGGCGATCCGCCGGGACCACGGCTACGCACCGCCGAGCTGGCCCCGTCCGGAGGACTCGCAACAGGCCCACCTGCGGATCCTGGTGGGCCGCGACGACATCGACGAGGCCGAGCGCGAGGCGATCTCGCTCGGGGCCAGGCCCGTCGACACCGGTGACAGCAACAGCGGTCCGCGCGATGTCCGGGTGTACGGGGATCCGGCGGGCCACTCGTTCTCGCTGGCGGTGTATCCGCTGCCGCAAGGCTGAGCAACGGCGGGAGGCACAGGGGCTCTTCGGGGCCCCTTCACTCGCGTGCGGCAATAGACAGGAAAGTTTCCCAACACTGTTGACGGCAATTGGAAGGAAGCTTTACTTTCAGTTCTGCCGCCATGGCGTCTCCCACCCCCCGTCCGAAGGGAGCACAACCATGTACCAGCGCACCACTCCCCCCACCGAGCCCGCCTCCACGGCCGGCCGGCGCAGATTCGCCCGGAAGGCTCTGCTCGCCGCCTCCGCGCTCGGCGTGGTCACCGCACTCCTGGCCCCCGTCCGGGCCGGGGCCGCACCCGCTCCCGCCGCTCCCACCGCCGCCACTCCGCTCGCGGCCAACGGCCAGCTCTCCGTCTGCGGCCGCCAGCTCTGCAACGCCTCGGGCCAGGCCATCGCCCTCAACGGCATGAGCACCCACGGCACCCAGTGGTACGCCCAGTGCGTGACCGACGGGTCGCTCAACGCGCTGGCCACCGACTGGCGCGCCGACGTGCTGCGCGTCTCCACCTACGTACAGGAGGGCGGGTACGAGACCGACCCGGCGGGATTCACCGCGCGGGCGCAGAAGTTCATCGACGCGGCGCACGCGCGCGGCATGTACGCGGTCATCGACTGGCACATGCTCACGCCGGGCGACCCGAACGCCAACCTCGCGCGGGCCAAGACCTTCTTCACCGCGATGGCGAAGAAGTACAAGGACCACCCGGGCGTGCTCTACGAGATCGCCAACGAGCCCTCCGGGGTGAGCTGGTCGGCCATCAAGTCCTACTCCGAGCAGATCATCCCGGTGATCCGGGCGCAGGACCCGGACGCGGTGGTGCTGGTCGGGACGCGCGCCTGGTCCTCGTTCGGGGTGTCGGAGGGCTCGAACGAGTCGGAGGTCGTCAACAACCCGGTCCGCGCCTCGAACATCATGTACACCTTCCACTTCTACGCGGCGTCGCACCGCGAGGCGTACCTCAGCGCCCTGGACCGGGCCTCCGACAAACTGCCCGTCTTCGTCACGGAGTTCGGGACGCAGAACTACGCGGGCGAGGGCGCCGACGACTTCGCGATGTCGCAGCGCTACCTCGACCTGATGAAGCGCAAGAAGATCTCCTGGACCAACTGGAACTACTCCGACGACCACCGCTCCGGTGCCGTCTTCAAGACCGGCACCTGCAACGGCTCCAACTGGACCGGGACCGGGGTCCTGAAGGAGGCCGGGGCCTGGATCCGCGAGCGCATCCGCCAGTGACCCGGGCCCGCCCCGTCCGCCGCCGCTAGGGCGGGGCGGCCCTCTGTAGCGCGTCCGGTGCGGTGCACTCCCCCACCGCGCCGCACCGGGCGCTCATTCGCACGATGCGGGGAATTAACCTCCAACGCCTTGTCATGTCCTATCTACGCGCATAGCTTTTGGCCCTCAGACCTACGTTGGGGGCACCTCCGTGCAGATATCCAGATCCGGTTCCGTCCTGCTGACCGGCGCCGTCGCCGTCGCGCTCGCGGTGACCGCCCTGCCCGCCGCCCAGGCGGCCCCGTCCACCACCGCGGTGATCTCCGAGGTGTACGGCGGCGGAGGCAACTCCGGCGCGACGCTGACCCGGGACTTCGTCGAGCTGGCCAACGCCGGCACCACACCGTTCGAGGTCGGCGGCCTCAGCGTCCAGTACCTGCCGGGCGCGCCGTCGGCCGGTTCGCAGTGGCAGGTCTCCGCGCTCACCGGCGCCATCGCGCCCGGCGGCCGCTACCTGGTCGCGCAGGCCGCGGGCACCGGCGGCACCGTCGCCCTGCCGGCCCCGGACGCCACCGGCACCATCGCCATGGCCGCCGGAAGCGGCACCGTGGCGCTGGTCTCCGGCACCACGCCGCTCACCTGCAGGACGGCGGCGGAGTGCGCGGCCGAGTCCCGGATCGTGGACCTGGTCGGCTACGGCTCCGCCGTCGTCCGGGAAGGCAGCGGCCCGGCGCCCACCGCATCGGCCACCGCCTCCGTCCACCGGGCCGCCTCGCTCGCCGACACCGACGACAACGCCGCCGACCTCTCCGCCGGTGTCCCGACCCCCGTCAACGCGGCGGGCGAGACGTCCGGCGGCGGCCAGGAGCCGGAGGAGCCCGGCCCGACCGAGCCCGGCCCCGTACGGATCCACGACATCCAGGGCACCACCCGTGTCTCGCCGCTGGACGGCACGGCGGTCACCGGCGTGCCGGGCACCGTCACCGGCGTACGGGCCACGGGTTCGCGTGGCTTCTGGATCCAGGAGACCGCGCCCGACGGCGACGCCCGGACCAGCGAGGGCCTGTTCGTCTACACCGGATCCGCCGCACCGGCCGTCAAGGTCGGCGACGCGGTCCTGGTCAGCGGCAAGGTGGCCGAGTACTACCCGGGCACCGGCACCCAGTCGATCACGCAGATCACCGCGCCACGCACCACCGTGCTCTCCTTTGGCAACGCGCTGCCCGCGCCGGTCGTCCTCGACGCCCGCTCGGTGCCCGGCCGTTACGTGCCTTCGGCGGGCGGCGGCGCGATCGACGCGCTGCCGCTGGAGCCGAAGCGGTACGCCCTGGACCTGTACGAGGCCCTGGAGGGCGTCCGGGTCCAGATCGCCGACACCCGGGTGACCGGTGCGACGACGGCGTACGACGAGATCTGGGTGACGGTCAAGCCGAAGGAGAACCCGACCCGGCGCGGCGGCACGCTCTACGCCTCGTACACGGACCAGAACACCGGCCGCCTCAAGGTGATGTCGCTCGACCCGGCGCAGCCGATCCCGACGGCGAACGTGGGTGACGTGCTGAAGGGCCGCACCACCGGCGTGCTCGACTACGCCTCGTTCGGCGGCTACAACGTGCAGGCCACCGAGCTGGGCACGCTCGTCGACAAGAAGCTGCGGCGCGAGGTGACCCGCAAGCAGAAGAAGGACGAGCTGGCGGTCGCCACGTACAACGTGGAGAACCTGGACGCGGCCGACCCGCAGGCCAAGTTCGACACGCTGGCCGAGGGCGTCGCGGTCAACCTCTCCTCCCCCGACATCGTGTCGCTGGAGGAGATCCAGGACGACAACGGGCCGGTCAACGACGGCACGGTGGGCTCCGAGACGACGCTCAAGCGGTTCACGGACGCGATCGTCGCCAAGGGCGGCCCGCGCTACGCCTGGCGCTACATCGCCCCCGAGAACAACAGGGACGGCGGTGAGCCCGGCGGCAACATCCGCAACGTCTTCCTCTACAACGCCCAGCGGGTCTCCTTCGCCGACCGGCCCGGCGGCGACGCCTCCACACCGGTGACGGCGGTGAAGACCTGGAAGGGCGTGAAGCTCTCCGCATCGCCCGGCCGGATCAACCCGGCGAGCCCGGCGTGGGAGGCCAGCCGCAAGCCGCTGGTGGGTGAGTTCACCTTCCGCGGCAAGCCGGTCTTCGTCATCGGCAACCACTTCGGCTCCAAGGGCGGCGACCAGCCGCTGCACGGCCGCTACCAGGAGCCGAACCGATCGTCGGAGACGAAGCGGATCCAGCAGGCCGCCGAGGTGAACGCCTTCGTCACCTCGCTGCTGAAGGCGGACAGGTCGGCGCGGGTGGTGGCGCTCGGGGACTTCAACGACTTTGAGTTCTCGCCGACGTTCACGGCGCTGACCAAGGGCAAGGTGCTCAAGCCGCTGATCACGACGCTGCCCGCGTCCGAGCGGTACAGCTATGTCTTCGACGGCAACTCGCAGACGCTGGACCACATCCTGACGAGCCCGGCCGTCCGGCGCTTCGACTACGACGTGGTGCACATCAACGCGGAGTTCGCCGACCAGGCGAGCGACCACGACCCGCAGGTGGTGCGGGTGAAGGTCGACGGCTTCTGGTTCTGAGGCCGGGCGCCGGTGGGACGGACGCTCAGCTCCGTCCCACCGGCGCACCCGCCTGCCGGGGCAGCACGACCGGACCGGCTTCCGGCTCCCGCTCCGTGAAGAACCGCGCCACCAACTCCGCCACCTCGAAGGCCCGTTCCAGAACGACCCAGTGGTCGGACTCCGGCACCGTCAGGAACCGGCTGCCTTCGATCGTCGCCGCGAACGCCCGCTGCCGCGCGGGCGAGGTGACCGTGTCGTGCTCACCGGCGAAGACCAGCGCCGGTACACCGCTCAGCCCACCGGAGAAGTCCGGCCGGTCCGCCAGCGCACGGTAGAGCGAGTCCGCCGCGTGCGGCGAGTGGGTCAGCGCGTGCAGGAACGAGCGGCGCACATAGCGCCGAGCCAACTCCCGTCGGTGTACGACCTGTTCGGGATCCAGGCACATCAACGCGTCGGCGGCCAGCGCGGCGAACCCGTCCAGGTCGCCGTCCGTCAGCAGCTCGCGCGCCCGCTCCCAGCAGTCCACCTGGGCCTCGTCGATATGGACCGGTACGCCGCCGAGAGCGAGCCGGGCGACCCGCTCGGGGTGCCTCTGCGCGAAGCCGAAGGCGATGGCGGTGCCGTAGGAGAAGCCGAAGAGGTTCAGACGAGGCGCGCCGAGGTCGTCGGCGATCGCCAGGACCGCGCGGCGCAGGATGTCGGCGCTGGGGCCGGGCGGCAGCGGGTCGGCGGAGCCCATGCCGGGCAGATCGGCGGTGACCACGTCGGTGGCCGGGCCGAGGTGGTCGTCCATCTGCGGCCAGCCGTACATGCCTTGGAGGGCGCCGCCGAGGACGAGCGCCGGTTCGGTGACGGGTGCGGCGCCACCGCTGCGGTCGTGACGCAGGACGCGGTAGCCGTAACGCACTCCGTCCACCGACAGCGTACGGATGATCTCCTCGGGCATGGTGGTCGCCCAACTCCCTTCCGGTCAGGCTCTGGTGAGGACGAGCGCCGCGTTGTGGCCGCCGAAGCCGAGCGAGGTCTTGACCGCGCAGTCGAAGAAGGCGGCGCGGGCCTCCTTGGCGACGACCTCCATCGGGATCTGCGGGTCGGGCACGTCCAAGTTGACGGTGGGCGGGACCAGTTGGTGCTGGAGCGCCAGCACGGTCAGCGCGGCCTCGATGCCGCCGGCCGCGCCGAGGGTGTGGCCGGTCATCGCCTTGGTGGAGGTGACCAGCGGGCTCTCGCCGAGGACGCGGCGGAGCATGGTCGCCTCGATGAGGTCGTTGGAGAGCGTGGAGGTGCCGTGCGCGTTGACGTGTCCGACGTCGGCCGGGGAGAGGCCGGCGTCGGCGAGGGCGGTGCGCAGGGCGCGCTCGATGCCGAGGCCTTCGGGGTCCGGGGCGACGGCGGAGTGGGCGTCGCTGGAGGCTCCGTAACCGCTGACGTTGGCGCGGACGGTGGCGCCGCGGGCGCGGGCGTGGTCGGGGTGTTCCAGGACGAGGAGGCCCGCGCCCTCGCCGACGACGAAGCCGTCGCGGTGGGTGTCGAACGGGCGGCAGGCGGCCGTGGGATCCTCGCGGCGGGTGGAGACGGCCTTCAGGCTGCAGGCGCTGGCGATCAGGAGCCGGGTGCAGGTGGATTCGGCGCCGCCCGCGATGACGATGTCGCAGGCGCCGGAGCGGAGCATCTGGTGGGCGGTGCCGATGGCGACGGTGCCGGAGGAGCAGGCGGTGGAGACGGCCTGGCTCGGGCCCTGCACGCCGAGGTCCAGACTGACGCTGCTGGCCGCGCCGTTGACGACGCTGAGGGGCGCGAGCTTCGGCGAGACCCGGCGGGCGCCGCGCTCGGCGAGGACGGCGTGCTGCTCGTCGTAGAAGGCGAGCCCGCCGTGGGCCGAGCCGATGACGATGCCGACACGTCCGCTGTCCCAGAGGGCCGGGTCGAGCCCGGCGTCCGCGATCGCCTCGCGGGCGGCGATGACGGCGAGCTGGGCGAAGCGGTCCATCAGCCGCTGGGCCGCCACTCCGAGCAGCCCGCGCGGGTCGCAGTCGGTGACGGAGTAGAAGAAGTCGCAGGGCAGGCCGTCGAGTTCGGGACGCGGGCCGACGGACGGCGTGAGGCTCTCGGTGACACCGCGCCAGGTGGCGTCCACGCCCGTACCGGCCGCGGTGACCAGGCCGACCCCGGTGACGGCGGCGGTGAACGGCGCGAGCGGCGTACGGCGGTAGGGCCCGGTCGCGGAGGCCGCCTGGGCGCTCATGCGGTGGCCTTCACATGGACGACCTCGATCAGCCGGCCGAGGGTGTCGCGCGAGGTGAGCGCCACGTCCTCCAGGTCGACGTCCAGCCGGTCCTCGATGAGTAGGCGCAGCTCCTCCAGGGCAAGGGAGTCCAGCCGCAGCCGGTGGAGCGGAACATCGGGCCGGAGGGCCTCGGGGTCGGTTCCGAACTTCGCCACCAGCAGGGCGCTGATCTCTTCCGAGGTGGTCATTGGCGCTCCTGGGCTCAGTGACGCGGTGACGCCGGCCGCGCGGTTGGGGATGAGGTGGGGAGGGGCCATCGGGGGACGCCGGCTGCTCCGGAAGGACCCTTTATACGCCTTCACCGACGAGTTCCCGGCCCGCGTTCCCCCGTACGGAGGGAGCCCTGTCCAGGTGTACGAATCCGCCGGTACGGCCGGGCGGGGGTGCAGGATGGACGGACGGACCGTACGAGCGGAAGGAAAGGCCCATGGCGGAGGAAGCGGAGGCCGAGGTCAGCCCCACCGGCTGGGTGGCCCGGCAGGCCGAGCTGTACGAGTCGTCCGGCGGCACGAAGGGCACGACACAGCTCGGCGTCCCCTGCCTGCTGCTGGACTACGTGGGGCGGCGCAGCGGGGTCGTGCGGCGGACGGTGCTGATGTACGGACGGGACGGCGAGGACTACCTGATCGTGGCCTCCAACGGCGGCTCGGACCGCCCGCCGCTCTGGTACCTGAACCTTCAGGCCAACCCCGAGGTCGGGCTCCGGGTCGGGACCGAGCGCTTCACGGCTGTCGCGGCGACGCTCCCGGCCGAGGAGAAGGCCCGGGTCTGGCCGGACCTGGTGGAGCTGTTCCCGCGCTATGCGCAGTACCAGGCGGGCACCGCGCGGGACATCCCGGTGGTCCGGCTGACCAGGCGCTGACCGGGGCCCGGCCGCCGCGCGGGCGGCGTGATGCCGGTCGACCCGATCCCGCCGATTCCGTGCACGACGTTGCGATTCCCTGTACGACGTTATCCGTACGACATTTGCCGTACGACGTTTCCTGCACGACGTTCCGAGAGGAGCCGTTCATGACCACGGCGAAAGACCTGTTCATCATCGCCATGGATCCGAGGCCGGAGCATTCCGTGGGGCAGGGCGACCTCTCGCTCGCACTCGCGGGAGCCGAGCTGATCGATCTGGTCGACGCGGGTGCCATCACCGTGGACGACGACGCCATCGTGCCGGGCGAGCCTTCCACGTACGAGGACCGGCTCCTCGGCGAAGCCTCGGCGCTCCTCACCCGGCAGCCGCCTCACGAGCGGATCGAGGACTGGCTGTGGCGCCGGGGCCGGGACCTCGCGGCCGCCTATCAGGCCGCGCTGGAGGAGGACGGTGAGCTGACCCGCAGGCGGAGCGGCCGGCTCTCCTTCGGCCCTGAGCGCGTGGAGCCGGTCGACACCCCGGCCCGCCGCGCGGCGGCCGAGCGCCGGGAGCGGGGAGAGCCCGTGCTGACGGCACTCGCCTCGGCGGTGGGCGTCGGGAGCGGACGGCCGGACGACGAGGCCGGAGGGTCCGAGCACCGGACCGGACGGTCCGAGGACGAGGCCGGCGCCGGCGAACCCGGCTTCGACGACGAGGCGGTGACTGCGGTGGTCACGGCGGTGCACGACGCGGTGATGGAGCTGGAGGCGGTACGACAGCGGCGGACGATCGAGAACACGGCGTTCGCCAACATCTGGCGCGGCCCCTGACGGGCGGACACTCCCCTGCCGTCAACGGGGAGTTCTGCCTAGACTCCGCGATCATGACCATCGAAACGGTTCAGGCCGACCCGTCCGCCCTCGGCGGCCCTGCTCTCTTCGACACCATGTCCACCATGCGCGCCATGCGCCGCCTCAAGCCGGACGCCGTTCCGGACGAGACGATCGAGCAGCTCATCCAGGCCGCCGTCTGGGGTCCCAGCGGCGGCAACATGCAGTGTTACGAGTACGTCGTGGTGACCGACCGCGCGGTGATGGTCCGGCTCGCCCCGCTGTGGAAGCGGTGCGTGGACTCGTACCTGGCGACGACCGGGAAGTACGCGCCGAAGGGCATGGACGACGCGGCGTACGGGCGGATGGTGGCGGCGATCGAGTACCAGCGCGACCACTTCGCCGCCACGCCCGCGCTGATCGTGCCGTGCTACCGCTTCCCGGAGCCGCGGCTCGACGAGGAGGGCCTGATCGCTTCGGCGCAGGCGCTCGGCCCGGAGGCGAGCGAGCGGATGATGGCCTCTCGGACGCGGTTCCAGGCGCTGGCGGAAGGTTCCTGCGTCTACCCGGGCGTCCAGAACCTGCTGCTCGCCGCCCGGGGCCTCGGCCTCGCGGCGAACATCACCATCTGGCACCTGTTCCTGGAGCAGGAGTGGAAGCAGGAGCTGGGCATCCCGGAGGACATGGCGACGTTCGCCGCCATTCCGGTCGGGTGGCCGCAGGGCAACTTCGGACCGGTCCGGCGCCGCCCGGTGGCGGACGTCATCCACCGGAACCGCTGGTAGCGCAGGCGGGGCCGATCGGCCCATCGCCTCCCCTGTCGGGTGATTCCGCCCGTCACCCGACAGGCCCTAATTGCCCGTCAACTTCATTACTCTGCAGCCCAGTTGCGTGACACACCGCAGCCTGGCCACCGTTGTCATGCCCTTCTCACCTCGCTAGCCTGGGTGCGCTCGCAGCCCCTCGGTCCTGTTCGCCCGTTCCAGCACCCCGGGCCGGGGGCCTCTCCCTCCTCCCGCGGATTTCCCCACAGGTTCCCCACAGAGCAGGAGCACCCATGCCCAGAAGTCCCGTCGTGGCCCGCACCCGGGCCCGCGCGTCCGTCCTGGCGGCCCTCACCGTCACGGCCCTGGTCGCCACCGGCCAGCCCGC
This sequence comes from Streptomyces sp. NPDC006174, assembly GCF_040614075.1. Lineage (NCBI taxonomy): Bacteria > Bacillati > Actinomycetota > Actinomycetes > Kitasatosporales > Streptomycetaceae > Streptomyces > Streptomyces sp. NPDC006174. The sequence continues at coordinate 212,656 of NZ_JBEXTJ010000008.1, read as the reverse complement.
GACCGCCGCCCCCGCTCCGGCCGCCGCCGACCCGCTGAACCGCGCCTTCGAGCGAGCCGCGCAGGAGTACGGCGTACCGCGCGATCTGCTGGCCGCCGTCGGCTACGGCGAGAGCCGCCTCGACGGCCACGCGGGCAAGCCCAGCCAGGCGAACGGCTACGGCGTGATGCACCTGGCCAGCAACCCCGAGAACCGGTCCCTGGAGAAGGCCGCCGCGCTCACCGGTGAGCCGGCCGACCGGCTGCGCCGGGACACCGCGGCCAACATCCTCGGCGGCGCCGCCGTCCTGCGCGACCACGCCGACCGCCTCGGCCTGGACCGCGCGGAGCGGCGCGACGTGAACACCTGGTACCCGGCGGTCGCCCGGTACAGCGAGGCCGAGGGCCCGGCGGCCGCGCTCTACGCGGACACCGTCTTCACCTTCCTCGCCCAGGGCCTGACCGCGACGGCCCCCGGCGGCGAGACGGTCCGCGTCCCCTCCCGCCCGGTCGCACCGGACAAGGACGAGGTCGCCGCCGCCGGGGTCTACGCGCAGAGCCCCGACTACCCGTCGGGCCTCTGGGTGCCCGCGTACTCGGGCAACTTCGTCGTCGGCCGCAAGGCGACCGTCGACAAGGTGATCATCCACACCACCCAGGGCTCGTACGCCGGCTCCATCAGCTGGTACCAGAACCCGGCCTCGAAGGTCAGCGCGCACTACACGATCCGCTCCTCCGACGGCGAGGTCACCCAGTCGGTGCTGGAGAAGGACACCGCCTGGCACGCCGGCAGCGTCAACTCCTCGTCCGTGGGGATCGAGCACGAGGGCTACGTCGACAACCCGGCCTGGTACACGGAGGCGATGTATCGTTCCTCCGCCGCGCTCACCAAGCACCTCGCCGCGCGGTACAGCATCCCGAAGAACCGGTCGCACATCATCGGCCACAGCGAGGCGCCCGGCGCCACCCACACCGACCCGGGCCCCAACTGGGACTGGAACTACTACATGCAGCTGGTCGGCGGCAGCTCCGGCACCCCCGGTGACAGCCTGACCTTCCCTTCGTACGCGCTCCAGCAGTCGGGCTCGTCGGGCCCGCAGGTGAAGGCGGTCCAGCAGCTGCTCAACGCACAGGGGTACGCGGCGGGCTCGGTGGACGGCCTGTTCGGCTCCGCCACCAAGAGCGCCACCCAGGCGTTCCAGCGCGCCCGCTCCCTCACCGCCGACGGCGCGGTCGGTCCGAAGACCTGGACGGCCCTCCTCTCCGCCGGCACGACTCCCGCTCTGGCCCCGGGCAGCTCCGGCGACGCGGTGAAGCGCCTCCAGCGCTCGCTGACGGCGGCGCTCGGCACCACGGTGAACGCCGACGGCAGCTTCGGCCCGACGACGGAGAGCAAGGTGCGCACCTACCAGTCGAGCCGCGGCCTGAGCGTCGACGGCAAGGTCGGCCCGGCGACGTGGGGGGCGCTGCAGGCGGGACGCTGAGCCAGATCGCGTACAGCTCTACGCGCGTGGTCCCGCACCTCCGGAACGCGGAGGTGCGGGACCACGTGTCAGCCGGTCGTCACTTCAGGCCGAAGGCCCTGATGATCTCCTGGTCCACGACGAGGCCGCCGGGGCCCTCCGCGTGGGCCTTGAGCGAGACCGAGGTGGCGCCCTTGGCGGGCGTGCGGAACGCGGCGGTCCACTCGCCGGTCCTCTTCTTGCGCAGGTCCACCTTCGTCCAGTGCTTGCCGTCGTCGTAACTCACCGACAGCGAGGACTTGTTCGCCTTCACCGTGCCCGGCAGCCACTCCTGCGTGGCGGAGGAGAGGCCGATCTCGGTCCAGCGGCCGGACCGGACGTCGCCGGCCAGGTCGGTGGCGATGGCGTAGTCCAGCTGGAGCAGCGGGATGTCCATCTGGGACGGGCCGTCCGGGTCGAGCGCGCCCGAGACGAAACCCCATTCGGTGTGCGTACGCGTGGAACTCTTCCAGGTCTTCGCGTCCCGGGAAGAGTCGATGACCAGGCGGTACGGGAGCTTCTGCGGCGACAGGTCCCAGGCGTGGCCCGCCCGGCCCGCACCCTTCTTGATCAACGTGTCACCTTGGTGGAAGGCGTACGAGGTGGTGTCGTACTCGTCCTCGGGCATCGAGCCGGAGTGGCCCGCGCCCGCGTCCGTCCACGGCGTGATGTTGAACTGCACGTCGTTGGCGGCCGTGCGGAACGGGCCCCAGTAGCCGGTGCCGAGGCGCGGCCGGGTGACCGGAGCGAACCACTCGGCCCGGTACTCCTTGCCCGGTCGGTAGTCCAGCTCGGCGCTGCGCATCTCGTGGCCCCGGTCGGACTGTTCGGCGTTGAGCACCGAGTGGTTCTCGTACCAGAAGGAGTCACCGGGCAGCGGATTGACCCACTCGGTGCGGGTGCCGGGGAACTTCTCGTACTCCTCGAAGCCGAGGCCGGGGCCGTAGTCCGGGATGTCGTAGCGGTAGCCCGCGCCGAGTGTGGCGCGGTGGCCGTAGAAGGTGTTCGTCACCTTCGCCAGGTCGCGGGTGGACGGCGTGAAGGCGAGCGAGCGGTCCGGGATCGTGCCGTGGTGGCGGTCGACCAGGTCGTAGACGTAGGACGCGAACTTCTTCTGGTCGACGCTCACCTTCTTGCCGCGCTGAGCCGCTCGGATCAGCGTGTCGCCGGCGAGTCGCTGCACGGAGGCGACCGGGATCGTGGACTCCTCGCCGTACGGAGCGTAGGACTCCATGGCGCGGCCCCGGCCGTCGTGGACGACGAAGAGCGCCTTGGCTCCGGCGGCCACGGCGGCGGCCAGCCGGTCGGCGGGAGCGACGGTGTCGCTGCGGTTCACCACGACGGCCTTGCCGCGCGCGTTCAGGCCCCGGTAGTCGGCGGCCGCGCCCTGGCCCGCGTACACCGCCGTCAGCTTCTGCTCGCTGTCCTCGGCGACGACCGAGCCGCTCTGAACGGTGACCGGCACGTCGTGGCCGTCGGCGGTGAGGTCGATCAGCTCCTCGCCCTGGCGCCGGCGGGTCAGGAAGCTGAAGTCGCCGTGCGTGACCTTCTTGGTCGGGCTCGCCCACAACTGGTCGTACGTCAACGGTATTTGGTACGCGTCACGCTGGACCGTGCCGTCCGGAGCCGTGCGGGCCATGTCGTAGCGGAGCTGGCGGGTCTCGGTCTCCTTCGGCGTGCGCACGCTCACCTTGCGGGCCTTGGACGCGTCGAGAGTGACGGTGGCGGACTTGGTGAGGATCGTCTCAGGTGCCGCGAGGAAGGCGACGGCCTTGGAGTCCGGGCGGTCGCCGTCGATGTCGACCGAGGCCCAGGCGGTGTAGTTGCCGGGCGGTAGGCGCAGCGTGGTCTCACCGCCGCTGACCTGGACGAGGCCCAGCTGCGGATCGCCGAGTTCGGCGAGGACGACCAGGCCGTCCATCGGCTTGCCGGCGCGGTCGCGGAGCCTCAGCGTCAGGTCGTGCAGCTCCTTCTCCTTGGTGAGTGCGAAGCCGGTGTGCGCGACGGTGGTGCCCGACGCGTCGGTGGCGGTGACCTGGCCGGAGAACGTGGTGTCGTTCGCGACCTGCGCCGGGTCCAGCGACAGGACCGCCTCGGCCGTGGAGCCCGCCGGGACCGTCAGCGTGGACGGGGACAGCGTGTAGGCCGTCTCGTCGGTGTCCGTGGCCAGGTGGAGGGTGATGTCCTTCTCGCCGGTGTTGCGGTAGGTGATGGTGCGTTCGGCGACCGGGTCGGACGGGCTGTGCGGCCAGTCGTACGAGGCCACCTGGACCGAGCCCGTGGCCTCGACCGTCGTGTCGATCGCCGCCTTCACATCGAGCCGGCCCACGCCTTGCTCGTACGGGGTGTAGGCGTCGAGCTTCTTGGAGGAGGCCATCAGCGCGTCCTTGATGCGCTGACCGGTCCAGTCCGGATGACGCTGTTTCAGAACGGCTGCCGCGCCCGCGACATGAGGCGTGGCCATCGACGTACCGGACATCGACCGGTACGGGCCTTCGGCGCCCGGGACCGACTGCGAGGCGGCCGCGTTGATGTCGACGCCGGGCGCCGACAGGTCCGGCTTCAGGCCGTGCGAGCGGACCAGCGGGCCCATGGAGGAGAAGTCGGCGCGGCCGTCCCGCTTGTCGACGGCGGCGATGGTGAGCGCCTTCTCCGCCGATCCGGGCGAGCCGATGGTGCCCGCGCCGTACGCGTTGCCGGCGGCGATCACGAAGAGCGGACCACCGTCCGCCGAGAGGGAGTCGACCGCCTGGGACATCGGGTCGCCGCCGTCGTCCGGTACCGGCGATCCCAGGCTCATGGAGACGACGTCGGCGCCTTCGGCCTTCGCCCACTCCATGGCCGCGATGATCCCGGAGTCCGCGCCGGACCCTTCGTCGCTGAGCACCTTGCCGACGAGGAGGTCCGCCGCCGGAGCGACACCCTTGTCGGCACCGTCGGACGCGGCGCCCGAACCGGCGATGGTGGAGGCCACATGCGTACCGTGGCCGTTCCGGTCCTCCACCTCCTCGCCGGGGATGAAGCTGCAGGAGGCGACGATCCGGTCCTTGACGTCCGGGTGGCCGGCGTCGATACCCGTGTCCAGGACGGCGACCTTGGTGCCCTTCCCGTCGAACCCGGCGGCCCACGCCTGCGGCGCGTTCACCTGCGGCACGGAGTCGGCCAGCAGGGCCTCGGAGCGGCCGTCCAGCCAGAGCTTCGCGATCCCGCCGTCGAGTGAACGGGCTCCAGGTGTACGGGTGATGGCGTCCCAGAACGTCCGCGCGCCGGCGGCCTTGTCCGCCTGGAGCGCGGCTCCCTGGATGGAGGCGAGCGTACGGGTCTTCTTCGCGCCGCGCGGAACGGCGGGCAGCGCCCGGCCCTTCGCCGTCGGATAGGTCGCGATCAGCGGCACGGTGCCGGTGCCCTCGTCGTCGTACCCCATCCGCACCAGGGCCGACACGTTGAAGAGCCGCCGGTCCAGCGTGCCCGCCGCGAGCAGCGCGGTGGCCTCGTCGGGCAGGACGTGGAGGTCGCCGCCCGCCTGCTGGACCCGGACCCCGCCGCTCGCGCCGTCGGGACGGTCCACGGTGACGGTGTCCTGGCCGCCGGGCCCGTCCACGTACCGGACGACGTCCCCGGTGATGAGAGTGACCGTACGTATCTCGGAGCGCGGGGCCTCGGGGCCGGGCGCCTCAGGTGCGGGAGCGGCGGCGGCCGGGCCCGCGAACGGGACCAGCAGGCCGCCCATGAGCGCCGCCGAGGTGGCCAGGAGGAGGGCCCGGCGTCCTGGGCGTGCGGTTCTCGCGCGGCCGGGAACGGAGGAGGGGGAAGAAGTCATGCAGTTGATCTACCGGTTGATCCGGGGTGTCCGCTGCGTTCGGCGTGGGCGGGAAACCGCCGTGGCGGCTAACCGCCCGGCGTGGACCAGGTGTTTCAGGCCACCGACGCCAGTGGCTGTCCGCTGCTGTCGTGGTGGATGGGGGTATGCGCACCGGTGAGCGGTACGCCGCTGCCGCCGCGCCGGACCGCGACGATCTCGGCGGCGATGGAGAGGGCCGTCTCCTCCGGCGTACGGGCTCCGAGGTCGAGGCCGATCGGTGAGCGGAGGCGGGCCAGTTCGCGGTCGGTGAGGCCGACCTCGCGCAACCGGTCGTTGCGCTCCAGGTGGGTGCGGCGCGAGCCCATCGCGCCGACGTAGGCCACCGGGAGGCGCAGTGCGGCCTCCAGCAGCGGTACGTCGAACTTGGCGTCGTGGGTCAGGACGCAGAGCACCGTACGGGCGTCGGTGTCCGTGTCCGCGAGGTAGCGGTGGGGCCAGTCGACGACGATCTCGTCGGCCTCGGGGAAGCGGGCGGCGGTGGCGAAGACCGGTCGGGCGTCGCAGACGGTGACCCGGTAGCCGAGGAACTTCCCGGCCCTCACCAGCGCGGCGGCGAAGTCGATGGCGCCGAAGACGATCATGCGCGGCGGCGGGACGCTGGACTCGACCAGGAGCTGGATCGGCCGGCCGCAGCGGGAGCCTTCCGCGCCGATGGCGAGCGGGCCGGTGCGGCCGGCGTCCAGGAGGGCGCGGGTCTCGGCCGCGGCGGTCCGGTCGAGCGCCGGGTGGCCGCCGAGCCCGCCTTCGTGACTCCCGTCGGGACGGACCAGGAGCGGGAGGCCGAGCAGTTCCTCGGGGCCCTCCGTGACGCGGGCCAGCGCGGCCGCCGTGCCTTCGGCGGCGGCCGCGAGCGCCGCGGCGAACACCGGGCGGGCGGGGTCGTCCGCCCGGACCGGTGTGACCAGGATGTCGATGACGCCGCCGCAGGTCAGGCCGACCGCGAAGGCGTCCTCGTCGCTGTAGCCGAAGCGCTCGCGGACGGAATGGCCGTCCTCCAGGGCCTGTTGGCACAGCTCGTACACCGCCCCCTCCACACATCCGCCGGAGACCGAGCCGATCGCCGTGCCGTCGCGGTCGACGGCGAGCGCGGCACCGGGCTGCCGGGGCGCGCTGCCGCCGACCGCCACCACGGTGGCGACGGCGAACTCGCGTCCCTGCGAGACCCACCGGTGAAGCTCTTCGGCGATGTCCAGCATGGCGTCTCTCCTTAGGTGAGGGAGGGGATGGCCGGCCGGCGTCAGTGGACGCCGAGCCAGCTCTCGATCGGGTTGAGGGCGAAGAAGACGATGAAGATCACCGTCAGCCCCCACATGAAGGCTCCGACCTCGCGGGCCCGGCCCTGCGCGAGCTTGATGGCGGAGTACGCGATGACACCCGCGGCGACACCGGTGGTGATGGTGTACGTGAAGGGCATCAGGACCACGGTCAGGAAGACCGGGATGGCGACGGAACGGTCGCTCCAGTCCACGTGCCGGGCGTTCTGCATCATCATCGCGCCGATGACGACGAGGGCGGCGGAGGCCACCTCGGTCGGGACGATCGCGGTGAGCGGGGTGAAGAAGAGGCAGGCGGCGAAGAAGAGGCCGGTGACGGCGGAGGCCAGCCCGGTCCGGGCCCCTTCGCCGACTCCGGTGGCCGATTCGACGAAGACCGTCTGGCCGGAGCCCGAGGCGACACCGCCGATGACACCGCCGGCGCCGTCGACGAAGAGCGCCTTGGACAGGCCCGGCATACGGCCCTTCTCGTCGGCGAGCTTGGCTTCGGTGCCGACGCCGATGATGGTGGCCATCGCGTCGAAGAAGCCGGCCAGCACCAGGGTGAAGACGATCATGCCGACGGTGATCACACCGACATCGCCCCAGCCGCCGAACTCGACGTTGCCGAAGAGCGAGAAGTCGGGTGCCGAGACCGCGCTGCCTTCCAGGGCCGGCGGGCCGCTGCTCCAGGACTTCGCGGGGATGTCGGCGATCGCGTTGAGGACGATGGCGACCAGCGTGCCGACGACGATGCCGATCAGGATCGCGCCGGGGATGTTGCGCGCCTGGAGCATGAAGATCAGGAGCAGGGTCACGCAGAAGATCAGGACGGGCCAGCCGGCCAGTTCACCGGCCGGGCCGAGGGAGACGGGGGTCGCCGCACCCTGGTGGACGAAGCCGGCCTTGTAGAGGCCGATGAGGGCGATGAAGAGGCCGATGCCCATGGTGATGCCGTGTTTGAGCGCGAGCGGGATCGCGTTCATGATCATCTCGCGGAGGCCGGTGACCACCAGGAGGCAGATCACCACACCGTAGATCACACACATGCCCATGGCCTGCGGCCAGGTCATGTTCGGCGCGACCTGCGAGGCGAGCACACCGGAGACGCTGAGCCCGGCGGCGAGCGCCAGAGGCACCTTGCCGACGAAGCCCATGAGCAGGGTCGTCGCCGCCGCCGCGAAGGCGGTCGCGGTGATCAGGCCGCTCTGGCCGAGGAGGTTCCCGTTGACGTCCTCGCCGCCGAGGATCAGCGGGTTGAGCAGAAGGATGTACGCCATGGCCATGAAGGTCGTGACGCCGCCGCGCACCTCGCGCGCGACCGTGGAGCCTCGTTCGGATATGTGGAAGTACCGGTCGAGCCATGATCTTCCGGCGGGGACGCGCGAGCCGGGGCCCGCGGCCTCCGGACTGGTCTTCGGTTCCACTGACTGCTGGGTCATGATGCCTGACTCCCAAGGTTCACAGGGGCACCCGCTTGGAGATTCCTGAATGCGGGATTTGGGATGACTGCGTCGGCTGCACGACCCGGGGACGGCCGGGACGAACTGTTGAAGCAGATACGGATGTGCCGGCGGCACGGATGATCCGTGAGGCGCTGCCGTGCTGGTCGTGCACGGCGAAGAACCGCGAGCGGTGCGGTACTTGGTGTCTCCGGGCGGTGCGGGATGCGGAGAAGTGTGACGTTCTCGGCTCAGCACACCGCCCGGAGAGTCCTGGGGGACCGCTCGGAGGCGGGGCGGGGCCGGGGATCACCCGGCCCCGGTCTCTCAGGTACCGGTGAGGTGCTCGGGGCGTACCGGGGTCCTGTTGAGCTCAAGGCCCGTCGCGTTCCGGATCGCCGCGAGGACGGCCGGGGTGGACGACAGGGTGGGGGCCTCACCGATGCCGCGCAGCCCGTACGGGGCGTGCTCGTCGGCGAGTTCGAGCACGTCGACGGGGATGGTCGGCGTGTCGAGGATGGTGGGGAGGAGGTAGTCCGTGAAGGAGGGGTTGCGCACCTTCGCGGTCTTCGGGTCGACGATGATCTCCTCCATCACCGCGACGCCCATGCCCTGGAGCGTGCCGCCCTGGATCTGGCCGAGCACGGAGAGCGGGTTGAGCGCCTTGCCGACGTCCTGCGCGCAGGCCAGTTCGATGACCTTGACCAGGCCGAGCTCGGTGTCGACCTCGACGACGGCGCGGTGCGCGGCGAAGGAGTACTGGACGTGGCCGTTGCCCTGTCCGGTACGGAGGTCGAACGCCTCGGTGGGCCGGTGGCGCCACTCCAGCTCGATGTCGACCGCCTCGTCCTCCAGGACGTCGGCCACGTCGGCCAGCACCTCACCGCCGTCGGTGACGACCTTGCCGCCCTCCAGGAGGAGTTCGGCGGTGGCCCAGGCCGGGTGGTAGGTGCCGAACTTGGTGCGGCCGAGCTCCAGGACCTTCTCCCGTACGGCTTCGCAGGAGTTCTTGACCGCGCCGCCGGTGACGTACGTCTGGCGGGAGGCGGAGGTGGATCCGGCGGAGCCGACGCGGGTGTCGGCGGGGTGGATGGTGACCTGGTTGACACCGAGTTCGGTACGGGCGATCTGGGCGTGGACCGTGACGCCGCCCTGGCCGACCTCGGCCATCGCGGTGTGGACGGTGGCGACCGCCTCACCGTTGATGACCTCCATCCGCACGCGGGCGGTGGAGTAGTCGTCGAAGCCCTCGGAGAAACCGACGTTCTTCAGGCCGACGGCGTAGCCGACGCCGCGGACGACGCCTTCGCCGTGGGTGGTGTTGGAGAGTCCGCCGGGCAGCGCGCGTACGTCGATGGAGGTGCCTTCGCTGCCGGCCGCCAGCCACTGCTGCTCCGGCGGCAGCGGCCGGGACTTGACCCGGCGCAGCAGCTCGGCGACCGGCGCCGGCGAGTCGCAGGGCTGTCCGGTGGGCAGCAGCGTGCCTTGTTCCATGGCGTTGAGCTGGCGGAACTCCACCGGGTCCATGTCCAGCTTCGCGGCGAGCTTGTCCATCTGCGCCTCGTAGGCGAAGCAGGCCTGGACCGCGCCGAAGCCGCGCATCGCGCCGCAGGGCGGGTTGTTGGTGTAGAGCGCGACCGCCTCGATGTCGACGTCCTCGATGACGTACGGGCCGACCGAGAGCGAGGAGGCGTTGCCGACGACCGCCGGGGAGGCGGAGGCGTAGGCGCCGCCGTCCAGGACGATCCGGCACTTCATGTGCGTGAGCTTGCCGTCCTTGGTGGCGCCGTGCTCGTAGTGGAGCTTGGCCGGGTGCCGGTGGACGTGGCCGAAGAAGGACTCGAACCGGTTGTAGACGATCTTGACCGGCTTGCCGGTGCGGAGCGCCAGCAGGCAGGCGTGGATCTGCATCGAGATGTCCTCGCGGCCGCCGAAGGCGCCGCCGACGCCGGAGAGCGTCATCCGGACCTTGTCCTCGGGCAGGCCGAGGACGGGTGCGATCTGGCCGAGGTCCGAGTGCAGCCACTGGGTGGCGACGTACAGCTCGACGCCGCCGTCCTCGGACGGCACCGCGAGACCGGACTCGGGGCCGAGGAAGGCCTGGTCCTGCATGCCGAAGACGTACTCGCCGGTGACGATGACGTCGGCGCGCTTGGCGGCCTCGTCGGCGTCGCCGCGGATGATCGGCTGACGGTGCACGATGTTGGGGTGCGGGACGTGACCGCTGTGGTGGTCGTCGCGGCCCTCGTGCACGAGCACGGCGTCGGGAGCGGTCGCGGATGCCTCGTCGGTGATGAGCGGCAGCTCGCGGTACTCGATCTTGATCTTGGCGGCGGCGCGGCGCGCGGTCTCCGGGTGATCGGCGGCGACGATGGCGACCGGCTCACCGTGGTGGCGGACCTTGCCGTTCGCGAGGACCGGCGTGTCCTGGAACTCCAGGCCGTAGTTCTTCATCTCGGCCGGGAGGTCGTCGTAGGTCATCACCGCGTAGACGCCGGAGGTCGCCAGCGCCTCGGAGGTGTCGATGGAGACGATCTCGGCGTGCGCGACGGTGGAGCGCAGCGTCTGGCCCCACAGCATGTCCTCGTGCCACATGTCGGAGGAGTACGCGAACTCGCCGGTGACCTTGAGGGTGCCGTCAGGGCGGAGCGTGGACTCGCCGATGCCGCCCTTGGTGGGGGAACCCTGAGTGATCTTGGTGGGGGTTCCGGCCGGTACGGTCCGGGCCTTGACGGGCGTCGTGGCTTCGGGGTGCGTCGTCATGACTGGACCGCCTCTTCCTGGCGGGCGGCCGCGAGGCGCACCGCGTCGAGGATCTTCTCGTAACCCGTGCAGCGGCACAGGTTGCCGGAGAGCGCCTCGCGGATGTCCTGGTCGGACGGCGAGGGCGTGTTCTCCAGCAGTTCGTCGGCGGCGACCAGCAGGCCGGGGGTGCAGAAACCGCACTGGACGGCTCCGGCGTCGATGAACGCCTGCTGGATCGGCGAGAGCTCGGCGGCCTCGCCGGCCCGGCCGTCGGCCGGCTTGGACTGCCAGCGCTTGGCGGAGTCCAGCGTGGTGCCGCAGGCGCCGGAGGCGCAGCCGCCGCCGGGGTGGGCGTCCTCGCGGTGCTTGGCGTAGTCGGCCAGGCCCTCGACGGTGACGACCTCGCGGCCTTCGACCTGGCCGGCGGCGACGAGGCAGGAACAGACGGGGACGCCGTCCAGGCGGACGGTGCAGGACCCGCACTCCCCCTGCTCGCAGGCGTTCTTGGAACCGGGCAGCCCCATGCGCTCACGCAGCACGTAAAGAAGGGACTCGCCCTCCCACACGTCGTCGGCTTCCTGCGGACGGCCGTTGACCGTGAAATTGACTCGCATGGTTACGCAGCTCCTTCCAGCGCGCGGCCCGCGCCGCGGTACTGCTCCCAGGTCCAGCCGAGCGTGCGGCGGGCCATGATGCCGACCGCGTGCCTGCGGTACTTCGCCGTGCCTCGTACGTCGTCGATCGGGTTGCAGGCGCCCGAGGCGAGCGCGGCGAACTGCTTGGCGATGGCGGGGGTGATGATCTTGCCGCTCTCCCAGAACCCGCCCTCTTCCAGCGCGGCGTTCAGGAAGGCCTCGGCCTCCTTGGCCCGGACGGGCGTCGGGGCGGCGGAGCCGATGCCGGTGCGCACGGTGCGGGTCTCGGGGTGCAGGGCGAGGCCGAAGGCGCAGACGGCGATGACCATCGCGTTGCGGGTGCCGACCTTGGAGTACTGCTGGGGCCCGTCGGCCTTCTTGATGTGCACGGCGCGGATCAGCTCGTCCGGCGCGAGGGCGTTGCGCTTGACGCCTGTGTAGAAATCGTCGATAGGAATCAGCCGCGTTCCGCGTACGGATTCGGCCTCCACCTCGGCCCCGGCCGCGAGCAGCGCCGGGTGGGCGTCACCGGCGGGCGACGCGGTGCCCAGGTTGCCGCCGACGCCGCCGCGGTTGCGGATCTGCGGCGATGCGACGGTGTGCGAGGCGAGCGCCAGGCCCGGCAGCTCGGTGCGCAGGTGCTCCATGATGGCGCTGTACGGGACGGAGGCGCCGAGCCGTACGCTCTCCTGGCCCACCTCCCACTCGGTCAGCTCATCGACGCGGTTCAGGTCCAGGAGGTACTCGGGCCGCCGGTGGTCGAAGTTGATCTCGACCATCACATCCGTGCCGCCCGCGATGGGCACAGCCGTGGGGTGCTCGGCCTTGGCGGCGAGCGCCTCCTCCCAGCTGGCGGGGCGAAGGAAGTCCATGAGTGGCTCTCTTCTTCTCAATCGGGTCGTACACCGGGGCTGGGGACGGCCGGCCCTCGTCTGCCTCGTGTGGCTCGTTCATGTGGTGTTCATGTGGTGTGTGGCCCAGTACACAAGCCAGGACCCGGCGGGTGCAGTCACCGAAACACTGAAGGAGTTGGCTGGTCTCCGTCCTCGTCTTGTAGATTCGAACGAATGGCGGGGATCAGTAACCTCGCCGCAATTCACAGATACCCCTTCACCCCTGTGGTCCCCCACTCCTTCCCGGCTTCACCCACCTGCTCCCACCCCTACAGAGATCGGCGGCGACGAGATGCGGCTGCGCGCACTGCTGGAGACCGATGCGCTGGGCCTGCGGCTGCTCGGCGGCGAGGACGAGCTGGACCGCACGGTCCGGGGCGTCATGACCACCGACCTGCGCGACCCCAGCCGCTACCTCTCCGGCGGCGAGCTGGTGCTGACCGGCCTGGCCTGGCGTCGGGACGCGAGCGACTCCGAGCCGTTCGTCCGGATCCTGGCGGGCGCCGGGGTGGCCGGGCTCGCGGCGGGCGAGGCGGAGCTCGGCGACATCCCGGCCGACCTGGTGGAGGCGTGCGTCCAACACCGCCTCCCGCTCTTCGCCGTGAACGAGACCGTTGCCTTCGCGACGATCACCGAGCATGTGGTACGCCAGGTCTCCGGGGAGCGGGCGGGCGACCTGGCGGCCGTGGTGGACCGGCACCGCCGGCTGATGACCTCCGGCCCGGCGGGTGGCGGCCCGGAGGTGGTGTTGGACCTCCTCACCTCCGACCTGGACCTGCGCGCCTGGGTCCTCTCCCCCACCGGCCGCCAGATCGCCGGGGCCGGCGCGCCGCTGGCCGGTCCGCTCGGCGCGGCGTTGGCCGGCCACCACCTGGCCGCGACCCGCACCGGTCGCCGTGGCCCGTACCGGGCGGCCGTCGCCGGTACGACGTATTCGCTCTTCCCGATCCGCAACACCGGCCGCGGCGCGGTGCCGGCCGCCCGGGACGTCCGGGAGTCGGTGCTCTCCGACTGGCTGCTCGCGGTGGAGGCGGACGCCTCGGACTGGCCCGCCGCCCGGCTCGACCTGCTCCAGGGCGTCACGCAGCTGATCGCGGTCGAGCGCGACCGCCGGGACGCGGCCCGTACGGTACGCCGCCGGCTCGCCCAGGAGGTCCTGGAGCTGGTCCAGGCGGGCGCGGCCCCCGCCGAGATCGCCGCCAGGCTCCGCGTCGCCGCGCCGGTCCTCCTGCCGGGCCTCGGCGTGGCACCGCAGTGGCAGGTCGTGGTGGCCCGGGTCGACTGGACCGCCGGTGACACGGCGGGCCCTGCCGGCGTCCCGGGCGACATCGCGGGCGGCCCGGTCGCTCAGGCCCTGCTGGAGGAGATCCTCGTCGACCCGGCGGTCAGCGGCCCGGACTCCGCCGACCGCATCGCCGTCGCGCACACGGGCGAGGAGGCCATCGCCCTCGTACCGCTCCCGGCCGTGCCCGCCCCCCTCCCCGAGACGGTAGGCGACGCCACCGACAACGCCGACGACACAGCCGGCGCGCCCCAGGACCCCGCGCTGCACGCCGACGCGCTGCTCGCCTCCGTACGCGAACCGCTCTCCGCGGGCCTCGCCGACGACGGACGGCTGACCCTCGGGGTCAGCGCGGCCGTGCACTCGGCCGAAGGGCTGCGCGGCGCGCTGGAGGAGGCCCGGCACGCCCGCCGGGTGGCGGCGGCCCGGCCGGGACGGGTCTGCGCGGCCGGCCACCACGAGCTGGCCTCGCACGTCCTGCTGCTGCCGTTCGTCCCCGACGACGTCCGCCGTGCCTTCACCGCCCGGCTGCTGGACCCGCTGCGCGACTACGACCGGCGCCACCGCGCGGAGCTGATCGAGACGCTGGAGGCGTTCCTGGACTGCGACGGCTCCTGGACGCGCTGCGCGGCCCGGCTGCACCTCCACGTCAACACGCTGCGCTACCGCGTCGGCCGCATCGAGCAGTTGACGGGCCGTGACCTCTCACGGCTGGAGGACAAGCTCGACTTCTTCCTCGCCCTGCGCATGAGCTGACCCGTGCGCCCCATCAGGCGCCGGTGAGCTCCCCCCGTTTGTGAATTCCTTCACCTGACATCGGTCGGACCTCTTGGCCCGGCGGGCCGATCCGTGCTGAGATTCGGCGGTACTCAACAGCACAATGGCGCGCTCGGGGAGGGCAATGTGGCGGATACCGCCATGTCTGGTTCCGGAACGACAGCAGATGGCGATCCGCCGCTCCAGACAGCGGTATGGCGGCTGCGGTCCCGCGCCTGCTGGACGGATGCCGCCGCCCTGCTGGAGCCGCACGCGCTGAGCGACCCGGCGGCCGCGATCCAGCGCACCGCCCTGCTGACCGAGCGCTGTCTCCACACCGGCGAGGGCTGGACCGACGCCGAGGACGCTCTGCGCGCCGCCGAGGCGCTGGCCCGCAGCGACGACGAGCGCGGCGGGGCCGCCTGCGAACGGGGCCATCTCGCCTACGCCTCCACCCTGCTGGGTGTACGGGACCGGGCCGACGAGGCGAGCGTCGCGCTGAGCCGGGCGGCGGCGCTGCTGGCGCCCGCCGCACCCGGACGGCCGCTGCTGGACTTCCGGCGTGGGCTGATCGCCGAGAACATCGCGGACTCCCCGCAGTCCGCGCGCGCCGCGTACCGCCGGGCGCACGCCGGAGCGGCCGCGCGCGGCGACGAGCTGCTGCTCTCCTTCACCTGGCGCCACCTCGCCGCGCTCGCGCTCCAGGAGGGTGAGCTGGCCGAGGCGCGGCACGGGTTCGCGGAGTCGCTGCGGATCCGGGAGGAGCTGGGCTACCTGGTCGGTACGGCCCCGGCGCTGATCTCCCTCGCGGAGGCGGAGCCCGAGCCGGAGGTGGCGGCCCGGCTGCGTGCGGAGGCGGGGCGGCTGTTCCGGCTGCTGGGCGGAGTGCCGACATGGCTGGCGCCGCACCTAGGAGTGCCGGGACCACGACCGGCGGCGGCGAGCTGAGGAGGCCGCGCGGGCGGACGGGACGCACCGAGGCGCGGTCGGCTCAGCCCTCCGCTCCCGTGAAGTGCTCCCGTACGAGGGCCTGGACGACCGCCAGGTCCTGGGCGATCAGGGCGTCGAGCAGTGCGGTGTGTTCGGCGGCGTCCGCCAGCAGGTCGGCGCGGCGGGTGGCGGGGCCCGCGACCGGCGGC
Organism: Streptomyces sp. NPDC006174; assembly: GCF_040614075.1. Taxonomy (NCBI): domain Bacteria; kingdom Bacillati; phylum Actinomycetota; class Actinomycetes; order Kitasatosporales; family Streptomycetaceae; genus Streptomyces; species Streptomyces sp. NPDC006174. Next base: position 197,169 of record NZ_JBEXTJ010000008.1, on the reverse strand, counting down.
CACTGCGAGCGGCGGTGCAGCTCGTCGGCGACGGCCACCAGCTGCTCGTTGCCGGCCAGTGCGAGGACCGCGCGGTGGAAGGCCCGGTCGCACTCCGCGTAGCTCGCCCGGTCGCCCACCGCCGCCGCCGTGACCGTCGCGTCGGCCAGCGGACGCAGCGCGCTCCACCGGCCGGCCGGGACGGTGCGGGCCAGCCGGAGCATCACCGGTACCTCGATCAGGGCACGTACCTCGGCCAGCTCCGCCAGCTCACGGGGCCCGCGCTCGCTGACCCGGAAGCCGCGGTTCGGCACCACCTCGACGGCGCCCTCCACCGCCAGCTGCTGCATCGCCTCGCGCACCGGGGTCGCGGAGACGCCGAAGCGAGCGCCGAGCGCGGGAGCGGAGTAGACCTGGCCGGGGATCAGCTCGCCGTCGACGAGCGCGGCGCGCAGGGCCTCCAGGATCTGGCCCCGGACGGAGTGACGGACGACACGTGGGGCGGACGGCTCACTGTGGGTGTGCTCACCACGGGTGCGGTCCACGCCGCCGGCCCGGCCCGCGTCCTGCGAACGGCCCACGCCCACCTGTTCGGGCACCCGCCCGGTCACCGGGGTGCCCGCGTACGCGCCGGGCGCGTACGGCGGCCGTACGCCCTCGTGCGCGCTGCCCTGCTCCACCCAGGCCTCCCAGGGAGTGTCTTGCGGGCCGGGTCGCGTGCGCCCGGCCCCCCGTGCACGATAGAGGGAGGTGGCCGCAGTTCAAACATCGATCGCGTCGGGTAAGGTAAGCCTTACCTGTAAACGATCCCGATTCGGTGGTCCCTGGATGACCCTCACTCCGCTGCTCGCCGGCGCCGCGACGTCCCCGGTGACCGCCGCGTACGCCCGCCTGACCGAGGTCTTCCCCGGCCTGCGCGCCGAGGTGCTCGACGAGAGCGCGAGCACTCCGACGGGCGCCGGCTGGGTCGGCGCGGCCGAGCTGGCCGCCGGAGGACCGGCCGTGGACACCTTCCTGGCCTGGGACAACGCGCAGGTGCTCCGGGACTACGGGCAGCAGGCCCGCCCGGACGTGGTGGCCAGTTTCGGCCTCCACCGGTACGCCTGGCCCGCCTGCCTGCTGGTGACCGTGCCCTGGTTCCTGCACCGCCGGGTGCCGCGCATCCCGGTCGCGGACGTGGCCTTCCAGCGGGCGCTGGGACACCTCACCGTCCGGGTCCGCGAGTTCGCCTGCCTGCCGGACGACCCGGCGGCGGAGCTGCCCGGCGCCCGGGTGGTCCCGGACGAGACCGCGCTGCGGGCCGAGGTCCTGGCCGCTCTCACCGAGCACCTGGAGCCGGTGCTGACGGGGTTCGGACCGCGCATGCGGCGAGGGAAGCGGGCGTTGTGGGGGATGGCGACCGACGAGATCGTCGAGGGCCTCTGGTACATCGCGCACCTGCTCGGCGAGGAGCGCCGAGCGATGGCCGAGCTGGAGCTGCTGCTTCCCGGCACCACGAAGCCGTACGTCGGCACCGCCGGCTTCCGTGAGCTGACCGGACCCGACGGCCAGTCGCTGCCGACCCGGGACCGGGCGAGCTGCTGCCTCTTCTACACCCTGCGTCCCGAGGACACCTGCGTGACCTGCCCGCGCACCTGTGACGCGGACCGGGTGCGGAAGCTCGCCACCGTTTCCTGATCCGCACCGCGTCCACACCGCCCGTCCGGATGACGTGGAATCGAACGCAACCCGGTTTCTCCGAGCAGTCGTTCGAGAAGATTCCACCCATCGATAGCCTCTCCCACCCCCATGGCGTGCTCTTGTCCCGAAACCCGCGGAGCGGGACGGGAATTCCGTCACGATGGCGCACGAAACGCCCTACGTGACGCAAGGGACCGCGCATGAGACTGACCGACATATCGCTTGACTGGCTGCTTCCGGGCGCCGTACTGCTCGTGGGGGTCATGGCGGCGGTGACGGTGGTCGCACGCGGCAAGCGTGCCGCCGGCAAGGCCGCGGCCGACGACTCCTGGGAACGCAGCGAGGAGCGCCGGCGGCGCAAGGAAGCGCTCTACGCCACCGCCAGTTACGTCCTGCTGTTCTGCTGCGCGGCCGTCGCCGCCGCGCTCTCCTTCCACGGGCTCGTCGGCTTCGGCCGGCAGAACCTGAACCTCACCGGCGGCTGGGAGTACCTGGTCCCGTTCGGACTGGACGGCGCCGCGATGTTCTGTTCCGTGCTGGCCGTACGGGAGGCGAGCCACGGAGACGCGGCGCTCGGCTCCCGGCTGCTGGTGTGGACATTCGCCGGGGCCGCCGCCTGGTTCAACTGGGTGCACGCCCCGAGGGGCATGGACCACGCGGGCGCGCCGCACTTCTTCGCGGGGATGTCCCTCTCGGCCGCGGTGCTCTTCGACCGCGCGCTGAAGCAGACCCGCCGGGCCGCGCTGCGCGAACAGGGCCTGGTGCCCCGTCCGTTGCCGCAGATCCGGATCGTCCGCTGGCTGCGGGCACCCCGGGAGACCTTCGGCGCCTGGTCGTTGATGCTCCTCGAAGGCGTACGCACGCTGGACGAGGCGGTCGACGAGGTCCGGGAGGACCGCAAGGAGCAGGAGCAGAACCGGATCCGCCGCAGGGAACAGGCGAAGCTGGACCGGGCCCGCATCAAGGCCCTGAACCGGCAGAACCGGGCCTGGGGCCGCGGCCGCCTCGGCCACCAGGTGGACGTCCAGGCCCTCGCTCCGGCGGCATCGGGCACGGGCGGCACCGCGCCGCCCGTCGCGGAGCCTGCCATAGCAGAGCCGGGTCAGCTGCCTCTGCGACCCCGGCCATCCCTGCAAGCCGTCGGCCAGAAGCAGTCGGCGGACGGTTCGAACTCGAAGAGCCTTGGCCCTTCGACCCCGGGAGGTGACGCGCGGGCGGTCGACCTCACCGCCGAGGACGACACCCAGGCACTCCCCCGGCTCGACTCGCTGGAGCAGAAACTGAAGGATCTGGAGCAGCAGTACACGGGCTCATGACCCGCACGCGGTACGACGGAGGGACGTTCAGAGCCCTTCGCCACGCAGCTCGAACCAGACCACCTTCCCCAGCGCCCGCGCCTCGACCCCCCAGGCGTCGGCCAGGCTCCGCACCAGGATCAGCCCCCGGCCGTGCGTACCGTCGTCGGCGTTCGGTACGTACGGCGCGGGCAGATCCGCCTCGAAGTCCTGGACCTCCACGCGCAGGGCGGCGGGCGTCGTCGTCGCGGTGACCACGGCACCGTGCCGGGTGTGGATCAGCGCGTTGGTCACCAGCTCGCTCAGCAGCAGCTCCGCCGCCGCGATCTGTTCGGGTCCGGAGCGGTGGCGCAGGAACTCCCGCAGCTCGCGCCGGACTTCGCCGACCGCCGACCGTTCCGTATGGCCCACTCTTCTATGCATCCGAGCCGGCTGCTGCTGCGCCATGCCCGGCCTCCGCCCCCGAGGTCCGCGCCCCTCGCCGGCCTGGGCCCTCTTCTGACGCTTCACCGTTTCCCCCGCCCGCACAGCGATCCGGCCTCCTCTGTCCCGGCCGTCCGTCGAACAGCCTCACGGGATGCATGCCCCTGTACGCACACGGTCACGCTTGCCGGTGGCAGCGACAAGAGCGCGGGCGGAGGCAGCGGGGGGCGCACGGGGAGACTCCGTTCCATGCACGGCTTCAGCGGAGCTCAGGGCAGCGCCCGGGGGCGCACCGGCTCAAGGACGGGGCACATTGCGGAGGTTGGAGCGGGCCATCTGGAGCATCCGGCCCACACCGCCGTCCAGGACGACCTTGCTCGCGGAGAGCGCGAAGCCGGTGACCATGTCGGCCTTGATCTTCGGCGGGATGGAGAGCGCGTTGGGGTCGGTCACCACATCGACGAGCGCCGGGCCCTTGTGCTTGAAGGCGTCCTTCAGCGCGCTCTGCAGCTGCTTGGGCTTCTCGACCCGCACTCCGTACGCACCGCAGGCGCGGGCCACGGCGGCGAAGTCCGGATTCTTGTTGGTGGTGCCGTAGGCCGGCAGTCCGCCGACCATCATCTCCAACTCCACCATGCCGAGCGAGGAGTTGTTGAAGAGGACCACCTTCACCGGCAGGTCGTACTGGACGAGGGTGAGGAAGTCGCCCATCAGCATGGAGAATCCGCCGTCACCCGACATCGCCACGACCTGCCGTTCGCGGTCGACGAACTGCGCGCCGATCGCCTGCGGCAGCGCGTTGGCCATCGAGCCATGACTGAACGAACCGATTACGCGCCGACGGCCGTTGGGCGTCAGATAGCGGGCGGCCCAGACGTTGTTCATTCCGGTGTCGACGGTGAACACCGCGTCCTCGTCCGCCATTTCGTCCAGTACGGAGGCGACGTACTCGGGGTGGATCGGGGTGTGCTTCTCGACCTTGCGGGTGTACGCCTTGACGACACCCTCCAGCGCGTCGGCGTGCTTCTTCAGCATCCGGTCGAGGAACTTGCGGTCGCTCTTGGGCTTGATCCGAGGCGTCAGACAGCGCAGCGTCTCGCGCACGTCACCCCACACCGCGAGGTCCAACTTGGAGCGCCGTCCGAGGCGTTCGGGCCGCACGTCGACCTGGACGATCTTCACGTCGTCCGGGAGGAACGCGTTGTACGGGAAGTCCGTGCCGAGCAGGATCAGCAGATCGCACTCGTGGGTCGCCTCGTAGGCGGCGCCGTAACCGAGCAGCCCGCTCATGCCGACGTCGTACGGGTTGTCGTACTGGATGAACTCCTTGCCGCGCAGCGCGTGGCCGACCGGGGACTTGACCTTCTCGGCGAACTCCATCACCTCGGCGTGCGCGCCGGCGGTGCCGCTGCCGCAGAACAGCGTCACCCGCTTGGCCTCGTCCACCATCCGGCAGAGCTTGTCGATCTCCTCGTCGCCGGGCCGGACGGTCGGCCGTGAGGTGACGAGAGCGTGCCCGGCGGTCTTCTCCGGCGCGGCCTTCGAGGCGATGTCGCCCGGCATGGTCACGACGCTGACGCCGCCCTGGCCGATGGCGTGCTGGATGGCGCTCTGGAGGAGGCGCGGCATCTGTTCCGGGTTGGAGATCATCTCGTTGTAGTGGCTGCACTCCTGGAAGAGCAGCTCCGGATGGGTCTCCTGGAAGTAGCCGAGCCCGATCTCGCTGGAGGGGATGTGCGAGGCGAGGGCGAGGACCGGGGCCATCGAGCGGTGCGCGTCGTACAGGCCGTTGATGAGATGCAGGTTGCCGGGCCCGCAGGATCCGGCGCAGGCCGCCAGGTTCCCGGTGATCTGGGCCTCGGCTCCGGCCGCGAACGCGGCGGTCTCCTCGTGCCGGACATGGATCCAGTCGATGGCGGAGTTACGCCGAATGGCGTCCACGACGGGGTTCAGGCTGTCGCCGACGACGCCGTACAGGCGCTTGACGCCCGCCCTGGCGAGGATGTCGACGAACTGCTCCGCCACGTTCTGCTTGGCCATGGGTGCGCACCCTTCCCTTGCCCCGTGCTCCGTGCACTGTCGGCTGTCCGGACTCCGGAGACCGAAACATCGGCCGGACGTACGGCCTCCGGAGTCCATCAACCCATGGCGTGCGCGGTTACGCCTCCCAGACCGCCGCGCAGGTCCGGTCGTCGGCGTACCCCTTGATCCGGAGCTGGGTGTCGGCGAGGAAGGCCGGCAGCCCGGGCGGGCCTGGCGGGCCCCAGCGCTCGGCGAGCTCGGCCGGGAGCTCGGGTTCGTCGCGCATCGGCTCGGCCAGTCCGTTGCTGCAGAGCAGCAGCGCGTCGCCCGGACGGGCCACGGAGGCCCGGAAGCGGAAGAGTTCGGCGGGCGGCGGTGCGGGGCCGTCGCTGTACGGGGACGGAGGCGTGGTGATCTGGAGGTCCATGGTCAGCCGGTCACCGTCCGGCCCCTCCTCGCTCACGCCGCCGCCGGACGAGGAGTGGTCCTCCGGAATCACCGGCTCCAGGTCCTGCCAGAGTCCGTCGCGGAGCCGGAAGAGGCCGCCGCTGCCGACGCCGAAGAAGACCCGGGTGCGGCAGTCGGGATCGGCGGAGAGCAGCAGGCACCGCAGGCTGGTGGTGTACTCCGCCGGTTCCAGGCCGAGTTCGGCGGCGCGGGCGCGGAGCTTTCCGTAACTACGGTCGGTGAGCCGGTGCAGACCCGACTTCAGGTCGGCCCGGCGGCCGGCCCTTATGTCCTCGGAGAGCCGGGCGTGGCTGCGGGCCACCGCACCGCCGATCCACCGGCACGCGTCGGCCGCCGCCAGATGGGCCCCTTCGCCGGCCCGTACGCCTCCGGCCACGGCGACGAGCACCAGCGCGCTCTCCGCCGCACCGAACCGAGCGGTGAGCAGCGCGTCCCGCCGGGGCTCACCGCGGAACCGCGCCGAGTCGCCCCGTACGGAGGCGGCCCGCAGCGTGTACGTCCCGTACCGCGCACCGTCCAGCACGGTGTCGGGGACCAGCTCGTCCAGGTTCTCCGAGGTGGCGGCGGGCAGCGCGGCGGGTTCGGCGTCGTAGGTGGGCGGCCGGTCGCCCAGGTGGTCGACGAGCGGCCGGGTCCCACCGCCGCCATCGGCCGGCGCGTCGCTAGCGGCCCAGTCCGGCGGGAGCGTGTCCAGGACGCCGGGGTCGCGCGCGGTGTCGGGTTCGGCGGCCACCGGCTCGGGCGGCGGCTCAGGCTCGGGCGGCTTCGGCGCGGCGAAGGTGCGGGGTCCGGGCGGACCGGCGGGCGCTTCCCAGGGAGCGGGAAAGGCGGTGTTACGGGGACCGGGGACGGCGGCGGCCTGAGGGGCGGCCGGCTCCGGCTTCGGCTCCTCGGACGGCGGCGCCTGCCCGCGGTAGGGGTCCCAGGCTGCGCGCGGGTCCGGTTTCACCACCGTCCGCCGCGGCTCGGGCCGCACCCGCGCCGGTGACTCGGACCCGGCCTCCGGTCTCACCTCCGGCTCCGGCCTCGTGTCCCACACCGGCTCAGGCTCCTGCTCCGGCTTGGGTTCCACCGCCTCGCTCACCGTGTCCGACACGGAGTCGAAGCGGTCGTCCAGGCTGTCGGGCGCGCTGCTCGGACCGGTGTCCGGCGCGGTCTCGTCGTACAGCTTCCGCCACCAGTCGTCCTCATGGGCGGCGGGCTTCTCCCCCTGCTGACTCATGCCCTTATTGTCCACCGCGGAGCCCGCCCGAAAACGGGACATCACGAAAAAGTGGCTCTTGCATGAGGTCCGCCGGGCGACCCCACCCCCCACAGGAAGGACGCCCGGCGGACCGGTCAGTGTGATCATCGGATGTGCAGGTCGTCGGTACTGGAGTGGCGCAAGACTGGCCAAGGGACCAGAGGTACAGGGGATGATGTGAGCGGCGGGTTCACGCCGTGGCCCCTTTCCGCCACGGCGAACCGGCCGGAACGGGCGCCGCGAGGCGCGATCACCACATCCGGGGAGGGTCGGGAGATGCTGGGGGCACTGGGTCTCGACGAGAGGCAGGAAGCCGCGTATCGCGCACTGGTGGCGGCGGGAGCGGCGGAACTCTCCGATCTCGCGCACCGGCTGTCCCTCCCGGAGGCGGATGCAGAGCGGGTGCTGCGGCGGCTGGAGCAGCAAGGTCTGGCCGCGCAGTCCTCGGCCCGCCCGGGCCGCTGGGTGGCGGCCCCGCCGGGCGTGGCGCTGGGGGCTCTGCTCATCCAGCAGCGCCATGAGCTGGAGCAGGCGGAGCTGGCGTCCGCGCTGCTGGCCGCCGAGTACCGGGCCGAGGCGAGCGAGCCCGAGGTGCACGATCTGGTGGAGGTGGTGACCGGCTCGGCGGCGGTCGCCCAGCGCTTCCACCAGTTGCAGCTGGGAGCCGCGTCCGAGGTGTGCGCTCTGGTCACCGGCAAGCCGATCGCGGTGTCCGGCATGGAGAACGAGTCCGAGGAGCGGGCGGCCTCGCGCGGGGTCGCCTACCGGGTGGTCGTCGAGCGTGAGGTGCTGTCACTGCCGTCCGGGATCCTGGAGCTGTCGGCCGCGCTGAGCCGGGACGAGCAGTGCCGGGTGGTCGACCGGGTGCCGACGAAGCTGGTGATCGCCGACGGAACGACGGCGATGGTGCCGTTGACCGGACGCGGCGCCGAGCCCGCCGCGCTGGTCGTGCACGCCAGCGGGCTGCTGGAGTCGCTCATGGGCCTCTTCGAGGCGGTGTGGCGCGAGGCGCTGCCGCTGCGGCTGGGCGAAGGCGGAGGCGAGGTGCGGGAGGACGGCGTCGGCCCCGACCCCACCGATCTGGAGATCCTGTCGCTGCTGCTGGCCGGGCTGACCGACGCCAGCGTGGCCAAGCAGCTGGAGCTGGGGCTGCGGACCGTGCAGCGCCGGGTCAAGGGGCTGATGGAACTGACCGGGGTCTCCACCCGGCTCCAGCTGGGCTGGCATGCGTACGAGCGGGGCTGGGTCGCCCGTTCCGCGCCGCCCGGGCCGTCATCGGTGCAGGTCGCGGGGGTGCGCTGACCGCGCGGGGCGGTGCACTCTCCGGCAGGCTGGTCGGATGAGTGTGTGGCAGCTCGTCGGCGTGGGCCTGGTCATGCTGCTGGGCCTGATCGGGGTCCTGGTTCCGGGCGTGCCGGGCCAGGCCATCGTCTGGGCGGCGGTGCTGTGGTGGGCGCTGACGGACATGAGCCCGACGGCCTGGGGCGTCCTGATCGGCGCAACGGCCCTGATGCTGTTGAACCAGGCCCTCAAGCCGCTGCTGCCACCGCGCCGCCCGGGCGAGTCGGGCGCGCCTCGGCGGACGGTGATGATCGGTGGGGTCGCGGGGATCGTGGGCTTCTTCGTGGTGCCCGTGGTCGGCGGCATCGCCGGGTTCGTGGGAGCGATCTACGGCGCGGAGCGGCTGCGGCTGGGCAGCCGTGGCGCGGGTTGGACGTCGGTGCGCTCGGTGATGCGGGCGACGGGCTACGCGGTGCTGGTGGAGCTGTTCGCGTGCCTGCTGGTGGCGGGCGCCTGGCTGGGCGCGCTGATCTGGGGCTGACGGACGGCCGTCTCCAGATGGCGTACGGCGTACGAACGCCACGGCCGCCACCGTTCGCCACCCGGTGTTCCGTACGGATCCACATCCGGATCACCGAGCGCCCGCATCCGGATCAGCGCGGCGGTCCGCCGGTCCACTCCGGGCAACGTGGCGAGCGTCCGTTCCGCCTCCTCGCGGTCGGCCCCGGCGTCCAGCCGCAGCTCACCGTCGGCGAGCGCGGTGGCCAGGGTCCGCAGAGCCGGTTCCGGGACGGCACCGGCCAGGACGCCCACCTCGGGAAAGACATGGCTGAGCGCGCCGCACGGCAGGTCCAGCACCTTCCCGTACCGCTCGACCAGCTCCTCCGCGCGCTCCCGCCCCACCAGCGCCCGTACGGCCTCCTCCTCCGGGTCCGCCGCTCCCGGCGAGCGCACTCCGGGCCGGGCGGCGACCAGCGGGGCGAGCCGGGGGTCGGCGGCGAGGGCCTCGTCGACGGCGTAGGGATCGGCATCCAGGTCGAACAGGCGCCGCAGCCGCTGTACGGCGGTGGTCAGGTCGCGCAGATCGGTGAGGTGGATCCGGGCCTCCAGCCACGGTCCGGGCGTGGCCTCGTCGACGGCGGCGATCCCGGTCCCGTACGGCAGTCGCAGCGTACGCCGGTAGGTGCGGCGGCCCGGCGGTCCGCCCATCTCCTCGACCCGGGCCACGGCCTGCTCGGCCAGCAGGTCGAACATCGCGCTGGTGGCGTACGGGCCCCGATGCGCGAGCCGCAGCGGGATCCCGGCCCGCAGCCCCTCGCCCCGGCCGCCGCCGAGCCCGGTCCCGGCCTCCGCGCGCAGAGCGCTCGGAGTGCGGGCGTAGATCCGGCGGATGGTGTCGTTGAACTGGCGCACGCTGGCGAATCCGGCCGCGAACGCGATCTCGGTGACCGGCAGGCCGGTGGTCTGCAGCAGCACCCGGGCGGTGTGGGAGCGCTGGGCGCGGGCCAGCGCGACGGGTCCGGCGCCGAGCTCGGCGTTGAGCTGGCGCTGGACCTGCCGGGCGCTGTAGCCGAGCCGTCCGGCGAGTCCGGGAACGCCTTCGCGGTCCACTACTCCGTCGCCGATCAGCCGCATGGCGCGGCCGACGACATCGGCGCGGACGTTCCACTCGGCCGAGCCGGGCACGGCGTCAGGACGGCAGCGCCGACAGGCCCGGAAGCCGCCGGCCTGAGCGGCGGCCGCGGTCGGGTAGAAGCGCACGTTGGCGCGCCGTGGCGTGACGGCGGGGCAGCTCGGCCGGCAGTAGATGCCGGTGGTCACGACGGCGAAGAAGAACGCGCCGTCGAACCGTGCGTCGCGGCTGCTCACCGCCTCGTACCTGCTCCTGTCGTCCATCACACCGTCCAGTGTGCGGCAGCCGCCGCTGCCGCACTCGCGGTTTTCGGACGCCGAGTACGACGACGGCTACCGCACCCGGCCGCCGCGCTTGGCCTGCATGGCCGCACGTCCCTCGGCACCCTTGCGCTTCCAGTCCTTCAGCATCTCCGAACGGACCCGGGCATCGGTCTTGGCGACGATCCGCTGGTTCTCGCGCAGCAGCTTGCGGTAGCTCTCCAGCCGCCGGTCCGGCAGAGTGCCGTCCGCCACCGCGCCGAGGACCGCGCATCCGGGCTCGCTCGCGTGGGCGCAGTCGTGGAACCGGCAGCGGGCCGCCAGCTCCTCGATCTCCGCGAACAGCTCGCCGACCCCGGTCCCGGCGTCGAAGAGGCCGACCCCGCGCAGCCCGGGAGTGTCGATGAGGACACCGCCTTGCGGCAGGACGAGGAGGTTACGGGTCGTGGTGGTGTGCCGGCCCTTGCCGTCGGCCTCCCGCGCGGCCTGCACCTCCATCTCGTCCCGGCCGAGCAGGGTGTTGGCGAGGGTGGACTTGCCGGCGCCGGAGATACCGAGCAGCACGCTCGTACCGCCGGAGACGACGGCACCGAAGACGTCGAGCCCTTCGCCGGTGGTGGAGCTGACGGGGAAGACCTGGACGCCGGGCGCGATGGCCTCGATGTCCTGGACGAGGTGGGACAGGGTGACCGGGTCGGGCACCAGGTCGGCCTTGGTGAGCAGCACGATCGGCTCGGGCCGGTGCTCGCCGGGACCGTGGCCATCGCTCAGCAGCGCGGCGCCGTCGGAGCTGGACAGCGCGAGCGCGAGGAAGCGCTCGATCCGTCCGAGGTCCAGCTCGACGGCGAGCGAGACGCAGATGACGATGTGGTCGATGTTGGTGGCGAGCACCTGCCCTTCGGACCGCTCCGATGAGGTGGAGCGAACGAAGGCGGTCCGGCGCGGCAGCAGCGTACGGACGAACCGCGGGTCACCGTCGGCGTCGAGCGCCACCCAGTCACCGGTGCAGACGATCCGCATCGGGTCGCGCGGCACCACGAACGCGGTGTCGGCCCGGACCGGGCCGTCATGGGTGATCACGTCGCACCGGCCACGGTCCACGCGCACGACGCGCCCCGGCACGAGGCCCTGCTCGGCGTAAGGAGAGAAGGCTGCCGACCAGTCGTCGTCCCAGCCGTACGGAGTCAGCGGGTGCGAGGAGGACGGAACCGGAAGAAACGAGAAAGACAAGGGAAACCCTTCACAGGGTGGCCCCGGCACCGCGCGCTCGGCGCGGAAGATCGGTGAAGCGGGTCAGCCGGTGGCCACGGGGGTGAGAACGATGCTCTTCTGGTTGTGGGCAGTGCCCATCGCAACGACAGTCATCAATGTCCTCACCTCCTGATTCCTCGGGTCCTGGTTCCTCGGTGTCTGACGCGACTCACCATAGCCGCGCCGCTCCCGACGGCGTCAACAGGTTTTCCGGTGCCCACGCCGGAGTTACCCCGTGATCTCCCGGATCTTCACCGATCTCCCCCGATCGGGTGATACGCATGCATAGCGACCGGTCCGAGGCCATTAAGGTGCCGGTCATGACGACACCTCAGACCTCCACCGGCACGTTCACACCGGCCCAGTTGGGTACCCAGATCCTGATCGGCTGGAGCAGCCGGCAGCCCGGCGCCGACCAGGACACCGCCTACCTCCTCGCCTACTCGCTCGGCGACGGCCAGGACGGGCCGGAGGCCGGCCGGAACGCGCTGCGCATCGCGCTGGAGCGGGCCGGTCTCCAGGTCGGCGGCCCGATCCAGGACGCGGCCGAGGCACCGGGCATCCAGGCGAAGCTCCTCGTCCAGGCGGGCCAGGCCGTCCTGACGATGCCTCACCTCAAGTCGCAGTACCCGGCCCCCGCGGAGTGGCTCGCGGCCGCGCTGGGACAGGGCCAGGTGTACGGGATGTTCGCCACGACCCCGTGGCCGGAGGCCGTTCCGGGGCAGCCGGTGAGCGAGGACCAGCTGCGGGCCTTCGCGGCGAACGAGGAGGTCGTCCGCACCGCCGCCCACTGCCTGCTCCCGGTCCGTTCGATCGGCTGACCTCCCTGTCCAGGCATGACGGTGCCCACCACCCCCCGTGGAGTGGTGGGCACCGTCGTGTCACGGTGGCGCCGCGAGAAGGCGCGGTGCCATGACAACGAGGGCGGGCGGCCCGGAGAGTGAACCCCGGACCGCCCGCGCTCGAAACGTCAGGCTGTGGTGCGTCAGTTGTTGCCGACGCCGTTGCCCGAGAGAACCGGGATGTCGTCCAGGATGTGCGACAGGGGCTCGTCGCCCTTCGCCTGGGTCGAGTTGTCGGTGCACTGCTGGTTCTGCGGGTTGGACAGGACGTTGATGTCCTGGACCGTGATCGGCACGAGGCCGACGAGCGAACCGACGTTGACCTTGGCGGGCAGGCCGACGCAGAGCTTGTTCAGGGTGCCCTGAACAAGCTGGTTCTGCGGGCTCCAGTCGCCCTCGGTCTCGGCGTTGCCGATCTCCGACTCGGCACCGTTGCCGTTGACGGTGGTGGTGCCACCGTCGTTGCCGATCGCCATGGCCGTGGGAGCCGCGACTGCGGACAGACCGAGCAGGGACACGGCCACTGCAGCGCCGGCCATCATCTTCTTCATCAACTTCACCTTTCGGAGCGTCCCGTTGTGGAACGTACTGATCAACTGCCGGAGGGCCGGATCGGTTGCGCAGTACCACTCAAATGGGTTCGTTCCGGCGCAAGGTCGACGCCACAGCCCAGCAATCCCGGGCCTCAGCCGCCGGAGGCCTCGCCGGACGTGCGGGCCGCCGGTACGAAACCGGCGCCGTGGCGGTGGACGGGTTCCGGCCGCGGTTCGGAGAGCGGGTGGTCGCGTCCGGCGGCCTGCCACTCGGCGACGAGCCGGTCGTAGATCGGCGTGCCGTCCGGTGCGGGCCACGGCTCTCTGCTCTGCGAGGTCTGACTGTCGTACGGATCCATGGAGGGGCCCTACCCGGCCCGGCGCGGATCGTCAGCCGGGGCTACGGCATCCGGCCCAAGCGTGTGCCCCGTCCGGAGGCCCCGGCACACGACGAAGGGCCAGCCGGGTCCGGTCGGGCGAAGAACGGTCGCCGTACGGACGGGGCTGGCCCCACGCGGGTCACGCGATGCGGACCGGAGCTACCCGGTCTCAGTTGTTGCCGGCACCGTTGCCCGACAGGATCGGGATGTCGTTCAGCAGGTGCGACAGAGCCTCGTCACCCTTGGCCTGGGTGGAGTTCTCGGTGCACTGCTGGTTCTGCGGCGAGGACAGGACGTTGATGTCCTGGACCGAGATCGGCACCAGGCCGACGAGGGAACCGAGGTTCGCCTTGGCCGGCAGCGCGATGCAGGGCTTGTTCAGCGAGCCCTGGATCAGCGCGAACTGCGGGCTCCAGTCGCCGTGGGTCTCGGAGTTGCCGTAGGCCTGCGAAGCGCCGTTGCCGTTGACGGTGGTGGTGCCGCCGTCGTTGGCGATCGCCATGGCGGACGGGGCGGCCGCGGCGGAGACGCCGACGACGGAGACGGCAACCGCTGCCGAGGCCATGATCTTCTTGAACATGAGAGAGCCCTTCCGGGGAGTGATGCGGTGATGCGGATCGGTGAAGGAACCAGGAGGAACGGTCGTTCCGCGGCGGTCAGCCGCCGAGAGGAATGCCTCCGAGCAGCGGAGCGGCACTCTCGGCCGCACCGGTTGCCTGACCCGCCAGCTTGCCGACCGTGCCGTCCTTCGAGACCGTTTCGGTGGTCTCGGCGACGGTGTCCACCAGCGGGTCCACGACCTGCGGCGCGCTGGCCATCACCTGGTTGAGACCGCTGTCGAGGCTGAAGCTGGGGGCCGTGGGGACAGTAGCGGCGAACGCGGGAGCGGCCGTTCCGAGGGCAGCCACGGAACCGACAACGAGCGCGGCGGTCTTCGCGTACTTCACTTTTCTGGTTCCCTTCTGCGCGGCGTCTGCTTCGGTCACGTCTCCGTGCCGCACACAAGCTTTCTTTACCTGTGACTTCTGCCGCTTTCCTCAGGGATAACGATCAGGTGGGGTGGGAGAAACTGTGCCCGTCCGACTTTCTCCGGCCGAGAGTGCGAGGAATCGCGGCGGGCAGAGCAAAGGCCCCGGGCGGCCGATGCCGTCCCGGGGCCGACCGGTTCCGGACAATAGGCCCGGCCGGTCAGTGGCTCACGCGTTGACGCAGGTGTTACCGAAGGCCGGGTTCAGCAGGCCGATCACGTTGACGGTGTTACCGCAGATGTTGACCGGGATGTGCACCGGCACCTGCACGATGTTGCCGGACAGCACGCCCGGCGAGCCCGCGGCGATGGCCTCGGCGCCCGAGTCGGCCATGGCCGGCGCGGCGGCACCCATCGCCATGAGCGTACCGGCGGCGACTGCGGCAACCTTGGTGTACTTCACTTTATTTATCCCTTTCCTCGGCGGAGTCCGGTGCGGTCACGACTGTCGTGTCCGCCCGAGCCGGTCCTGCATCGCTCGCGACTCCGGCGCTGTCCTACGTAACGATGAACATCCGGGTTCGAAACTGTTCCACGGGCGGATTCCCGGATATCCGCCCGAATGCCGCAACGGCCGTCGGACCGTGCGGCGGGAACACGGTCGGAGAGCCCGTACCGCATTCCCGGTGAAAAGACGGGTCCGGGCCGCTCGGTGGAGGAACTCCGATGGCCCGGACCCGAGTCGAGCGGCTGTGGATCAGCCGTTGCCGGCACCGTTGCCCGAGAGGATCGGGATGTCCTCCAGGATGTGCGACAGAGCCTCGTCGCCCTTCGCCTGGGTGGAGTTCTCGGTGCACTGCTGGTTCTGCGGCGAGGACAGGACGTTGATGTCCTGGACCGTGATCGGCACCAGGCCGACGAGCGAGCCGAGGTTGGCCTTGGCCGGCAGCGCGATGCAGGGCTTGTTGAGCGAGCCCTGGATCAGCGCGAACTGCGGGCTCCAGTCACCGTGGGTCTCGGAGTTGCCGTACGACTGCGAAGCGCCGTTGCCGTTGACCGTCGTGGTACCGCCGTCGTTGGCGATCGCCATGGCCTGCGTCGAGCCGAGCCCGAGGATGGAGGCGGCGACAGCGCCCGTAGCAAGAACCTTCTTGATCACGATTAACCCTTCTCGTACCGGTCACCCCGTAGCGGGGCCCCCTGATCAACTCGGGGCCCGGCGTTTGGTTCCGTGCATTCACCCGAATGCCGGGCACGGGGGCGCACTGCGCGGGAGTGCGACCGGTCCGCGCCTCTGACACCGCCTCTGTTCGCACGACCATCTGTTCGTGAGGGAATTGCGGAAGCGGAGACCGGCGTGTTCGTCCGAACGGGTCGACCTGCGCGGACCGCTCTCCCGTCGCGCATCTGTCGCCACCCGGCCCGCATGACGGTCAACACCGTTGCTCAACGGCAAAGTTGAGGCTGAATCGTTTCCCTTCAACGGTAGCCGGGCCAGGACACGGTTCATCTCATCCATCCGTTCGGGTGATTACACAATTTCCACCCGCCCCCGAGTTTCCCGCGCGCCCGCCGCTCGTTAGGGCAGTCGTCCAGCGCGCATGTGTAACGACTTTCACCATGACTTCGCGCGGGGGTGGCCCGGGGGGTCCGTCACGACAAGGGCACCACCCGACGGTTCCGCGCGCGAAGCACCCACGCGAATGTCCTCGCGAATGTCCTAAGGAAGGGCAAGTAATGCGACAGGCCTTGAACAAAAGCATGATCGTCATGGCGGCCGCGTCGGGCCTCCTGGCCTCGGCCGGCGGCGCCGCATACGCCGACGCGTCGGCCGAAGGCGCCGCCGTCGGTTCGCCGGGGGTCGGTTCGGGCAACGCCGTGCAGGTGCCGGTGCACGTCCCGGTCAACGTGTGCGGCAACACCGTCAATGTGATCGCCCTGTTGAACCCCGCGTTCGGCAACTCCTGCGCGAACGTGAGCGGCCCGAAGGACGACTACCCGCCGACCGAGCCGCCCACCGAGGAGCCGCCGGTCGAGGAGCCGCCCACCGAAGAGCCGCCGACCGAGGAGCCCCCCACGGAGGAGCCGCCCACCGAAGAGCCGCCCACGGAGGAGCCCCCGACCGAGGAGCCTCCGGTGGACGAGCCGCCCACGGAGGAGCCGCCGGTCGACGAGCCGCCGGTCGACGAGCCCCCGACCGAGCAGCCCCCCGTCGACGAGCCGCCGGTCGACGAGCCGCCGGCCGAGCAGCCGCCCACCGACACCCCCGGATCCAACAACCCCGGCCCCAACACCCCCGGCACGCACACCCCCGGCTCCGACACGCCGGGTCTGGCCGACACCGGTGCGGCCGGTCTCGGCCTGGCGGCAGGCGCCAGCGCCGCGATGCTGCTGGGCGGGACGGTGCTGATGCGCCGCACCCGTAACGCGCGGGACTGACAGCCACCCGCCGCAGGAACGAGGTCCGGCCGGACAGCGGGGACTGTCCGGCCGGACCTTCTGCATGCCTGGGAACTCCGGGAGAGGGCCGGTGTCAGGGCGTGACGCGCTCGAAGACCGCCGCGAGTGCCTGGCCGCCGCCGATGCACATCGTCTCCAGGCCGTAGCGGCCCTCGCGGCGGTGGAGTTCGCGGGTGAGCGTGGCGAGGATGCGGGCTCCGGTGGCGCCGACCGGGTGGCCGAGCGAGATGCCCGATCCGTTGACGTTGATCCGCTGTTCATGGTCGGTCTCGCCGAGGCCCAACTCCCGGGTGCAGGCGAGAACCTGAGCGGCGAACGCCTCGTTCAGCTCGATCAGGTCGAGCTCGGCGAGGCTGAGGCCGGCGCGGTCCAGTGCCGTACGGGTGGCGGCGACCGGGGCGATGCCCATCGTGGCGGCGGGGACGCCGGCGCGGGCGCAGGAGACGAGGCGGACGAGCGGGATCAGGCCGAGGCGCTCCGCCGTCTCGGCGCTGGTGACCAGGCAGGCGGCGGCCGCGTCGTTCTGGCCGCTGGCGTTGCCGGCCGTGACGGTGGCCTCCGGGTCGGTTGTGGCCATCACCGGGCGGAGCGCGGCGAGTTGCTCGGCGGTGGTGTCGGGGCGCGGGTGCTCGTCGGCGGTGACGGTCGTCTCGCCCTTGCGGGTGCGTACGGTGACGGGGACGGTCTCCGCCGCGTACCGGCCCTCGGCGACGGCGGTGGCCGCCCGCTGCTGTGAGCGCAGGGCCAGGGCGTCCTGGTCGGCGCGGCTGATGGCGTACTCCCGGCGCAGGTTCTCGGCCGTCTCGATCATGCCGCCGGGCACCGGGTGGTGGATGCCTCCGGCGGTGACCCGGCCCCGGGCCAGGGAGTCGTGGAGCTGAAGGCCGGGGCCCTTGATGCCCCAGCGGCCGTCGTGTGTGTAGTACGGCGCGGCGCTCATGACGTCGACGCCGCCGGCGATCACCACCTCGCTGAACCCGGTCCTGATCTGCATCGCCGCGTCCAGGACCGCCTGGAGCCCCGAGCCGCAGCGGCGGTCGATCTGGGTGCCGGTGACGGTGGTGGGCAGGCCGGCGTCCATGGCGGCGATCCGGCCGATGGCGGGAGCCTCGCTGGTCGGGTAGGCGTGGCCGAGGATCACCTCGTCGACCCGGTCGGGGTCGATGCCCGTACGGTCGACGATCTCCGCGATGACGCGTGCGGCCAGCCCGGCCGGTGTCTGCTGCGCGAACGCTCCGCCGAAGCGGCCGATGGGGGTGCGCAGCGGTTCGCAGATGACGACTTCGAGCGGCACGGAGGGGCCTTTCCTGAGGGCGGTGGCGGTACACGCGGGTCCAGTGACCTTCGCATCGCTCCACTGAGTCGGTCCAATATCGAATGCGCGCCGCGTTGAGAGGCCGTACGTCTCAATCGAGAGTGCGTACGGGTGTCGGCAGCGCTTCCTCCGCCACGGCGAGCACCGCGCGCAGCGCGGCGGAGGGGTTGTCGGAGCGCCAGGCCAGCGCGGCGCTCAGGCGGATCGGCGGTCCGGCGAGCGGGCGGTAGACCAGGCCGTTCTGCTGGATGTGCTGCACGGAGGTGACCGTGAGGGTGACGCCGACGCCGGCCGCGACCAAGGCGTGGATCGTGTACGAGTCCGGCGCCTCCTGGACGACGCGCGGAGTGAACCCGGCGCTCTCGCATGCCTCGGTCATGGCGTCGCGGACGGTGGAGCCGGAGTTGGCGGGAAAGGAGACGAACGGTTCACCGGCGAGTACGGCGAGAGGTACGGCCTCGCGTCGGGCGAGCGGGTGGTCGGAGGGCAGGGCACAGGCCAGCTCCTCCTCGTCGATCACCCGGTGGGCGACGCCGGGCCGGGTCACCGGCAGCCGGACGAAGCCGAGGTCGAGCGAGCCGTCCGCGACCCGGGCGAGGGCGGTGTTGGCGTACGTCTGGCCGGTCATGACGAGTTCGAGTCCCGGGTGCGCGGCGCGGACGGCCCGGGTGAGCTGCGGCAGCGTCTCGTGGCTGGAGGCGCCGGCGAAGCCGATGGTGACCCGCCCGAACTCGCCCTTTCCCGCCGATCTGGCGGCCCGTACGGCGGTGTCCAGGTCGTCCAGGACGGTCCGTACGGGTTCGAGGAAGGACTCGCCCGCGCTGGTGAGCCGGACCGAGCGGGTGTTGCGGTGGAAGAGCTGGACGCCGAGCTCCTTCTCCAGCTGGCGGATCCGCTGGCTCAGCGGTGGCTGGGCCATCTGGAGCCGCTTGGCGGCCCGGCCGAAGTGCAGTTCCTCGGCCACGGCGAGGAAGGCGTCGAGGTGGCGTAGCTCCATGGCGACGCCTCCCTCCTGTCGGTGATACTCCCGGCGTCTCGATCCGACCTTAATTCGGTATTGGACAGCCATCAATGGCGCTGACACCGTGGGGCCGCGTAGGCGGACGACGAGGAGCACCGTGGACCGGACGGCCGGCAAGGTCATGTCGATGAGGGAGGCCGTCGCCGCCTTCGTCCACGACGGGGACACCGTGAGTCTCGAAGGGTTCACGCACCTCATCCCGACCGCCGCCGGGCACGAGATCATCCGGCAGGGACGCCGCGATCTCACGGTCGTCCGGATGACGGCGGACATCGTGGTGGACCAGATGCCGGCCGCCGGGTGCGTGACGCGGCCGGCCTCCTCGTTCGTGGGCAACTCCTCGGCCGGTTCGCTCGGTGAGCTGCGGCGGCGCGTCGAGCACGCCGATCCCGAGCCGCCGGCGTACGAGGAGTACAGCCACTACGGGATGGTCTGCCGCTACCTCGCCGGTGCGCAGCGGCTGCCGTTCTATCCGCTGCGCTCATACGCGGGCAGCGATCTGCCGTCGGTCAACCCCGGTATCCGTAAGATCACTTCGCCGTATCCGGCCGCCGACGGGACCGCCGAGCAGACCTACGTCGTGCTGCGCGACGATGTCGACCCGCACCGCGACTACCTCCGCTGACCTCCTCCTCCTGACCATCTCCGTCGGAAAGGCTTCAACTGCCATGCGTATCAGGATCGTCGGAGCCGGGGCCATGGGCCGCGGCATCGCCCAGTGGGCCGCGAGCGCGGGCCACACCGTGGAGCTGGGCGACGTACGGGCGGCGGCGGTGAAGGACGCCGTGGAGTTCGTCGTCTCGATGCTGGACCGGGCGGTGGCCAAGGGCCGGATGTCCGCCGCCGACCGGGACGCGTCCGTGGCGCGGCTGGTGCCGCTGGCCGATCCGTGGGCCTTCGGGCCGGACGTGGAGCTGGTCATCGAGGCCGTACGGGAGGATCTGGAGACCAAGGCCGAGGTGTTCGGGAAGCTGGAGCGGGCGCTGCCGTCCTCCGCCGTCTTCGCGACCAACACCTCGTCCCTGTCGGTGACCCGGATCGCGGCGACCCTCCAGGACCCGTCGCGCCTGGCCGGGCTGCACTTCTTCAACCCGGTGCCGCTGATGCGGATCGTGGAGGTGGTGCCGGGCGCGGCGACCCGCCCGGAGATCCCGGCCGCGCTGACCGAGCTGGTGGAGGGGTGCGGGCACCGGGCGGTGACCGTGGCCGACACCCCCGGATTCCTGGTCAACCACGCGGGTCGCGGTCTGGTGACGGAGGCGCTGGCGTTGCTGGAGGAGTCGGTCGCGGGTCCTGCCGACATCGACCGGATCGCGCGGGACGTGCTGGGCCTGCGGATGGGCCCGTTCGAGCTGATGGACCTGACCGGCCTGGACGTGACGGCCGCGGTGATCGACTCGATCTGGCAGGGCTTCCGGTACGAGGACCGGCTCCGGCCCTCGTACCTCACGCCGAACCGGGTGGTGGCGGGGCTGCACGGCCGCAAGACCGGGCAGGGCTGGTACGCGTACGGCGAAGGCGCGAAGGGACCGGCTCCGGAGCCGGCGGTGAACGGTGACGGCCACCGGCCGGTGTTCCTGGCCGCGACCGGGTCCGTGGAGACGACGGCGTACGTGGACGCGCTCGCCGGTGCGCTGGAGGCGGCCGGGGTCCGGGTCGAGCGAGGCGCAGGGCCGTCCGCCGAGGCGTTGGTGCTGGTGCCGGTGTGGGGCACGACGGTGTCCGGTGCGATCCGGGCGGGCGGACTGCCGGCCGAGCGGACGGTCGGAGTGGAGGTGCTGCCGGCGGCCGGGCGGCGGCGGGTCCTGGCGGTGACGGCCGCCACCGGTCCGGCGGCGGCCCGGGACGCGCGGGCTGTGCTGGCGCGGGCGGCGGCGGACGAGCCGCACGCCGTGACGGTGGTACGGGACACGGCGGGCTCGGTCGCGCAGCGGCTGCTCTCCTCGATCGTCGCGGTCGGCGCCTCGATCGCGGAGCGCTCGCTCGCCACTCCGGCCGACATCGACCTGGCGGTGACGACCGGCCTCGGCTATCCGGCCGGACCGCTGGCCTGGGGCGAGCGGATCGGGGCCGCGCGGCTGCTGGAGCTCCAGCGGTCGCTGCACGCGAGTACGGGCGACCCGCGGCACCGGCCCACGCGGTGGGTGACCGAGCGGGCGGATCTGGGGCTGGCGCTGACGGATGCGGGGACTTCGGTGGGTGACTGCTGGGGCTAGCGAAGCCGTCCGGCGTCCGATTCGTACAAGACGGTGCGGACGTCCTGCGCCTACCGTCGTTCCATGACTCCACGATTCGACGCGATCAGCATCATCACGGCCGACCTGGCGGCCTCGCTCGCCTTCTACCGCAGGCTCGGCCTCGACATCCCGGCCGGAGCGGAGGCCGCTCCGCATGTGGAGGTGGTCCTGCCGGGCGGGCAGCGGCTGCTCTGGGACACGGAGGACGTGATCCTCTCGTTCGACCCGAGCTGGGAGCGGCCGGCGGGCGGGGAGCGGCTGGGGCTGGCGTTCGTGTGCGACAGCCCGGCGGAGGTGGACGCTCTGTACGCGGAGCTGACCGGTGCCGGGTACGCCGGGCATCTGGCGCCGTGGGACGCGGAGTGGGGACAGCGCTACGCGGTGGTGCTGGATCCGGACGGGTCGGGTGTCTCGCTGTTCGCGTCTCACGAGGAGAAGTAGGTCCCTAGCGTCGTGCCGGCCAGGTCGCGCATCTCGCGGGCGAGGTGCGCCTGGTCGGTGCAGCCGGCCGCGCAGGCAGCTTCGGCGTACGGGAGGCCGGTGCGGATGAGCTCCAGAGCACGCTGGAGGCGGAGGATCCGGGCCAGCATTTTGGGGCCGTAGCCGAAGGCGGCCAGGGAGCGGCGGTGGAGCTGGCGGGCGCCGAGTCCGGCCTCCGCCGCCGTCGCCGCGACGGACCTGCCTCGGCGCAGGCCTTCGGCGACGGCGACCGTACGCGGATCCGGCGGCCCGGTCTCGGCGATCCGGTCCAGCGCGAACCGCTCCAGGGTCCCGGCGGAGTCCTGGGCCTCGTCGATCCGCTCGGTGAGGCGGCGCGCGCTCGCGGAGGGCCAGAGGTCGGCCAGCGCGACCCGGTGGTCGCGCAGCTCGTACGCCGGTACGCCGAGGAGTACGGGCGCGGTGCCGGGGCCGAACCGGATCGCGGCGCAGGAGGCGCGGTCGCGTGGGTCCACCGTGAAGGCGCGGGTGTCCGGGCCGGCGACGACGATGCGGCCGCCGGTCCAGATCAGGTCCATGCAGCCGTCGGGCAGGACCGAGCGGGCCTTCCGCAGCGGACGGTCCGGAGCGTCCCAGGTCCAGATGACGGCACCGGGCAGGCGGGAGGGCCGTTCCCGGTACCGATGCTGCTGCTCCTGGGGCATGTTTCCACGCTAGCGCGCGAGGTCAGGCCGACGGGGGTCCGGAGTTGTCGCGGTGCTGGCCGGTCTCCTTGGCCTTGCCTTCCTTCGGCTCCTTCTCCCAGGTCGACTGGAGCCGTGACCTGACGTCGTCGGGCGGCAGGAAGCGGGACCAGCGCTCGGGGAACTCCGAGGGCATGTACGCCGGGCCGTCGTCCTCGTCCTCGTCGTCATCGGCGCCGTCGTAGGCGGCCGGGCGGGTGCGGGCGACGAACTCGGCGGCCTGGGCGGCGCGGACGCGTTCGGTGGCCTCGCGGGCGGCGGCGGTGGCGAGCGAGGGCCAGACGTGGTCGATGGCGGCGTTGACCGCGGCGCCGACCAGGACGGCGAAGGCGGAGATGCCGATCCAGAGCAGCACGGCGATCGGTGCCGCCAAGGAGCCGTAGATCGTGGGGCCTTCGACCGTGTTCGTGAGGTAGATCCGGAGCAGGAAGCTGCCGAGCACCCACATCCCGAGCGCCACGAGCGCGCCGGGGACGTCCTCGATCCACGGTGAACGGACCGGGACGGAGACGTGGTAGAGCGTCGTGAGGAACGCGATGGTCAGCAGTATCACCAGCGGCCAGTACAGGACGGCGATGACCTCCGTGCCCCACGGCACGAACTCGACCACCCGGTCGGGTCCGACGACGAGCAGCGGCAGCACCACCGCGCCCAGCAGCAGGGCGACGACGTACAGCAGGAAGGCGAGCAGGCGGGTCTTGACGATGCCGCGGTGGCCGTCGAGGCCGTACATGACGGTGATGGTGTCGATGAAGACGTTCACCGCGCGGGAGCCGGACCACAGGGCGATGGCGAAGCCGATGGAGATCACGTCGGGCCGGGCGCCGGTGGTGACGTCGGCCAGCAGCGGTTTGGCGAAGTCGTTGACCCCGCGCTCGGAGAGCACGGTCTGCGAGGCCGAGAGGATGTTGCGTTCGATGGAGGCGACCGTCTCGGTGGTCGTCCACTCGTCGACGTAACCGAGCAGCCCGATCATGCCGAGCAGCAGCGGCGGCAGGGACAGCAGGGTGAAGAAGGCCGCCTCGGCCGCCAGCCCGAGGATCCGGTACTCGATGCACGAGTTGACGGTGTCCTTGAGCAACTGCCACGCCATCCGCCGCTTGGAGACGTTGCGGTAGAGCACTCGGGCCCGGTGGAGCCGGCCCGGTGGCCGCTCGGGTGTTTCATTTGCTGCCTGCACCTCCTTACCGTATCGGCATGGCAGCCACCACCCACACAGTGACCAATCAGGTTCCGCCGCTGGTCGGCTATGACGTCTTCGCCGCCGACCGGGCCCTGTCCGAGGCCGTCGAGCGGCACATCGAGCCGGGCGTCCTGCCCGTGGCACGGGAGGAACTCGGCACGCTCGGGCAGTCGGCGGGTTCGGCTCAGGCCCAGGAGTGGGGAGCACAGGCCAACGAACACCCGCCCGTTCTGCGTACGCATGACCGGTATGGAAATCGGATCGATGAAGTGCAGTTCCATCCGGCCTGGCACCGGCTCCTGGGCCACGCGGTCGCCGCCGGGCTGACCGATGCCTGGGGCCGTCCGGCCGGCCATGTGCGGCGTGCGGCCGGGTTCCTGGTCTGGACGCAGGCCGAGGCGGGCCACGGCTGCCCGCTCTCGATGACGCACGCCGCCGTGCCCGCGCTGCGGACCGATCCGGTGCTGGCCGCCGAGTGGGAGCCGCTGCTGACCTCGTACGTGTACGAGGAAGGGCTGCGCACGCCGACGGGGAAGGCCGGAGTGCTCTTCGGGATGGGCATGACGGAGAAGCAGGGCGGCACCGACGTACGGTCCAACACGACCCGGGCCGAGCCGGTGTCCGGTGAGGGCGAGTACCTGCTCACCGGGCACAAGTGGTTCTGTTCGGCGCCGATGTCGGACGGGTTCCTGGTGCTGGCGCAGGCGCCGGGCGGGCTGACCTGCTTCCTGGTACCGCGCGTCCTGCCGGACGGTTCGCGCAACGTGTTCGCGATCCAGCGGCTCAAGGACAAGCTCGGCAACAAGTCCAACGCCTCCAGCGAGGTCGAGTTCGACGGGACCTGGGCCCGTCGGGTCGGCGAGGAGGGACGCGGGGTGCGCACGATCATCGAGATGGTGGCGGCCACCCGGCTGGACTGCGTGGTGGGTTCGGCGGCGCTGATGCGGCAGGCGGTGGCGCAGGCGATCCACCACGCCACCTACCGCTCCGCGTTCGGCGGGCTGCTGATCGACAAGCCGCTGATGCGCAACGTGCTGGCCGATCTGGCGCTGGAGTCGGAGGCGGCGACCGTCCTGGCGATGCGGCTGGCCTCGGCGTACGACACGGACACCGAGGAGGAGCGGGCGTTCCTGCGGATCGCGGTGCCGGCCGCCAAGTACTGGGTCACCAAGCGGTGCACGCCGGTCGTCGGCGAGGCGCTGGAGTGCCTCGGCGGCAACGGATACGTGGAGGAGTCCGGGATGCCGCGGCTGCTGCGCGAGGCGCCGCTGAACTCGATCTGGGAGGGGTCGGGCAACGTGCAGGCGCTGGATGTGCTGCGGGCGCTCCAGCGGGAGCCGCAGGCGCTGGACGCGTTCCTGCGGGAGGTCGGGAAGGCGCGCGGGGCCGATCACCGGCTGGACGCGGCGATCAAGGACCTGCTGACCGAGCTGGCGGACCTGGAGGGGATCGAGGCGCGGGCGCGGAGGCTGGTGGAGCGGATGGCGCTGGTGCTCCAGGGTTCGCTGCTGGTGCGGTGGGCGCCGCCGGAGGTCTCCGACGCGTTCTGCGCCTCGCGGCTCGGCGGGGACTGGGGCACGGCGTTCGGGACGCTGCCGCACAGCCTGGATCTGGCCTCGGTGGTGACGCGGGCCCGGCCGGTCGCGGAGCAGAGGTAAGCGACGGAGGGTGGTGCTGCGCCGACACGGCACCACCCTCCATGCTTGAACCGTGCCGCTCGCCGGGCACGGGCCCGGCGTACGGCACGCTCCCACTCTCGTACGGTTCGGTGCCGCATCGCCAGAGTTGCAAAGGGTTGCAACCATTGTGTGGACTGCGCGGCGGGTGCGTCCGGGCAGCGGCAGGATGGAGCCGGAGAGCTCGCAGTGTTCGGGGGGAACGGGTGGGGACCATGAGTCGGACGAGTTCTGCCGGAGCGGTGCGCGTGATCGGCCAGGAGGCGGAGCGGGCGACCCGGCTGCTCCACCGGGCCCGGGAGGCGCGGCTGGCGGGTGAGCGGTCCGCCGCCGCGCCACGGGCGGAGATCGACGCCTCGTGGGAGCGTGTCGTACGCAGCGGCATCGACCCCGAGCAGTCGCCGGAGAGCGAGCTGCTGCGGGCGGAGGAGATCGAGCACCGGCGGCACAGCACGGCGCTCGGCGAGGTGATGCCGGTGCTGCGGGCCGGTCTCGCCTCCATCGCGGACGCCGCGCAGCAGATCATGGTGGTCACCGACGCGGAGGGCCGGGTGCTGTGGCGCCAGGGCCATTCCGGGGTCATGCACCGGGCCCATGACATCTGTCTGGAGGAGGGCGCGGCCTGGGCGGAGGCGGCGACGGGGACGAACGCGATCGGTACGGCGCTGGCCGCCCGCGCGCCGATCCAGGTCCACTCGGCCGAGCACTTCATCCGGGCCCTGCACAACTGGACCTGCGCGGCGGCCCCGGTCCGCGACCCGCGCGACGGGCGGCTGGTGGGGATCGTCGACATCAGCGGTCCTGCCGCCACCTTCCATCCGGCGACGCTGGCCCTGGTGGACTCGGTGGCCCGGCTCGCGGAGGCCGAGATCCGCACCCGGCACCTGGTGGCGATCGAACGGCTGCGCGCGGTGGCGGCGCCGATCCTGTGCCGGCTCGGCGGCCGGGCACTGGTGGTGGACCACCACGGCTGGCTGGCGGCGGTGACCGGGATGCCGCCGGTGGACCGGCTGCCGCTGCCGAAGTCGCTGGTGGCCGGCCGCGTGTGGCTGCCCTCGCTCGGGATGTGCCGGGTGGAGCCGCTGCCGGGCGGGTGGCTGGTGCAGGTGTCGGACGGTACGGCGGACGGGACGCCGCGCCGGGCGGTGCTGGACCTGAGCCGGCCGCGGGCGCTCGCCGTGCATCTGGTGGGGCCGCTGGGCACCTCGACGCAGCGGCTCTCGCCGCGCCACGCGGAGCTGCTGTACGCGCTGGCGGTGCACCGGGAGGGCCGCAGCGCCTCCGAGCTGGCGCAGGACATCTTCGGCGATCCGACCCGGACGGTGACGGTACGGGCCGAGATCTCGCGGCTCCGGCGTCATCTGGCGGAGGTGCTGGCCCACCGCCCGTACCGCTTCGGGGACGGCGTGGAGGTGGAGGTGGTCCACCCGGAGCACCCGGGCGACCTGCTGCCGCACTCGAAGGCGCCGGTGGTGACGGGCGCGCGACGGGGCGCAGGACCGGG
The DNA here is from genome assembly GCF_040614075.1 of Streptomyces sp. NPDC006174. NCBI lineage: Bacteria > Bacillati > Actinomycetota > Actinomycetes > Kitasatosporales > Streptomycetaceae > Streptomyces > Streptomyces sp. NPDC006174. Next base: position 170,335 of record NZ_JBEXTJ010000008.1, on the reverse strand, counting down.
CTGACCGGGCCCGCTGTGCGCCGGCCGGCGGCGGCATGGTTTTCTGGCCGCCATGAGCAACCCCGCGCAGCACGCCGTACCGACCGCCGAGGCCACCGGAACGGCCACCGGGCTGACCACCGAGGTCACCACCTGGTCGCTGGAGCAGACCTCGCCGGCCGATCTGCGGCCCGCCGCCGTACCGGACGGCGATCTGCGGATCGTGCGGTCCGAAGTGCCGCTGCCGGAGTTCAACCGCTTCCTCTACTCCGCCGTGGGCGGCGACATCCGGTGGACCGACCGGCTGGTGATGACGTACGAGCAGTGGCGCGAGGAGCTGGAGCGGCCCGGGTCCGAGACCTGGGTGGCGTACGTGAACGGGACGCCGGCCGGATACGTCCAGCTGGACGCGCAGGACGGCGGTGTCGTCGAGATCCTGTACTTCGGGCTGATCCCGGCCTTCCGCGGGCGGCGGATCGGCGGCCATCTGCTCTCGTACGGAGCGGCGCGCGCCTGGGATCTGGCGGAACGCTGGCCGGAGCGGCCGGCGACGGAGCGGGTCTGGCTGCACACCTGCTCGAAGGACGGCCCGTACGCGATGGACAACTATCTGCGCCGGGGCTTCCGGCTCTTCGCCACGGAGACCGAGGTGGAGCCGGATGTGGCGACCCCTGGGCCGTGGCCGGGAGCGTACGGCGCCTGATCCCGCCGCCGGACCGTTTCCGGCCCCATCCGGAGGCAATTTGTCCCCATTGCCGCCGATGCCGTCTGTGACCAGCACCACACCGTCTCACCCTTCGGGACCATGTCGTCCACATCGTGGATAGTGGTGGACTGGCCCGAGATCCGCGTGACACGCTTCCGTCATGTCTGGAACTGGAATTGCCTTGGTGAGTCGGCGCCACGTCGACCTCTGCCGCATGTCCAGCGCCATCTGTCCGGCGCGCTGAGAGTCCCAGCACCCCGCCGCACCCTTACCTCTGGCACCGCCCCGCGCACCGCCGCGCCTCCGCGCGAGTGTGCCGCTCAGAGCCGCCCTCCTGCAGTCCCGAAGGACGTACCTGTCATGGCCGCTACCCCGGAACAGCCTGCGACCACCACGCCCCGCCGCAAGGCCGGACGCCACCGTGGCGAGGGTCAGTGGGCCGTGGGCCACCACACCCCCCTCAACGGGAACGAGCAGTTCAAGAAGGACGATGACGGTCTCAACGTACGGACACGTATTGAGACGATCTACTCCAAGCGTGGCTTCGACTCCATCGACCCCAACGACCTGCGCGGACGCATGCGTTGGTGGGGGCTGTACACCCAGCGCAAGCCCGGCATCGACGGCGGCAAGACGGCCGTGCTGGAGCCGGAGGAGCTGGACGACAAGTTCTTCATGCTGCGCGTCCGGATCGACGGCGGCCGGCTGACCACGCGGCAGCTGCGGGTGATCGGTGAGATCTCGCAGGAGTTCGCGCGCGGTACCGCCGACCTCACCGACCGGCAGAACGTGCAGTACCACTGGATCCGGATCGAGGACGTGCCGGAGATCTGGCGGCGGCTCGAAGAGGTGAGCCTCTCCACCACCGAGGCCTGCGGTGACACGCCCCGCGTCATCCTCGGCTCTCCGGTGGCGGGCATCGCCGAGAACGAGATCATCGACGGCACGCCCGCGATCGACGAGATCCAGCGCCGCTTCATCGGCAACCCGGACTTCTCCAACCTGCCGCGCAAGTTCAAGTCCGCCGTCTCCGGCTCCCCGCACCTGGACGTGGCGCACGAGATCAACGACATCGCCTTCGTCGGCGTGGACCACCCCGAGCACGGTCCCGGCTTCGACCTCTGGGTCGGCGGCGGCCTCTCCACCAACCCCAAGCTCGGCGTACGGCTCGGTGCCTGGGTGCCGCTGGACGAGGTGGCCGACGTGTACGGCGGGGTCATCGGGATCTTCCGCGACTACGGCTACCGGCGGCTGCGCACCCGCGCCCGGCTGAAGTTCCTGGTCGCGGACTGGGGCGCGGAGAAGTTCCGCCAGGTCCTGGAGGACGACTACCTCCAGCGCAAGCTGGTCGACGGTCCCGCGCCCGAGCAGCCCGCGCAGACCTGGCGCGACCACCTCGGTGTGCACCGGCAGAAGGACGGCCGCTTCTACGTCGGCTTCGCCGCGCGGGTGGGCCGGGTCGACGGGACCACGCTCACCAAGATCGCCCAGGTGGCCGAGGCGCACGGCTCCGGCCGGGTGCGGACCACCGCCGAGCAGAAGATGATCGTGCTGGACGTGGCCGAGGACCAGGTGGAGTCCCTGGTCGCCGGGCTGGAGGCGCTCGACCTCAAGGTCACGCCGTCCCCGTTCCGGCGCGGCACGATGGCCTGCACCGGCATCGAGTTCTGCAAGCTGGCGATCGTCGAGACGAAGGCGCGCGGCGCCTCGCTCATCGACGAACTGGAGCGCCGCATCCCGGAGTTCGACCACCCGATCACCATCAACATCAACGGCTGCCCGAACGCCTGCGCCCGCATCCAGGTCGCGGACATCGGTCTCAAGGGCCAGTTGATGCTGGACGGCGACGGCAAGCAGGTCGAGGGCTACCAGGTGCACCTCGGTGGCGCGCTCGGCCTGGAGGCCGGGTTCGGCCGCAAGGTCCGTGGTCTGAAGGTCACTTCGGCCGAACTGCCGGACTACGTGGAGCGCGTGCTCGGCAAGTTCCAGGAGGAGCGCGAGGACGGCGAGCGCTTCGCGACCTGGGCGGCGCGCGCCAGTGCGGAGTCGCTGTCATGAGCGAGCGAGCCGCGCCGTTCCACTGCCCGTACTGCGGCGACGAGGACCTGCGTCCCAACGAGACCGGTCACGGCGCCTGGGAATGTGCCTCCTGCAACCGTGCGTTCCAGCTGAAGTTCCTGGGTCTGCTGACCCGGGGCGTGCAGCGCAACGACGGTGAAGGGAACCGGATATGACGGACACTCTGATCAGCGGAGAGCTCACCGACCGCGAACTGCGGGAGCTGGCCGAGCAGGCCGGCCGGGAGCTGGAGGACGCCTCCGCCACCGAGATCCTGAAGTGGGCCACCGACACCTTCGGGCCGCGCTTCTGCGTCACCTCCTCCATGGAGGACGCCGTGGTCGCGCACCTGGCCTCGCGGGTGCTGCCGGGCGTGGACGTGGTCTTCCTGGACACCGGCTACCACTTCCCGGAGACCATCGGCACGCGGGACGCGGTGGACGCGGTGATGGACGTCAACGTCATCACGATCACGCCGCGGCAGAGCGTGGCCGAGCAGGACGCGGAGTACGGCGAGAAGCTGCACGACCGCGACCCGGACCTGTGCTGCGCGCTGCGCAAGGTCAAGCCGCTGGAGGACGGCCTGACCGCGTACGCCGCATGGGCGACGGGGCTGCGCCGCGACGAGTCGCCGACCCGGGCCGACACGCCGGTCGTCGGCTGGGACGCCAAGCGCCGCAAGGTGAAGGTCTCCCCCATCGCCCGCTGGACCCAGGACGACGTGGACGCCTACGTGTCGGAGCACGGAGTGCTCACCAACCCGCTGCTGATGGACGGTTACGCCTCTGTCGGCTGCGCGCCCTGCACCCGCCGGGTGCTGGAGGGCGAGGACGCACGGGCCGGCCGCTGGGCCGGACGCGGCAAGACCGAATGCGGGCTGCACGGCTGATGACGACTGATCAGGAGAGTTCGATGAGCGTGACGGAGACGGGAGCCACGATCTGGCTCACCGGTCTGCCGAGCGCGGGCAAGACCACCATCGCGTACGAGCTGGCGGGCCGGCTGCGGACCGAGGGCCACAAGGTGGAGGTGCTCGACGGCGACGAGATCCGGGAGTTCCTCTCCGCCGGGCTCGGCTTCTCCCGCGAGGACCGGCACACCAACGTGGCCCGCATCGGCTTCGTCGCCGAACTCCTCGCCGCCAACGGCGTGAAGGTACTCGTCCCCGTCATCGCCCCGTTCGCCGACAGCCGCGAGGCGGTCCGCAAGCGGCACGCCGCCGAGTCCACCACCTACCTGGAGGTGCACGTCGCGACGCCCGTCGAGGTGTGCTCCGTACGGGATGTGAAGGGCCTCTACGCCAAGCAGGCGGCCGGCGAGATCAGCGGTCTCACCGGGGTCGACGACCCCTACGAGGCGCCCGAATCGCCCGACCTGCGGATCGAGTCGCACCAGCAGACCGTGCAGGAGTCAGCGGCGGCGCTCCACGCGCTGCTCACCGAGAGGGGCCTGGCGTGAGTGCCGTCACCACCACCGTGTCCGGGGACACCGCGAACCCGTACGCGCTCAGCCACCTGGACTCGCTGGAGTCCGAGGCGGTCCACATCTTCCGTGAGGTGGCGGGTGAGTTCGAGCGGCCGGTGATCCTGTTCTCCGGCGGCAAGGACTCCATCGTGATGCTGCACCTGGCGCTCAAGGCGTTCGCGCCCGCGCCGGTGCCGTTCACGCTGCTGCACGTGGACACCGGGCACAACTTCCCGGAGGTCCTGGAGTACCGCGACCGTGCGGTGAAGAAGCACGGGCTGCGGCTCCATGTCGCCTCCGTGCAGGAGTACATCGACGCCGGAAAGCTCCGCGAGCGTCCCGACGGCACCCGCAACCCGCTCCAGACCGTCCCGCTGACCGAGGCGATCCAGCAGTACCGCTTCGACGCGGTGTTCGGCGGCGGGCGGCGCGACGAGGAGAAGGCGCGCGCCAAGGAGCGGGTCTTCTCGCTGCGCGACGAGTTCTCGCAGTGGGACCCGCGCCGCCAGCGGCCCGAGCTGTGGCAGCTGTACAACGGCCGGCACGCACCCGGTGAGCACGTCCGGGTCTTCCCGATCTCCAACTGGACCGAGCTGGACGTCTGGCAGTACATCGAGCGCGAATCCATCGAGCTGCCGGAGATCTACTTCGCCCATGAGCGCGAGGTCTTCAACCGCAACGGCATGTGGCTGACGGCCGGTCACTGGGGCGGTCCCAAGGAGCACGAGGCCACCGAGACCCGGCTGGTGCGCTACCGCACGGTCGGCGACATGTCCTGCACCGGTGCCGTCGACTCCGACGCCACCTCGCTGGACGCCGTGATCACCGAGATCGCCGCCTCCCGGCTCACCGAGCGGGGCGCGACCCGCGCCGACGACAAGATGTCCGAGGCCGCGATGGAAGACCGCAAGCGCGAGGGGTATTTCTAAGATGACCACACACCTCGAATCGGGTGCGCAGTTGAGCACCACCACCCTGCTGCGCTTCGCCACCGCCGGGTCCGTCGACGACGGCAAGTCCACCCTCGTGGGACGTCTGCTGCACGACTCCAAGTCGATCCTCACCGACCAGCTGGAGGCCGTCGAGCAGGTGTCGCTGAGCCGCGGCCAGGAGGCGCCGGACCTGGCGCTGCTGACCGACGGGCTGCGGGCCGAGCGCGAACAGGGCATCACCATCGATGTCGCCTACCGCTACTTCGCCACCGCCCGTCGCCGGTTCATCCTCGCCGACACTCCGGGCCATGTGCAGTACACCCGCAACATGGTGACCGGCGCCTCCACCGCCGAGCTGGCCGTGGTCCTGGTCGACGCCCGCAACGGGGTCGTCGAGCAGACCCGCCGGCACGCCGCCGTCGCCGCGCTGCTGCGCGTCCCGCACGTGGTGCTGGCCGTCAACAAGATGGACCTGGTCGACTACGCGGAGCCCGTATTCGCGGCCATAGCCGAGGAGTTCACCGCGTACGCCGCGTCGCTCGGCGTCCCGGAGATCACCGCGATCCCGATCTCGGCGCTGGCCGGGGACAACGTGGTGGAGCCGTCCGCGCACATGGACTGGTACGGCGGGCCGACCGTCCTGGAGCACCTGGAGACGGTGCCGGTCAGCCATGACCTCACCGCCTGCCACGCGCGCTTCCCGGTGCAGTACGTGATCCGCCCGCAGACCGCCGAGCTCCCGGACTACCGTGGCTACGCCGGTCAGATCGCGGCCGGGGTCTTCCGGGTCGGCGAGGCCGTCTCCGTACTCCCCTCGGGGCGCACCACCACGATCACCGGTATCGACGCTCTCGGTGAGAGCGTCGACATCGCGTGGGCGCCGCAGTCGGTGACGCTCCGGCTGGCCGACGACATCGACATCTCGCGCGGCGACCTGATCGCTCCCGCCGACGACGCGCCTCCGGTCACGAGGGACGTCGAGGCGACCGTCTGCCACGTGGCCGACCAGCCGCTCTCGGTGGGCCAGCGGGTGCTGCTGAAGCACACCACCCGTACGGTCAAGGCGATCGTCAAGGACATCCCGTCCCGGCTGACCCTGGACGACCTCTCCCAGCACCCGGCGCCCGGGCAGCTGGTCGCCAACGACATCGGCCGGGTCGTCGTGCGCACCGCCGAGCCGCTCGCGCTCGACGCGTACGAGGACTCCCGCCGTACCGGCTCGTTCCTGTTGATCGACCCGGCGGACGGGACGACGCTGAGCGCCGGCATGGCGGGCGCCGCGTTCGCCGCGGTGGCCGAAGCCGTCGCACAGGCCGCCGACGACGACGCGGAGTGGGACTTCTGATGACCGGTGACTTCTTCTCCACCTTCGCGAAGGAGGGCGGCCGCGTGGGCAGCGGTGCCCTCGGCAGCGGCCAGGGAGGCGTGGGGCGATGTGCGTGATGACGTACGCGCACCGCTCGCGCGCCCTGAACCCCCCGCATCCGTACCGCCGAAGACCTGCCGATCTCCCGGCCGCGCCTCCCTGAACCTCAGCGGGACGCGAGTACCGGGCCAACGAGAGGAAAGCCTCCCGTGCTTGCCCCCCGTTCCACCGTTCGCCGCTCCATAGCCGCTGTCGCGGCCCTGCCGCTGCTCGCCCTGGCCGCCACCGCCTGCGGTTACGGCTCCGACGCCCAGGACGACGACGCGAAGAAGGCGAACGTCTCCAGCGGTGAGAAGAAGCTCTCCGCGGACACCGTGAAGATCGGCTACTTCCCGAACCTCACCCACGCCACCGCCCTGGTCGGTATCCAGGAAGGCACCATCCAGAAGGAGCTGGGCGGCACCGAGGTCGAGTCCACGACCTTCAACGCCGGCCCCTCCGAGATCGAGGCGCTGAACGCCGGATCGATCGACATCGGCTTCATCGGCCCCTCCCCCGCCATCAACGCCTACGTCAAGTCCCAGGGCAAGGGCCTGCGGATCGTGGCGGGTTCGGCCTCCGGCGGCGTGAAGCTGGTCGTCAACCCGAAGAAGATCAAGACGCTGGACGACCTCAAGGGCAAGCGGATCGCGACCCCGCAGATCGGCAACACGCAGGACGTGGCCTTCCTCAACTGGATCTCCGAGAAGGGCTGGAAGGTCGACCCGCAGAGCGGGAAGGGCGACGTCTCCGTGGTCCGCTCGGACAACAAGGTGACGCCCGACGCCTACAAGTCCGGTTCGCTGGACGGCGCGTGGGTCCCGGAGCCGACCGCGTCCAAGCTGGTCTCCGAGGGTGCGAAGGTGCTCCTGGAGGAGAAGGACCTGTGGCCGGACAAGAAGTTCGTGATCACGCACATCATCGTGTCGCAGAAGTTCCTGGACCAGCACCCGGACGTGGTCGAGGCCGTGATCAAGGGTTCGGTCTCCACCAACAAGTGGATCAACGCCAACCCGGAGGAGGCCAAGGCCTCCGCCAACAAGGCGCTGGAGAAGCTGAGCGGCAAGGCGCTGCCGAAGGAGATCCTCGACCCGGCGTGGGAGTCCGTCGAGTTCACCAACGACCCGCTGGCCACCACGCTCAAGACCCAGTCGGAGTTCTCGGTGAAGGCCGGTCTGCTGGAGAACCCGAAGCTGGAGGGCATCTACGACCTGGGCCCGCTGAACAAGATCCTCAAGGCTGAGGGCCAGACCGAGGTCTCCGACGCCGGTCTCGGCGTCAAGTAACCCGCCCATCCGCAACCGGATCCAGGATTCCCAGGAGGTGACGACCATGGCGACCACCACCCTCACCAAGGCCGAGGACCGTACGACGGTCGAGCACGCCGCCCGTCTCGCGCACGTCTCGAAGTCCTTCTCCGGACCCACGGGGCAGCAGCTCGTCCTGGACGACATCACCCTCGATGTCGCTCCGGGTGAGTTCGTCACCCTCCTGGGAGCCTCCGGGTGCGGAAAGTCGACGCTGCTCAATCTGGTGGCCGGACTCGACCGCCCGTCCGCGGGGTCCATCGAGACCCCCGGCGGGCGGCCGGCCCTGATGTTCCAGGAGCACGCCCTCTTCCCGTGGCTGACCGCGGGCAAGAACATCGAACTGGCCCTGCGGCTGCGCGGGGTCCCGAAGTCGGAGCGCCGCACCGAGGCCGAGCGGCTGCTCGAACTCGTCCGTCTCGGCGGCGCGTACGGCAAGCGGGTGCACGAGCTGTCCGGCGGTATGCGGCAGCGGGTCGCGATGGCCCGCGCGCTCGCGCAGGACAGCCAACTGCTGCTGATGGACGAGCCGTTCGCGGCGCTCGACGCCATCACCCGCGATGTGCTGCACGACGAGCTGACCCGGATCTGGCGCGAGACGAACGCCTCGGTCCTCTTCGTCACGCACAACGTGCGCGAGGCCGTACGGCTCGCGCAGCGCGTCGTGCTGCTCTCGTCCCGGCCGGGCCGGATCGCCCGGGAGTGGACGGTCGACATCGAGCAGCCGCGCCGTATCGAGGACACCGCCGTGGCGGAGCTGTCCGTCGAGATCACCGAAGAACTGCGTGGGGAGATCCGCCGACATGGCCAGCACTGACATCACGTCCGACCGGAAACGGCCGGACGCGGCGGCCGGACCCGTCGACGCGAAGCCGGACGATCTGGCCGGCCTGGAGGCCGGTCTCGACGCCCTGGACGCGGTGCAGATCCGCCGCACGCCGGTCCGCGAGGTCCTGAAGAGCAAGGTGCTGCCGCCCGTCGTGGCGGTGGCCCTGGTCCTCATCGTCTGGGAGCTGCTGGTCCGCGCCGAGGTCACCGAGGTCTACAAGCTGCCGCCGCCGTCCGCGGTCTGGGACAGCGCCACGGACATGTGGCTCAAGGGCACGCTCCTGGAAGTCGTCTGGACCAGCGTCTCGCGCGGTCTGCTCGGATTCCTCCTCGCGGTGGCCATCGGTACGCCGCTCGGGCTGCTGGTCGCCCGGGTGAGGCTGATCCGGGCCGCGATCGGGCCGATCCTGTCCGGCCTCCAGTCGCTGCCGTCGGTCGCGTGGGTGGCCCCGGCGGTCATCTGGCTCGGGCTGAACGACAGCATGATGTACGCGGTGATCCTGCTCGGCGCGGTGCCGTCGATCGCCAACGGGCTGGTCTCGGGCGTCGATCAGGTGCCGCCGCTGTTCCTGCGGGCGGGCCGTACGCTCGGTGCCACCGGCATCCGGGGCACCTGGCACATCGTGCTGCCGGCCGCGCTGCCCGGCTATCTGGCAGGGCTCAAGCAGGGCTGGGCGTTCTCCTGGCGCTCGCTGATGGCCGCCGAGATCATCGCCTCCTCGCCTGAACTGGGTCTGGGGCTCGGGCAGTTGCTGGAGAACGGCCGCAGCAACTTCGACATGCCCGGGGTCTTCCTCTCGATCCTGCTCATCCTGTTCGTCGGCATCGCGATCGACCTGCTGATCTTCAGTCCGCTGGAGCGGTGGGTGCTGCGCAGCCGAGGCCTCCTCGTCAAGAACTGAGTCACGCCATGTCCCACCCCGTCCTCCTCGTCATTGCCCACGGCAGCCGCGACCCGCGGCATGCCGCGACCGTCCACGCCCTCACCGAGCGGGTACGGGAGCGGCGGCCGGGGCTGCGTGTGGAGACGGCGTTCCTGGAGTTCAACGCCCCTTCCGTACCCCGGGTGCTGGAGCGCCTGGCCGCGGAAGGGGCCGGCGAGGTCATCGCGCTGCCGCTCCTCCTGACGCGGGCGTTCCACGCCAAGACCGACATCCCGTCGGTCCTGCGCGAGGCCCGCGCCCGCCTGCCTCGCCTGCACATCCGCCAGGCCGACGTCCTCGGCCCGTCGCCGCTGCTCAACGCCACGCTGGACCGGCGGCTGCGGGAGGCCGGCGTCCGCTCCGGCGACCTCCACCGGACCGGGCTCGTCCTGACCTCGGCGGGATCATCGGACCCGGAGGCGATCGCAGTGATCGCTGACATCGCGCGGGAGCTGCGGCACACCGGTTGGTGCGCCGTGCGGCCTGCGTTCGCCTCCGCATCCCTGCCCCGTACCGAGGACGCGGTGCGGGCTCTGCGGGCCGAGGGTGTGGAGCGGGTGGCGGTGGCGCCGTACGTCATCGCTCCCGGCCGCCTCCCGGACCGCATCGCGACCGGCGCCGAGGCTGCCGGCGCGGACGTACTGGCCGACGTGCTCGGCCCGGCACCGGAGTTGGCGCGGCTGCTGCTGGAGCGGTACGACGAGGCGCGGGTGCTGGTGGGAGCGGCGTCGCTGTCGGCGTGAGGGCCGCTACGCGAAGGACAGGCCGCCCGACCGGGCCCGCTTGAGCTCGAAGAAGCCCTGGTGGCCCGCGAGCACCCGGAAGCTGTCGAAGAGTTCGGCCGCCTCCTCGCCGCGCGGGATCGCGTTCAGGACCGGGCCGAACCAGACCGTGCCGTCGACGTGGATCGTCGGCGTGCCCACGTACGCGTCCTGCTCCGGATCCTTGCCCGCGTCATGGCTGCGGGCCACCTCGCCGTCGTACGCCGTGGAGTGCGCGGCCTCCGCCAAGGCGGCGGGAAGCCCCAGTTCGGCCAGCGAGGCGGCGATGACCGCGTCGAAGTCCTCCTCCTTGCGCTGATGGATGCGGGTGCCGAGCGCGGTGTAGAGGTCGCGCAGGATGCCGTCGCCGTGGTCGGCGGCCGCGGCGACGGCGACGCGGACCGGGCCGATCGACTTGTCGACCAACTCGCGGTACCAGGCGTCCAGTTCGTTGCCTTGGTTGTGCAGGTACAGGCTCATCGGGCGGAAGCGGAGGTCGATGGCGCGCCGTTCCTCCACCTCCAGCATCCAGCGGGAGGCGATCCAGGCGAACGGGCAGGCCGGATCGAAGGAGAAGTCGACGGTCGTGCGGTGCGATGTGCTCATGCTGGCGAGCCTAGGCGGCGATTGGCGTGGACTCCCGGGCCAATCGCGGTCCGGTTCGGTGGGCCATTCTCCGTGGCGGCGACTGTCAGGCGAGGCTCTTCCCGGGTTCGTCCGGCTCCGGAACGTGGTGGCGGCCGACCGGGATCACCAGCGGGGTCCGGCTCACCGGGTCCGTGGTGACCTGGCAGCGCAGGCCGAAGACGTTCTCGACGGTCTCGGCGGTGATGACGTCGGCCGGCGCGCCTTCGGCGACGATGCCGCCCTTCTTCATCGCGATGACGTGATCGGCGTACCGGCAGGCCTGGTTGAGGTCGTGCAGGACCATGACGATCGTGCGTCCCTCGCGGCGGTTGAGGTCCACGACGAGGTCCAGGACGTCGATCTGGTGGGCGAGATCGAGGTACGTCGTCGGCTCGTCCAGGAGGAGGACCGGAGTGCCCTGGGCGACGGCCATGGCGATCCAGGCGCGCTGGCGCTGGCCGCCGGAGAGTTCGTCCACCGCGCGGTCGGCCAGGTCGGTGGTGCCGGTGGCGGCCAGCGCGTCGTGCACCGCCTGCTCATCCGCCTTGGTCCACTGCCGCCACCACGTCTGGTGCGGCGAGCGGCCCCGGTTGACCAGGTCGATGACGGTGAGGCCCTCGGGCGCGATCGGCGACTGCGGCAGGATCCCGAGCTGCTGGGCCAACTCCCGTGTGGGGATGGCGTGCAGGGCCCGGCCGTCCAGGCTGACCGCTCCCGCACGCGGCGCCAGCAGCCGGGCCAGCGCGCGCAACAGGGTCGACTTGCCACAGGCGTTGGCGCCGACGATGGCGGTGATCCGGCCCGGCGGCACGGCCAGGTCCAGGCCGGTCACGACGGCACGGTCGTCGTAGCCGAGGTGCAGGTCCTCGGCCCTCAGGTCGGGTTCGGCGGTGGACATCGGTCAGCCTCCTGAGCCCGCGCGGTTGACGCGGATGAGCAGCCAGAGCAGCACCGGAGCGCCGAGCACTCCGGTGACGATCCCGACCGGCAGTTCGGTGCCGGGGATCAGTTCGCGTGCCAGGACGTCGGACGCGAGGACGACGGCGGCGCCGGTGAGTCCGCCGGCGAGCGGCGGCGGCCAGGCCGTACGGCAGAGCCGCTGCGCGATCTGCGGAGCGGCGAGCGCCACGAACGCCACGGGTCCGGCGGCCGCCGTGGCGAAGGCGACCAGGCCCACACCGGTGAGCAGGACGGTGAGGCGGACGGCCTGGACGCGGGTGCCGAGACCCTTGGCGACGTCGTCACCGAGTTGCAGCGTACGCATCAGCCGGCCGATCAGCAGGGCCGCCGGCACCAGGACGACGAGCGAGGCGGCGAGCGGTGCGGCCTGCTGCCAGTCGCGGCCGTTGAGGTTGCCGACGAGCCAGCCGAGCGCCGCCTGTGCCTGGAAGCGGCCGCCGCGGGCGAGCAGGAAGTCGGTGATGCTCAGGCAGATCCAGGAGACGCCGATGCCGACGAGGATGATGCGGTAGCCGGTGGTGCCGCGCCGCCAGGCGAGCCCGTAGACGAGGAGCGCGCTGGCGAGGGCGCCGAGCAGGCCGAGAGCCTGAATGCCGAGGCCGAAGTCCCAGCCGAGGACGATGCCCGCGACCACGGCGGTGCCGGCACCCTGGGTGAGGCCGATCATGTCGGGGCTGGCGAGCGGGTTGCGGGTCATCGTCTGGAACAGCGCGCCGGACATGCCGAACGCGAGCCCTGCGAGGAGCCCGGTCATGGCACGCGGCAGCCGCAGCTCCTGGACGACGAGGAGAGTGCCGGGGTCGCCGGAGCCGGTCAGCGCGCGGGCGACGTCGGTGAGCGGGATGCCGTACTCCCCGATGGAGACGTTCCAGCACAGCGCCACGAACACGGCGACGATGAGCCCCGCGCAGACGGCGAGCTGGCGCGGGCGCAGGGTGCCGGAGACCGGCGGGAAGGCCAGGCGGAAGGGACGGGCGGCGGTCTTCTCCGTGCGGAGGGAATCGGTGGTCACGGTCATACCTCCGCGAGCCGGCGTCGGCGGACCAGAGCGATGAAGAAGGGGCCGCCGATGAAGGCGACGATGATCCCGGCCTGGACCTCCACCGGCCGCGCGATCACCCGGCCGAGGATGTCCGCGCCGAGCAGCAGCCCGGCGGCCAGCGCGGCCGAGAGCGGCAGCAGCCAGCGGTGGTCCGGGCCGAGTCCGGCCCACTGCGCGAGCACCCGCGCGACGTGCGGGACGACCAGGCCGATGAAGACGACCGGGCCGATCACCGCGACCGCCGCACCCGTGAGCAGCGTGACGGCGACGACGCCTTGGAGGCGTACGAGGCCGAGCTTCCGGCCGAGCGAGGCGGCCACGTCGTCGCCGAGCGCGAGGCTGTTGAGAGCGGGTGCGCTCGCCACGGCGAGGAGGGCGCCGAGGCCGAGGAAGGGCAGGATGCGCAGCACGGTGGAGGCGTCCTGGTTGGCGAGCGAGCCGGCCGACCAGAAGCGGAACCGGTCCAGCGCGGCCGGGTCGGTGAGGACGATGGCGCTGGTCAGTGAGGACAGTACGGCGGTGACGGCGACACCGGCGAGGGCCAGCTTCACCGGCGTGGACCCCGAACGCCCCATCCGTCCCAGCAGATAGACGACGATGCTCGCCGCCATCGCTCCGGCGAACGCGAACCAGATGTAGCCGAGCAGCGAGCCGATCCCGGCGACTCCGGCGGCGAGCACGATGGCGAACGCGGCTCCGGCGCTCACGCCGAGGATGCCCGGGTCGGCCAGCGGGTTGCGGGTCAGCGCCTGCATCACACAGCCGGAGAGCCCGAGCGCCGCACCGGCGGCCAGGCCCAGGGCCGTACGCGGGACGCGCACCGACCAGACCACGTCCTCAATCCGGGGTCCGGTCGGCCGGCCGAGAAGCGCCTTGAGGACGTCACCGGGCGGGATCTGCAGGGCGCCGAGACCGAGCGAGAGCAGGCAGAGCACCACCAGCACGGCGGCGAGAGAGACCGCGGGCAGGGCGGGGCGCCATCGGGCGGGGCGGGTCACGGGGCTGGCTCCACGGTCCGGTTCCTCACGGGTGGTTCAGCAGGGATCAAGGGGTCCGTCCCGCCGGGGCGCGGCGGGACGGACCGGAGGAGGCGTCAGGACGCGGGGTGGACGACCTTCGTGTCCGTCTTGCCGTCGACGGCGGCCGACAGCATCGGGACGAGGCGGTCGACGGTGTACGGGATGCTCAGCGGGGTCACGAAGGAGATGGCGCTGCCGAAGTGGCTGCTCTCCTTGATCATGACCTCGCGGCCCTCCTTGACCGCGTCGAGCTTGCCGTACAGCGGGTCGGCGTGGAGCTTCTCGGCGTCCTTGGCCGGGTCGGTGACGATCCAGGCGACGGCGTCCGTGTCGAGGAGGTCGGTGCGCTCCTTGCTGATGTTGGCGCCGAACGCCTCACCGACGACCTTGTCGAGGCCGGCCGGGAGCTGGAAGCCGAGGCCGGTCAGCACGCGCGAACGGTTGTCCTGCGGGCCGTAGACGTACATGCCCTCGTACGGCGTCGCCATGACCGCGGTCCTGCCCTTGAACTCCGGGTGCGCGGCCGCGGCGTCGGCGATGTGCTTCTCGGTCTTGGCGACCAGCGCCTTGGCCTCGTCGCTCTTGCCGAGCGCCTTGCCGACCTGCATGGTCTGGTCCTGCCAGGAGATGCCCCAGTCCACGCCGTCCTTCGGCTGGGCGACGACCGGCGCGATCTTGGAGAGCGTGCGGTACTGGTCCTTGGTGAGGCCCGAGTACAGGGCGAGGATCAGATCGGGCCGGAGCGAGGCGATCTTCTCGACCTGAGGACCGGTGCCGTCGTCGTGCAGGACGGTGGGCCGCGCCTTGTCGCCGAGCGCCTTCTCGGCCCACGGGCCGACGGCGCCCTTGAACTCGCCGAACCACTCGGTCGTGCCGACCGGCACCTTGCCGAGGGCGAGGACCGCGTCCTGGTCGGAGAGGCCGACGGTGACGATGCGCTGCGGGTCGTTCTTGACGGTGGTGGTGCCGTACTTATGGTCGAGGGTGACCGGGAAGGCTCCCTTCGGCGCGCTGTCGCCGGACGGCGCGGCCTTGTCGTCGCTCTCGCCGGACCCGCAGGCGGCGGCTCCGAACAGCAGCAGGGCGGACGCGGCCACGGCGGTCAGCCGGGTGCGCTGGAACATGCGGGACATGGCGGTTTCCTTCGGGAAGGTGGGTGCGCCGGGGGCGGCGTGGAGGTCAGAGGCGGGGTGCGGCGCGGCTGCCGGACCAGGCGTGCCAGAGGGTGGCGTACGGGCCGTCGGCGGTGCGCAGTTCGTCGTGCGTGCCGCTCTCGACGACCCGGCCGGCCTCCAGCACCACGATCCGGTCGGCGGCGACGGCCTGGGTGAGGCGGTGGGCGACGACCAGGGCGGTGCGGCCGGCGAGGGCCGCCTCGGCGGAGCGCTCCAGCGTCCGGGCGCCGGAGCTGCCCGCCTCGGCGGTCGCCTCGTCGAGCACGGCGACCGGCGGATCGGCCAGGACGAGCCGGGCGAGGGCGAGTTGCTGGGCGCGGGCGGGATCCAGGCGGTGGCCGCCTTCGCCTACGACGGTGGCGAGCCCGTCGGGCAGCGCCTCGGCCCACTCCAGCGCGTGCACGGTGGCGAGAGCGGTACGGAGGTCGGCGTCGGTGGCGTCGGGACGGGCCAGGCGGAGGTCCTCGGCGAGGGTCCCGGTGAAGACGTGGACCTCCTGGGTGACCAGGACGACGGAGGGGGCTGTCTTTCCCTCCGCTACGGAGACCGTGCCGCCGGTCGGCTGCTGGACACCCGCCACGATGCGGGCCAGGGTGGATTTCCCGGCGCCGCTCGTGCCGACGAGCGCCACGTGTTCGCCTGCGCGGAGGGTGAGGGAGACCTCGTGGAGGACGGTGCGGCCGGGGCCGTACGCGTGGCTCACGGCGTCGACGGTGACGGCCGCCGTGCGTTCCGGCCGCTGGTGCGGCAACCGCACCGCGCTCGCCTTCAGGTCGGTCACGCCGACCAGTCGCGCCAGCCCGGCCGCCGCCGACTGGGCCTCGTCGAGGAGTACGAGGGCCGCGTTGACGGGCCCGAAGAGGCTGTGGAAGTAGAGGGCGGCGGCCGTCGCCGTACCGATAGAGACGGAGCCGTCGCGGACCAGGAAGAACCCGGTGACCAGCACGGCGGCCAGGCCGATGTACTCCGCGATGTGCAGCCGCGCGTAGAAGCCGAGCACGAGGTGGACGCTGCGCATGGTCAGCTCGACGGCCTTGCGCGAGCGGGCCGCGCTCTTCTCGGTGTGCTGCTCCTCCAGCCGGTGGCCGCGCACGGTCACCGCTCCGCCGATGGTCTCCAGGAGCTGTTGCTGCTGAGCGCCGTTGGCGACCCGCTGGTCGGCGTAGACGGTGACGGCGCGGCGTACGTACCAACGTGCCGTGAGCGCCTGGACCGGTACGGCGAGGAGCGCGGCGAGGAGGAACCGTACGTCCAGCAGCGCCATCGCGCCGAGGGTCAGCACGATCGCGAGGACCGAGCGGGCCATCTCGGGCAGGGCCGAGCGGACGGCCTCCGCGACCCGGGCGACGTCTCCGGTGACCCGGGCCGTCAGGTCGCCGGCCCCGGCGCGCTCCAGGCGGTCGGCGGGGAGCTGGAGGGCGCGCTCGATGAACTGTTCGCGGAGCCGGGCGAGGACGGTCTCGCCGAGCCGGGCGATCTGGGTCAGGCCGAAGGTGGTGGTGAGGCCCTGGACGACGGCGACCACGAGCAGGAGGACGACGGGCAGGGTGAGGGCGTCGGCGGGGCGGCCGTCGGCGACGATGTCGACGATGCGGCCCAGCAGCGGCTGGACCAGGAGCCCTACGGCGGTGGCGCCGACCAGCACGCCGAGGCCCAGGATCGCGCGGCCGCGGTCCGGTCGGATCAGCGTGCGCAGCGCGGCGCGGGTGCGGGCGCCGGTGGCGATGGGGAGCAGCTCGGCGCTGTCGTCCGCCCTATCGGTGGGGGTCATGTGAGCACCGCCGTGCGGTAGACGGGATGGTCGCGTACGAGGTCCTCGTGCGGGGCCTCGGCGGTGATGGTGCCGCCGTCGATGAGGACGACCCGGTCGGTGGCGGCGAGGAGCGCCGGGCTGCTGGTGACCAGGACCGTGGTGCGGCCGGTGCGGGCGCGGCGGATACCGGTGGCGATGCGGGCCTCGGTGGCGGCGTCGACGGCGGTGGTCGGGTCGTGGACGACGAGGACGGAGCGGTCGGCGGCGAGCGCGCGGGCCAGTGCGACGCGCTGGCGCTGGCCGCCGGAGAGGGAGCTGCCGCGCTCGCCGATCCGGCCGGAGGTGCCGCCGGGCAGGGTGGCGGCGACCTCGTCGACGGCGGCGGCGTCCATGGCCGGCTGCGGGTCGGCTCCGGCGGGAGCGGCGGCCGTGACGTTGTCGAGGAGGCTGCCGTCGAAGAGCTGGGCGTCGTGCTCGGCCACCAGCAGCGCGAAGCGCAGGGCGGCGGGCGCGAGTTCGGTGACGGGTGTGCCGTCGAGCTCGATGCGTCCTCGGTCCGGGTCGCAGCGGCGGGCCAGGCAGTGCAGCAGGGTGGCGGCGTCGGCGGTGTCGGTGACGACGATGCCGAGGTGCTCGCCGGGCCGGACGGTGAGGTCGATGCCGTCGAGCCCGGCGTGGCCGAGACCGTACAGCCGCAGCTCTCCGGTACTGGGTACGACCGGCTCCGTGGTGCCGCCGGTGGTCTCGCCGGGCGCGGCCAGCACATCCGCGATGCGGGCGGCGGAGGCGCGGGCCTTGGCGAGTTCGGCGCCGACCCAGGCCAGGACGGCGATCGGTCCTGGCAGGAAGAGTGCGAGGCCGACGGCGGAGACGAGGGCGCCGAGGCCGATGGAGCCGCTGAGCACCAGGCGGCCGCCGACGAGGGCGACCAGCGCGATGAAGGCGCCGGTGAGGGTGAGCATCAGGCCGGTCTGGAGTGCGGCCGCGCGGGCGGCGCGCACGTTGGCCTCGCGGGAGGCCTGGCTGGTGGAGCGGTACCGGGCGGCGGCGGCGCTCTCGGCCCGGAGGCCCTTGAGGACGCGGACCCCGGCGACCAGGTCGGCGGCGACTCCGGAAGCGTGGGCGGCGCGTTCCTGCTCGGCCTGGCTGCGGTGTTCCAGCGGTCGGGCGAGGTAGTGGCCGAGCGCCATGAGGACCGGCGCGCCGATCAGGACGAGGAGGCCGAGCGGGACGGAGGCGCGGAGGAGGAGGACCGCTCCCGCGACGACGCCGACGACCGCCGCGATGCCGAGCGTGAGGGCCATGTTGAGGGCCCCGACCCGCCGGGCGTCCTCGGTGGCCACGTTGACCAGCGCGCCGGGCGGCCGTCCGGCCTCGGCGCCGCCGTGCGGGGCGAGGACGCGGCGTACGACATCCAGGCGCAGCTGGTGCGCGGCCTGCTCGGCGGCGCGCTCACCGGCCCGGGCGCCGAAGCGGAAGCCGTACGAGAGCATCGCGTAGACGACGGCGAGGACGACCAGCCAGAGCGCGAGCGCTCCGCCGTCGGGCCGGACCACGACCCGGTCGACGATGAGACCGATGAGTACGGGGACGAGCGCTTCGCCGGTCTGATGGCAGGCACCGAGGACCGATCCGACGGCCACGTCCCGGCGCTGTCCCGCGACAGCGCGGCGTATGACGCTCCGCCCGGCTGTGTCAGCCCCCACTTCACCTGCTCCTCAGCGCATCACGGACAGCGGAGGAGCGATTTCCGGACACCCACCTCCAGCCAAACGAAGGCAAGGCTAACTTGTATCTCCGATGGTGGGGACCCCGGCCCCCGCAGCACTTCTCCTGGCTCCGCGCCGCAACCGCCTCGTGAGGTCAGGCGACGGCGGCCCCGACCCGCTCGGTCCGCCCGCTCTCCTCCTGTGCGAGCAGGGCGTGTATCCGGCGCAGGACATCGAGCTGGGCCCGGTTGCAGAACTCGGCCAGCGCCTGCGCGACGACGGACCGGGCGATGGTTCCGTCGCGGCGGGACGCGGCGTCCAGATCCTTGATGACGGGGTGCGCCTCCTGCTGGCGGCGGGCCTCGGCCGCCATGTGGTGCGCGAGCCGGTCACGCTCCTCCTCGGGCGCGTCGGCGGACAGCCGCTCGAACGCTTTGGCGACGTCATCGCGGGGAGCGGCGAACTCCTTGCGGACGATCGCCATGGCCTCCGGCGTGAGGATGCTCGCGTACGCCACCAGGAGGGACTGCTGGGCCTGCGGCAGATCGGCGGCGGCGGCTCCGAACTCCGGTGGCAGCGCCAGCGAGGCCCCGTCGTCCAGCACGGCCGCGATCTCCCGGCGCTTCCGCTGCTGCCGTTCGATGTTCCGCGCCAGCTCATCGTCGAGCGAGCGGAGAATCTGCTCGGACCTTCCGTCGGCCGCCTCCACCGAGGGGATGTCGCAGAGCGCGACGCCGAGGTCGGTCAGCCGGCGGATGCCCATCACGCGCACCAGATGCTTCACTCCGTACCTCTTGTAACCGTTCGGCGAGCGCTCCGGCTCCTCCAGCAGGCCCAGCTTGTGGTAATGCCGCACGGTCTTGAGCGTCGTGCCGGCGAGTTCCGCCACCTGACTCGTACTCCATGCCACGGCCGTTCCCTCCCAGGCGCCCCGTGTTCTGCCGCCGTCGGCACACCGCCGCCCGGCCCGGCCGCCCCGGCGGGTCCGGCCTCCTTCTCTCCTCTGCCCCGGCCGGCCGGGTCGATCCCCGGCCATTCGGTGGCTTCGGTGGCCGAACGAACGAGATGGTCTTGACCATGCCCCAAGGGCACGGAGTGCGATGGCGGTGACCGTACCGACAGCGCCTGGGAGAAACGGACATGACACGACGACGTGGTATCCGGCGGAGCGCGGCCCTGGCGGTGGCCCTGGGGCTCGGCCTCGGCGGATCGCTCGCCACCGGACCGGCCGCCGCCGAAGGGACACCGGCCGCCTCACCCGGGACACCGGCCGCATCGCCGGAGTGGGGCGAGTGTCCCGAGGATGTGGTGGCCGAGGCCGCGCCTACCGTGCTGGAGTGTGCGACCGTCTCCGTACCGGTGGACTACACCGACCCGGACCGGGCCGAGATCGACCTGATGATCTCCCGGCTCGCGAGCACCAAGCCGGAGCGGCGGCGCGGCACCCTGATGCTCAACCCGGGCGGGCCGGGCGGATCGGGGCTGTCGCAGCCCGCGTTCCTGGTCTCCATGGGGCTGCCCGCGAGCGTCCTGGACACCTACGACCTGATCGGGATGGACACCCGCGGCATCGGGCGCTCGGCTCCGGTGACGTGCGGACTGACCCTGGACGGACCGTACTTCACCAACGTACCGCCGTACGCCGTCGACGACGCGGCGGTCACCGCCCAGGCGAAGATCGTCAAGCAGGTGGCCGAGCAGTGCGAGAGCAAGGACACCGACGGGCTGCTGCGCCATGTGACCACGGCGAACGTCGCCCGCGACCTGGACCGGATCCGGGAGGCGCTCGGCGAGGAGCGGACCAGCTTCCTCGGCTACTCCTACGGCACCGCGCTGGGCGCCGCCTACGCGTCGATGTTCCCCGAGCGCTCCGACCGGATGGTCCTCGACAGCGTCATCGGCGACACCCACCTCGACCCGGAAGGAATGCGCCGCTACGCCTTGGGGATGGAGCAGACGTTCCCGGACTTCGCGCGCTGGGCGGCGGCCCGGCACGAGAGCTACGGACTGGGCCGCACCCCGGCACAGGTGCGGCGGACCTACCTCGACCTGGCCGCACGCCTCGACGGGGCTCCGGTGGGCGGCGTCAACGGCGTCCACTTCCGGCAGCTCACCTTCGCGTTCCTGTACAAGGAGGTGCGCTACCCGCAACTGGCCCAGCAGTGGCAGGCGCTGAAGAGCGGTGACGCGGCGTCCGTCCGGGCCGCCGCACCGCCGGAGGAGGGGGTCGCCGAGACCCCGGCCGGGCTGGACAACTCCCTGTCCGTCTTCCTCGCCGTCACCTGCAACGACATCGACTGGCCCGAGAAGGTCGGCGTCTACCGGAAGGCCGTCGCCGAGAACCGCAAGCGCTACCCGCTGTTCGGCGCCGCCGCCTCCAACATCAGCCCCTGCGCCTTCTGGCCGTACGCTCCGGCCGAGCCGCCGGTCCCGGTCGACGACGACGGGCCGCGCGACATCCTCCTCGTCCAGAACGTGCGCGACGTGCCGACCCCGTACGCGGGCGCCAAGGAGCTGCGCAAGAAGTTCGCGGACCGGTCCCGGCTGCTCTCCGTCGACGACAGCGGGCACGGCGTCTACGTGCTCGGCGAGAACCCGTGTGCGCTGAACACCACCACGCGGTACCTCGTCGACGGCGAGCTGCCGAAGAAGGACACCTTCTGCCGGGCCGGCTGACCCGCGTTCACTCCCCGTTCGGTGCGGAGCCGTCGGCCGGCGGCTCCGCACCGAACGGGGTCGCCTGGTGGAAGTAGAGCCGCCACCCGGACCCGGTCAGCCGCCACAGGGAGCTGCGGTGGGAGAGCCGCCCTTTGGACTCCGTGTCGAAGGTGAGGTGGACCAGGTCCGAGCAGAGCTCCACGCCCTGCATCCGGGAGGCGGTCAGCGGGCCGGGGCGCGGGGCGTCGTCGGCGGTGAGGGCCGCGATGATCGACTCGCGGTTCCAGAGGCGTCCGCTGGTGCCGATCTCGCGGAACTCCGGGTGCAGCAGGGAGACGAGGAGATCCGCGGAGGCGCGTACCAGCGGGTCCAGCAGGCGCAGCTCGCCTTCGATGGCTGCGGCCACGGCGGGCGACGGCTCAGACACGGGTCATCTCCACGAGTTTCGCCACGGTGTTCCAGTTACGGGTGGTGGCGGTGAGGCCCTTGGTGAGCTGGGGACGCGCCAGTGCTTCGGCCAGCTTGGAGCGGCCGAGGCCGTCGGGAGCGTACAGGTAGAGGCAGCGGTCACCGAGGTGGCAGGCCTCCGGCAGGTAGGCCTGCGCGTCGAGCGCGGCGAGGTGTCCGGCGTCCACGGCCCGGTCGAAGTAGGTGACGTGAAGCTGCCTGCCCTCCAGCTCGGCGGCGGGGAACGGGCAGGCGTCGGCGACGGCGGCGAGATAGCCGCCACTGCGGACGACGCAGTCGACGGAGAACCCGAACCGCTGCTGGATGGCCTGCTCCAGCGCGGCGGCGAGTGCGCTCTCGTCCTCATCCGCGCTGCGGAAGACGGCGTTGCCGCTCTGCAGATAGGTGGCGATGCCGGTGTGGCCCAGTTCGCCGAGCAGGGTGCGCAGTTCCGCCATCGGGACCCTCTTGTGGCCGCTCACATTAATCCCGCGCAGCAGAGCCGCGTACGTCGTCGTCATGGCCCCACACCCTAGAGCGATCCTTCCTCCGACGCGCAGCCGCCGCGCCCCGTGGGGGAGAGCGCGGCGGCTGCTGTGCGCGACGATGCCCGGACGGTGACGGTGGGGCGCCACCGTCCGGGCCGTGGGTCCTACTCGACGATCTTGAGGAGCTTGTTCGCCGTACCCTCCGTCGCGTTGGAGATGGCGTCCGGGGTGGCTCCCTCGGTCAGCGCCGTGGCGACCGCCTCCGGAGTGGCGTCCGGGTTGCCGGCGAGGTAGACGGCGGCCGCGCCGACGACGTGCGGGGTGGCCATGGACGTACCGGAGATGGTGTTGGTGCCGGTGTCGCTGTCGTTCCAGGTCGACGTGATGTCCGAGCCCGGGGCGTAGATGTCCACGACGGAGCCGAAGTTGGAGAACGAGGACTGCTCGTCGGCCTCCGTGGACGAAGCGACGGTGATCGCCTCGGGGACGCGGGAGGGCGAGCCCTGGCCGGCGTCGCTGGACTCGTTGCCCGCGGCCACACCGAAGGTGATCCCGGCGGCGATGGCCTTCTGGACGGCCTCGTCGAGGGCCGGGTCGGCGCCGCCGCCCAGGCTCATGTTGGCGACGGACGGGCCGGACGCGTTGGCGGCGACCCAGTCGATTCCGGCGATGACCTGCTCGGTGGTGCCCGAGCCGTTGTCGTCCAGGACGCGGACGCCGACGATCTTGGCCTTCTTGGCGACGCCGTGCGCGGCCCCGGCGATGGTGCCCGCCACGTGGGTGCCGTGCCCGTTGCCGTCGTCGGCGTCGTCGTCGTTGTCCACGGCGTCGAAGCCGGAGGTGGCGCGGCCTTCGAAGTCCTCGTGGGTGACGCGGACACCGGTGTCGATGACGTACGCGGTGACGCCCTCACCGGCGGCGTCGGGGTAGTTGTACGCGTTGTCGCCGGCGGTCTCGGCCTGGTCGACGCGGTCCAGACCCCACGACGGCGGGTTCTCCTGGGTGGCGTTGATGCTGAACTTCTTGTTCTGCACCACCTTGGCGACCGACGGGTCGGCGGCGAGGCGCTTGGCCTCGGTCTCCGAAAGGCCGCTGGCGGAGAAACCGTTGATGCTGGAGGAGTAGTTGCGCTGGAGCTTGCCGCCGTACTCCTTGGCGAGCTTCGACTTGTCCGCCTTCTCGCCCAGCATGACGATGTAGCTGCCGGAGACGGCGGTCTCGGCGTCAGCGCCGTAGACCGTGCCCATGGGGGCCGGCGCTGCTCCGGCGAACGAGGTTCCGAACAGGGTGACTCCGGCGGCGGCTGCCACGGCGGTGATCGCGGCGGTCAGCTTGGTCCGGCGAGTGATGGTGCGCTGGTGCTTGGCCATGAAGAGGGGTCTCCTCGTCAATCTCTGTGGGGGGATTGACCTCCGGCCGGAAGATCTCCGGGGGTTGGCTCGAAACCCTGACCGATTGACGAGCACAGATCAAGACCCCCTTGCAGCTGTGACTTACTCAACAAGGTTTCGTAACAAGAAATCGGCCAGGACGGGTCACAACGGTCAGTGGCCGTCAACACGCGGGCAACAAAGGCGGGTCGAGGATCCGCGACAAGGGCCTGGACCCAGCAAACCACCAGCTCAAGGGCGTTTCCGAGCTCTGTACGCCGCCGTGCACCGCGTCTCTGCACGCCGACGCGGACGCCGCCAACTGCTCACGGGTATGCGTGAAGACATGTGAACGTGCGTGAAGAAGTGCGCGAGAGGGGTGAAGTCCCGCGCCGGATATGTGGAGTCACTCGGGTGGTGCGTGCAGATGCAACGACCACCGGCATCGCACAGACGAACGCCCCGCCCCGCACCACGGCGCTCTGCGGTGGCGCGGGCGGGGCGGACAACGTCCGGATATCAGTCCAACCGATCCGCTCAGAGGGACGGTTCGGGCCTACTCGGAGCGGCGGTCCAGCTCCGCCCGGAGCGGCAGTTCGGCTCCGCCCGGAGCGGCAGCTCAGCTCCACTCGGACAGCCGGCTCGGCTCCGCTCAGACAGCCAGTTCGGCCTCGATCACGTCGGCCGCCCGGAGCGTGCCACCCTCCTGCGCCATCTGCTCGCGCAGCCGCGCCGACCGCTCCGCCACCTCCGGGTCGCCGACCAGGGCGAGCACGGCCTCGCGCAGCGTCGCCGCGTCGGCCTCCTCCATCGGGACGTGCCGGGCCACCCCGAGCGCCTGGAGCATGTCGGCGTTGCCGAACTGGTCGACGGCCTGCGGCACGGCCACCATCGGCGTCCCCGTGGCGAGCCCCTCCTGGCTGCCGCCGGCTCCGGCATGGGTGATGAAGGCGTCCGCCTGCTTCAGCACCGCCAACTGCGGCACCCACGCACGCACTTCGACGTTCGCCGGTACGTCACCGAGCTCGGCCGGGTCGACGTGCGCGCCGATCTGGAGCACCACGTGCCAGCCGGGCAGGTCACCGAAGGCGGCCACGCACTCCCGGTAGAAGGCGGGCTGCTTGGTGAACGAGGAGCCGAGCGAGACCAGGAGCACCTTCTCCACTCCGGCCGGCCGCTCCCACTCCCCCTGGTCGGCCCGCTCGCCCTGGCAAGCGCCGACGAAGGTGTACATCTCGCGGTCGACCCGGTCCGCGTTGGGCTGGAGCGCCTCCGGGATCAGGACGAGGCCGCGGCGCGGGCGGGCCACGAAGTCGTCGCTGGAGACATCACCGAGGCCGTTGTCGGCGAGCCAGCTCGCGAAGCGGGCGTAGTACGCCTTGCCGCGCTCGGTCTGCTTCAGCTCGGCCGTCATCGGCTCGCCGATCTCCTTCTCGTACCCCTCCCACGGCACCAGATTGGGCCAGAGCGAGACGGCGGGAACGTTCCAGCGGTGGGCGAGGACACGGGCGGGATAGGAGGTGATGTCGTGCAGGACGAGGTCGGGCTCGTCGCCGTCGAAGGCGGCGATCAACTGCGGGAGCGCCTGTACGGCGTCGTCGAGGAAGGGTTCCAGGTTGTCGATCAGCTCGGTGCCCCAGGCCTCGGGGTCGTCGTCGGTCGGCAGGGTCGAGGTGTAGATCACCGGCTCGGCGCCGGTGGCCGCGACCTTCTCGGCGAACGAGGCCGGGATGGCGTAACTGACCCGGTGCCCACGGCCGACGAGCTCGCGGATCACTTCGAGGCTCGGGTTCACATGTCCGTGGGCGGCGATGGAGAACATGGCGATATGGGCGCGCGGTGATTCGGTCATGCGCTTCACCATAGACAAGACGAAACGTCTCGTCTAGATATTTCTGCCGCCTTCTTCAGCGCTGATAGCGGGCCAGGACCCGGTTTCCGTCGTCGACCAGTCGTTTTCGCAGCTCATCCATGTCGATCGCGCCGCTGTAGTACTCCTGGAGCGCGGGCGTCGCCACCTTGTCCTTCCACTCCGGGTAGCCGCGTACGGTCTGTGCGGGCGCCGGGCGCAGGTGCTGCGCGAGCGCCGTGCCGGTGGACCAGCCGTTCTCGGTGGTGTGCAGGGAGGGGTGGGCGAGGGCGGTGGTGCCGGTGGGGAGCATCCAGTCGCCCCGGGCCAGGCGGACCATGTTCGGCGGCCGCAGCAGGAAGTCGATGAAGGCGACGGCCTCCTCCTTGTGCGGGCTGTCCTCGGCGACGGAGAGGGTCTGCGGGCTCACTCCTTGGGCCAGTCCGCCGGCGCCGGCCGGTGCGGGCAGGACCGTCCACGCGAAGCCTTCCGGAGCTTGCTCGACGACCTGCTGGCGGTAGGCGAAGCCGAGCGGCAGCATGGCGTACCGGCCGCCGAAGAAGCCGGGCAGCGCGTCCGAGCCGCCCATGCCGAGCGCCGTACGGGCCGCGCTGCGGTCGGTGTTGACCTGGTCGTGAATGGTGCCGGCCACCACCTGGTCGCCTTCCTCGAACCGCAGCTCGGCCTTGCCGTCCGGTTCGCGGTGGAAGAGCTGCCCGCCGCCTGAGAGGCCCAGGTTGAGGGTGACGGAGACGGGTTCCTTGAGCGGCCAGGCGATCCCGTAACGTCCTTTGCCGGTCAGCTCCTTCGTCACCTGCCGGAACTCCGTCCAGCTCCAGGGCCGTTTTGGCGTCGGGATGCGGGCGCCCGAGGCTTTCAGCAGCTTCGTGTTGGCGATCAGGACCCGGGGCTCCTGGAGGAACGGGACTCCGTAGACGCCGTTGCCGAACGTGGTGGTGCGCCAGGACCGCTCGGGGATGTCGGCCTTCAGCCGGTCGGGGAGGAGGGACCGGAGGTCGGCGAGGTAGCCGCCGTACGCGAAGTCGGCGAGGTCGTCGGAGGCGTCGTGGATGATGTCCGGCGCCTCGCCGCCTTCGAAGGAGGTGAGCAGCTGGTCGTGGACGTTGTCCCAGCTGCCTTGGACATAGTCCACCTGTACGTCGGGGTGGGCGGCGTTCCACTCCTTCACCAGCTGCTTGTTGGCGTCGACGGACTCCTTCTGCCAGGCCAGCGACTGGAACCTGAGCCGGATGGTGCCGTCGGCGTCCCGGCCGTCGTCGGCGGCCGAGCAGCCGGTGAGCAGCAGGACGAAGGCGGTGGCGGCCGCCGCGGCCCGCCGGGCCGGGGCGCGCATCAGCCCCTCACCGCCCCGGCCGTCATCCCGCCGGTGATCCGCCGCTGGATGAGGGCGAAGAGGACGAGCGAGGGCAGCGTGGCGAGGAACGCGGCGGCGGCGAGCGGCCCGAGGTCGGCCACGCCCTCCGCGCCGAGGAAGTGGGTGAGGACGACCGGCAAGGTCTGCTTCTCCGGGGTCTTGAGGAGAACGAGCGCGAAGAAGAACTCGTTCCATGCGGTGATGAACGCGAAGAGGCCGGTGGCGACGATCCCGGGAGCGAGCAGCGGGGCGACGACCGAGACGAGAGTCCGTAGTCGGCCGGCCCCGTCCACTGCGGCGGCCTCCTCCAACTCGGCCGGAACAGCGCGCACGTACCCGGCGAGCATCCAGAGCGCGAAGGGCAGCGACCAGACGACGTACACCAGGATCAGCCCCCACAGGGTGTTGATCAGATGCAGGTTCTTCAGCACCAGGAAGAGCGGAATGATCACCAGCACGAACGGGAACGCCTGGCTGACCACGACCCATCCGGTCGCGGCGGTGGCGAGCCGGCCGCGGTGGCGGGCCATCACATAGGCCATCGGGGTCGCGATGACGACGGCGATCAGGGCGGCGGAGACGGCGGCGATCAGCGAGTTGGCCGCGGCCTGAAGCAGCGGCTGCTCGTCGAAGGCCTGGCGGAAGTTGCCGAGGGTCGGGTTGTCGGGGATCCAGGTGGGGTGCAGGGAGCCGAGTTCGCGGGCGGGCTTGAAGGCGGTGGAGAGCAGCCAGAGGAACGGGAAGGCCAGGAACACGAGGTACGCCAGGAGCGCGAGGTACTGCCCGGCGCGCGCGGCCCTGCTGGTCGGGAGACTC
This sequence comes from Streptomyces sp. NPDC006174, assembly GCF_040614075.1. Lineage (NCBI taxonomy): Bacteria > Bacillati > Actinomycetota > Actinomycetes > Kitasatosporales > Streptomycetaceae > Streptomyces > Streptomyces sp. NPDC006174. The sequence goes on along the minus strand of NZ_JBEXTJ010000008.1, from coordinate 142,684 downwards.
ATGGCGTACCGCCTCCACGGAGAGCGCTCATCGCTCCTCGCCTCCTCCGCTGATCCGGCCGACGAGGTAGCAGGCGAGGATCACGGAGATCACCGCGACCATCACGCAGCCCATGGCGGCGGCGTAGCCGAACTGTCCGTAGCGGAATGCCTCCTCGTACGCGAAGAGCATCGGCAGCCGGGTCCGGCCGCCGGGCCCGCCGCTGGTGAGGACGTAGACGAGGGCAAAGGAGTTGAAGTTCCAGATCAGATTGAGCGCGCTGATGGCGAGCGCGATGGGTTTGATCGCGGGCCAGGTGACGGTACGGAACCGGCGCCAGGCACCCGCTCCGTCCAGGGCCGCCGCCTCGTGGAGTTCGTGCGGCGTGTTCTGGAGTCCGGCGAGCAGGGCGACGGTGGTCTGCGGCATGCCGGCCCAGATGCCGACGAGGATCACGGCGGGCAGCGCGGTGGCGAGGCCGGTGAGCCAGTCCCGGCCGTCGCCGAGGCCGAGGTCGCGGAGGGTCTCGTTGAGGATGCCGGCGTCGGGGTTGTAGACCAGGCGCCACATGATGCCGACGACGACTTCGGGCATGGCCCACGGGATGATCGCCAGCGCCCGCGCCAGCCAGCGCAGCCGGAGCTTCTGGTTGAGGAGCAGGGCGAGGCCGAGGGCCAGGAGGAACTGCGGGACGGTGACGCCGAACGCCCAGATGAGGCCGATGCGGAACGAGTCCCAGAAGAGGGTGTCGTGCAGGAGGTCCTGGAAGTTGAGGGTGCCGATCCACTGGGTGGAGCGGGTGCGGCCGGACTGGGCGTCGGTGAAGGCGAGCGCGATGCCGTAGAGGAGGGGTCCGACGCTGAGGATCAGGATGGGGAGGAGGGCCGGGAGTACGAGGAACCAGGCGGCCCGGTCCCGGGCCGCCGCACCGGGCCCGGGACGCGCACGCCTCGCCCCGGACGCCTTCCCATCGGTCGCTAATGTCACGAATGATCCTTCTCCAGCACTTAGGGAGGTTTACTACCCTTCTGGCCGCCTTGGTGGTCCAGGCCATCGTGCTGACGGGCCGTCGGTTCGTCAAGGTGGCCTGCGCGGATGCGAAAATCGCACCCATGGACGAGATGCGTGCGCGTGAGGTGCTGACGGCCGCCGGTTTCTCCGGCGCGGCGGAGCTGCTGGCGCTGGGCGAGAACGCGGTCTTCGCGGCCGACGGCCTGGTGGTGAAGGTGGGCCGGGACGCCACCGGCCACCCGGAGCTGGCGGCCCGGGCGGAGCGGGAGGTGGCCGTCGCCGAGTGGCTCGCCGCGTCGGACGTTCCGGCGGTACGGGCCGCCGAGCACGGGATGCGCCTGGTGGAAGGCCACCCGGTGACGGTCTGGCACCGCCTGCCCGACCCCGTACGCCCCACGGAACCGCGCGACCTGGCGCCCCTGCTCTCCCGGGTGCACGCGCTCCCGGCCCCGGCGGTCTTCACGCTCCCGCGCCGCGAACTGCTCGGCGGCGTCGAGCGCTGGCTGACGCTGGCGGGCGACACGATCGACCCGGCCGACGCCGACTACCTCCGCGCCCGCCGCGACGGCTTCGCGTCCGCGGCCGCCGCGCTGACCCCGCACCTCCCGCCGGGCCCGATCCACGGCGACGCCCTCCCCCGCAACGTCCACATCGGCCCCGAAGGCCCGGTCCTGGTCGACCTGGAGACCTTCTCCACGGATCTGCGCGAACACGACCTGGTCGTCCTGGCCCTCTCCCGCGACCGCTACGGCCTGCCCGCCGCGTCCTACGACGCCTTCACCTCCGCGTACGGCTGGGACGTACGCGAGTGGGCCGGCTGCGCGACCCTGCGCGGCGCCCGCGAAACGGCCAGCTGCGCCTGGGTCGCCCAGCACGCCCCGGCCAACCCGAAGGCACTGATCGAGTTCCGCCGCAGGGTGGCCTCGCTGCGCGAGGATGATCCGGAGGTCCGCTGGTACCCGTTCTGAGCGGGTGGTTCGAGGCCGATTCGCCCGGCAACGAACACTGTCCCCGCCGGCGGGACCGGGCGAGGACAGTGCTCAGGGCCCATGGCGCAAGACCCTGGTCGGTGCCGGAATCAGATGATGCCCACACCGTAGGCGCTCAGCGCCTCGGTGACGGGCTGGTAGAACGTGGTGCCGCCGGAGGAGCAGTTGCCGCTGCCGCCGGAGGTGAGGCCGAGCGCGGTGCTTCCGGAGAAGAGCGCGCCGCCGCTGTCGCCGGGCTCGGCGCAGACGTTGGTCTGGATCAGACCGGAGACGATGCCGTCGGCACCGTAGTTCACGGTGGCGTTGAGGCCGGTGACCGAGCCGCGGGACAGAGCAGCACACCCACACAAGCCCCCTGTAACAGGAGTGGCCGGCGAGTGACGCTCCGGCGAGGCCCATAAACCACCAAACGGGTGGATAGGCGTCCCGGCTTGGAGGAGGGATGACGGAAAACGAACGGTGCTCTCCTTGCAACGGAGACACCGGACGCCGTCCCAGCGCTCAGCTCTTCGACGTGCAGGCTCTCCCGCCGAGAGCGCCGACCGGCCCGGTCAACGCATCCGCGGAATGAGCGGCCAGGCCGGCTCGACGACCGCCGCCGGATCGGCGGTGCGCCGCAGATACGCCTGCAGGGACAGCGACTGCTCGGCCGCCGCGCGCACCTGAAGGCCATGCAGGTCCTCCAGGGCCATCACTCCGACGGACCGGTACTTCTCGCCCATGCGTCGCACGACGCGCACGGCGGCCACCGCGTCGGCCCGCGCGTCATGCGCGTCGTCTAGCACCACCCCGTAGTGGTCGCACAGCGCGTGGAGGGCTCGCTTCCCTTTCCGGTACTTGTCGACGTGCTTGTCGACCACCAGAGGGTCGATGACGGGCGACGGCACGCCGCCGATCCGCTGCTCGACCGACTCCAGTCCGTACCGCCCGCATTCGCGGTCCAGGAGCGAGAGGTCGTAGCGCGCGTTCATCACCACCAGCGGCACACCGGAGCGCAGCACCTCGGCGACCGCGTGAGCGATCTCCTCGACGGCCGTGGCTGCCCGTGCGCCGTGCTTGCGGGCGTGGTCGGTGCCGATGCCGTGGATCGCGGAGGCCTGTTCGGGTATCGCCACTCCCGGGTCGAGCAGCCAGGTCCGCTGCTCGGCCACCGTGCCGTCCGGATCCAGCCGGACCAGCGCGGCGGTGACGATCCGGTCGGTCTCGACGTCGGTCCCCGTTGTCTCCAGGTCGAAGCCGACCAGCGGTCCCTGATGCCAGCTCATCCCGATACCTCCTTCGTGGTGCTCCCCCGTGGTGCTCTCCCCCGAGTGATGACCACCTTCGCACGCACCACTGACAACAGCGGGAACGGGTGGCGCGGGCCCTACGACACCGGGCGCGAGTCCGTCCAGACCGACTCGAACTCCTCCCGGTACGTCTCGAAGAGGCCGCCCTCGCTGTCCTGCCCCGCCCGCACCACCGTCCGCCGCCCGCCGCCGCGCAGCACCAGCACCGGCGCCTCCATGCCCCGGGCCCGCCGCAGATACGGCTGGACGACGCCCACCGCGTCCGCCCCGTCACCGTCCACCAGGTACGCGGTGAAGCGCGGGGTCTCGTCGAAGACCTGGATCTCGAAGGCGCCCGGGTCGCGGAGCTTGGAGCGGACCCGGCGCATGTGGAGGATGTTCATCTCCACCGAGCGGCTCAGCTCGCCCTTCTTCAGGCCCAGTTCCCGCTCCCGGCGCTTCACCGCGCTGCTGGCCGGGTTGATGAAGAGCAGTCGCACCCGGCATCCGGACTCGGCGAGCCGGATCAGCCTGCGGCCGGAGAAGTTCTGGACGAGCAGGTTGAGCCCTATGCCGATCGCGTCCAGCCGGCGGGCTCCGCCGAACAGGTCCTCGGCCGGCAGCTGGCGCTGGAGCCGCACCCGGTCCGGGTGGACGGAGACCACGTCCGCGTACCGGTCGCCGACCAGCTCCTCCACCGCGTCCACCGGCAGCCGGTCGGCGGAGGGCACGGAGGCCCCGCTGCCGAGGATGTCCAGGAGGCGGGCCGAGGCCCGCTCCGCCTGGGCGAGCACCGCCTCGTTCAGCGCACGGTTGCGGGAGACGACGTTACGGGCCACCTCCAGCTCGTCCAGGGCCAGCTCGACGTCCCGCCGGTCGTCGAAGTACGGCTCGAAGCACGGCCAGTGCTGCACCATCAGCTCCCGCAGCTGCGGGAGCGTGAGGAAGCTCAGGACGTTGTCGTCGGCCGGGTCCAGCAGATAGCCCTTGCGGCGCGACACCTCGCGTACGGCGACGGCCCGCTGCACCCACTCCTGCCCGGCCGGTCCGGCCGCGGCCACCACCCAGTCCTCGCCGTGCACCGGCTCGTAGATCGGCCGGAGCACCGCGGCGACGACCGCACGCAACCGCTGTTCGACCAGATTCAGCCAGATATAGGCGCGCCCGGCCCGCTGCGCGCGGGTCCGTACCTCGCTCCAGGCCTCGGCGCCCCAGTCCAGCTCGGCACCGATCTCCATGGGCTGCGCAAGGGACACCGCCCCGGGTGGCGCATCGGTCGATTCCCCCTCGTGACCTGCGTCACCTGGGGGTAGCTCGAACCCTCCCGAGCTCACCCGCGTACCGCCTTCCACTCCCCCACCCAACGATCAAGGAAGGGTACTCCGGGAGCGGGAGCCGGTGCAGCCCGATGGCCCGCCCGGTTTCTCAACTCCCCTGTCCGGGCGGCCCGTTCCTTGCGGCAAGATCGGGTGGAGTGAGCGGATTCATAGTGATTAGGCACCCCCGCGAAGGCCGCGTTCCGGACGCCCGCCGGCCGGGCGCGTCCGCAATCGCGTCCGGGGCGGCACGGTGGTGTCCGAAGTTGACCGGTGTGGCCGGAGCCGGGCGACGGGACCCGGCCGCACCGCGTGACGTACTAGGTACGGGCCCCGTTTTCGGGGAAGATTCGAGGAGTAATGGGCCGAGGAAAGCCACCGCACCCGGATCAGAAGTGGAAGAGTCTCATCTATGCAGGTCTGGCCGGGACACGCTTATCCCCTCGGCGCCACCTATGACGGCGCCGGCACCAATTTCGCGGTCTTCTCCGAGGCCGCCCACCGGATCGAGTTGTGCCTGTTGCACGACGACGGTTCAGAAACGGCGGTGGAGCTCCGCGAGACCGACGCCTTCGTGCGCCACGCGTACCTGCCCGGCATCATGCCGGGTCAGCGGTACGGCTTCCGGGCGCACGGGCCCTACGAACCTCAGCACGGGCAGCGGTGCAACTCCGCGAAGCTGCTCCTGGACCCGTACGCGCGTGCGGTCTCCGGGAAGATCGAGTGGGGCGAGGCGGTGTACGGCTACCCGTTCGGGAAGCCCGACGCGCGCAACGACCTCGACTCGGCCCCGCACACCATGAGCTCGGTGGTGGTGAATCCGTACTTCGACTGGGGCGACGACCGCCGTCCCCGTACGGACTACCACCGCACCGTGATCTACGAGGCCCACGTCAAGGGCCTGACGATGCTCCATCCGGGCCTCCCGCCCGAGCTGCGCGGTACGTACGCGGGGCTCGCGCATCCGGAGGTCATCGCCCACCTCACCGAACTGGGCGTCACCGCGATCGAGCTGATGCCCGTCCACCAGTTCGTCCAGGACCACCGCCTGGCCGACATGGGGCTCGCCAACTACTGGGGCTACAACACCATCGGCTTCTTCGCCCCGCACAACACCTACGCCTCCTGGGGCGACCGGGGCGAGCAGGTACTGGAGTTCAAGCAGGCGGTGAAGGCGCTGCACCAGGCCGGCATCGAGGTCATCCTCGACGTCGTCTACAACCACACCGCCGAAGGCAACCACCTCGGGCCCACGCTCTCCTTCCGCGGGCTCGACAACGCCTCCTACTATCGCCTGACCGACGATCAGCGCTACTACATGGACACCACGGGCACCGGGAACTCGCTGCTCATGCGGTCACCGCACGTCCTCCAGATGATCATGGACTCACTGCGGTACTGGGTGACCGAGATGCATGTGGACGGCTTCCGCTTCGACCTGGCGGCGACCCTGGCCCGCCAGTTCCACGAGGTGGACCGGCTCTCCTCGTTCTTCGACCTGGTCCAGCAGGACCCCGTGGTCAGCCAGGTGAAGCTGATCGCCGAGCCGTGGGACGTCGGCGAAGGCGGCTACCAGGTGGGCAACTTCCCGCCGCTGTGGACCGAGTGGAACGGCAAGTACCGCGACACGGTCCGCGACCTGTGGCGCGGCGAGCCGCGCACGCTGGCGGAGTTCGCCGGACGGCTGACGGGCTCCTCCGACCTCTACCAGGACGACGGGCGCCGCCCGCTCGCCTCGATCAACTTCACCACCTGCCACGACGGCTTCACGCTGCACGACATGGTGTCGTACAACGACAAGCGGAACGACGCCAACGGCGAGGGCAACCGGGACGGCGAGAGCCACAACCGGTCCTGGAACTGCGGTGCCGAGGGTGAGACGGACGATCCGGAGGTCCTGGAGCTGCGGGGCCGGCAGATGCGGAACTTCATCGCCACGCTGATGCTGTCGCAGGGCGTGCCGATGCTGAGCCACGGCGACGAGTTCGCCCGTACGCAGAAGGGCAACAACAACGCCTACTGCCAGGACAACGAGCTGGCCTGGATCCACTGGCCCGATCCGGAGGCGCCGGACGACGAGTTCCGGCGCAACCTGCTGGAGTTCACCCGGTCCATGGTGTGGCTCCGCCGCGACCATCCGGTCTTCCGGCGCCGCCGCTTCTTCCACGGGCGGCCGGTGGAGGGCACGCACGACGAGCTCTCCGACATCGCCTGGTTCACTCCCGAGGGTGAGGAGATGACCCAGCAGGACTGGCAGGCGGCCCACGCCAAGGCCATGACCGTGTTCCTCAACGGTCAGGCGATCTCGGAGCCGGGGCCGCGCGGTGAGCGGATCGCCGACGATTCGTTCCTGCTGATGTTCAACGCGAGCGCCGAGACGCTGGAGTTCGCGGTTCCGGTGGACCACGGCGAGCAGTGGCAGGTCGTCGTGGACACCGCACTCCCCGCAGGGGTGCCCCCCGGGTCGGGGCCGAAGGTGACCGAGGGCGAACAGGTGACGCTGATCGGACGCAGCCTCACCGTGCTGAAGCGCCCCGCGTGACAGGGCGGCAAGGGTGAGCGTCCCGCCCGGGGTGACACAGGTCGCCCCGGGCGGGGTACGTAGAAGGGCATGACGCCCACCGCCACGTACCGGCTTCAGCTCCAGCCCGACTTCCCGTTCCCGGCGGCCGAGAAGGCGGTGCCGTACCTGGCCGCGCTCGGCGTCTCCCATCTGCACCTCTCGCCCGTCCTGGAGGCGGTCCCCGGCTCCACGCACGGCTACGACGTGGTCGACCACAGCCGCGTACGGGAGGAGCTCGGCGGTGAGGAGGGGCTGCGGAGCCTCGCCGCCACGGCCCGGGAGCACGGGCTCGGGCTCGTCCTCGACATCGTGCCCAACCACATGGCCGCCGTGCCGCGCCACAACCGGCAGCTCTGGGAGGTGCTGCGCGAGGGCCGTGTGTCGCCGTACGCCCGCTGGTTCGACATCGACTGGGCGGCGGGCGGCGACAAGGTGCTGCTGCCGGTCCTGGCCGGTCCGCTCGGCGGCGAGCTGGACGCGTTCACCGTGGACGCCGACGCGGAGGTGCTGCGCTACGGCGAGCAGGAGTTCCCGCTGCGGTCAGGCACGGCGGAGCTTCCGCTTCCGGAACTCCTCGACGCCCAGCACTACCGGCTCGCCTGGTGGCGGCTGGCCCGTACCGAGCTGAACTACCGCCGCTTCTTCACCGTTTCCGAGCTGATCGGCGTCCGCGTCGAACACCCCGAGGTCTTCGACGCCACCCACGCCAAGGTCCTCGAACTCCTCCGCGACGGCGTCCTGGACGGCCTGCGGATCGACCATCCGGACGGCCTCGCCGACCCGGCCGCGTATCTGCGACAGCTGGACGAGGCCACCGGCGGCCGGTGGACGGTGGTGGAGAAGATCCTCACCGGCGACGAGCCGCTGCCGGCCGGCTGGGCGGTCGCCGGGACGACCGGGTACGACGCGCTGCACCGGATCGACGGCCTGTTCACGGACCCGGCGGGCGCGGCGGAGCTGCTCGGCCACTACCGGGAGTTCGCGGGCCCGCCCGGCGACCGCGGCGGCTACTGGAAGGCGACCGTCCGCCGGGCCGCGTACCGGGTGGCCACGCACGAACTGGCCTCCGAGACGGCCTGGCTGACCCGGCTCGCCACCTCCATCTGCGCCGCCGACCCGGCCCTGCGCGACCACGCGCCGTGGGCGCTGCGGACGGCGATCCGAGAGCTGCTGGTACGCGTGCCGGTCTACCGGCCGTACGTCACGGCGGGCGTGGAGCCGACCCGGATCGCGGAGGAGACGCTTCCGGACGACGCCGTACGGGACGCGAAGGCGGTGTTCTCCGTGCCGGAGGAGGCCGCCGCCGTGGACGTCGTACGGGATCTGGCACTCGGGCGGCTCGGCGACGGAGGGGAACAGGCTTCCTTCTGCGCCCGGTTCGCGCAGACCGCGTCCGCGCTGCACGCCAAGTCGGTGGAGGACACCGCGTTCTACCGGTACGTGCCGCTGGTCTCGGCGACGGAGGTCGGCGGTGACCCGGGTCAGCCGGCGGTGACGGTGGACGCGTTCCATGCCTTCGCCGCCCGGATCGCGCGGGACTGGCCCGCCACCGGGACGGTCCTGAGCACGCACGACACCAAGCGGAGCGCCGACGTGCGGGCCCGGATCTCGGTGCTGTCGCAGTGTCCGGAGCGGTGGGCGGAGCTGGTGGCCGAGCTGACCGAGGTGACACCGGTCGCGGCACCGGACCCGCAGCTGGCCTGGCAGGCCTGGCAGTCCTCGTACGGCTGCGCGCCGCTCCCGGCCGATGAGCTGGGCGCGCGACTGGAGCCGGCGCTGCTGAAGGCGGTGCGCGAGGCCGGACTCTTCACCAGCTGGACGGAGCCGGACGAGGCCTACGAGCGGGCGGTGACGGACTTCGTGGCGGCCGGGCCGGGCAGCGGTTCCGGTACGGCCCGCAGGCTGGTGACCGCGTTCGCGGAGTCGCTGGCTCCGCACGTCCGGGCCCAGGTGCTCGGAGCGGCGCTGGTGCAGCTGACGATGCCGGGCGTGCCGGACCTGTACCAGGGCACGGAGAGCGAGTACCTGGCCCTGGTCGACCCGGACAACCGGAGTCCGTTCCGGCGGCCGGAGGGCCCGGAGGAGGAGAAGCAGGTGGTGACGGCGGCGGCGCTGCGGCTGCGGCGGGAGCTGCCGGAGGTGTTCGGCGAGTCGGGGACGTACGTACCGCTCAAGGCGCGGGGTGCGGCGGCCGGCCACGTGGTGGCGTTCAGCCGGTCCGGCGAGGTGGCGGTGGCGGTGACCCGGCTGTCGCTGCGGCTGGCGGAGGACGGTGGCTGGCGGGACACGGTGGTGGAGCTGCCGGATGCGGGGCCGTGGCGGGATGTGCTGGATCGTGCGGCCGGGCGCGAGTTCGCGGGTGGTGCGGTGGCGGCGGGCGAGTTGTTCGGGGAGCGGCCGGTGGTGCTGTTGCGGCGGGTGCGGGGGTGACGCCCGGTCGCGGGAAACCGGTCAGGACGGGCGTACGAGCAGGGTGCGCGGGCCCCGGGTGAGCACGCCGGTCGACGTGGGGCGGAAGCCTTCGGCCCAGCGGATGCCGGGCATCGCCGTCAGCAGGGCGCGCAGGCCGTGTTCGGCCTCCAGGCGGCCGAGGAGGGCGGCGGGGCAGCCGGCCGGGCCGGTGAGCAGCGGGTCGGCGTCGGCGCGCAGCGGATCGAACCGGTCGGGTGCCGCGAACCGGGCCGGGTCGCGGCCCGCCGCGCCGATCAGACAGGCGACGGGCGCACCGCCGGGCAGCGTGCCGCCGCTGACGCGCACCTCGGTGCGGGTGCGGCGCAGCACGATCTGGACGGGCGGGTCACGGCGCAGCGTCTCGGCCCAGGCCCGGCTGACGAGCATCCCGGCCCCGGCCTCGGACCCCGCTGCGGCGGCCAGCAGATCGGGGTCGTCCAGCATGTTCGCCAGGAACGAGGCGAGGGCCCGCTCCCGGAGCCCGGTGTGCCGGGCGCAGTCGGCCGCTCCACCGCCGGGCCGGGGCCGGGCGTGCAGGTCCGGATAGGAGCGCCCGGCCGCCACGGCGTCGGCTCCGGCGGGCAGCCAGCGGCAGAACTCGGCGACCAGGTCCGCACGGTCGCGCCCGGCTATCCGGCGGGCCAGGACGTACGCGGTGCGCTCGACGGCGGAGCCGCCTTCCGGGGCCGTTCCGCCATCCGGCAGCGGCGTACAGACCAGGCTGCCCCGGCAGAGCCCGAGCGGCGCCGGGACCGGGCCGCGCGGCGCGCCGTCGTGCGGGTAGCCGGTGAAGCGCGGGTCGGTGAGGGCCAGGGCCACGTCCGCGTACCGGCTCAGCAGCCAGGCGCCGAGGCCCGGGTCGTAACCGAGCGGGAAGTCGGTGCGGAGGATCCGGTACAGCCGCAGGCGGTACGGATCCGTCGAGGCACCCGGCTCCAGCAGTCCCGGCTGTCCGCCCGCGAGCCGGTGCGGACGGCGGGCGGTGGGCAGGGCCTCGGAGCGGTCGGCCTCCATCCCTCGTCGCCCCCTGCGGTCGTGGCGTCGCCTGTCGACGCGCCTGCCTCTCAGCGGACCACCGCCGGGGCCGCACCGCAGTCGACGTACACCCGTTCGGGTGACGGTGACGGAACGCAGGAGGTCAAGGGTTACGGTCAGGCGGGCGGGCGCGGTGACGGCGCGGTGAGGCGGAAGCTCATCCGGCCGAAGCTCACCTGGTCGCCGTCGCGCACCGGGATCGCGCCGACGAGCCGCTGGCCGTTGACGCAGGTGCCGTTGGTGGAGCCGAGGTCGCGCAGGACCCAGCGGCCGTGCTGCACGGTGAGTTCGGCGTGCAGCCGGGAGACCGTCTCGTGGTTGAGCCGCAGCCCGTTGCCCGGGTCGCGGCCGATGAGCAGCGGATACGGGCTCGGTGCGGGCAGCAGCAGCTTCGGGAGCCGCTCGGTCTGCCAGGCCCGGCGCAGGCGTCCCGGAAAGGCGGATATTCCGCCGACCGCCCGGACGAGGCCCTGCGAGAAGCCTCTGCCGGTGTCGAGGTCCGAGGTGAGGGCCGCCAGCTCCTCGGGGCGGCGGGCGACGAGGGCTAGCTCCATCCGCCGCATGAAGGTGTCGTGCGAGAGCTTGCCCTGTGCGGCACCTTCTCTGAGCACGCCGAGGACACGGTCGCGCTGGGCGTCCGACAGCCGCGCGGGATACGTGTGGAACTCGGGGGACGACGTCACATCGTCGATTGTCGGGCCGAGGGGGCCGGAGTGTCCAGAAGGGCCCTCCTTCCCGGCTGTCCTGACCTGCACCGGGGCTCGGCGGAGGCGTCGGTGATGGGCCGTCGCGTAAACCGGTGGACGTGCCGTCCGGGCCCCGGTTAGGGTCGGCACCGACATCGGCCCAGGCCGTCGACGCCATGGAAAGGGGTGGGACCGTGCGTGACACCACCACCGGCAGCACCGGCATCCGCAGTTTCTCGCCCCCCGCGCTCCCGCCTCGTCCACCGGACGGTGTCGGACTCCGTCCGAACGCCTGACGTCTGACGCCTGACGCCTGACGTCCGGCATCTGATGTTCGACCGGGAGCCCGGGAATTTCGTCCCCGGAGGACCTTTCCATGACCGATCCGGTCATTCGCGCGCTCACTTCGAGCGACGCCGATCTTTTCCACTCGCTTCACGACAACGCACTCGTCGGCCGTGGCGCTTTCGGCCACCGTTACGCCACCGTGGCGGACGGCGGCGAGTACCGCCCCGACTGGACCTGGGTCGCGCTGCGCGACAACACCGTGGTGGCCAGGGCCGCCTGGTGGGGCGCCCCCGCCGACACCGCGCCCATCGCGCTCGACTGGTTCGACTTCGCACCCGGCGAGGAGGAGGCCGCCGCCGAACTCCTGCGCCGGGCCCCCTTCCGTAGCGAATACTCCCTCCTGGTGCCGCCGGGCTGGCGGGAGCAGCCCGAGGTCCAGGCCGCCGCCGAGGCGCGGATCGGCGCCGCGCGGGCGGCCGGGATGGAGGTCCTCGTCGAGCGCTACCGCTATACGTGGACGGCCGACTGCCCGCTGCCCGAGCGGCCGGGCCGGCTCACCTTCCGGTCCGAGCCGGACGACGCCGTGATCCTCGACGTACTGCGCCGGGTCCACTCCGTCACGCTGGACGCCCATGCCCGGCGGGCGATCGAAGGGCCGGGCGGGCTGGAGGCGGCGGCGCAGGAGGAGTTGGACTTCTTCCACTGGTGTCCTTCGCCGCGCGAGTGGTGGCAGCTGGCCTACACGCCGGACGGCGAGGTGGCGGGCATCCATGTGCCGGCGCACAACCCGTCCGGGCCGTGCATCGGCTTCATCGGGGTCGTCCCCGAGGCGCGCGGGCACGGGTACGGCTACGACCTGCTGGTGGAGTGCACCCGCTTCCTGGTCGAACACGGCGCCGAGTCCATCGCGGGCGCGACGGACCGCGCGAACGCGCCGATGGCCGCCGCGTTCGCCCGCGCCGGTCATCCCGTCACTCAGGAGCGCATCGACCTGGTGTCCGGTCCGAGCTGAGTTCGCCGCTCGCCGTCTCCTCGGCGAGCCAGTCGAGACGGAGTCGCTGCTCGGCGGGGATCGTCGCGTCCTCGCCGCGCGGACCCACGTTGAGCAGCAGGTTTCCGCCGTCGGCCGCCGTGTCGCGGACCAGTGAGGTCAGCGTACGGCGGTCGATGAAGGCGTCCGGTCCGGAGTTGCGGTTGTAGCCGAAGCTGTGGTCGATGCCGCGGGTGATCTCGTACGGGTCGGAGCCGGTGTACCGGGCGTACTCCGGCGTACGGAAGTCGAAGTCCGGCGGAGTGCGCGGCACGAAGCCCTCGCCTTGCGCCACCGTGCGCCGGTCCCACCGGTTGTAGAGGGACTTGGCGCCCGGAAGCGACAGTCCTCGCCAGTGCGGTGCGTACGGGAGCAGGCGGTCGTTGACGACGCCGTGCGGGACGGTGAAGCGGTAGAAGTCGGTGAGCGAGCGGATCTCGGTGGCGGAGGCCGGCCAGGCGATGTCGTTCCAGAGGATGTCGGGCCGGTAGCGGCGGATCAGCTCTCTCAGCTGCGCGTCGGCGTAGGCCGGATAGCTTCCGCGCGGAACGGCGGAGAACATGTCGGCGGCGGTGCCGATGGGCCGGTCGTCGAAGGTCCAGTCGAGCCCGCCGGAGTAGTAGACGCCGAAGCGCAGGCCTTCGGCCCGTACGGCTTCGGCGAACTCGCCGACCACGTCCCGGGCGGTGTGCCAGCCGGTGCGGTGCGGGTTGTGCGTCTCGGAGGGCCAGAGGCAGAAGCCGTCGTGGTGCTTGGTGACCAGCACCGCGTAACCGGCGCCCGCCTCGCGGAAGGAGCGGGCCCAGGCGGCCGGGTCCCAGGTGGCGAGCCCGTCCTCGAAGTCGCGGCCGAAGTCGGTGTAGGGACGGCTGCCGTAGGTGGCGCGGTGGTGGGCGGCGGCCGGGGAGCCGGGGAAGCGGAGGGAGTTCTCGTACCACTCCGCGTACGAGGTCCAGCCGAGCGGCGCACGCCGGCCCGCCGCCGGGAGTTCGCCCGGGGAGACGTAGGGCGGGGCCCAGCCGGGGACGGAGGCGGGTGTCCAGTGAACGAAGATCCCCAGCCGGGCCCGGGACCACCATGAAGCGACCATGGCGGGAGTATTGATCATTCGGAGGGCTGCGCGTAAGCCCTTTCCGCTGCCCGGATCTGCGGCTTCCGCTGCTTCTGTGCGCGGATCAGCTCGCGGTACCAGGCGTACGAGGCCTTCGGCGTACGGGTGAGGGTCTCGTAGTCGATGTGGACCAGGCCGAACCGCTGCGAGGCGCCTTCCGTCCACTCCACGTTGTCGGTGAGCGACCAGGTGAAGTAGCCGCGTACGTCGACGCCGGCGTCCATCGCCGCGCGCAGAGCGGTCAGGTGGCTCTCCAGGTAGGCGATGCGGCGGTCGTCGGCGAGCGGCTCGTCCAGGGCGCAGCCGTTCTCGGTGATGTGGAGCGGCGGGAGGCGGTCGCCGTAGCGGCGGTGGAGGAGGGTGAGGATCTCGGTGAGGCCCTCGGGGACCACGGGCCAGCCGAAGCCCGTCTTCTCGTATCCCTCGATCTCGCGTATCCCGAAAGGGAGTTCGGCGGGCATCGTGAAGCCGGAGAAGGTCTCCAGGGCTTCCGGCCGGGGCGCGCCGACGAGGGTGGGGTTGTAGTAGTTGACGCCGTACCAGTCGAGTGGCGTCGAGATCACCTTGAGGTCGTCGGCGACCGGCCCCGGCATCAGGGCGGCGATGGCCTCGTCCGGGTAGCGGCCGGTGAGGACGGGGTCGGCGAAGAGCCAGTTGGTGAGCGTGTCGTACAGCTCGGCGCTCGCGCGGTCCTCGTCCGAGTCGCCGGCCGTCCACACCGGGGCGTGGGAGAGGGCGATGCCGATGTTGTCGGCGCCCGCCGCGCGCAGGGCCCGGACCGCGAGGCCGTGGGCGAGGAGCTGGTGGTGGGCGGCGGGCAGGGCGTCGAAGAGGAGCGTGCGGCCGGGCGCGTGCTCGCCGAGCGCGTAGCCGAGCATCGTGACCTCGGCGGGTTCGTTGATGGTGATCCACATCGGGACCCGGTCCGCGAGCCGCTCGGCGACGATTCCGGCGTACTCCGCGAAGCGGTACGCGGTGTCCCGGTCGAGCCAGCCGCCGGCCTCCTCCAGCGGGAGCGGGGTGTCCCAGTGGTAGAGGGTCGGGGCGGGGGTGATGCCGTGGGCGCAGAGCTCGTCGACGAGCCGGTCGTAGAAGTCGAGCCCGTCGGCGTTGACGGCTCCGCTGCCGCCGGGCACCACGCGCGGCCAGCTGATGGAGAACCGGAAGGCGTCGGCGCCGAGCCCGGCGAGCAGGGCCACGTCCTCGCGGTAGCGGGCGTGGAAGCCGGTGCCCCGGGTGGTGTCGGTGCCGTCCTTGATCCGGCCGGGCTGCGCGGCGAACGCGTCCCAGCCCGACGGGCCCTTGCCGTCGGCGTCCACCGCGCCTTCGGTCTGGAAGGCGGAGGCGGAGGCTCCCCAGAGGAAGCCGGGCGGGAACTGCGGTACGGGCATCGCGGCCTCCATGAGCCGTACGGATGAACGGAACCTGTATGAGCGGGGAGCCGACCGGGCAATGATCAGGACCAGACCTTAATGGCCGGTAACCGGCCGGTTCCAGAGGCGGGCGGTCCTGGATGGTGGTGAGCCCGGGCGCGGTACCGCCTTCCGAACGGCCGGGCGGCCTGACGGCCTGTTACGCACGTGGCGGACGTTACGGACGAGGAGTGGTGGATGCGGTTCGAGGTGTGGGCCCCCGAGGCGGACACGGTCGTGCTGGAGGCGGCGGAGGTCCGGTACCCGATGGAGCGCGATCCGCTGCGGGAGGGGTGGTGTAGCGCCGAGGCGGAGGCGGCGGACGGGACGCGTTACGGGTTCCGGGTGGACGACGGGCCGCTGCTGCCGGATCCGCGCTCGCGGCGCCAGCCGGACGGGCCGGACGGGCCGAGCGCGGTGGTCGACCAGGAGGCGTACGCCTGGCGCGACGGGTGGACGGGGCGGCGGCTGAACCGTGCGGTGCTGTACGAGCTGCACGTGGGGACGTACACGCCTCAGGGCACGTTCGACGCGGCGGCGGAGCGGCTGGGCCATCTGGCGGAGCTGGGGGTCACCCATGTGTCGCTGATGCCGGTCTGTCCGTTCCCGGGCACGAACGGGTGGGGGTACGAGGGGGTGTCGCTCTGGGCGGTGCACGAGCCGTACGGGGGGCCCGAGGGACTTAAGCGCTTTGTCGACACGGCGCATGAGCTGGGGCTCGGGGTGGTCCTGGACGTGGTCCACAACCACCTGGGTCCCTCCGGCAACTACCTGCCCGCCTTCGGCCCGTACTTCACCGACACGCACCACACGCCGTGGGGCGCGGCGGTCAACCTGGACGCGCCGGGCTCGGACGAGGTGCGGGCGTTCCTGCTGGGCAGTGCGCTGGCCTGGCTGCGGGACTACCGGCTGGACGGGCTGCGGCTGGACGCGGTGCACGCGCTGGCCGACACGCGGGCGCTCACCTTCCTGGAGGAGCTGTCGACGGCGGTCGACGCGCTGGCGGAGGAGCTGGACCGGCCGCTGGGCCTGATCGCCGAGTCCGACCTCTGCGACCCGCGTACGACGACGCCGCGTCCGGCGGGCGGCCTCGGGCTGCACGCCCAGTGGAACGACGACTTCCACCACGCCCTGCACACCGCGCTCACCGGCGAATCGCAGGGCTACTACGCCGACTTCGCCCGGGCCCCGCTCGCCGCCCTGGCCAAGACGGTGACGTCGGCGTTCTTCCACAACGGGACGTACTCCAGCTTCCGGGGCCGCGTCCACGGCCGCCCGGTCGACGTCTCCCGCTCTCCGGCCCACCGCTTCGTCGGCTACGCGCAGACCCACGACCAGATCGGCAACCGGGCCCTCGGCGACCGTCTCGCCGCCTCCCTCTCCCCCGGCCTCCAGGCGTGCGCGGCGACCCTGGTGCTGACCGGGCCGTTCACGCCGATGCTGTTCATGGGCGAGGAGTGGGGAGCGCGGACTCCGTGGCAGTTCTTCACCGACCACACGGACCCGGAGCTGGCGGAGGCCGTACGCAACGGCAGGCGGCGGGAGTTCGGTGCGCACGGCTGGGCCGAGGAAGAGATCCCCGACCCGCAGGACCCTGCGACCCGCGACCGCTCCTGTCTGGACTGGGACGAGCCGAAGCGCGAACCGCACGCCAGGATGCTCGCTTGGTACCGCGAACTCATCGCGCTGCGGCGGTCGTTGCCCGACCTCCACGATCCCGATCTCGCCTCGGTGAAGGTCGCGTACGACGAGGACGCCCGCTGGATCGCGTACCGCAGAGGCGATGTCCGGGTCGTGGTCAACCTGTCGGACGGACCGGCGGCGATCCCGCTGGGTCGCGGGCGTCACCGCCGGTCCGGCGGACGGGTGCTGGCGGCCTGGGAGCCGGTGGAGGCGCCGGGCGCGGACGGAGTGCTGCGGCTGGCGCCGGAGTCGTGCGTGGTGCTGGCCGACGACTGAACTCCTCGGCCGGGTCGGCTAGTCG
The DNA here is from genome assembly GCF_040614075.1 of Streptomyces sp. NPDC006174. Lineage (NCBI taxonomy): Bacteria > Bacillati > Actinomycetota > Actinomycetes > Kitasatosporales > Streptomycetaceae > Streptomyces > Streptomyces sp. NPDC006174. The sequence continues at coordinate 125,561 of NZ_JBEXTJ010000008.1, read as the reverse complement.
ACGATCGCCAGCGCACGGTCGGTGGCGTTGAGGCGGCGGCCGCCGCCCTCGGTGACGGTCACGATGTCCTCGATACGGACTCCGAAACGGCCTGGCAGGTAGATGCCCGGCTCGACGGAGAAGCACATGCCGGGAACGAGCGGCTGCTCCTCGCCCTCGATCATGTACGGCGGTTCGTGCGTGGTGACGCCGATGCCGTGGCCCGTACGGTGGATGAACCGCTCGCCGTAGCCGAACCCGGTGATCACCGCGCGGGCGGCCCGGTCGATCTCCTGGCAGGCGACGCCGGGCCGGACGGCGGCACAGCCGGCCTGCTGGGCCTCGCGGACGATGTCGTGGACCCGCTGCTCCTCGACGGAGGGCTCACCGACATGGACCGTACGGGAGGTGTCGGAGCCGTAACCGTGCTTGAGGCCGCCGAAGTCCAGGACCACCATGTCGCCGCGCTCGATGGTGCGTGTCCCCGCCTCGTGGTGCGGGTTGGCGCCGTTGGGCCCGGAGCCGACGACGGTGAAGTCGACCTGCGAGTGGCCGAAGTGCGTCAGGAGCGCGGCGAGATCGGCGGCCACGTCACTCTCGCGGCGGCCGGAGAACCGCACCTTCAGGATCTCCTCGTACGTGGCGTCCGCCGCCGCTCCCGCCGCCGCCAGGCGCTCCAGCTCGGCGTCGTCCTTCACGGCCCGGAGCATCGGGAGCGCCTCGGTGAGGGCGGTGTACGTGGTGTCGGGCAGCGCCCGCTGGAGGCCGAGGAGGTGCAGGGCCCAGGCGTTGTCGCTGACGCCGAAGCGGCCCTGCTTCACGAGCAGCGGAGAGGCCACGGCGTACGGGTCCACGCCATCGGTCCAGTCCCGCAGAGCGAGAGCGGGCGCTCCGGCGGCGGCCGCCGCGTCGGGCGCCTCCAGCGTCGGGACGACCAGGACCGGCTCCTCGCCGGCCCGCAGGACGAGGAGGGTGAGGCGTTCGGTGGAGACGGGCTGGTAGCCGGTGAGATGGACGAGGTCGGGCCCGGGCGCGACGATCACTCCGGCCAGCCCGGCCTCGGCGGCGGAGTCGGCCGCCTTCGCCATCCGGGCCCGGTAGACCTCGGCGGTGAAGGGCACGGGGGGCGACGCGGGCTGGTTCGGGCTGGACATCGGGGCCTCCTGGCGGCGGAACGTCAACGCGGGCGGTCGGTGCACGACTTCCTGCATCCTGCCCGTGGTGGAGGGCGTATGCGAACCGGTTGCGGGGTGGGGCTACGACGGGAGCCGTACCGCCAGGTCCGCGCGGGCCCGGCCGGTCTCCACCAGCCGGGCGTTCGCCTCGTCGGAGCTCTCCACCCACGCCCGGGCGTACGCCGGAGGCTTCCCGTACCGCACATGGCGCTCCACGAGCCGCCGCACCCGGACCTCCGGATCGAGGTCCAGGAACCAGGCCTCGTCCAGCAGCCCGCGCACCGGCGCCCACGGCCCCTCGTCGAGCAGCAGGTAGTTGCCTTCGGTGATGACGAGCGGCACGTCCGGCGGTACGGCCAGGGCCCCGGCGACCGGCTCCTCCAGGGCCCGGTCGAAGACGGGGGCGTACACCGCGTGGTCGGGGTCCGGCTCGCGCAGGCGCCGCAGGAGGGCCACGTACCCGGCCGCGTCGAAGGTGTCGGGCGCGCCCTTCCGGTCGGCCCGGCCGAGCCGCTCCAGCTCGGCGCCGGCGAGGTGGAAGCCGTCCATGGGCACGAGGACGGCACGCCCGTCCAGCCCTTCGACCAGCCGCCGCGCCAGCGTGGACTTCCCGGCCCCGGGCGGCCCGGCGATGCCGAGGATGCGCCGCCGGCCGGTTGGCGCGAGGCTCCGGGCCCGGTCGACGGTGTCGGCGAGGCCGGCGGGAGTCGTGGCGTCCAGGATGTCCAGGGAGTCCATGCGGGGCATTGTGCGGGGGCAGGGGCCGGAAGCGTTAGTGTTACGTATAACCGTGTCGCCGGACTCCTGGAGAGGCCCATGTCCCACATCGCCCTGGTCACGCTGGTCGTCCGCGACTACGACGAGGCCATCGCCTTCTACCGCGACGCCCTCGGCTTCGAGCTGGTGGAGGACACCGATCGCGGCGACGGCTCCCGCTGGGTGGTGGTGCGCCCGCGCGGGACGGCGTCCGGTACGGGTCTGCTGCTGGCCCGGGCGAAGGACGGGGCTCAGGAGGCGAGCGTGGGGACGCAGACCGGTGGGCGGGTCGGCTTCTTCCTGCATACCGAGGACTTCGCAGGCGACCATGCGCGGATGAGCGTGGCGGGCGTGCGCTTCCTGGAGGAGCCCCGGCACGAGACGTACGGCTCGGTCGCCGTCTTCGAGGACCTGTACGGCAACCGCTGGGACCTGCTGCAGCCGACGGACTGAGCCGTCGCCATTCGGCCCACACTTTCAGGCGCGTCCGGGCGCCCGTTGCCGACCATGAGGTCATGGAGTCCACGGAGAGCGCCGCCCCCGCCGCGCGGCACGCCGGGTGGAACGAGCTGTTCTTCGACCTGGTGGTCGTCGCCGGGGCCGGGCAGCTGGCCCACCTCCTGCACGACGGGCCGCACCTGGCGGACCTCGCCCTGTACGGAGTCCTCTACCTCGCCTTCTGGACGGTGTGGGCCGGGTTCGCCGTCTACGGGGACATCGCCGCCTCCGCGACCCGCGTCCGTACGCTGCTGATCGCGATGCTCGGCATGGCCGTGATGGCCGCCTCCGTCCACGCGGTCCTCACCCACCACGCCGTCACCTTCGTCGTCGCCTATGTCGCCCTGCGCTGGCAGGCGGGCCGCGTCTGGCAGCGGGGCAGCGTCGTCGTGGACTGGCCGCTGGCGCAGTTCGGGGCGGGAGCGCTGCCGTGGCTCGTCTCGCTCTTCGTCCCGCCGCCGTGGCGCTACTGGCTCTGGGCGCTCGGCATCGCCGTCGACCTCGTGACCCTGCTGGTCTCCACACGCGGCCGCACCCTCCGCCGGGCCGCCGAACGGGTCGCCGCCCGCCGTGGCGACCGGCCGCCGCCCGGCCCGCCGCACGCCGCCGCGCCCGCGCCGCCCCGGCTCAGCGAGTCACGCATCGACACCGCGCACATGGGCGAGCGGCTCGGGCTGTACGTGATCATCGTGCTGGGCGAAGGCGTCATCCAGATCATCGACGCCGCCTCCGAACGCGACGACTGGGACCTGCCGCTGGCCGCCACCGGGCTCGGCGCGTTCTGCCTGCTGGCCGGGGTCTGCGCGCTGAGCCTCCTGTACGGCACCAACGGCATCCCGCACCTGCGCGAAGGCGCGCTCGCTCCCCGGCTGGCGATGCTGCTGCACGCCGTGATGACGGGTTTCCTGGTCGCCCTGGCCACGGCCCTCGGCTCGGCGATCGCGCACTTCGACGACGTACTGCCGAAGGGGCAGCACTGGCTGCTGTGCGGGGCGATGGCGGGATACTTCGCGGCGGGGCTGGTCGCGGCGCTGCCGCTGGCGGAGCGGGCCGACCGGGTGTGGGTCCTGGGGTGGGGGCTGCCGTGCGTGGTGGTTGCGGTGGCGCTGGCCCCGTTGGGCGTACGGCTGCCGGCGTGGGCCACGATCGGGATCCTGGTGGCGCTGGTGGGCTGGCAGATCCTGTACGACCCGGAGCGGGCGGGGATGGCGCCGCCGGCCGGGCGGTGGTGGGGCGGGAGGATCCGGCGGACGGGCCGGATCGACTGACCGGAAGAGCGGTGCTCAGGGGCGCGAGCGCCGCTCGCGCCCTTGAGCACCGCTCGCGCCCTTGAGCACCGCTCACGCCCCTGAGCACCGCTCACGCCCCCTGAGCGGCGCTCGCGTCCATGAGCACCGCTCGCAGCCCCGCCGGTCGGCCCGGAGCTCCGATCACGCCCGCGCCAGCCCCGCCTCCCGTACCGCCACCGCCTCCATCGCGTCCAGCACCGGCCGGATCAGCGGATGGCCCTCGGCTCCCTGGCGTACGGCCGCGAAGACGCGGCGGGTCGGGGCGCTGCCCTCCACCGGGCGGACGACCACACCCGTCAGCTCCACTCCGCGCAGCGCCGACCTCGGCACCAGCGCCACCCCCGCGTCCGCGCCGGCCAGCGCCACCACCGCCCGGAAGTCGTCCGACGAGTGCTCCAGGCGCGGCTCGAAGCCGGCGAACTCGCAGGCCAGGACCACCACCTCATGGCACGGGTTGCCCGGGTACGGCCCGATCCACGGGTCCTTCGCGAGGTCGGCGACCGCCACCTGGTCCTGGCCGGCGAGGCGGTGGTCCACCGGGAGCACCGCGTCGAACGGTTCCGAGTAGAGCGGGACCCGGGTGAGGCGGCGGTCGTCCTCGGCCGGCGCGCCTCGGTACTCCACCGCCACCGCCACATCCACCTGCCGGTCCAGCACCATCGGCACGCTCGCGTCGCCCTCCGCGTCCTGGACCTTGACCCGGATGCCGGGCGCGGTGCGGGCCAGCTCGGTGAGGGCCGGGGCGAGGACGAAGCCGATGCCGGTGGCGAACGCGGCGACCGTGACCGTACCGGCGACGCCCGCGCCGTACGCCGCCAGCTCCGCCTCCGCCCGCTCCAGCTGGGCCAGGACCACGTTGGCGTGGCTGAGCAGGATCTCGCCGGCGGCGGTGAGCCGGGTGCCGCGCGCGCCGCGTTCGACGAGGCGGTGGCCGGTCTCCTGCTCCAGGGCGGCGAGCTGCTGGGAGACGGCGGAGGGCGTCAGGTACAACGCGGCGGCGGCCGCGGTCACCGTGCGGTGGTCGGCCACCGCACGGAGGATTCGCAGCCGCCGCGCATCGATCATGTGCCCATTGTCCCAGGTCGCGGCGGAGCCGCCGACCCGGCCGACAGGTCAGGCAGCCTCCGCCTCCAGGGCCGCCCGCGCGTCCACGAACGCGTCCACGGCGCGGTTGACGTCGGCGGTGGAGTGCGCGGCCGAGAGCTGGACGCGGATGCGCGCGGCGCCCTGCGGCACGACCGGGTACGAGAACCCGATCACGTACACACCGCGCTCGAGCAGCAGCTCCGCCATCCGGCCCGCCTTCGCCGCGTCCCCGATCATGACCGGCGCGATGGCGTGGTCGCCGGGCAGGATGTCGAAGCCCTCCTCGGTCATCCGGGTGCGGAAGAGCGCGGTGTTGGCGTTGAGCTGGTCGCGCAGGTCGCCGGCGGACTCCAGCAGGTCGATGACCTTGAGGGACGCGGCGGCGATGACCGGCGCGAGGGAGTTGGAGAAGAGGTACGGGCGCGAGCGCTGGCGCAGCAGCGCGACGATCTCGGCGCGCGCCGCGACGTAACCGCCGGAGGCGCCGCCGAGCGCCTTGCCGAGCGTGCCGGTGATGATGTCGACCCGGTCCATGACGCCGTGCAGCTCCGGCGTGCCGCGGCCGCCGGGGCCGACGAAGCCGACGGCGTGCGAGTCGTCGACCATGACCATCGCGTCGTAGCGGTCGGCCAGGTCGCAGATCTCCTGGAGCGGGGCCACGTATCCGTCCATGGAGAAGACGCCGTCGGTGACGATCAGCCGGCGGCGGGCGCCGGACGCCTCCTTGAGCTGCTTCTCCAGGTCGGCCAGGTCGCGGTTGGCGTAGCGGTAGCGCTGGGCCTTGGACAGGCGGATGCCGTCGATGATCGAGGCGTGGTTGAGCGCGTCGGAGATGACCGCGTCCTCCGGGCCGAGGATGGTCTCGAAGACGCCGCCGTTGGCGTCGAAGCAGGAGGAGTAGAGGATCGTGTCCTCCTGGCCGAGGAAGGCCGAGAGCCGCTGCTCCAGCTCCTTGTGGACCTCCTGGGTTCCGCAGATGAAGCGGACCGAGGCGAGCCCGTAGCCCCAGCGGTCCAGCGCCTCGTGCGCGGCGGCGATGACCTCCGGGTGGTCGGCGAGGCCCAGGTAGTTGTTGGCGCAGAAGTTCAGCACCTCACCGGCGCGGCCGCCGGAGGTGACGGCCACGGTCGCGGACTGCGGGGTGCCGATCACGCGCTCGGGCTTGTGCAGCCCGGCGGCGCGGATCTCGTCGAGGGTGGTGCGCAGATCGTCGCGTACGGATTCGAACATGCTGGATTCCTTAACAGGGATGCGAGAAGAGGTTCGAGATGCTCAGGGACCGGGAGGAGGCTCGACGGTCAGGCGGTCCAGTCGAGGATGACCTTGCCGCCGAGGCCGCTCGCCGCGTCGTCGAAGGCCGCTTCGAAGTCGCGGAAGCCGTACCGGCCGGTGATCACGGGCGCGAGGTCGAGGCCGCCCTCCAGCAGGACGGACATGGCGTACCAGGTCTCGAACATCTCGCGGCCGTAGATCCCCTTGATCGTGATCATCGAGGTGACGATCCGGGACCAGTCGACGGCGAACTCCTCGGCGGGCAGGCCGAGCATCGCGATGCGGCCGCCGTGCGTCATGTTCGCGACCATGTCGCGCATCGCCTCGGGACGGCCGGACATCTCCAGGCCGATGTCGAAGCCCTCGCGCAGGCCGAGCTCGCGCTGTCCGTCGGCGATGGTGCTCTCCGCGACGTTCAGGGCCAGGCTGACGCCGACCTTGCGGGCCAGCGCGAGACGGGCCTCGCTGACGTCGGTGATCACGACGTTGCGGGCGCCGGCATGCCGGGCGACGGCGGCGGCCATGATGCCGATCGGTCCGGCGCCGGTGATCAGGACGTCCTCGCCGACCAGCGGGAAGGAGAGCGCGGTGTGCACGGCGTTGCCGAACGGGTCGAAGATCGCCGCGATGTCGAGGTCGACCGGGACCCGGTGCACCCAGACGTTGGCGGCAGGCAGGACCACGTACTCCGCGAACGCGCCGTCCCGGCCGACGCCGAGGCCGATGGTGGAGCGGCAGAGGTGGCGGCGGCCGGCGAGACAGTTGCGGCACTTGCCGCAGACGAGGTGGCCCTCGCCGCTGACCAGGTCGCCTTCCGCGATGTCGGCGACGTCGGAGCCGATCGCCGCGACCTCGCCGACGAACTCGTGGCCGAGGACCAGCGGCGTGGTGACCGCCTGCTGGGCCCAGCCGTCGTAGGCGCGGATGTGCAGGTCGGTGCCGCAGATACCGGTACGCAGGACCTTGATCAGGACGTCTCCGGGGCCGTACTCCGGCTCCGGCACGTCCATCAGCCACAGTCCCGGTTCGGCCTTCTGCTTGACGAGTGCCTTCACGGCTGCGGCTCCCTGCACGTGGTACGCGGGTGGTGGATACCCCGGGCCTTGGGGCCTGTCGGAGGAGCCCTGCGGCCCGGGGTGGTCTTCGGGGTCGTCCCGTCCCCATGGTGGGGGCGGGACCACGGCGGGACGGGACGGAACACGCCCGTGGGGTTCCACGCGCCGTCCCCGGCCGTCACCCAGAAGGCTGCCGTATGGCGGGGTCCCGGGTCCATCGAGGATTTCTTAAGCACGGTCGCAGGAGATCTTCACGCCTGGGCAACGCTTCACCGACCGCTGCCGCCCGCGCACCTTGGATTGCGGGGTGACCGCTGGTCCTGCTCTCCTGTCGTACGACGTCAGGCCGCCGTCTCCGCCAGGAACGCCGTGATGTGTTCGACGAGAGCGTCCGGCCGGTCCTCCGGCAGGAGCGTGTAGCTGTCCGCGACCTCCACCAGCCGACCCTGCGGGAGCAGCTCGGCGAGCCGCCGTCCGTGGTCGAGCGGCATGACCCGGTCCTCGGTGGCCCAGATGACGAGCGAGGGACGGTCGAACGTACGCAACTCCTCGGCCCACCGCAGCAGCTCGGCGCGGTCCGGCACTCCGAGCACATACGTCCGCAGATCGCGGCGGATCTCCTTGGAGGCCCTCAGCGGCCGGAACCAGCCGTCCATCACGGCGTCCGGCACGGGCCGCTTGCTCATCCAGCCCCAGGTCAGCGGCGACCGGCGCGCGGCCTTCAGCCGGAGCAGCGTGAAGGCGAACTCCAGCCCGCCGGGCAGCCTGGCGAGGGTGGCGAGGTTCCGGCCGGGCAGGCCGGGCGGGTAGTTGTCGAAGGCCTCGCAGGACGTGATGACGAGGCGGCCGATCCGGTCGGCCCGGCCGTCGGCGACGAGGGCCTGAGCCCCGCCCCAGTCGTTCATCACCAGGGTCACGTCGTCCAGGCCGAGCGCCTCCAGGAACTCCGCGACCAGCCGGGCGACGCCGAGCACCGTCAGATCGGCGTCGGGCTCCATCGGCCTGCGGTGTCCGCCGAGCGGCAGGGTCGGCACGACGCACCGCACCCCGTCCCCGAGCCCGGCGACGACATGGCGCCAGAGCGAACCGTTCATGGCGACACCGTGCAGCAGGACCACCACCGGACCGTCGCCGCCACTGTCCTCGTAGGCGATCACACCGGCCGAGAGCCTCACCTCGTTCATGGCGGCCACCGTAGTACGGAGACCGGACTGACGAACCGACAGAAACACTCAGGCCCCACCACGTTCAGACCTTTGCACGAAGACCGGCGAACTTTGAACACAGTGGTGACGAAGTATGGACGGCGTCAGCAGAAGCCTCCTACTGTTTCGGTCGCGACCCGCCGGAGTCACGCCGGAGTCACGCAGCTTGACCCGCACGAGCCGAACCGTTCACCCCCGGGCGCCGGGTGGCCCCACCCACCGCCGCGACGTGCCCCTCGCTGCGAGGGGCCAGGAGGAAGAATGCATCCACGGCCGTTCCACCGCTCCCGCAGACGACCCGTCCTCAGGCGCCGACCGTTCCGCAGGCATCTGACCGGCCTGCTGGTCTCCTCGTTCCTCATCGGCGCCCTCTCCGCCATCCCGGCCACCGCCGCACCGGCCGCGCCGAACGAACTCCCGCCGCAGGAACCGGGAGTGACGCTGCGCGTCTTCGATGTACAGGTTCCGCTCGACAAGTTGTGCGACATCAAGGCGGGACAGACGCCCAACGTCGACAAGTTGATGCCGCAGATCGACTGGGACGCGACCGGCGACTTCGGCTTCAACGATCACTTCGTCTCGCAGGTGACCGGCAACATCGACGTGCCCGAGGACGGTTCGTACGCGTTCCGCCTCACCAGCGACGACGGGTCACGGCTGCTGATCGACGACCAACTGGTCATCGATCACGACGGGTTGCACGGTGCCGAGCCGAAGGACGGCACGGTCGAGCTCACCGCCGGCCACCACTCCTTGCGTATCGACCACTTCGACCGCACCGGCGGCCAGCAGGTCACGCTGGCCTGGCAGCCGCCGGGTGCCGGCGGGTTCGCCGTCGTACCGAACTCCGTGCTGTCCACCGACGCCGACGTCGTACGGGTGACGGCGCCGGGCCGCAAGGAGTGCGAAGGCGCGCTCGACTCTCCCGGTGACGGACTGCCGCTGAACGGTGTCCACCCGGACTACGCGCTCACCGATCTGCGGCCGGCGGGCTTCGAGCCGCAGGTCTCCGCGATGGACTGGCTGCCGGACGGACGGCTCGCGGTGACGACCTGGGGCGGCACGGACAACGAGACCGGTGAGGTCTACCTCCTCGACGGCGTCCAGGGCGAGAGCGGCCCGGACCAGGTGGAGGCGAAGAAGGTGGCCGAGGGGCTCAAGGAGCCCATGGGCATCAAGGCCGTCGACGGAAAGCTCTACGTCTCGCAGAAGCACGAGCTGACCGAGCTGTCCGACACCGACGGCGACGACGTCACCGACGAGCGGCGGACCGTGGCCACCTGGCCGTACGGCGGCAACTTCCACGAGTTCGCCTTCGGCCTGCTCCACCGGGACGGCCACTTCTATCTCAACCTCTCCGTGGCGATCGACTACGGCGGCGCGACGACCGACCCGCAGCCGGCGGAGAACCGCGGCACGACCATCAAGGTGAACAAGGAGACCGGCAAGGTCGACTACATCGCCGGTGGTCTGCGGACGCCCAACGGCATCGGCTGGGGTCCGGAGGACGACCTGTTCGTCCTGGACAACCAGGGCGGCTGGCTGCCTTCGTCGAAGCTCGTCCACGTGAAGCAGGACCGCTTCTTCAACCACTACACCAACCCGTCCGGTCCCTTCGACACGAAGCCGGTCACCAAGCCGGTGCTGTGGCTGCCGCAGAACGAGATAGCCAACTCTCCTTCCACGCCTCTGCAGTTGACCGAGGGCCGGTTCGCCGGACAGATGCTGTTCGGGGACGTGACGTACGGCGGTATCCAGCGCGCCTACCTGGAGAAGGTCGACGGCGAGTACCAGGGCGCGGTCTTCCGCTTCACTCAGGGCCTGGAGGCCGGCGTCAACCGGATCAGCATGGGCCCGGACGGCGCGATCTACGCCGGCGGGCTCGGCGCCGGCGGCAACTGGGGCCAGGAAGGCAAGCTCAACTACGGCCTGCAGAAGCTCTCGCCCAGCGGTGACAAGGCGTTCGACATCCTGGCGATGCGGGCGAAGCCGGGCGGGTTCGAGCTGGAGTACACCGAGCCGCTCTCGGAGGAGACCGCGGCGAAGCTCGCCGAGAGCTACCAGGCCGAGCAGTGGACGTACGCGCCCACTCCGGCCTACGGCGGTCCCAAGATCGACGAGGAGACCCTCCAGGTCGGCTCGGCGACGCTCTCCGAGGACCGCAAGAAGGTCACGCTCGCCCTCCCGGGCCTCAAGGCGAACCGCGTCGTCCACATCCGCTCGCCGCGCCCCTTCTCCTCCGAGAGCGGCACGGAGCTGTGGTCCACGGAGGCCTGGTACACGCTCAACTCCCTTCCCGGCGACCAGCCTCCGCCCACGCTGTACGAGGCGGAGGAGGCGGCCCTCACCGGCGGAACGGGCGTCGACACCGAGCACGCGGGCTACTCCGGCGGCGGCTTCGTCGACAACTTCGGCAACCAGGGCGCGGCGGTCACCTTCGACGTGACGGCGGAGAAGGCGGGGACGTACGACGTCGGGCTGCGCTACTCCAACGGACCCAACCCGGCCCCCGGCACCAAGACGATCAGCCTCCACGTCAACGGCACGAAGGTCCGCCGGACGAGCCTCGCGTCCACCACCGACTGGAAGACCTGGGCGACGAAGAACGAGCAACTGGAGCTGGACCAGGGCCGCAACACCATCACGTACTCCTACGACAGCGGCGACACCGGCCATGTGAACCTCGACATGATCGCCGTCCATCCGAAGGGCGCCCGGATCCCGCTCTTCGACGGCACGACGCAGGCGGCCTGGCAGCATCCGGACGGCCGGACACCTCAATGGCCGGTGAGCGGTGGGGAGATGGAGGTCAAGGACGGTGATCTCCGCACGAAGCAGGGTTTCGAGGACTTCCGCGTCCATGTGGAGTTCTGGCTGCCGAACCTCCCGCCGGACGTGACCGGCCAGGACCGCGCCAACAGCGGGGTCTACCTCCAGGAGCGGTACGAGGTGCAGATCCTGGACTCGTACGGTGACGACACGCTCGCCGACAACGAGGCCGGCGCGATCTACACGAGGAGGGCGCCGGACGTGAACGCGGCCACCGCGCCGGAGACCTGGCAGACGTACGACATCACCTTCCGTGCGGCCCGCTTCGACTCCTCCGGCACCAAGACCGAGGACGCCCGCATCAGCGTCGTCTGGAACGGCGTCACCGTCCACGACGACGTGGCGGTCGACGGCCCGACCGGCGGCGGAGCGGCCGAGGCGGCCACGGCCGGGGCGATCAAGCTCCAGGACCACGGCAGCAAGATCAAGTACCGGAATGTGTGGGTGGAGCCGCTGACGTAACGGCGGCGATCACCTCGGCGGGACGGCGGCCATCGGGCTGCCGTCCCGTCGCCGCTTCCCGTCCCGCCTCCAGATACGGGAAACGGCACCGCTCAGCGCCCGGATCTGCTGGGATGGGTCGTGGCGGGAGCATGAGCGGTGAGCACGGGGGCGCACGGTGGGGCTGGAGTTCGGGCACAACCTCGGGCAGCGGCGTGCTCTGCGCGGGCTGCCGCTCTCGCCGCTCGTCCCGGAGTACCGGGCGCTGGCCGACCGGCAACAGGCCCTGGGCTTACGGCACATCGGCGACGCTCTCGCCGAGCGCGGGCGGGCGCTGCGGGTGCTCGACGGGGTCTTCGAGGAGCGCGCGCCGCGTCGCTGGCAGCACCTCGGGGCGGGTCGGATCCGTGAGCTGAGCGGCGTACGCGGTGGAGCGTACGGGCCGCTCCTCGCTCAGCTGGAGGCCGTCCAGCTCCAGGACCCCGCCGCACTGCGCCGCGTCCTCCTCTACCAGCTCACCGAACTCCTCCAGGCCCATCCGCAGGGCTCCGAGCCCGCGACCGCCGTCGGCCTCGGGATCTGCCCGCAGGAGGCGCGCGTCCTCGTCCGCGCGGCGGCCGGCCGCCACCGGCTGGACGGCCGACAGCGCGGTGCGGCCGAAGGGTTGGAGGACGCCTGGAGCAGCGGCAAGGTGCGGCGGGCCGCGCGTCTTGCGGCCCGGCTGCCGGTGGACGGCGGCGGTGACACGCTGCTGCGCGGTCGGCTGGCGGACATCGCGTCACGGGTGAAGGAGGCGGACCGGGCGCTCGACGCGGCGCGGGAGGCCGAGCGGTCCGGTGACGCCCGCGCGGCCCAGGCCGGTTTCCTCACGGCCGCCCGGTTGGCCGCCGACTGTCCGCGCGCCGTGCTCGGCCTCGTGCGGGTGCGCCCGGCGGACGACGGAAGCGCGGGCCCCGGTGACGTACTGGGGGTCCGCCCGGCCCCCGAGACCGTGTCCCTCTCCCCCGCGCACCCGGCCACCGACGCGTCGGCCGACCGGCGGGTCCTGCGGCTGACCCGGGTGCCGGGCGGTCCGACCGGGATCACCGAGATCGCGGACGCCTCGCCGGCGGGCGGCTGGGTGGACCGGCATCCGCCGTTCGGCCAGGAGGTCCGCTATGCCGCTTTCCCGCTGCGGGACGGCAGGATCGACGGACCGCCCGAGGTCTCGGACGTGCTGCTCGTCGCGCCGGACGTGTCCGGGCTGCGCTCCACCAGCGGCCGGGGCCGGATCGACGCCGCGTGGATGGAGCCGTCGGGTGCGCTGGACGTCCGGGTCCGGCTGGAGGGGCCGGACGGGCCGGTGGACGGGGTCGAGGTGCGTACGAGTGGGCTGACGGCGACCGGGCTGGACGTCGGCGCGTATGTGGTGCGGGTCCACTGCCGATACCGGTCGCCGGACGGGACCGTCGTCGAGTCGGCGGGCGCGGAGCATCACGTCTCCGTCGATCCTTGGCCCGCGCCCGTGGAGCGGCTCGACGCGACGGCCGTACAGGGGTCCGTGCGGTTCGCCTGGAGCGGTGGCCGGGACGCGGACGTACGCCTGGTCTCCTGGCCCGCCGACCCGCCGGAACCAGGCGAAGAGCTGACCTACGACCCGGCGCGGCCCTGGCCGGCGCCGCTGGACTGGGAGCCCGCGGCGGACGGCGGTCTGGTGCCGCCTCCGGGCTCGGTCACGCGGGTGTCCGCTCTGGCCGTGCTCGGCCTGCGCGCGGTGGCGGGTCCGGGGCTGGTCGTGGAGTGTCCGCCGCCGGTGGCCGGAGCGCGGGTGGAGCGGGTGGCCGGAGGCCGGGCGCGGGTGACGTTCGACTGGCCGGCGGAGGCGGGCGAGGTGGCGGCCACGGTGGAGCAGGACGGCCGGAGCACCGTGCACCGGGTGACCCGCAGCACGTATGTCCGGGAGGGGCTGTACGTGGACGTGGCGCCGTCCGCGTACTCGCTCACCCTCTCCGCCGCGCCTCGGACGCCGGACGCGGTGGTCGTTCCTCCGCCGGGCGGCGCGACCCGGGGCCCGGCGGACATCGCCGTCAGCTACCGCATCGTCCCCGGTCCTCGCCGGGCGCTGCGCCGAGGGCCCGCGCTGCTGCGGGTCAGCCTCTCGTGTCCGGGTGAAGTCCCGGCGGATCTGCCGGAGTTCGTGCTCGTCGGCCGTACCGGCAAGGGCCGTGACCCGATCCGGCCGCGCACACCCACCGACGGGACGACCCTGCTCCGGCTCGACGGCGGCACGCTGCGCCCCGGCGACCCGGTCGAGCTGCCCGTACCGCCGGGCCTCCGACCTCCTTACGTCCTGCGCGGTTTCCTCCTCGGCGAAGGGGCCGCCGACGTACGCCTCGACGAACCCTCTCCGACGAACCTGGTGGTGCGCTGACATGACGACCGTCATCTGCCCCTACTGCTTCGACCGCGCACCCGCCGCGCGTCTGCCCTACCGCTGTCTGATGATGGCCACCGGAGTGCGCGGCGGCACTCCGTGCGATGCCGAACCGGACGACGTATGGGCGGACTTCATGGGTCCGAGCCTGCCGCCGTCGCGGCGGCTGCGCGGCCCGGTCTTCTTCGCGCCGCGCACGCTGGCGACCCTGCGCGGCACCTCCGCCCGCCAGCCGTGCCCCAAGTGCGGAGTGGCGACGGCGGTACGGGTCTGCCGCGGCTGCCACAACGACTTCCCCAGTGAGTACTGCGACCAGGACAGCCGCATCATCGCGCTGGTCGGCGCCAAGGCGTCCGGCAAGAGCACCTACGTGTCGGTGCTCGTCAACGAACTGCGCGGCCGGGTCGGCCGGGAGTTCACCATCTCGTTGCCGGCGATGGGGGCCGAGACACAGCGCCGGGACCGGGAGATGGAGGAGGATCTGTACGAGCGGCTGCGGCTGCCGGACACGACGCGTCCGGCGGCGATGGGCTTCAACGATCCGCTGCTCTACCGGCTGAGCGTGCCGCGCCGTGGCCGGTACGCGAAGGGCAGCAGGCACACCACGCTGGTCTTCTTCGACGCGGCGGGCGAGGACCTCAAGAGCGCGGAGGCGATGGCCCGTTACACGCAGTACCTGGCGGCCGCCGACGGGATCATCCTGCTCGTCGATCCGCTCCAGATGGGTTCGGTGCGCGACCGCAGCGCGTCGGCGGACGGGCCGCCGCTGCCCGCGGTCGAGACGTCGCCGCAGCAGATCGCCTCCGACCTCGCCGCTCAACTCCGCTCCCACGGACGGAGCGTGTCGCGAGGCCGGGTCACCACGCCGATGGCCGTCGCCGTGACGAAGACGGACGCGCTGCGGCCGCTGCTCGGCTCGCACTCGCCGCTGCTGCGCAACGCCGGCCACTTGGGCGGCGAACACGATGACGACGACCGGCTCGCCGTACACGAGGAGTTGAGGTCTCTGCTGAGCGACTGGGATTCCGGAGTGCTCTGCCGTCAGCTGGAGAACGACTTCGCCGAGCTGTCGTACTTCGGCCTCTCGGCCCTCGGCGCACCGCCACCCGCCGACGCACCGGCCGACGCACCGAAGTCGGGCCCGCAGCCGGTCCGCGTGGAGGATCCGCTGCTCTGGCTGCTGGGCCGGCGCGGCCTGATCCCGGTGCGCAAGAGCCAACGGGAGAGCCGGGACCGTACGGGGAAGGCCGACGCATGAGCCTGGGACAGCTGCACTACACCTCGGCGCCGCCCGGTCCGGACGGCTCGGGCTTCCGCTTCACGGCGCTCACGCCGGGGCTGCCGCAGTCGGTGCTCCGGGAGGCCGAGCAGCTCATCGGCTACGAGCCGCCACGGAACGCGCCTTCGCGTCCCTCGGCGGCCGAACTCGAAGCTTTTCCCCGGTCGTTCAGCTACAGCGAGCTGTCCGACGGCAGCCGGCTGCTGGCCCGTACGGTCTACACGGGCGCCGACTACAGCGGCCGCTGGGGCAACTTCCACGCGCATGCCGTGCACCTGGCGCCGGGCCGGCAGCTGCCGGACGGAGCCCTGCCCGTCAGCGCCTGGGAGTCGCCCGTGTGGGCCACGGCCACGCCTGCGGAAGGCGCACCGGCGGCGTTGGCCGCGCTGCCGCCCTCCAGCGGGCTGGACCGGGACGGTCTGATCGCCTTCGCCGCGTCCCGGGAGCCGTGGCTGGCCGCCGTGTTCACCGATCTCCAGCGTCAGGCCGAGGACGACACGGCCCCGCAGATCGTCCTCGTGGAGCCGGACAGCGCCGATGTGGCCCGCTGGGTGGTCCTGGCGAGCACGGTGCTGCCCCGGCCGGCCGCCCACCGGCTGACGTTCACCACCTACACCCGGCGCCCGCACCTCGCCGGGCAGCGGATCATCGGCGTTCTGCCGGACGACGCGCACGGACTGGCCGGTTCCGGGCGCCGCTACCGGGTCCACGACTGCACCGTCCCGCCCGCCGCCGACGGGCCGGAGCCGAGCCCGTGGGCGGTGGCCGCCGCGCGGATCTGGTCGGCCGGTGCCGTCGAACTCTTCCCGCACGCGCACCGGCTGCCTGGCGAACCGTTCACGGCGGGACCCGTATCGGCGCTCGCGCTGTGCGCCGGGATCGACCTGCCGTCGCCGCACCGCACGGCGGCGGCCCGGTGGGCGTGCGAACACCCGGCCGAGCTGGAGGAACGCGAGCTGGACGGGCTCGTACAGACGCTGGCGGCAAGCCGGCGGGAGGCGGTACCGGTGGCCGAGACCGCCGCTCTGGCCGACCTGTTCGCCCGGGTCGGCGCGGGTCTGCGGCCGGAGACGGCCGCGCCGCTCGCCGCCCGTCTGCTCACGGCCGCCGTCCGCTCGCCCGAGCCGGTACGTCCGCCGGAGCGCGGAGCCCTCACCGACGCGGTGGCCCGGCAGCTGGCGGCGGAGCTGGGTCCGGAGCTGCGGGCCGGGATCGCGGACGCGTCGGACGGCTTCGCGCGTCCGCTGCGGCTGCTGCGGGTGGCCGGTCTCCTCGCGGTGGAGTGCGCCGACCTCGTTCCGCCGCTCGCCCACCGGCTGGCGTCCGCGCTGCTGGCCGATCCGTCCGCGTACGGAGGTGAGCTCCACGAGACCCTGACGGACCGGCCCGACCTGCACACCGCCTTGTTGCGGGAGCTCGACACGGCGGCGGCGGCCGGTCCTGCCTCCGTCACCGTCCTGCTGGAGCGTGCGCCGGTGGCTCTGGAGAGCGTGGAGGCGCTGCCGTATCTGCGGATGTGCGGCTGGAAGGCCCGTGGCCGGTCCGGCGGCGGCGACCGGAACGGTGAGCTCCGGGCCGTGCTGGAGGCGGCGCGGGTCTCCGTCTTCGCGCATCCGCCGCTCCTGCGCATCGCCTTCCGCCTGGTGTGGGGTTCCACCGCGCCGACGCCGCAGGAGGCCCGGTACGTCCTGGCCGAGACCGGGCCCGACGTGCACCGCGCGGCGGAGACCTGGCCCTTCCTCGTCACGGCCGCGTTCAACGGCCCGCCCGGAGACCCGCAGGCGGACGAGCTGGCGCACGAACTCCTCGCCGCCTTCGCCAAGGAGCTGCGGCCCCACGACCGGGCGGCGCTGCTGCTGCTGGAGTTCGCCAGGGACCTGCGGGCGGGCGGTGCGCCGCCGGGCTGGGTGGACCGGATCCTCGGCCTGCGGAGCACCGCCGACCCGGTGAACCCGCCGGTCCTGGAACACGTCGGCGGCAGGCTCGCGCGCCGGCTGCTGACCGGCCCCGGCGCGGGCCGCGAGCTGGACGACCTGATCCGCAGCGGCGACGCGGACCTCTGCGCGGCCTACGAACGGGCCGCGCAGGAGGACTCCGTACGGGACCAACTCCAGTGCGACCCGCACTACTTCGCGGCCCGCTTCGTCGACTGGAACCGGCACCCGCAGGCGGGCGGCGCCTGGAGCGAGGTGCGGGGTGCGCTGCTGGACGGAGTGCTGCGGCCGGCGGCTCGGGCGCTGAGCGCCGAGGATCTGGCCGCCGTCGAAGCGGCCCTGTCCCAGCGGGGCGCACGGCATGCGGAGGACTTCCGCGCCTGGAACCGGCCGGGAGCGCTGGGCCGGCTGGGGCTGCGGTTCGGCGGGAGGGAGGGCCGGACGGGCAAGGCGGCTCCCCGCCGCCGGGGCTCCCGGGACGGAGGCGCCTGATGGGCTGGCTGATCACCGCCGTCGTCTGGCTGACGATCGCCGTCTGGGCAGCGGTCTGCCTGTTCCGCGCGTTCTGGGAGTTCCTCGCTCTGGCGCTCGGCGCCTCCACGCAGGCGCTCCGTCCCCGGACGCCCGGCACGCCCGACCGCCGGATCCCGTCCGTCGGCTCCGAGCCCGCGCAGCGCGCGTACTGGTCGCAGCTGATGTGGGTGGACACCTCCACCTCCACCCGGGCCGCCGCCTCGGCCGTACGGCACCGGCTGCTGGGCCGGTGGATGGCGGTCACCGCCCGGCGCATGTTCACCGGGCAGCAGCCGTCCACCGGCTACCGCTTCGACCACTGGATCGCCCGCTTCGTCGTCCGCCTCCTAGCCACGGGCACCGCGCTCGGCGCGATCACCGGGGCGCTGCTCGCCTCGGCGGTGATGGTGCTGGTGCACCTGGTGATGTGGCTGCTGGTGGGCCTGGTGTGGCTGGTGGCGGTGGCCGGGGTCGGCGCGTTGCGCGGTGCGGACCGGAGCGTGGCGCTGGTGCGGCGGGTCCGGATGAAGTGCCCGTATCCGGGCTGCTACCGGGCCTTCCCGCTCGCCGTGCACCGCTGCCCTGGGTGCGGTGCGGCCCATCGGGAGCTGCGGCCGGGCCGGTTCGGCGCGCTGTGGCACCTCTGCTCGTGCGGCCGCCGGATCACCGCCGTCTCGCTGGCCGGACGCGACCGGCTCGCCGTCGAGTGCCCGCACTGCGACCGGTCGCTCCCGGCCGGGATCGGGCGTCTGAGGATCGTGCACGTGCCGGTGATCGGCGGGACCTCGTCCGGCAAGACGATGCTGATGGCAGCCGCCGTCACCGGACTGCACGCGAGCACCGGGCACAGTCCGCTGAAGGTCGAGTTCGCGACGGACGACGACCGGCGGGATGTGGTGGACCTCGACGGGCAGCTCAAGCACGGTGGTTGGGTGCGCAAGACCCAGGGCGGCCAGCCCCGGGCCCTGATGCTGCGGATCAGCCACCGCCGCAGACACCGGCTGCTGTACCTCTACGACCCGATGGGCGAGTCCTTCTACGACGTGGACTCCACGCGCCGCCAGGAGTATCTGGCCCACGCGGACGGCGTGGTCCTGGTCGTCGACGTCCTGGCCGATCCTCAGGTGCGCCGGTCTCTGCCGGCCGCCGATGAGGAACTGGCGCGTGAGGCCGGACCGGCGGAGCCGGGCCCCTGGCAGACGTACCAGACGTTCACGGGCGAGCTGTCGGCGCTGGCCGGAAGGCGTCGGCGCGGCCGGCTGCCGCTGGCGGTGGTGGTCACCAAGCGGGACGTGCTGGACCGGATCGAACACCTGCGGGTCCCCGACACGGGTGTCGGCCCGTGGCTGGCCACGATCGGTCTGGACCCGTTGGTACGGGATTTGGGCCACCGCTTCCGGACCCGGCGGTACTGGGCGCTCAGCGCCTACGCGGCCACCGGGACGGGCCCGCTGGTGAGCGAGCAACGGCGGTCGGCGGAACCGGTGTTGTGGATACTGGCCCGTACAGGCCTGCGGGTCGGCAAGCTGCTCTCGGAGGACCCTGCGGCCGGCCCGCCTGCCGCGTCCGTGCCAGGCCCGCGCGATGCTCCCGTACAAGATCGTTCAACCCGCTGACGGAGCCTGACGTGGTCGTTAAGGTCGTTCACGTCCGAGAAGAGAGGGACGGTCCACGCCCATGCCGGTCGTCACACCGAACGTCACGCGAGGACGTCGGCTGCTCCTCACGCTGTTCGTCATCGCCTCCGTCCTGGTCCTCGGCGGGCTGCTGGCCTGGGGGCTGGAGTTCCTGCGCGAGCAGGTGACCGGATGGCTGGGCGAGTGACGGCCCCGTTTCCCCCGCAACAGCACGACGGATCACACACCATGACAAGGAGGGCTTCGAGTGAGTGACATTCCCGGCGGTCCCATGGCGAACCGGCCGGTCCACTTCATCTGGCTGCTGGACTGCTCCTACTCCATGCAGGGCGAGAAGATCGGACAGCTCAACTATGCGATCCGGGAGGCGATTCCGGAGATGCGGTCGGTGGCCCACGACAACCCGGCGGCCCAACTCCTGTTGCGTACGGTGACGTTCTCCACGGAGGCGCGCTGGCACCACAAGGACCCGGTGCCGGTGGACGACTTCACCTGGCAGGACGTCCAGGTCGACGGCATGACCAACCTGGGCGAGGCGCTGGAGGTGGTCTCCCGGGAGTTCCAGACTCCGCCGATGCCGCAGCGGGCGCTGAAGCCGGTGCTGGCGCTGGTCTCCGACGGCGTGCCGACGGACGACTGGAAGACGGGCCTGCGGGCGCTGGACGCCACGCCGTGGGGCAAGAAGGCGGTGCGGGTGGCCATCGCGATCGGTGCGGACGCGGACCGCGGTGTGCTCCAGGAGTTCCTGGGCAACCCGGAGTTGCAGCCGCTGGACGCCAACAGCCCGAAGCAGCTGGCGGCGGCGATCCGCTGGGCCTCGACGGCCGCGGTCAAGGCCGCCTCGCAGCCGGTGGCAGCGCCTTCCGACACCACACTGAAGCAACCGCCTTACGCACCACCGCAGTTGGACGACGACGATGACGACGTCTGGTGAGCGCACCTGAGCGCCCGCTGTGGGAGACGCTCGAACACAGCGTGCGGGGAGTCAACAAGCAGATCAACCAGGACTGGTACGTCACCGAAGGATCCGGCTCCGCGGGCGATCCGCTGATCCTCGCGGTGGCGGACGGCCATGGCTCGGCGGCGCACGCCCGCAGCCATATCGGTGCGCGGTGCGCGGTCGACCTGTTCGCCGCTCAGGCCCGCACGTTCGCCGAACTGGCGCGCTCCGAGGGCCCGGACGGCACGCACAGCCTGAGCTGGCTGATGAACTACGCGCGCAACGAGCTGCCGCGGCAGCTGGTGGCCGCCTGGCAGGAGAGCGTGCTCTCCCACTGGGACCGCCATCCGGAGACGGCGAACCCGGCCGCCGAGCCGCCGCACAAGGGCCAGAAGCTGCTGCTGTACGGGGCGACGCTGGTCGGTGCGGTGCTCACGCCGCAGGTGTTCGCGGCCTGGCAGCTCGGCGACGGAGAGCTGACGGTGATCGGGGCCGACGGGGCGGTCGCGCTGCCGCTGGCCCCGGTGGAGGCGGATCTCGGCGACGAGACGGAGTCGCTCTGCAGCCGGCACGCCTGGAAGATGATCCGGGTGCACTGGGCGCCGGTCGCCGCGCGGGAGCGCACTCCGCGGCTGGTGGCCCTGTCCACCGACGGCCTCTCCAAGAGCTTCGCCTCCGACGAGGGGTTCGCGCAGTTCATGACCGGTCTCGACCAGCGGCTCGCGAAGGCCGGCGGCCCCGACGACGTACGCGACGCCCTGCCCGGGTGGCTGGCCGAGGCGGCCCGCTACTCCGGCGACGACACGACCCTGGTCGCCGCCCGGCGGCCCGAACCCGACGCGGCGGACCACGGTCCCGCGGCAGACGAACCACGGAGTGATGCATGACCGGCATGCTCGACGGAGGAACGCTCCTCACCGCTGACGACGGCGAGTCCGTCCGCGTCATCGACATGCTCGGCGCCGGTGGCCAGGGGGAGGTGTACCGGGTGGCGACCGCGTCCGGCGACCGCGCCCTGAAGTGGTACTACCCGTCCTGTGCGACGCCCGAGCAGGACGCGATCGTACGGGAGTTGGTGGCCCGGGACTTCGACGACGACCGCTTCCTGTGGCCGACGGCGTACGTGCCGTCGGGCACCGGCGCGTTCGGCTATCTGATGGACCTGCGGCCGGACCGGTTCAAGGGGCTGCCCGACCTCTTCCGCCGCAGGCTGCACACCACGCCGCGCGCCCTGCTGACCGCCGCGCTCTACACGGTGGAGGCCTACCAGGCGCTCCACTCGCGCGGGATCGCCTACCGGGACATCTCCTGGGGCAACATCTTCTTCGACCCGGCCAGTGGTGACGTCCTGGTCTGCGACAACGACAACGCCGTGGTCGAGGGCGACAGCACCGGCATCTCGGGAACCATGGAGTTCATGGCGCCGGAGCTGGTGCGCGGCGACGCCGGAGCGAGGCCCGGCACGCAGACGGATCTGCACTCGCTCTCCGTGCTGCTCTTCATGCTCCTGATGAACCATCATCCACTGAAGGGCAAGCGGGAGTTGGAGATCCACTGCCTGGACGAGGCGGCGGAGAAGCGGCTGTACGGGAAGCAGCCGCTGTTCGTCTTCGATCCGGCCGACCCGGCGAACGCTCCCGATCCGGTGGAGCAGTCCACCGTCCTGCAGACCTGGGCGGTGGCGCCTTTGGCGCTCCAGGACCTGTTCACGCACAACTTCACCGTGGGCCTCCACCAACCCACCGCGCGGGTACGTGAGTCGCAGTGGCGGGACGCGCTGCGGTCGGTCCTGGACGCCGTCGTCAACTGCGCCGACTGCGGCCGCCAGAACATGACGCAGCCCGCCGCGACCACGGCGGGTACGTGCTGGTCCTGCGGCAGCGCTCTGATCCTGCCGCCCCGCCTGACCATCCTCACGCCGCTGCCACGCTCCGAGCGCCACGTCCGGCTGGGCCGGGCCGCGCGGGTGCACGAACACCACCTGGCGCCGGAGCCCTCACGCCACGACTACAGCGATGCCACGCTCGTGGCCGAGCTGACCGAACATCCGAGCAGGCCGGGCAAGTTCGGGCTGGCGAACCGGTCGTCGACGAGCTGGACCGGGACGCGCTCCGACGGCACCTCGCAGGAGATCGCACCGGGCCAGACGGTTCCGCTCCGCGCGGGCCTGCGGCTGGATCTCGGCGGCGCGCAGGCGGCGGTGCACGCCAAGTAGCCACGGAGCGACCGGACTTCATCCGGCGCGGACCATCGACATCAGCAGCCCGTGCGTCTCCGCGTCGGCGGCGGCCACCAGCCCGTGGCCCTCGCCGACCGGAGCGCCGTCGATCCCGGTGACCACGCACCCCGCCGCCCGGCACAGCGCGATACCGGCGGCGAAGTGCACGCTCCCGGAGAGGTCACCGCCGTCGGTGACGTACGCGGCGCGCTTCCCGGCCGCGACCCAGGCGAGGGCCAGCGTGGTGGAGACGACGCGCGGCCGGAAGTGTTCGGCGAAGCCGGAGTGGGCCAGCAGGTCCACGGCCCGGAACGCCGGCGCGCTCGGGAACGGCGGATCCAGGTTGACGTCCACCAGCCGGGTGGCGGAGGTCGGTGTCAGCGGGACGTCGTCGGTTCCGTCCCGCCGTACGAGGGCGCTCTCGCCGTCGGTGAAGAAGACCTCGCCGCCGAACGGGTCGGCCACCGCCGCCGCACCGTCGCGCAGCGCCACGTTGACGGCCACCAGCAGGTTGCCGACGGCGTAGTTGAGCGTGCCGCACAGCGGGTCGACGAGCCACTGGCGTACGGCCCCGTCAGGGCCGGCGCCCTGCTGTCCGCCCTCCTCACCCAGCACCGCGTCACCGGGACGGGCGGCCTGGAGGACGCCGAGGATCGCCTGCTCGGCCTCCACATCGGCGGCGGTGGCGAAGTCTCCGGCGCCTTTGTCGACGCGGTCGAGCCGCCGGCCGTACAGAGAACGGACGACGAGAGCGCCGGCCCGCGCCGCGGCGACGGCCACCTCGGCGTCGGCGGGAGCGTGGGCATCACCGGAACACGCGGCTGAGCTGATCATGTGCGCAGGCTACCGAGGCGAGCCCACCACCGCTCAGAGTCCGACCAGCCGCCCGATCTCCTGCGCCAGCGCGATCCCGCCACTGCCCGCCGCGAGTCCGACCGTCAGCGTCTCCAGCGCCTGCCGGATCCGGCCCTGGTCGGCGGGCCGGCCCTCCTCGCCGGCCCGGACCAGCTCGCCGCGCACGATCTCCGCCTGAGCGGCGAGCTCCGGCCGCGCCGCCTCCTGGCGGACGAGCTGGACGAGGTCGGCGGCCAGCTTCAGCGCCTCGGCCGGAGGCGTGCCGTAGGTGACCTCGATCTTTCCGTGGTCGCCGAAGTTGCTCGGGCCGGAGATGTCGCCGTGGAAGTTGTACGTGCTCATGCCTCTCCTGGTGATCGGTGGGTGCGGGCTCAGGGGGTGGGGCCCGTGGCCGCCGGGGCCTGAGAGCCCTGGCCGTAGGCGGCGGAGATCTGTCCGTTGTTGCCGATGTTGGCGGGTCCGGTGATGTCGCCGGAGATGTTGTACGTCTGGGTGTTGATGACCTGCTGGGCCTGGTCGAAGGAACTGGTGTCCACGTTGTGCGCCTTCAGGAACCGCTCGGTGGCGATGAGCACGCCCTGCTGGAGCCGGTGCAGGAAGTCCTGCGAGTCGGTGCGCTCGGAGTGGCCCAACTGATCCCAGGAGGCGACCCGTTCGCGCAGGCTGTCGGTGGTGCCGTAGTCGTACAGCGCGTGCTTCTTGGTGATCTCCTTGCGCGCCTTCTCCAGTTCGCGGGCGCGCCGCTTGCGCTCGGCGTTGCGGCGCCCGATCCGTCCCGGTGCGCCGGTCAGGCCGGACCAGGTGTGCGAGGTGGCGAACCGGACCAGGCTCCACCAGCGTTCCCATCCGCCGCGTGGGATGTAGTCGGCGCCGTAGTAGCGGGCGTGCAACGGAGGGATGCAGTAGGCCGCGACCTCCCAGGAGAGGCTGGGGTGCTGGAGCCGGGCGCGCAGGTGCATGGAGACGATGACCCGGCCGCCTTCGCCGACCCGCTCCAGGCTGAGGTAGGTCCGCATGCCCGCGCCGGGCTTGAGCAGCCCGGCCTTGACGAACGGCGGCGGGATCTCGCTGTTGGGTGGCCGCAGCCGGTCGGGCAGCACGTCGTCGCCGAGGTAGACGACTTGGCGGCCGAGCACGTAGAGGCGGTTCTGCGCCCGGAGTCCTTCGAGACCGGCGAGGTTGCCCAACTCCCTTGCCAGGTAAGTGTGGAGGTCGACGGCGTCGAAGGGGACCAAGGTCGCCTTGCCGCCGCCGGGCGCGTCGGCGGGGCGGCTGATGTCGATCGGCTGCCAGACCGTCTCCTTGATCTTGTCGCCGCTGCCGACGAAGGGATTGTGCCGCTCGGCGCTCTGGGTGTACGGCACCATGTTCGGCCGCCGCAGCCCGCGCAGCCGCGCTTCGACCTCGTCGGCGACCTCGGGCGCGAGATCCTGCGGGCGCGCGGTGTTGTAACGCGCTTCGAGGGCGTCGGTGCGCGCCTGGGTCTCGGCCCGGTGCACCAGCCACCAGGTGCACCCGAGGACGAGCAGCAGGACGGCGACGGCCGCTTCCGCCAGGCCGGGTGCGCCGGCCACCAGGCCGCCGATCACGGTGAGCACGGCGAGCCACCACACCGCGCAGAGCCAGGCCAGCCTGCGGTCGCGCAGGTCCGTCCGTGCGGTCGCGCGGTGCGCGTGGCGGGCGAGCGCCAGCAGGTTCACGCCGAGCGGCAGGCCCATCGCGGTGAGGCGGTCGCCGGAGAGCTCCTGGTGCGCGTACCGGGCGAACGCGTCGTCCAGATGGACCGACGAGCAGAGCAGTCTGGTGGTCGCGTCCTTGTCGTACATCGGCAGATTCGGCACATGCCGCATCGCTTCCCCCTTCCGGAGCGCCCGGTCCGGCGCACCCCGCACAGTCTTCTACACAACGGCCTCCCGCACGTCGCGGATCGACCCTGAGGCCGGCACCTGACGCAGCGTAGGGACACCGCCTCCGTCCTTGATAACGTCGCCACCGCGGCCGTGGACTCCTCCCCCGACCCGGTCGCGTGTGGGTGGAGCGGGGACCCGGGCGGCAGGACGAAGAGGGCCGACAATTGAGCCTTGCACAGGTGCACCACATATCCGCCGCGCCGGGGGACGAGGAGACGGCGGGCCGGTTCACGGCCGTCGGGTCGGGAGTGTCGGCGGCGCTGCTCGCCGAGCTGGAACCGCTGGTCGGATACACGCTCCCCGACGGCACCTCGCACCGGCCCACGGACCCCGAACTCCGCTCGCTCCCGCAGGCGTTCACGTACGCGGTGCTGTCCGACGGCAGCCGCGTGGTCGGCCGTACGGCTCCGGCGCGCGGCGACGGCACGGCACCGGTCCGGTTCCACACGCACGCGGTGCACCTGCCTCCGGGCGTCCCGCTGCCGGGCGACCGGCTGCCGGTGGAGGCGTGGCGGTCGCCGCATTGGGCCGCCACGACACCGGTCGGCGGCGCGCAGCCCGACCCGCTCTCCATGGTGCCGCCGGGTCCCGCGCCGGTACGGGAAGGGCTCGACGACTTCGCCGTGTCGCGCGGCCCGTGGCTGGCGGCCGTCCTCGCCGATCTGCGCCGAGCCGGCGAGGAGGAGGCTCCGGCATCCGGCGGGCCGGTGGTGCTGGTGGAGCGGCAGAGCGCGGACGTTGCGCGCTGGCTGGGGCTGGCGGCGGTGACGCTGCCGAAGGAGAGCGTGGAGCGGCTGACGTTCACCACGTACACGCGGCGGCCGGGGAGTTCGCCGCTGCGGGTGGTGGGCGCGCCGCCCGAGGACGCGGCGGCGGCGCGGGAGGCCGGGCTGCGGGTCCATGTGTGCGCGGACCGGCCGCCGGTGGACGCCACGCCGGACGCGTGGGCGCGCACGGCGGCCCGGGTGTGGCGGAGCCGGGCGCCGGAGCTGTTCCAGGAGGCGCGCGAGCTGCCCGGAGACCCGTTCGCCGCCGGCCCGTTGGCCGTGATCGCACTGTGCGCCGGAGTGTCTCTGGGTCCCGATGAGCGTGCGGCGGCGGCCGGTTGGGCGGCGGAGCGGCCCTACGCGCTGGACGCGAAGCGGATCGGCCAGCTGGTGGAGGCGCTGACGTCGCCGGGGATCGATGACCGTACGGGCTCCGAATTCGACGCGGTGGGACGGCTGTTCGGTGCCTTGGACGGCCGGTGCCCGGCCTCGGTCACGACACCGCTCGCCGCGATGCTGGTGACGGAGGCGGTGCGGGGCGGCAACGGTTCGCTGGAGCTGCCACGCCGGGACGCGTTCACTGGCCCGGACGGCGAGGCGATCGCGGACGTGCTCGGCCCGGAGATCCTGGCGGAGCTGGAGAGCGGTGCGGGCGGAGCGAGGCCGGTGGCACGCGCCGTACAACTGCTGCGCGTCGCACGGCTGTTGGACGTGGACGGTACACAGGTGCTGCCGGAGGTCGTCGACCGGCTGGCCCGGACGAGCCTGACGGAGGCGGACGGTTCCGAAGGAACACCTGCCTTCGCTCCGGCCCTTCTGGAGCTGCTGGACGAGCAGTTCGACGTACGGACGGCGTTGCTCGGCGCGCTGGACCGGATCGCGCCCGACGACCCGGCGGCGGTGACCCGGTTCCTGGAGCGGGTGGCGCTGCCGTTCACCGGGACGCAGGCGCTGCCGCACCTGCGGATGTGCGCGGAGGCGCCGAGGGCGATGACGACGCTCGGCCGGGACCGTGCGGCGATCTGGCACCGGGTGCTGCGGGCGGCCGGCCTCTCGCCGTTCGCCGAGCCGTTGGTGCTGCGTACGGCGGTGGGCCTGGTCTGGGAGGACCGGGCGCCGACGGTCGAGGAGGCCCGGCTGCTCCTGGAGGCGGCGACCTCGGACGCGCACCGGGCGGCCGGGACGTGGGCCCGCCTGGTGGACGCGGCGCTCGGCGCCCCGGCGGACACGGAGGACGCGACCGCGCTGGCGCACGACCTGCTGCGGGCCTTCCCGCAGGAGACCGGCGGCCGGGAGCGGGCCGCGCTCCAGCTCCTCGAACTCTGCCGCGACCTGCGCTCGGGCGCACCGGAGCCCGGGTGGACGGAGCAGGTCCGCACACTGCGCGACCGCGCCGCACCGCTCGAACCGGCGGTCCAGGAAAGGGCGTTCGCCGCTCTGGTCGAACGCCTGCTGGCCCCGGACCGGCCGGGCGCGGAGCTGTACGCCTTCGTCCGGAGCGACGACGCCGACCTGATCGCCGCCTACGACCACGCGGCCCGCGCCGAGCCGACCCGCGCGCGACTGCGCACCCACCCCGCCTACGCGGCCGACTGCTTCACCAACTGGACCGCCCACCCGCACGCGGGCACCACCTGGGCGACCACGGCCACCGCTCTCCTGGAAGAGGTACTGCGCCCGGCGGTACGCGGGATGACGGCGGAGGCCGTGGCGGAGGTGGAGGAGACGGTGGGCCGCACAGGCAGCAGCGGCCGGGCGAACGCCTTCCGCGACTGGAACCGGTCACGCGCACTGGGCCGCCTGGGACGGCGGATCGCGGGGCGTGTGCGGCGGGGCTGACCCGGACCGTCGATCTCGGCCGCACGCGAATCGTACGTGCGTACGTTCCACTCTGCGAACCGCGCCGCCGCCGTGCGGGCCTCCGCCAGGTGCTGCCTGCCGTGGCATCCGCACCGGACGCGGTTGTCTTATCCTACGTAATGCGCCGGCGAATCTTCGGGCGGTGGGAGAGCGCCGGGTGTTCCCCGCGGGGTAGAAGGTTGGGGTGTTTGCCGGTCGGCGGCGCTGTGGAGCGGCCTCGGGCGGTACTTCGCATGAAGAGGTTGAGGCAAGTGAAGGGGTGTCTGCTGTGACGCGCTCGGAGGACGGTGAGCTCACCATTCCCTCGGCTGCCATGGACGAGGTGTTCACGGCCGACCGGAACATCGGCCGGGAACTGGCCCGGGTGGACTGGTCGGCGACGCCGCTGGGAGAGCCGCAGGACTGGCCGCAGAGTCTGCGGACGGCCGTGAGCATTCTGTTGTCGTCGAAGTTCGCCATGTGGATGGCGTGGGGACCGGAGCTGACGTTCTTCTGCAACGAGGCCTACCGGCGCGACACCCTCGGCCAGAAGTACCCCTGGGCGCTGGGCCGGCCCTCCGCCACGGTGTGGTCGGAGATCTGGGACGACATCGCCCCTCGGATCGACACCGTCCTGAACAGCGGTGAGGCCACCTGGGACGAGGGTCTGCTGCTGTTCGTGGAGCGCTCCGGCTACACCGAGGAGAGCTACCACACCTTCTCCTACAGTCCCCTGCGCGATGACGGCGGCGCTGTCGTCGGCATGCTGTGCGTGGTCAGCGAGGACACCAAGCGGGTCATCGGCGATCGCCGGATGGCGACCCTGCGCGACCTGGGCTCCGACCCCAGCGTCATCCGCACCGAGCAGGAGATGCTCGACTTCGCCGGAGAGCAGCTGAGCCGTAACCCGCACGATCTGCCCTTCACCCTGACCTATCTGTTCCAGGACGACGGCAGTGCCCGTCGCGCCTCGGTGACCGGCCTTGCGGCCGCTCATCCGGCCGCGGCGGACATCCTTCCCGCGGACTCCGCCGCGTGCTGGCCCGCCGACACCCCGGCTCGGGGCGAGTCCGTGCTGGTGCCTCTGGACGGCGAGCCGTTCACGGACCTGCCCACCGGTGCCTGGGAGAAGGCACCGGCCCAGGCACTGGTCGTGCCCCTGCTGCAGCAGGGTGGAGCGCCGTACGGATTCATGGTGGCGGGTCTGAACCGTTTCCGTGCCCTGGACGAGGACTACCAGGGCTTCTTGGAGCTGGTCGCCGGACACATGGCCGCCGGGGTCGCCAGCGCCCGCAGCTATCAGGCACAGCAGCGCCGTGCCGAGGAGCTCGCTGAGCTGGACCGGGCCAAGACGACGTTCTTCTCCAACATCAGCCACGAGTTCCGCACCCCTCTGACCTTGATCATGGGGCCGGTCCAGGAGCTGCGGGAGCAGCTCGCCGACGCGGAGCCGCGCGTGCGCGAGGAGCTGGAGGCCGTACACCGCAACGGTCTGCGGCTGGGCAAGCTGGTCAACACGCTGCTGGACTTCTCCCGCATCGAGGCGGGTCGGATGCAGGCGAGCTACGAGCCGGTCGACCTGGCCACGGTCACCGGCGCGCTGGCCAGTGTGTTCCGTTCCGCCGTCGAGAACGCCGGCCTGGACTTCCGTGTCGAGTGCGAACCGCTGCCTGAGCCGGTGTACATCGATCGCGGCATGTGGGAGAAGGTGGTCCTCAACCTTCTCAGCAACGCGCTGAAGTTCACCTTCGACGGCTCGATCCGGGTCGGCGTGGGCGTCCAGGACGACGAGGCCGTGGTGCGGATCACGGACACCGGGATCGGTGTGGCAGCCGAGGAGATGCCCCGGCTGTTCGAGCGGTTCCACCGTATCGAGAACGCCCGCTCCCGCTCCAACGAGGGCAGCGGCATCGGCCTGGCGCTGGTGAAGGAACTGGTCGGCCTGCACGGCGGTGTCATCACGGCCGTCTCCGCCGAGGGCGAGGGCACCAGCTTCACCATCCGTCTGCCTTTCGGCTCTGCCCACCTGCCCGCCGACGCCGTCCGCACCGAAGCCGGCGACGACACCTCTCCCGGCACCGCCGACCCCTTCGTCCAGGAGGCCCTGCGCTGGCTGCCGAGCGGGCAGACCGGTGTGGCGGTCGGCGAACCGCACCGAGTGCCGCAGGCTGCCGGCGAGGCGCCTGCGGCCCGCCTGTCGGCTCAGGCGCGGGTACTGATCGCCGACGACAACGCCGACATGCGCGAGTACCTCGGTCGGCTGCTGCGCGGCGCCGGATACCAGGTCCACGCGGTCGACGACGGACAGCAGGCCCTCGAAGCCATTCGCGCGGACGCCCCCGATCTCGTGGTCAGCGACGTCATGATGCCCCGCCTGAACGGCCTGTCCCTGGTGCGAGCGCTGCGCGCCGACTCGCGTACCGCCTCGGTGCCGGTGGTGCTGCTGTCCGCCCGTGCCGGGCAGGAGGCGTCCATCGAGGGTCTGCAGGCGGGCGCGGACGACTACCTCGTCAAACCGTTCGCCGCCGCCGAACTCCTGGCCCGCGTCGAGGCCAACGTGAAACTGGCCCGGCTGCGCAACCACCACGCCCGGTGGCGCACCGCTCTGATCGACTCACTGCAGGAGGCGTTCTTCGTCTGTGACGAGGACGGCGCGGTCATCGAGATCAACACCTCCTTCACCGGCATCCTCGGGTACGGCCCCGAAGACCTGCCGTACCAGCCGGTACACCCGTGGTGGCCGGATGCCGCCACCGACCCCGACGCCCACCGCCAGGTTGCCGAGGCATTCACCACGCTGACCGGCCAGGAACGCGGTAGCTACACCATTCCCGTCACCCACCGCGACGGACATCGCCTGTGGGTGACGGCCACGTTCAACCAGGTCCAGGACCCCGACACCGGCCGCACGGTGATCGTCGGAACCTTCCGCGACGTGAGCGCCGAGCACTACGCCATCCAGCGCGAAACCGCCCTGGCCGCTCTGAGCACGCGTCTGTCCCAGGCCCCCAGCCTGGCCGAGGCCCTCGATGGCTCTCTCGAGGAACTGAAGAAGCTGTGGCGTGCCGAACAGGTGACGGCCGTGGTCTTCGGTCCCGGTGACGAGCCCGCCCTCACCTGCACCGACACCGGCCTCGTCTGGCAGGACCTGCCCGTCGAACGCCGCCGGATGCTCACCGGCCTGCGTGAACAGCCCGCGCTCACCGCCGTTCCGGGCCAGGGCGAGGCCACCGTCGTCCTGGAACACCCGCAAGGCACCCTGGCCTTGTGGATCGCCCTGGGCGAGCCGCGTCCCTTCACCGGCGAGGACCAGCTCCTGCTGTCCCTGCTGGCCGGCCACCTGGCCCAGGGCCTGGCCCGCGCCCACCAGATCGACCAGCAGCGCGAGACCGCCATCGCGCTGCAGCGAGCCATCCTCGGCCCGTCCCGGCTCCCGGACGGCTTCGCCGTACGCTACGAGCCCGCCACCCGTCCTCTGGAGGTCGGCGGCGACTGGTACGACACCGTCGCCCTGCCCGACGGTCGCATCGGCATCGTCGTCGGGGACTGCGTCGGCCGCGGCCTGGAGGCCGCCTCCGTCATGGGGCAGCTGCGCAGTGCCTGCCGCGCCCTGCTGCTGCAGGATGCCGGCCCCGCCCAGGCGCTCATGGCCCTGGACCAGTTCGCCGCCGGTGTCCCCGGCGCGATGTGCACCACCGTGTTCTGCGGAGTTCTCGACACCCGAACCGGGCAACTCACCTACTCCAGCGCGGGACATCCCCCCGGCATCCTCGTCCGGCCCGACGGCACCACCAAGCTTCTCGAAGACGGACGTTCCCTGCCCCTGGCCGTACGGCCAGGCAGGTCGCGGCCCGAGGGCAGCTGCACCATCTCCGCCCGTTCCACCTTGCTGCTGTACACCGACGGACTGGTCGAACGCCGACGCCGTCCGCTCAGCGCGGGCATCGACCGGGCCGGCGAGGCCCTTCAGGACGGCCGGGACACCGCGGTCGACGATCTCGCCAGCGCCGTGATGTCCCGTCTGGCTCCCGACGGCGGCTACGACGACGACGTCGCCCTGCTGCTCTACCGTCACCCGGCTCCGCTGGAGATGTCCTTCCCAGCGGAATCAGGCCAGCTCGCTCCCGTCCGGAAAGCTCTGCGCGGCTGGCTCGACCAGTGCGACCTGCCGCCGGGCACCGCGCAGAACGTCCTGGTGGCAGCGGGCGAGGCCTGTGCCAACGCCATCGAGCACGGACACCGCGACGCCCCCGGCGACACCGTCTACTTCCGGGCCGAGGCCTTCGTCGACAACCTGCACCTGACCATCGCCGACACCGGCCGGTGGAAAGTTCCCCAGCCCGAACGCAACGCCCACCGCGGCCGCGGTATGGGACTGATGCGTGCCCTGATGCAGCAGGTCACCGTCACCCAAGGACCGGCCGGGACCACCGTCGACATGCACGCGAGGATCGCCTGATGACTACGCCCCTGACCCTCACGGCCAGTCGGCGGCCGGATGGCACGACCGTGCTGACCGCGGTCGGTGAGATCGACATGAGCAACACCCAGAGCCTGGCCGCCGCGCTCGACGACGCACCCGGCCGCCTCGTCCTGGACCTGAGCGACGTCGAGTACCTCGACAGCGCCGGCCTGAGCGTCCTGTTCCCGCACGCCGACCGCCTCGAACTCATCGCCGGCCCGCTCCTGGCCCCCGTCCTGAGCATCTCCGGACTGACCGACCTGACCACACACCACTGAGGACCACACCGTCCCGACCGGCGAAGACCGGCCCATATCATGGGCGTCACTGAGAACCATGTGGAGGAAACCGAAGTGTTCGCGGTAGACGTCAGGCGGGACACACGAGGAGTGGTGTTCACTCTGCGCGGGGATCTCGACTTCCACAGCGTGGTGCAGCTGTACGAGGCCGGCGAGGAAGAACTGGGCACAGGCGGGGAGACAGGGGCCGTGGTGGTCGACTGCGCCCACCTGACCTATTGCGACTCCACCGGCATCAGCGCCCTGCTGAAGCTTTATCACCAGATGTCCGCGCAGGACGGGGTTCTGTGCCTGGCTTCCGTGACCGACAATCTCAACCGCCTGTTCGAACTGACCGGGCTGAACCAGGTCTTCTGTCTGCACACCGACGCCGAGGAGGCCCTGAACGCCCACAGGCATGTTCCCGGAGCCGTTGCGTCCGGCGCCGACAGCGCGGCACGGACCGGCACGGAGCACGGCAGATGACGGGCGCACCGGACCAGCGGGCGCACCCGCCTGCCCAGGCACCCGCGGTACCGCCGGCACGTAACGCCGCATCCAGCGGCGTGGACGACGATCTGCGGTCGCTGTTCGGGCAGTCGATGGTCCTGTTCGCCTCCATGGCCGGGCCGGCTCACCTGCTGGAGGCGGCGAACCCGGCGTTCTTCACGGCGATCGGCGGAATCGAGCGCACCCGTACCGGCGTGCCGCTGGGACGGCTCATGCCGGAACTGGTCGAGCAGGGCTTCATCGCTCTGCTGGACCGTGTCTACCGCACAGGTGAGGCCTACACCGGCCGGGACGTCCGCGTGATGCTGGGCGAGGGAGCGGATGCCCGCGAGGGGTTCTTCGACTTCACCTACGAGCCCCGTCTGGACACCGGCGGCAACGTCATGGGCGTGCGGATGATCGGGTTGGAGACCACCCAGGTCAAACAGGCGCAGCGGCTGACAGCCGAGCACCGGGCCCTGCTGGAGCAGATCGCCCGCCAGGCCCCTCTCTCCGAGGTGCTCGAAGGCATGGCGCGGGCGATCGAGGATCTCACTCCTGAGGAAGTGCTGGTGTCGGTACTGCTCGCCGACGCCGACGGCCGGCACCTGCGCCACGGCGCCGCACCGAGCCTGCCCGACTTCTACAACCAGGCCATCGACGGTATCGCCACAGGCGAGGGCGTCGGCTCCTGCGGCACCGCCGCTCACCGCCGCCGGCCGGTGATCGTCACCGATATCGCCACCGACCCGTTCTGGGACGACTTTCGCGACCTGGCCGACAAGGCCGGTGTGGCCGCCTGCTGGTCCACCCCGATCCTGGCCCGCGACGGTTCGCTGCTGGGCACCTTCGCGATGTATCACCGCGTCCCGCGCATCGCGCAGGAGGCCGACCTCGCACTCGCCCGGGTCTTCGCCGGCACCGCCGCCCTGGCCATCGAACGCCACCAGGCCGAACAGGCGTACCAGGCGGCCGAGGCTCGCGAGAAGACGGCCCGCGACGACCTGGCCTTCCTCCTGAACGCCAGCACCCTCCTGAGTACCGACCTGGACGTCGCCCAGACTCTCAACCGCCTGGCCGAAGCTTGCAGCCCGCGCCTGGCACCGCTGTGCGCGGTCGATGTCATCGAGGGCGGACGGGTACGCCGGGTGGCCACCGCCGCCCCCACTCGGTGGCAGCAGGATCTGCTCGCCGCCCACATCCCTGTCTACGACGGCGCCGACGACGCCGTCGCGCGCGTCCTGGCCTCCGGCGTGACCGAAGTGGCCCGGCGGACCCCTACCGGCCCCGGCCCCTGGCACGATCTGGGCGTCACCGGCTATCTGTGCATCCCCCTGCTCGACCGGGACAGAGCCTTCGGCGCCGTGACGCTCCTGTCCACCGGCGGGTACACCTTCGACGGACACACCGTCGCCCTGGCCCGGGAGCTCACCGGACGCGCCGCCCTGGCCGCGCGCAACGCCCGCCAGTACACCCACCGCGCCGTCCTCGCCCGCGATCTGCAGGCAGGGCTCCTCCTGCCCGAACTGCCCTGCGTGCCCGGGGCCGAGGTGGCCACCTACTACCATCCCGCCGGCGAGGGACTCGACATCGGCGGCGACTTCTACGACGTCTTCCCCCTGCCCGACGGCCGATGGGCGTTCCTGCTCGGCGACGTCTGCGGCCGCGGCGCCATCGCCGCCACCACCACCGCCCTGGTACGCCACACCGCCCGCGCCGTCGCCCCCCTCGTGCCCGGTCCCCAAGAGGTCGTCGAAGCTGTCAACCAGGCCCTGTGCAACCGGCCCGCCGGACACGGCACCGGATTCGTCACCCTCGTCTACGGCCGGCTCACCCCTACCGAGCACGGCCTCGACGTCGAACTCGTCCGCGCCGGCCACACCCTCCCTCTCCACCTGGACGACCATGGCACCGTCCGAGCGGTCGACGCGCCCGGCGTCCTGCTGGGCATCGGGCCCCAGACCCACCTCACCGCACGCAACCTGCGTCTGCGCCCGAACGAGAGCCTGGTGCTCTACACCGACGGCATCACCGAAGCCCGCCGCCACGACAACGAACTCTTCGGCGACCAACGCCTCGCCGACGCCGTGGCGGAGGCACCGGCCAGACCCGCCGCCCAACACCTGATCGACGCCGTCACGCACGCCGTGCACGCCTTCACCGGTGGCCACGGCATCGATGACGACCAGGCCATCCTCGTCCTGACCGCCACCGAATCCAGCTGAATGCCCCGGGCCGCGAGGAAGGCGGCGGAGGGACTACCCGGCGGTCCGGCTGAAGGAAGCGTCGTCCCGGCTGTCGGAGAGGGCTATCCGCGCGCGGAGGCTCTTACCCACGGTTTCGCGGCGCACCTCGAAGCTCCGGCAGACCATGAGGACGAGTTCCAGGCCGTGCTGGCCGATGCGTGTGGGGTCGGCGGCTGAGGCCACCGGGAGGACCGCGCCGGAGTCCCACATCACGATGCTCAGCGTGGCGCCGTCCGTTTCCAGGTCCACCCGGCACGGCCCCGGTGCGTACTTGCAGACGTTCGTGGCCAGCTCGCTGACCACCAGCTGCGCTACGTCCATCGCCCGTGCGGAGACGGCCCAGCCGCGAACGGTCTGCGCACTCGTGAGGAACTCCCGCACGAAGTCACGGACCCGGGCGATCTCGCCCGAAACCATCTCGTACGAGGCACTGCCCCGCATGACGTCGATGTCGCTCACATGTGCCTCTCCTCGGCCGACTCGGACGTCACCCGGCACTCCTCGGTTCCCCCGGTCGCCTGCAACGCGATCCGTTTCTGTCCGGTCCGCGCCGTCTGTGCGTACCTGGCACGCATACTTTCAGACTTCCCTCCGGTGTGGGTGAGCAGGCGGCTCCTGCTCCGGCAGGGTCAGGCGGCGGAGAGACCGTCCTGGATGGTCGGGTGGACACACGCAGGACCGTGTCGGCGCGCCGTGGAAGAAACCGCCCGTCTGGAAGCTCTTATGCCGAGGCCGCTGTCCGGGGCCTGTGAAGGCTTGAGATACTCCTCCTCATGACGACCCGTGAGCCGCTATCTGACAGCTCTGGTCCGTTGCCGGTGCTCTCTCCGCTCGGAGAGTTCGACATGGACAACGTGACGCCGCTGCTCGCGGAGATCGAGACGGTGATCGCCGTGCACGGCCTGGTAATCCTCGACGCCAGCGGCATCACCTTCGCCGACTCGTCCTTCCTGAGGATGGTCCTCGCCGTCCATCAGCGCGCCGACCTACGGATCCTCGCGCCTTCCTCCAAGGTGGCCCGGGTGTTCGACCTCGCCGGCGTCGACAAGTACCTGCGGATCTACCCGACCCTCGAAGAGGCGTGCACCACCTGAACCGCTGCTGTGCTGGACATCACCGACGCATGGACGCACCGGTGCGACCCCCGCACCGCGAAACCGACCGCACCGCAGGGCCGGCGGCCGAAGCCGCCGACTAGAATCGGGTTTCATGTCGAAGCCTGACGCGTTGCTCGTCGATGTGGCCGCCCTCGTGGAGTCCGGAAGCAGCAACCAGATGTCACTGACCGTCGTCGCCGGGGGTGCCGTCATCACCGGCCGGCTGGCCCCCGAGGCCGTCTGGCGACAGCGGGTGTCGGAGGTCCTGGCGGACTCGGCCCAGCTGGGCGAGTTCTCCGCCGCCTTCACCGCCACCTCGCGCGAGGAGGGGCGGCCCACGCATCTGCACTTCCATGTGGCGCGCATCCTCCAGGGCTCGGTGGGGATCCCGGAGACGGGCGGGATGTACCGCGTGGCGATCGAGGACGTCAGCGCCTGGACCATGGGCGACTTCAGCTACTCCGACCACTGACCGCACCGCCGCCGGGCGCGCCGGCGGTCAGTGCGGCAGGTCCGGCTCCGCGCGGACCGTCCTGCCCGGCGGCGGCTCACGGTCGATGACCGCCCAGCGGTCCGCCGGCGCGTCCACGATCAGCATCCCGCGCCCCCGGGCGGCTCGTGGAGGGCACGGCGGTCACCCGCCGCCCCCCACCACCGCCCTTGGGCGCCGGCGAGGGCGGGCGCTGTGCGCGGCACCGCCCCCGATCGGGCACGTCAACGCCAGGGCGCTGCCTTGGCATGGAAGGTCAGGCCCGGCCACGCCTGGACCGGTGTGGGTGAGTACACGATCCGACCCGCGCACAAGCCCCGCCCGGCGAGCCCTTGGATGATCTTCGGGATGGCCGCGAGAGTCGTCTGCAGACCGTCGTGCATCAAGATGATGCCGCCCGGCTTCACAGTGAGCGCGTTCGCCACGATCGTTTCGGTGGGAATACCGCTCCAGTCGACGGTGTCGGCCGTCCAGATCACCTCGATCATCCCCAGTCGGGCCGCATCCCGGCGGGTCCGTGCGTCGGTGCTCCCGAAGGGCGGCCGGAACAGCGTGGGCGCACGCCCCGTCTGGGTTCGGACGACGCGGCTGGTGTCGCGTAGCTCAGCGAATGCGCTGGTCGCGTCGAGCTCCACGAGATTGGCGTGGGTGTAGGAGTGGTTGCCGACCTGATGGCCCTCGGCGACGATCCGCCGTGTCCCGGCGCGCTGCCCGTCGGCCAGTGTGCCGGTCACGAGGAACGTCGCCCTGACGCGTCCGGCATCCCGCAGCGCCTTCAGATACTCGGCCGTGAGGTCCGTCGGACCGTCGTCGAAGGTCAGGGCCACGTAACCGCCGGAACAACGGCTTCCGGAGGCCGCCGCCTGCGCGACCGCCGGCGGTAACGCGAACGACGTCATCAGCATCGCCAGAGCCGCGCTGAACCATATGCGCGTTCTGTTTCTCATACGGGGATCCTTCCAAGGGTGGACTGGTGAACCAGCAAGGCACCGGAGCGGCACGAAGCAGCGGCTCACTGACCCATATCCGCCCTGGGTATGGCTGCAGCCGGACGTCGCACACGTTGCGCAGGACAGTCCTGTCCTACGGAAGGATCCGGCAAACGCGGGCAGGCCGAGTACGGAACCCGGCAGATGCGTCAGTCCAGGTCCAGCTCGGCGAGGAACGCCTCGGGGGTCACCGCGTAGCCCATGGGGTTGATGACGGTGACGGGTCGGCCGTCGAGGAGCACGGTGGGTGTGCCGGTGACACCACTGGTCTCGAAGGCCGTCGAGACACGGCGGGCCCAGGGGATGTAGAAGCCCTCGGTCACCTTGCGGTCGAAGTCGGGACCGCGCAGTCCGTCGACCTCCTCGGCCAGGCGCAGCAGGACGCCGGTGTCGGCGAAGGCATCGTCGTCCTCGGCGGGTTGGGAGGCGAACAAGGAGCGGATGTAGCGCTGGGCAGTCGCCGCTCCCACGTCGGACGCCGCTCCCACGGCACTCAGTGCGCACAGCGACCCGGTGCCACCGGTTCCGTCGTCGATGAACGTGGCGAACTGGTACTCGAGGGTGACGCGGCCCTCCTCGGCCAGCTTCTCCATGACCGGGCCGAGACCTCGCTCCAGGCGCTTGCAGAAAGGGCAGCGTAGATCGGCGTAGACCCGCAGGGTGTGGCCGGACTGTGCCCCGGCGTCCTTGCCGTAGACGAGGGTGGTGCCGCCGGGGCCAGTGGTGTTGGCCGGTACAGAGGTGCTCGATGACGTCATGGTCGCCTTTCGGATGGCTGTGCGAACGTGCTTCCCTGACGAAGGCAGCGGCGCGGACCCCGTTTCGGCGAGCTGCCCACAACCGACAGGTTCGCGTGATCCGCCCGGACAGGAATCGGCACCGATCGTGTCAGGAAGGCAGCCGACACAGGTGTCCTGACAAGGCGTTACGCTCGCGAGCCACTCCCCCGGGTGACAGCGTGTGGCCCTCTGCTGAAGTTCCATGAGGTCGCGGGCGGTCGGCTGACGAAGACGGGGCTGTCCGGCTTCGGCCGGACAGCCCCGCGACAAGATCTTCGGTTGCTTCTACCAGGAGATACGTCTGCCGGGGCTCAGCGGCCGGAGAAGGGGAGGCGGGCCGGTGCCGTGGCGGGGCTCGGCGAGGTGGAACGGGAGTCGGCCGCGGAGAGCGGGTCGGCCGCGCAGGTGACGTCCCGGGCCGGAAGCCGGCCGGTGGTCAGATACCGCGTGGCGACATCGTCGGCGCATGCGCTGATGCCGAGCGCGTACACGCCGTGGCCCTGGCCCTCGTCCACGGTGACGAGCCGGGAGCCCTTCAGCGCCCGGCGCAGGCCGAGTGCGGTGGCCAGAGGGGTCTGCGGGTCCCATTCGTTCTGGACGATGAGCGCGGGGACCTTGTTGTCGATCGTGGTGGCCGCTTCGATCGGACGGTCCCAGTAGGCGCACGGGAAGATGTTCGAGACGGAGTCGCCGTACAGGGGGTAGCGGACGCTGTCGCGCCGGGAGTCGGCTCGGTAGACGGCCGGCGCGGTGGGCCAGCGGGTGTCACCGCACACGATCGCGAGGTAACTCGCCAGCTCGTTGTCGGTCGGCACGAAGGTCGGGAAGGCCGGGACGGGCTTGCCCGCGGCGGCGTCCCGCAGCAGCCCCAGGGTCCTGGCGGCGACGGACGGGTGAATGATCTCCCAGCGGATGTACTCGCGGACCTCGGCACCGTCGAACCTGGTCCCGCCGAGATCGAGGGGCTCCCGGTCGGCGCGCGCCACGATGTCCCAGAACAGCCTCTCGACCTCGGCGGGCGTGTCACCGAGTCCGTACCGTGCCGCATGACGAGCGGTCCAGTCCGTCCACCGGTCGAACGCGGTCTCGGCCTGTTCCGCCCAGGACTGCCCCATGCTCCTCCAGACCCGCTTCGGGTCGACCGCGCTGTCCAGGACGAACCGGTCGACCCGCTGGGGGAACAACTGGGTGTACACAGAACCGAGATAGGTCCCGTACGACAGGCCGAAGTAGGAGATTCTCCGTTCCCCGAGGGCCGCGCGGATGGTGTCCATGTCGCGCGCCGTGTTGCGGGTGGTGATGTGCCGGAGCGTTTCCTCGTTGCGGTCCCGGCACCGGTCCGCGATGTCGCGCGCCCAGGCGACGTCCTTGGCGAACGTCGCTTCCTTGTAGGGCCGGTACGTCAGCCGTTCGTCGGCGGTGGTCGTGCCACAGGCGAGCGGACTGCTGGCGCCGACCCCGCGCGGGTCGAAACCGATCAGGTCGTACCGGTCCTTCACGGACTGCGGCAGAAGACCGCTGAGCGCCAGGGGATAGAAGAGCCCGGAACCGCTGGGGCCGCCCGGGTTGAAGAGCAGGACACCGCGGCGCTCGGCCGGGTCGGCGGCCTTGATCCGCGACAGCGACACATCGATCTTCTTGCCGCCCGGCTCGCGGTGGTCGAGGGGCACCTTGAGGGTCGCGCACTCGACGGTGGCGGGGATGTCACCGCCACAGCCCTTCCAGGTCAAGGAGGAGGTGGCCGGGGCGGCCACCGACGAACCGGGACCGGCCGCGGGCGCAGCCGTGGCTGCGGCTGTGGTGCCGAGGAGTGTGGGGACGAGTAACGCGGCGACGCCCAGGGCGATCTTGGAGGTCGCTCTTCGTCTCAGGAGCAATGGAGTGCCTTCGTTCGCTGGGATGGTGAATGGCGCTCAGTGGTCCGGAGGGACGGACCGCAGGGTCGCCGGACAGGCTAACGGCCGTACGAGACAAGCGAGTTCGGATACGCAATTTCAGTGAGGCACCTTGGCCGGGGGTGCGGTGCTCTGACGGAGGAGACGAGAGGCGCAGCAGGTGGGGTCGGCTGACCCCACCGGTCAGCGGTCGTCAAGGCGCAGCCCGAAGGCGGCTCCGATGACGGCGGGCAGGTCGGCTTCGGGGACGGCGGCGCGCACCTGGGCGAGGACGTGCGGAAAGTCGGCGTCCTCGATGGCACCCTGCTCCTGGCGCAGGCCCAGGCGCCCCCCGGCCGAGCCCGTCCTCAACCGAGCACGTGCCTCCGCGGCACCAGCTCCAGCATCACGTGCGGCGGCAACGACGGATTGGCGGCTGCCGCTTCTGCCACCTGCGGGTCGGAGTCGTCGAGCAGGCCCGCGATGACCGGTGGCGGGAGGGCAGGGTGCCGAGCCGCGACGGACCTCGCTCGTCGGTTCTCCAGGCAGGCGAGCAACGCTGGAGCCGTCGCACGGCGGTGCCGGGCGATCTCGCGGAGTGCCTTCTGCGTCGGCGGATCGTGCAGGGCCAGTTCCTCCAGCAGCTCCGGCGGCGCGTCCGGGTTGGCGGCGACCTTGGCGAGGACGCGGATGCCGTGCCGGTCGGCCATGGAGCGCAAGCGTGCTGCGGAGAGGCCCGGGTGCGGTGCGATGGACTTGACCACTTTCGCATCGGGGTCGGCCGCCAACGCGTCGCGTACACCGGCCGGAAGGTCGCGCCGCCGGGCCACGAGCATCCGTACGGCCGGGTGGGGCGACCGGGCCAGTTCCTCGGTCTCGGTGGCGGAGGCGGTGACGATCCTCGGCGGCAGGGTTTCGCCGGTCCTCGTCGTGCCGGCCAGGTGCGTGAGCACATCCAGGGGAACGCGGGGGTTGTACGCGAGGCCGCGGCGCACGTCGGGGTCGCAGTCATGGGCCAGTACGCGGATCAGGTCGTCGTCGATCGCGGGGTTCGCGGCGAGGTCGGCCCGTACACCGGGAACAGGGTCCGCGGCGAGCCGTCGGCACACCGCCGGCGGCAGGTCCGGACGGGCTGCCAGGGCCCGGCGCAGCAGTGAGGAGGAGTGTTCGGCGAGGTGCACGGCGGCCTCGGTCGGCGTGGCCGGGTTCCGAAGGGCCGCCAGCTCCATGTCGTGGGTGACGGACTCGTGGGAGCCGTCGCACGAGGCGCCCGGGAGCAGATCGCAGTCGAGCCTCGGGCACTGCGGACCGTGCGTGAACGGAATGTCCTCGCGGTCGCAGACCAGGCAGTGGAGCGCGGGAGGCAGCCCTTCGCCGGTGATCAGCGCCGCGAGCGTGCCCGCAGGCGTCGCCTCGTTCGCCGCCACCGCACGTCGGACCTCGGCGTGGGGGTGCCCGGCGAGCCTGGCGGCCACTTCCGGAGTGGCCCACCACGCCAGCTCGGCGACCACGTGGACGTCCGGGTCCGCGGCGAGCCGCTCCACCACATCGGGCGGAAGCCCGGGGCAGGCGGCCAGCCTCGCCCTCCGCTCCCCGTCCGGATCCGCTGCGAAGAGGCGCGCCCACTCCGGGCGGCCGGCTCGTCGGTCGAGCAGGGCCAGGGCGGCCTGCG
This sequence comes from Streptomyces sp. NPDC006174, assembly GCF_040614075.1. Classification (NCBI taxonomy): domain Bacteria; kingdom Bacillati; phylum Actinomycetota; class Actinomycetes; order Kitasatosporales; family Streptomycetaceae; genus Streptomyces; species Streptomyces sp. NPDC006174. The sequence continues at coordinate 83,295 of NZ_JBEXTJ010000008.1, read as the reverse complement.
GGTGCGTTGCGGGATCGATGTCGGCGGCGCTCAGCTGGCCCTCGTACGCGAGCCGCACCGCGCTGTCTCCGACGCGGGCCACCAGCGCGACCGCTCGGTCCCGGCCGAGATCCGCACGGCAGGCGAGGATGTCGGCGAGGTCGGCGTCCGCGAGCGCGATCAGCCGGTCGACCGCCTCGGACGGCAGCGACGGGTTGGCGGCGAGACCGTGCAGAACAGGGTTCACGGAGGCATCCTGCCGGTGCCCGGGCCGAAGGGCCCGCGAATTTCGGGCGCGGGGCCCGGCCGTTCGGACCGCCGATGCCGGGCGGGTAACGTATTGGAGGTACTGATTTTGACTCATGGGCCTCCTGGCGGGCTGCGTGAACCCCAGGAGGAGAGGCCGACATGACGACCAACCGTGGACGCAAGGACGTCATCCGCGACCGGATGGCCGCCACCGGCGAGTCGTACAACGTCGCCGCCCGCAACCTCAAGGCCATGAAGGACATGGGCGCCACCCGCGACGCCGTCCTCGTGCAGCGCTGGACGCCCGCCGACTCCTTCGACGTGCCCTGTCCGTGCGGCGGGACCTGCGAGCCCGGCGAGACCTGCGGCCACTGCCACGCCCGCCACCGTCATGTGAAGCGCTACCCCGGCTCCACCACCGAGGTCGAGACCTGGGCCGACCGCTACGAGTGCACCGGCTGCTCCTCCTCGTACACGCTGACCGTCCACCTGGCCGGGCGGCCCTGGGGCGTCGCGGAGACCGTCGTACAGGGCGGGTCGGCCGAGGAGGTCGTGCAGGCGACCGTCTTCCCCGGCGTCATCCACCCGCTGCTGCGCTCCGAGGCGGCCGAGGATCCCCGCCAGGAGTGAGGCGCTCCTCGGTGAACGCGCCGTCACCGTGGGCGTGCGGTCGGGCGTTTGCGGGGTAGGCGAGGGACAGGCCACTCAAGGAGGAACCATGTCCCGCCTGATCGCTCGCCTCACCCAGTTCACCCGCAGCCCTCAAGGCCGGCGGACCATCGAGTCGGCCCGGCGCGCCGCGGCCGACCCACGCAAGCGCGCCCAGGCCCGCAGCCTGTTCGGACGGCTGCGCGGACGCCGGTGACACCGGCGCTTCGGCGGACGGCCGGAGCGGCGCCGGGAGGCGTACGCGGAAGATGCCCGCACGGATCTTCCCGTGCGGGCATCAGGCGCTCTGCCGGCGTCCGGCTCAGCTCTCGTCCGGCGCCAGCGTCAGCGAGATCGAGTTGATGCAGTAGCGCTGGTCCGTCGGGGTCGGGTAGCCCTCGCCCTCGAAGACGTGGCCCAGGTGCGAGCCGCAGCGGGCGCAGCGGACCTCGGTGCGGACCATGCCATGGGCGCGGTCCTCGATCAGCTCGACCGCGTCCGTGTCCTTAGGGTCGTAGAAGGACGGCCAGCCGCAGTGCGACTCGAACTTGGTGTCGGAGCGGAACAGCTCCGCGCCGCAGGCCCGGCAGGAGTAGACGCCCGCCGTCCTGGTGTCGGTGTACTCACCACGGAAGGCGGGTTCGGTGCCGGCCTGGCGCAGCACCTGGTATTCGGCAGGGCTCAGCTCCGCCCGCCACTGCTCGTCCGGCTTCTCGACGTCGTACGGCACGGCTCGCTCCTCAGCTCGGCAGAATCGTCGCCCGCTCGGTGGCCGGTCGGCTACCGGGCGCTCGACAGGTGGTCCAGGATGCGCGGGCCGAGGTCGGTGACATCGCCCGCTCCCATGGTGAGAACGAGATCACCGGGCTTGGCCATTCCCGCGACGGCGGCGGGGACGTCCGCCTGGTCGTGGACGGCGGTGACCTCCGCGCCCGCCGCCTTCGCCGCGTCGATGATCAGAGCGCTGGTGACGCCCGGGATCGGGTCCTCGCGGGCCGGGTAGATGTCCAGGACCACGGAGGCGTCGGCCAGCGCGAGGGCCTGGCCCATCTCCGTGCCCAGCTCCTGCGTACGGGAGAACAGGTGCGGCTGGAAGACGACCAGGATGCGGGCGTCGGCGGCGGCGCCGCGCATGGCCTCCAGGTCGGCGGTCATCTCGGTCGGGTGGTGCGCGTACGAGTCGATGACCTGCACGCCCGCCGCCTCGCCCTTGAGCTGGAGGCGGCGCTTCACGCCGGTGTAGCTGCCGAGCGCGGAGGCGAGGTTGTGCGCCGGGATGCCGAGGGCGACGCCGGCGGCGAGGGCGGCGACCGCGTTGTGGGCGTAGTGGCTGCCCGGCACGGAGACGGTGAAGGTGAGGAACCTGCCGTTCAGGAGGACGGTGACCTCGCTGGTCAGGCCGCGCGGAGTGACCTTGTGGACGCGTACGTCGGCGTCCTCGGCGGAGCCGTAGGTGACGACCTTGAGGTCGGCGAGGTCGCGGACCCGGCGGGTCAGCTCGACCGCGCCGGGCTGGTCGGCGGAGATGACCAGCGTGCCGCCGGGGACGACCTTGCCGACGAACGTCTCGAAGGAGTCGTAGATCTCGTCCATCGAGGCGTAGTTCGCGTGGTGGTCCAGCTCCACGTTGAGGACGATCGCGACCTCGGGGTCGTACTTCTGGAAGCTGCGGTCGCTCTCGTCCGCCTCCGCGACGAAGATGTCGCCTTCGCCGTGCGTGGCGTTGGTGCCGGGGCCCTCCAGGTCGCCGCCGATGGCGTACGAAGGGGCCAGGCTCAGCGAGGAGAGGGCGACGGCCAGCATGGAGGTGGTGGTCGTCTTGCCGTGCGTACCGGCGACCGCGATGGCGCGCAGGCCGTTCATCAGGGAGGCCAGTGCGTCGGAGCGGTGGACCACCGGGACGGCCAGCTCGTTCGCCCGGAGCAGCTCCGGGTTGTCGGCGCGGATGGCGCTGGAGACGACCACGCAGGAGGCGTCGTCGGCCAGGTGCCCGGCCGCGTGCCCGATGTGCACGGTCACGCCCAGCGCCCGCAGCGACTCGGCGGTGGCGGACTCCTTGGCGTCGCTGCCCGCCACCTTCGCGCCGCGCTGGGCGAGGATCTTCGCGATGCCCGACATTCCGGCGCCGCCGATGCCGATGAAGTGCGGTCGTTCCATGGCGGCGGGAATGCCGGGTGCCATCTGTTCCTCCGTTGGTGAGAGAGTTCTACGCGGTTCCGGGTTGCCCTCCGGACGGCCGCGCGCTTCAGCCTATTCGCTGTGCGCGAAGAGCTTGAGCACCGGGACGCCGACCTTGTGCCGGGCGCGGGAGGCCCAGTCGCGGTGGAAGAACTCCTCCACGTAGTGCGGTGCGGTCAGGACGATGACCTCGTCGGCGCCCGCGTCCTCGACCACGGTCTTCAGCTTGTCCAGCGGGTGGTCCTCGATCACCTGTCCGACCGCGTCGGCGCCGGCCTCGCGCAGCGCCCGTAGCGAGTACTCCAGGCCGATCTCGGCGGGCTCGCGGGCCTCCTTGCCCTCCGGTTCCTCACCCTCGCGGACGGCGTCCTTGAGCTCCCCCATCGCCACGTCGTCGATCGCGCGCAGCAGGACATCGGCCTGGTCGCCGCGCGGCTGCAACAGAACGACGAACGAGATCCGCTCCTCGCCGTGGAGGGTGGTGACGAAGTCCACGTCCTCGGGAGTGAGCGGCTTCTCGATCATCAAAACGCTTGTGAACACGACAGGCGCCCTTCCGCTTCTGCGTCTCGCCGACAGCCGGCTCGGCCGTCGGCGGTCGTTTGCTGAAACCATCCTTCCCCGTGGTCCCACGGGGACTGCAGAGGTAAGTGTGCCCAGCCGAAGCTAACCGGAACTGGTAATTCCGCTAAGTGTCCCCGCACCGGTGACCCCGCGCGCCTACGCCGGCCACCAGGCTCCTTACCGTCGGTAGCGACCGAAGAGGAATCCGTCCTCCTCCAGCAACGATGCCAAGGCGAAACGTTCCGGCACGGCGACCCCGGGACCTCCGGCGATCCGCTGCGCGTCGCCGGCCGTGAGCATCGGCGAGAGCGTCAGGCAGAGCTCGTCCAGCGCACCCGCCGCCACGAACTGGCCGAGCAGCCGCGGCCCGCCCTCCGTCAGCTGCCGCCGCAGCCCCCGCTCCGCCAGCTCGCGCACCGCCCGCGCCGGGTCCACCCGGGTGCCCTCGCCGGCGATCACCACCTCCGCGCCCGCCTTCCGGGCCGCGGCGATCCGGTCGGCGGGAGCGCCGGCGCCGGTCACCACGAGGGTCGGGACCAGCGGCTCGGTGAACAGCGGCAGCGCGAAGTCCAGGTCCAGCGAACCGCTCACCACCGCGATGGCCGGCGCGGGCCCCTGCCCGGCCGCCGCCCGCCGCGCCGCGAACGCCTCCCGGGCGCGGGCCGGACGGTACCCCTCCAGACGTACGGTCTCGGCTCCGGCGATCACCACATCGGCCAGGGCCCTCAGCGTGCCGAAGATCCGCATGTCGGCGGCGCAGGAGATGGGCTGCGAGCGGCCGTCGTGCTGAGCGGCGCCGTCGAGCGTGGAGACCATGTTGGCACGCAGCCAGGAGGTCCCGGCGGGGAGGTCGGCGGGGTACGCGTACGCCTCGGCCAGCTCGTCGAGGCTCCACTCGCGGTCGGCGCGGCCATCGCGACCGGGTTCGCGGTCCTCGCGGTCGGTGAGCGGCCCGGACGGGACCTCGTCTCCCGAGGTGCTCGTTGTCAGGTCCGTCACAGGGAACAGGCTTCGCATGGGTTGCAGTCTGGCACGGGCCTTAGGGTGGAGAGTTGTGTCGTCCTCCACCGCGTTTCCGGGGCAGAGCCCCCTTGCCGAAACGGCCCCGCTGTCCCTGTGCGCCCGCGAGCCGCACGTCCCCGCCGACCGTCTGGTCGCGGAGATGGTGCCGCCGCCGCGCTTCGATTCGGTGCGCTTCGACACCTACGTACCCGACCCGAACCAGCCCGGCCAGAGCGAGGCCGTGACCGTGCTGTCCGGCTTCGCCGCCGGGCTCGGCGGGTCGCACGCGACGGGGTCCGGGCGCCGCAAGTGGTTCGGGAGCAAGAAGCCGGCCGCGCCGACCGGGCCGCGCGGGGTGTATCTCGACGGCGGGTACGGCGTCGGCAAGACCCACCTGCTCGCCTCCCTCTGGCACGCCACGCCCGCCGAGTCATCGCTGAAGGCGTTCGGTACGTTCGTGGAGCTGACGAACCTGGTCGGCGCGCTGGGTTTCCAGCAGACCGTGCGGACGCTGAGCGGACACCGGCTGCTCTGCATCGACGAGTTCGAGCTGGACGACCCGGGCGACACCGTGCTGGTCTCCTCACTGCTCAGCCGACTGGTGGAGCACGGCGTGGCGCTGGCCGCGACCTCGAACACGCTGCCGGGCAAGCTCGGCGAGGGCCGGTTCGCCGCCGCCGACTTCCTGCGCGAGATCCAGGGCCTGTCCGCGCACTTCCGGCCGCTGCGCATCGACGGTGAGGACTACCGGCACCGCGGACTGCCCGAGGCCCCGCCGCCGTACAGCGACGAGCAGGTGACCCGCGCCGCGTACGCCACGGCGGGCGCGTCGCTGGACGACTTCCCGAGTCTGCTGGAGCACCTGGCGAAGGTGCACCCGAGCCGGTACGGAGCGCTGACCGACGAGCTCGGTGCGGTCTGCCTGACCGGAGTGAGCGCGGTGCCGGACCAGTCGACGGCGCTGCGGCTGGTGGTGCTGGCCGACCGGCTGTACGACCGCGAGGTGCCGGTGCTGGCCTCCGGGCTGCCGTTCGACCGGTTGTTCAGCGACGAGATGCTGAACGGCGGGTACCGGAAGAAATACTTCCGGGCGATCTCGCGGCTGACGGCACTGGCACGTGACGCGAAGGGCCTGGTGGCGCAGTAGGTTCGGGGGTGACACCGGGTGCCCGTTCGGCGGCGTACCCGTAACTCCGTTCGCGTACAACCGCGTACGGCTCCCGTACAACCGCGCACACCGTTCGAAAGGATCCAGCATGGCTACCACGCGTCAGGCGCACACGGTCTGGGAAGGCAACCTGATCGAGGGCAAAGGGGTCGTCGCGTTCGACTCCTCCGGCATCGGTGAGTACGACGTCTCCTGGCCGGCCCGCTCGGAGCAGCCGAACGGCAAGACGAGCCCCGAGGAGCTCATCGCGGCCGCGCACTCCAGCTGCTTCTCCATGGCGCTCTCGCACGGTCTCGCCGGGGCCGGCACCCCGCCCACCAAGCTGGAGACGAAGGCCGAGGTGACCTTCCAGCCCGGCACCGGCATCACCGGCATCCACATCACCGTCCAGGGCGAGGTCCCGGGTCTCGACGAGGCGGGCTTCGTGAAGGCGGCCGAGGACGCCAAGGTGAACTGCCCGGTCAGCCAGGCGCTGTCGGGTACGACGATCACACTGTCGGCCTCGCTGGCCTGACCTGCCGCGCGGCCGGCCGGAGCATACGAGCACCAGCCGAGCGGTCGGCCGGAGCCCACGCGCACCGGCCGGCGCTTCGGCGGCCCGCTCGGCGGGCCGTCCCAGCAGCGGCAGGAGGCGCGGGGGCGCGCATGGTTCCCCCGCGCCTCCGTGCGTGCTACACACATGCGGGTCACGTCACCTGTCCGCCAACAGGGAGTTGCCTCATGTCATCCGAAACCCGGAACACAGCGACCGCAGCGACCGCACCCCGGAACACCACGACACGACGACAGGTCCTGGCCGGCAGCGGCGCAGCGGCCGCGATCGCCTTCACCGGGGCCTTCTCCGAACTCTTCGCGGGCACGGCAGCCGCCCGCGGCCACGACGGTTACGGCCCTCTCGTCCCCGACCCGGACGGCCTGCTCGACCTGCCGAAAGGTTTCCGCTACCGGGTGCTGTCCCGGGAGGGCGACCCGCTGCGCTCCGGCGAGGGCGAGGTGCCGAGCAACCACGACGGCATGACCGCCCTCGCCGGCCGCCACGGCCGCGTCCACCTGGTCCGCAACCACGAGAACCGCCACACGGCGAAGATCGGCGTCCCGACCGTCGACGGCCTGACCTACGACCCGGCGGCCAAAGGCGGCTGTACGTCCCTGGAGCTGGACGGCCGGAACAAGGTGCTTGGCGAACGGGTCGCCATCGCCGGTACGGCGGTGAACTGCGCGGGCGGGCCGACGCCTTGGCGCACCTGGCTGACCTGCGAGGAGACCGAGGACAAGGCCGGGACCAACGGGTACACCAAGGACCACGGCTTCATCTTCGAGGTGGACGGCGCCGACCCGCGCCGCACCGGGGCCGTCCCGCTGACCGCGATGGGCCGCTTCCAGCACGAGGCGATCGCGGTCGACCCGAAGACCGGGATCGTGTACGAGACGGAGGACGCGTTCGACAGGCCGTTCGGCCTCTTCTACCGCTTCCTTCCCGAGAAGCCGCTCGGCGGCACCGGCTCGCTGCGGGCGGGCGGGGCACTGGAGGCGATGCGGGTGCCGGGGCTGCCGGACCTCTCCGTGGTCCAGGAGACCGGGGCGAGCTTCGACCGGGTCGAATGGGTGCCCGTACCGGATCCGCTGGCGGCCGGGACGCCGATCCGGCTCCAGGACTTCGGCCGCAAGGGCATCACGCACGCGCAGAAGCTGGAGGGCTGTTACTGGGGCGGCTCGTCCGTCTACTTCGTCTCCAGCTTCGCCCGCAGCAACGAGGGCTCGGCGGGTGACCACTACGGCCAGGTCTGGCGGTACGAGCCCAAGAAGCGCCGGCTCACCCTGGTCGTGGTCTTCGGCCCGGACACCGACATCCAGCTCCCCGGCGAGTCCCCGGACAACATCTGCCTGGCGGCCGACGGCGGGCTGATGGTCTGCGAGGACGGCGGCGGCGCGCAGCATGTGCTCGGGGTGACGCGGCGGGGCGAGGTCTACACGATGGCGCGCGGGCGGCAGAACATCGGGACGCCGGAGGAGCCGGAGTGGGGCGAGTTCGCGGGCGTCACGTTCTCGCCGGACTGTTCGACGATGTACGTGAACTGCTACACGCCGGGGACGACGTTCGCGGTGACGGGGCCTTGGCGGTGATGGGGCCCCGGCGGTAAGGGTCACGCCGTCGGCGCCGCACCGGAGTGCCGCTATAACCCGTATAAGCATAATTTCAGATACTTTCCGTGAGTGATCACTACTGCACGGAAACGGACGATGACGGCTGTGACGGTCGCGGGACTGGTGCTCGGCGGTGCGCTGGCCGGGTGCGGAGGCGCCACCTCCGCACCCACCGCCTCCGCACCCACGGCCTCCCCCACACCGACCGCCACGGCTCCCGCTTCCCCTTCGCCTTCCCCGTCCCCGCCACCGAAGAAGCCGCCCACGATGGCCCCGGGCCCGGCCGGACGCACGCCGGTCTTCGAGCGACGGTCGGCCACGGGCGGGGCCGCCGAGAAGGTCGTGGCGCTCACCTTCGACGCGGACATGACGGCCGATCAGGGGCCCCGGGCGAAGGCGGGTGAGCGCTTCGACAACCCGGAGCTGATCGCGCTGCTGCGGCGGCTGAAGGTGCCGTCGACCGTGTTCATGACCGGACGCTGGGCGGAGGAGTACCCGGCGCAGGCGCAGGGAATCGGCACGGACGACCTGTTCGAGGTCGCCAACCACTCGTACAGCCACCACGCCTTCACGCGCGACTGCTACGGCCTGCCGGTGGTCGCGAAGGAGGCCATGGCCGACGACGTGGAGCGCGCCTTCTCGGCGTTCCGCCAGGCCGGTGTACGGAACGTGGTGCCGTACTTCCGCTTCCCCGGCGGCTGCTACGACGACGCGGCCCTCCAAGCGCTGACCCCGGCGAACGTGACGGCGGTGCAGTGGGACGTGGTGAGCGGCGACGCGTTCGCGACGGACGCGGGCGCGGTGGCCGCGCAGGTGCTGGACGGAGTGCGGCCCGGATCGCTGGTGGTGCTGCACTGCACGCGCAGCGCGGCGCCGGTCACCGCGGAGGCGATCGGCAGAATCGTTCCGGAGCTGCGGAAGCGGGGCTACCGGTTCGTGAAGGTGTCGGAGCTGATGAAGGACTCCGCCTCCGTGGAAGGACACACATCATGAGCGAGACGATCGCGGGCGTGACGATCCCGGACAGCGCACTGGCGCGCGAGGCGACCGAGCTGGTGCGCGAGGCCGCCACGCCGCTGGTGTTCGACCACTCCCGGCGGGTCTTCCTCTTCGGAGCGCTGCGCGGCCGGGAACAGGGCCTGGACTTCGACTCCGAACTCCTCTACGTGGGCGCGATGTTCCACGACCTGGGCCTGACCGAGAGGTTCCGCCGTACGGACCAGCGCTTCGAGAGCGACGGCGCGGACGAGGCCCGCCGCTTCCTGACCGCGCACGGCATCACCGGCGATCCGGCCGACCGTGACCCGTGGCGTGGAGCTGGACGTCCTCGGCATCGGCTACGACGCCGTCACCGACGAGCGGCGCGCGGCCGTGGTCGCGGCCCATCCGCGCCCGGACTTCAAGAACGGGATCCTCACCGCGTTCACCGAGGGCGTCAAGGACCGCCCGGAGACGACGTTCGGCAACGTCAAGGCAGATGTGCTGGCGCACTACGTGCCGGGCTTCGAACGCGGCGACTTCGTGGAGGCCATCAAGGGGTCGAGCTGGCCGGAGTGAGGTGGGGCCGGAGCCTCGAAGTGGCGCGCCGGACGCGGGACTTGGACGGCCGCCGGTTCAGGACGGCGGACCGGGGCTGCGCGGCGGCGGCACGGCCCGCAGAAGTTCCCGGAGAAGTCGGCCGCCACCGGCCCAGGCGGTCAGCGTGGCGCGGTCGACCAGGTGGAGCCGCTGGGTCCGCGCGAACTCCGGAGCGGGCCGGGAGAACCACCCGTCGGTGACCAGGACGACGACGTCACCGCGGTGCACGGGCCGACCGGTGCCGTTGAGTACATGCAGATCCGGGGTTCCCACCGGGGCTCCGGCGGGACCGGCCTTGCGGTGCTTGCACTGGATGACCCAGCGACGCCCGTACGGGTCGGTGGCCTTGACGTCGGCCCCGTGGTCCCCGGCGCCGCCGACCTGGACGGCGTCGGTGCAGCCGTCCCGGAACATCAGGTCGCGTACGGCGTGCTCGAACGCGCGGTGGTGCAGAAGGTCCGGCTGCTCCACCGGATAGCGCAGGGCCCGCGCGCTCTCCCGCTCCCGGCTGAGCTGGACGGCACGGTGGCGGTACCACAGGACACCGCCTGCCAGAGCGAGAACAAGAGCGACGACCACGACCCACCGGTTCGCGGCGACCCGGTCGAGCAGCCGGCCGATGACCCACAGGACGAGGACGGCAGGGACCAGGACTGCCGCCGGGTGCCGTTGCTGCCGCTTGCGCGACGGTTGCCTCCGACGCGGCCGGGTGGCGACACGGCGGGCCGGAGTGCGGCGAGGGGCACTCATCGGCTGGAGTCGGAGACGCCGGTGACCAGCTGAGTCACGATGTCCAGGAGCCCTTGCCCGATAGCGGTCGGGGCCAGCAGCACACCCAGGTTGCCGGGACTTGGCGCTATCCGGTGCTGTCCTGGCCGGATACGACGGTCCGGGCGGGATCGGCCTCGCCCGGACCATGGAGAGGTGGTGCCGCGGCGGCGCCCCGACGCCGGCGGCTTCCGGCGCCGGGACACCACTAGCCCGAGCAGGCCGAGCGCCCCGCCTCCTGCCAGGTGCAGACCGGGCAGAGCGTGGCGCCCTTGGTGGACTCCGGGTGCTCGGTCGGTTCGCGGCAGAGCACGCACTCCGCGAACGGCGGGCCCGCTTCCGGTTCCGTGGTCGGAGGTGCGGGAGTTTCGCAGTACGCGGCGTCGTCCATGGCCATGAGCGTACGTAACCGGGCTGTCAGTTGGCCGTCTTCTCGGGCCTGGCCTCGCTGGGCCGCACGATGACGAAGCCCTCGCCCTGGAGCATCAGCTGCACGGCCTCGCCCGAGCCGCCGCGCACCATCGAGCCGACGCTCTGGGAGCGGTGCAGGGTGGTCGTGAGCTGCTGGCTCCAGCCGACGACCGCGTCCGTGTCCACGTACACCGGCTGGGCGGCCGTCACCGGGATCACGATCGGCGTGCCCTCGCACATCAGGCCGATCTTGCCGTAGCCGGAGAAGACGCTGTTGAAGAGGCCGCCGCCGACCATCCCGGCGCCCTTCACCGTCTTGATCTCGTACGAGAGGGTGGCGTCGAAACAGAGGACGTTGCGGCCGTTGATGGTGAGCTGGTCGCCCTGGTCCATCTCCACGATGAAACAGTTGGCGGCCTCGTGCGCGAACCACGCCTCGCCCTGACCGCGTACGGCCATCAGTGCGAGGCCCTCGCCGGTGACCGCGCGCTTGAGCATGCCGCCGATGCCCTGGCCTTTGCGCTCGAACTGGAGGTTGCCGCGGAAGGCGATCATCGAGCCCTGTCGGGCGTGCATCTCCCCGTTGACGGCGTACTTGATCGACTTGGAGCTCTGCAGGGTCATGCCGGGGGCGGTGGCCGGCTGGGCCAGGTACTCGCTGGAAAAGAGATCGCTCTTCATGCCGAGCATCCTCACCCGGGCCGGCCCGTCAAGCCAAGGAGGTGACACTCGCCGCCTGGCAGACTGGCACGGTGAGCAGCGACGACACCTCCCAGAGCCCCGTCTCCCCGAGCCCCTTCCACCACGGTCCCACCGACCGGGACGAGGCCCCGCAGTACGTGCTCCCGCTCGTGGTGCACCTGGAGAAGACCGATCCGCCCGTCCGGATGGACGCCCTGCGCACCGCCGCCCGCGCGGTGCTCACGATCCTGGCCGACGAGCGGTCCACCGGCGAGGGCGAGTGGGCCGGGGCGATGCGGGACTGGGAGGACGCGCGGATCCGCAAGGTGGTGCGCCGGGCGCGCGGCGCGGAGTGGCGCAAGGCGGCCGCGCTGCCCGGGATCACGGTGACCGGCGGCAACGCGGAGGTACGGGTGTACCCGCCGATCCCGCTCGACGGCTGGCCCAAGGAGCTGGCCAAGCTCCAGGTCTCCGGCACCGACCTGGACGACCCCGAGCCGCCCACCGCTCCCGATCCAAAGGCCCCGGTGCTCTGGCTCAACCCGGAGCTGGAGATGTCGGCGGGCAAGACGATGGCCCAGGTCGGCCACGGCGCCCAGCTCGCCTGGTGGGAGCTGTCCGACACCGAGCGCAAGGCGTGGCGCGAGGCCGGCTTCCCGCTCTCCGTGGCCACCGCGACGCCGGAGCGGTGGCGTGAGCTGACGGCCGGCGGCCTGCCGGTGGTGCGCGACGCGGGGTTCACCGAGATCGCTCCCGGGCCTACGGTCGTGGCGGAAGGCGGGCTGCGGTTCTGCCCGCTCCCGGGCGTACGCACCCGCCGGTGAGCGCCCACCACCTCTGAGAGCAGGAGACCCCGGCCATGGCAGCAGTGGAGATCGACGCTCTCGTCTTCGACGTCCTCGGCACGCTCGTCGACGAACCCGCCGGGCTCCGCGCCGGGATCCGCCGGCTCGGCCCGTCGCTCGAGGAGGCCGGCACCGAGCCGCTCCTGCTGCTGTGGCAGCGGCACATCGAGCGCGAGCAGCGCCGCGTCCTCGACGGGGAGCGGCCCTACCTCGCCAGTGACGCGCTCGACCGGGAGGCCGCCGCGCTCGTCGCCGAGGCGGCCGGAGTCGAGGACCCGGCGGCCGTGGCGGCGCTGGCCCGGTCGGCCCGCCGGCTTCCGCCGTGGCCCGACAGCGTGGCCGGTCTCGCCCGGCTCGCCGAGCACTTTCCGCTCCTCGGTCTCTCCAACGCGAGCCGGACCGCACTGCTAGGGATCAACGCCCACGCCGGACTCCGCTGGCACCAGGCCCTCTCCGCCGAGGACGCCCGGGCCTACAAGCCCGACCCGGAGGTCTACCGGCTGGCCGTCACCGTCTCCGGGCTGCCGCCGGAGCGGCTGCTGATGGTCGCCGCCCACGCCTGGGACCTGCGCGGGGCGCAGCGGATCGGGCTGCGTACCGCCTATGTCGCCCGGCCCGTCGGCGACCCGCCCACCGCCTCGGACCGGTTCGACCTGTACGCCGACGGCCTGGCCGACCTGGCCGACCAGCTCGGCACCCGGCACGGCCGGAAACGGGCCGCCCGCGGCTGAATGTTTCCGCGCCCACCGACGTATCTCCCGATACCGACCCACCGGCGTTACCACCAAGTAGCCTGCACCGCGAGTCGGTTGGCGGTGGTCCGACGCCTGATCGACGCTGTCACGCCTCGTCCCGGGAGACACCTTGTTGCGACGCATCAACGGAACGGCCCTCATCATCGCGGCACTGGTCGCCACAGTGGGCGCGCTCGCCTTCCCCGTCTGGTCCTACGCGGACCGTTCGGGCACCGGCGAGGCGAACCTGAACGCCTCCAGCGTCGCCACCCAGTGGGGCCCGCTCTCCGCGACCGACCGGGACTTCCTGGTCAAGGTGCGCCTCGCCGGGCTGTGGGAGCTGCCCGCCGGACAGCAGGCGATCGAGCGCGCGCCGAGCGAGGCGACCAAGGCCGCCGGGGACCATCTGGTCGTCGGCCACACCGATCTCGACCGGCGGGCCCGGGACGTGGCCGCCAAGCTCGGTGTGGAGCTGCCGAACCAGCCGACCGAGCAGCAGCAGGAGTGGCTGCGGGAGCTGACGGCGGCGAGCGGCGACGAGTACGAGCGGAAGTTCGCCAACATCCTGCGGGCCGCGCACGGCAAGGTCTTCGGGCTGATAGGCCAGGTCCGGCACACCACCCGCAACACCTTGATCCGGCAGCTCGCCAGTGACGCGAACCAGACCGTGCTGGACCACATCACCATGCTGGAGGCCACCGGCTTCGTCGACTTCGACGCCCTGGCGCGTGAGGCGGCCGGCGGTTCCACGGCCAGCCCGTCGGGCCCGCCGATGCCGCAGGGCGGACAGGTGCCGCTGGCTCCGGTGCCGGTGACGCCGACCGGCGACCAGTCGTTCACCTCACGCCCGGTGCCACCGACGATGCCGCCGATGCCGTGAAGCGCTTCCTGGGGCCGGAACCTCAAATCATCCTCTGAACGTCCCTCTCTTCGGGTTCGACGCCGCTCGCCTGGGCCATCACCCCGGGACAGAGCGGAGGAGGGGGACACCATGAAGCTGGGTATCGGGATCGGCTGGCGGCCGGAGATCGCGGCCGAGGTGGAGGCGCTCACGGGGATCGACTGGGTCGAGGCGGTGGCGGAGAATCTCTGCGCCGACCACCTACCGGACTCCCTGGTGCGGCTGAGGGAGCGGGGCGTGACCGTCGTACCGCACGGCGTCTCGCTCGGCCTGGGCGGCGCGGACCGCCCGGACGCCGAGCGGCTCGCGGGGCTCGCGGCGCGCGCCGAGCTGCTCGGTACGCCGCTGGTGACCGAGCACATCGCGTTCGTACGGGCCGGAGGGCCGCTGACCGCCTCTCCGCGGCTGGAGGCGGGCCACCTGCTGCCGGTGCCGCGCACCTGGGACGCGCTGCAGGTGCTCTGCGAGAACGTGCGGATCGCGCAGGACTCGCTGCCCGTGCCGCTGGCTCTGGAGAACATCGCGGCGCTGATCTCCTGGCCGGACGAGGAGCTGACCGAGGGACAGTTCCTGGCCGAGCTGGTCGAGCGGACCGGAGTGCGGCTGCTGATCGACGTGGCCAACCTGCACACCAACCACGTGAACCTCGGCGAGGACCCGGCGAAGGCGCTGGACGAGCTGCCGGTCGAGGCCATCGCGTACGTGCATGTGGCCGGCGGGATCGAGAAGGACGGCGTCTGGCACGACACGCACGCCCATCCGGTGACCGCTCCGGTCCTGGACGTGCTGGCCGAACTGCGCTCCCGGGTCGACCCGCCGGGCGTGCTGCTGGAGCGCGACGACGCCTTCCCGCCCGGCGCGGAGCTGGCGGCCGAGCTGGAGACGATCCGGTCCACGCTGCGGAAGGCCGGCGACACACGACGGCCCCGGACGACCACGACCGCTCCCGCCGTCCCCGTACCTCCCGGATCCCGCGACCGTACCGCCGTCGCGCAGACCGCACTGCTCTCCGCGCTCGTCGCCGGCACTCCGGCGCCCGAGGGCTTCGACCACCGGCGGATGCGCGTGCAGGGCCGGGCGCTGGCCGCCAAGCGCGCCGATGTCGTCGCCAAGGTGGCGCCCGAGCTGCCGGAGATCCTCGGTGACGGTTACCGCGCCGCCTTCGTCGCGTACGCCAGGTCGCATCCCATGAGCGGCGGATACCGGCGCGACGCCCTGGACTTCGTGGAGCGGATCCTGATCTCGGGCGGCCTCGCCGACCCGGTGGCACAGCGGCGGCTGACGCACTGGTGGGAGGACCGCTCGGGGCTGCGGCCGACCGGCCGGGCCACTCGCCTCGTCCGGGCGGCGCGTGCCGTCCTCGTAGGGAAGTGAGGGACGTGACCGCCATGAACACGCTCGCGCTGCTGATGACCCTCGCGGTCGCCGTCTCCACCGTGCTCCTCGTCGCGAAGGTGACCGCCTCCCGGTCCCGCCGCCCGTCGGCCGGCCCTTCGCCCGCCGTCCACGACCTCTACGAGGCGGCGTTCCTCGGCGGCGGTCCGGCCAGGGTCGTGGACACCGCGCTGACCGCGCTGTACGCGGACGGGCGCGTGCTCATCGGCGGGCCCGGCATCATCTCCGTACAGCGTCCGCAGGCGGACGACCCGGTGGAACGGGCCGTGCTGCAGGAGCTTTTCGCCGCTCCGAGCGGTGCGCTGCACGCGGTACGGGAAGCGGTCATGCGCCATCCGGCGGTGCAGGAGATCGGAGACGGGCTGGCGGCACGCGGGCTGCTGGTGCCGCCTGCCGCGAGCCGTTCCGTGCGGCGGTGGGGGCTCGTCCAGGGGATCAGCTGCTTCGTGGCGCTGCCGCTCTCCGTCCTGGCCACGGTCCTCCAGTACATGGCGCTGGAATCGCAGTTCGACATGCCGTTCCCGTTCGTCTTCAAGATGCTGCCCGCGATCGCGCTCGGCGGGATCAGCGGACTCGTGGTGGCCTCGGCCGCCGCCCACCGGATCACCCGGCCCGGCCACCAGGCCGCCCAGGCGTTCCGGGCCGCCCACGCCTACCAGGTGACGGCGCCTCAGCTCGTCGCCACCCAGGGCCTGCGCGCGCTGCCGGACCCGGTGCTCCAGGCCCAACTGCTCGCGGCGGCCCGGCTGCACGCGCAGACCCGGCGGTCCCGGTCGTCGGCGTACGCCGGCAGTACGGCAGCGGCCTCGGGCTTCGCCGCGACGACGGTGTGGTGCGCCGACGCGGGCCCGGGTCACGGGAGTTGCGGCGGATCCAGCGGCGGCTCGGGCTGTGGCGGCGGATCCGGCTGCGGCGGCTCGGGATCGAGTTGCGGCGGCAGCTCCGGCGGTTCCAGCTGCGGCGGGAGTTCGGGCGGCTCCAGCTGCGGCAGCAGCTCCTGACTTACCGTCACACGGCCGGCGCAACCGGGTCGTTTCCCGCAACACGCCGGCCCGGTCCTGGACTTCGGCCACCTCGCCCCTCACCATCCCCTCTCCGCATCCGCAGAGAGGCCCCGCCGTGAGAGCAGTACCGCTGTACGCAACGATCGGCTCCCTGGTGCTGTCCGCGCTGACCGCCGCTCCCGCCACCGCCTCGGACGGCCCAGGGCCTCCCTCCGCCGAGGAGCGCGGTACGGCGGTGGCGGCGGCCCGCGCGGCGGCGGCCGGGATCTCCTTCAAGGCGTGTCCGGAGGAGGAGATGCTGCCGGAGTACCTGAAGTGCGGCACCGTACGAGTCCCGCTGGACTACGCCCGCCCGGACGGCCGCACCATCGCGCTCACCGTCAGCCGCACGACGGCCACCGGCCCGGCGGCCGGCCGGCAGGGCTCGTTCGTCTACAACCCGGGCGGGCCCGGCGCCTCCAGCATCACCTTTCCGCTGATGGGCGAGATGTCCGAGTGGGAGGAGGTCGCCGAGGCGTACGACATGGTCGGCTACGCACCGCGTGGCGTCGGCGCCTCCGCCCCGCTCTCCTGCCAGGACCCGGCGGCCTTCGCACAGAGCCCCACCGACTCCCCGGCCGACCCCACCACCGCGTACAAGGAGAAGCGCGTCGCGCAGGCGCGGGCGTACGCGCGCGGGTGCGAGAAGAACGCGGGCGAGGCGCTGGGCCACTACACCTCGCTCAACAACGCGCGCGACCTGGAGGTGCTGCGGGCCGCTCTCGGTGACGAACGGCTGACCTTCATGGGCGCCTCGTACGGCACGTACATCGGTTCCCTGTACGCGACCCTCTTTCCTTCACGCGTACGCCGTATGGTCTTCGATTCGGCGGTCGATCCGGACCCGGAGAAGATCTGGTACCGCTCCAACCTCGACCAGTCACTGGCCTTCGAGTCGCGCTGGCTGGACTTCCGGCGCTGGGTCGCCAGGCACGACGACGTCTACGGGCTCGGCACCACGCCGGAGGCCGTACAGCGTCGTTACGACGAGGTGCGCACCGCGCTGGCTAGCGAACCGGCGGGCGGGAAGGTGGGGCCGGGGCAGTTCCAGGCGGCGTTCCTCCAGGCCGGGTACTACGACGACTACTGGGCGATGCGGGCCACCGCGCTCTCCGAGTACGTCCGAGGCAACCCGGAACCGCTGGTCACCCAGATGTCGCCGCGCGCGATCACCGCGAAGGACGACGAGAACGAGCGCGCCGTCTACACCGCCGTCGAGTGCAACGACGCGCCGTGGCCCGAGGAGTGGGAGGTCTGGGACCGCGACCACACCGACCTCGCCACCGTCGCGCCGTTCCAGACCTGGAACAACGCCTTCACCAACCTGCCGTGCGCCTTCTGGCCCGCGCCTCGGCAGCGGCCGCTGGACGTCTCCACCGCGTGGGGCGAGCTGCCGCCGGTGCTGATCCTGGCGGCGGAGCGCGACGCGGCGACGCCGTACAAGGGAGCGCTGGAGCTTCAGCGGCGGCTGCGCGGCGCGGTGCTGGTGACCGAGCGGGACGCGGGGACGCATGGCGTCGGCGGGGCCGGGAACGCCTGCGTGGACGAGCACATGCGGCGTTATCTGCTGACGGGCGCGGTGCCGGCGGGCGACGCGGAGTGCGCGCCGCGCGCGGAGCCGAACGCGGTCTCGCTGGACTAAAAAAACTGGACCAGGAGAGCGGAAGGGCCCTGCCGGAGCGCACTCCGGCAGGGCCCTCGAGCCGAACCCGGTGTCGCTGGAACGGCGGGCGGCACGGTCGGTGCCCGGTGCCCGTCTTCTGATCTTCCGGGTTGGGGTGGTGCGGGAACTCGCTGGCTATGCGAGCCCGGCCACCAGGTCTGCGATGTCCTTCCTGCGGCCCGTGTAGAACGGGATCTCCTCGCGCACGTGGAGCCGTGCCTCGGAGGCGCGCAGGTGGCGCATCAGGTCGACGATGCGGTACAGCTCGTCCGCCTCGAAGGCGAGGATCCACTCGTAGTCGCCGAGCGAGAACGAGGCGACGGTGTTGGCGCGGACGTCCGGGTAGCCGCGGGCCATCTTGCCGTGGTCCGCGAGCATGCGGCGACGGTCCTCGTCGGGCAGCAGGTACCAGTCGTAGGACCGTACGAAGGGATAGACGCTGATGTAGTCGCGCGGGGTCTCGTCGGCGAGGAACGCCGGGATGTGCGACTTGTTGAACTCGGCGGGCCGGTGCAGGGCCATGTTCGACCAGACCGGTTCCAGAGCGCGGCCGAGCTTGGTGCGGCGGAAGAGGTTGTACGCGTCCTGGAGCTGGTCCGCGGTCTCCGCGTGCCACCAGATCATGAGGTCCGCGTCGGCGCGGAGACCGGAGAGGTCGTAGGTGCCGCGCACGGTGACGTCCTTGGCCGCGAGCTGGTCGAACAGCTCCTGGACCTCGTCGGCGTATCCCGCGCGGTCCAGCGGGAGCACGTCGCGGAGTTTGAAGACCGACCAGAGGGTGTAGCGGATGACCTCGTTGAGGTCCTTGGCCTTCTTTCCGGCGTTCGGACTCTTGCTGGATGTCACAGTCTCAGGAGCACTCATACGGCTATTGTCCCGCCTCGCTCCCGCTGCCCTGAACCAGGGTCGGCGTGGCGATGATCTCCTTCATGATCTCTCCGGCGATCTCGTCGGCCGCGCGCTGTGCGCTCGCGATGCAGGCCGGGATGCCGACGCCGTCGTAGACCGCGCCGCAGACCCGCAACGCCGGCAGCTTCGCCACCTCGTCGCGGATGCGGGCGACGCGGGTGTGGTGGCCGACCGGGTACTGCGGCAGGCCGCCGATCCAGCGGGTGACCTCGCTGTCGACCGGGCGCGCGGTGAGTCCGGTGGCCGCCCGGAGGTCGCGCAGGGATACGGCGACGAGTTCGCCGTCCTCGCGGTGCAGGTGGTCCTCCTCGCCGTACCGGCCGACCGAGGTGCGGAGCACGAAGAGGTCGGGAGCGGCGTCGGCGACCCACTGCCATTTGTTGCTGGAGAAGGTGGAGGCCTTGATGGTGCGGCCGTCGACCGGCGGTACGAGGAAGCCGGAGCGGCCGCGCAGGGCCTCGTACGCCGCGATGTCGGTACGGCGGAAGGCCATCGTGACCAGTGCCATCGAGGCGTACTCGACACCGGCCAGCTCGGCGGAGGCGGCCGGCGACTCGGCGGCGAGCAGCGCGGAGGCGGACCAGGCCGGAGCGGCCAGGACGACGGCGTCGGCGGTGATCACGCCGGCGTCGGTGCGGACCGACCAGCCGGTGTCCGTACGGGTCAGGCCGAGGACCGGGGTCTCCGTGAGGATCTGGCCGCCTGCGGCCCGTACGGCTTCGGCCACGGCGTCCGGCAAGGTGCCGATGCCGCCCGCGATGCCTTGGAAGACCGGCCCGGTCTGCTGCCGGGCCGCCGCGCGCTCCTGGATGCGGCGGACGGCCTCCAGCAGCGGGCCGCCCTCCTTCACCGCTTCGAAGAGCTGCGGTACGGCGGCGCGCATCGAGATCCGGTAGGCGTCGCCCGCGTAGACGCCGCCGAGGAGCGGCTCCACCAGCCGGTCCACGACCTCGCGGCCGAGCCGGTCGGCCACGTACGCGCCGACCGCCACGTCGTCGCCGACGGGCGTCGGGGTCAGGTCGCGCTCCTCGGCGATCCGGGTCAGGCCTTCCGGCGTGAGCACGCCGTCGAGAGCGGCCGGGTCGCCGGGGACGCCCATGACGTGGCCCTTGGGCATCGGGCGCAGCGCGTCGCGGGTCCAGAGGGAGGCGGTGGCGGTGGCGGGCGGCTGGAGGCGGCCGGAGAGGCCGACCGCACCGGCCAGCTCGACCGCCTCGGGACGGCGGGCCAGCATCGACTCGGCGCCGAGGTCGACCTGGACGCCCGCGACCTCGCCGGTCATGAGCTTGCCGCCGAGCCGGTCCGTCGCCTCCAGGAGCGTGACCCGCAGGCCGGTGGCGACCAGGCGGTGGGCGGCGGCCAGTCCGGCGATGCCGCCGCCGATGACGACGACATGGCGCGCGGGCGGGTCCGCATCCTGATGTGAACGCTGCATGGGTCCACTCTCTCAAACGCCCGCCGGCTTCTGACCGTGACCACTTCGAAACCCGCGGCCGGAAACCGGTCCGGGAGGTCCCACGTCGAACCGGCAGTATCAACACGCGTCCTGGGGGGACCTGTTATGAACAGCGATATCGACCACCGCTTCCGCCACCGCCGCTCCCGTCCCCGTGCCGCTCTGGCAGCCGGCGCTCTCGGCGCGGTGCTGCTCGTCGGCGGCTGCGGGGCCGCCGGCGAGGGCGCGTCCGACGAGAGCGGCGGGTCGAGCGACCTGAGGGCGAGCGCGGGGAAGGGGGTCGTGGGCGAGCAGTACGCGCCGGGCGACGCGGCGGCCTCCGCGGCTCCGGAGGCGGCGAAGAGCGGCGAGCGGCAGCAGAAGGCGCCGAAGCCGGGAGCCGCGGGCACGTATGTCATCCGGACCGCCGAGCTCTCCGTGGAGGTGAAGAGCGCGCCGAAGGCGGCCGCCGCCGCGCGGAGCACGGTGGAGGCGAGCGGCGGCCTGGTGGCGACCGAGACCACCGAGCGGGTCGACGACGAGCACGAGTTCTCGCACCTCGTGCTGCGGGTGCCGCAGGACAGCTACCAGGAGGTGCTCGGCAAGCTCGCCGGCGCCGGAAAGCTGCTCTCCCGCTCCTCGAACGCGAAGGACGTCACCGACCAGGTCGTCGACGTGGAGAGCCGGATCGCCACGCAGCGCGCCAGCGTGAAGCGGGTCCGGGAGCTGATGGACCAGGCGGAGAGGATCACCGATGTCGTCACGCTCGAAGGCGAGCTGAGCAGCCGTCAGGCCGATCTGGAGTCGCTGCTGGCCCAGCAGTCCAGCCTGAAGGACCGCACCACGCTGGCGACGATCACGCTGGACCTGAGCGAGCCGGACGCGCCGCGCCAGGGCGGGAAGGACGACGACCCGGGGTTCCTGGACGCGCTGGGCGGCGGCTGGGACGCGTTCGTGACGATGTTCCGGTGGATCGCGGTGGCGATCGGCGCGTCGGCGCCGTTCCTGGTGACGGCCGCGCTGCTGCTCCTGGTGTGGCGGGTGCTGCGCGCCCGGCGGACCGGCCGTACGGTCCCGGAGGCGGCGAAGCCGGAGCCGGAGACCACACCGGCACCCTGAGGCCCCGGCGCCGTAGCCTGGGCTCCCTGACACGGCGAAAGGGACCCGGAATGGCAGCGGAGCGACTCGTGGTCATCGGCGGCGACGCGGCGGGCATGTCCGCCGCGTCGCAGGCCCGCAGGCTCAAGAAGCCGGACGAGCTGGAGATCGTCGCGTTCGAGCGCGGAGCGTTCACCTCGTACTCCGCGTGCGGCATCCCGTACTGGGTGAGCGGGGACGTCGAGCACCGGGACGACCTCATCGCCCGTACGCCCGAGGAGCACCGCGAGCGGGACATCGATCTGCGGATGCGCACCGAGGCCACCGAGATCGACGTGGCCGGGCAGCGGGTGCGGGCGGTGGACCGGGAGAGCGGGGACGCGTACTGGACGGGGTTCGACAAGCTGGTGATCGCCACCGGGGCCCGTCCGGTCCGCCCGGAGCTGCCCGGCATCGACGCGCCGGGTGTGCACGGGGTGCAGACCCTGGGCGACGGGCAGGCGCTGCTGGACTCGCTGGACGCGCTGGACTCCGGCCGGAGGCGGCGGGCGGTCGTGGTCGGCGCGGGCTACATCGGCGTCGAGATGGCCGAGGCGATGCTGAAGCGCGGCTTCGAGGTGACCGTCCTCAACCGCGGCAGGCAGCCGATGGCGACGCTCGACCCGGACATGGGCGAGCTCGTCCACGAGGCGATGGACGGGCTCGGCATCACCACGGTCAACGGCGCCTCGGTCACCGAGATCCTCACGGGCCCGGACGGACGCGTCAGCGAGGTGGCGACCGAGGAGCGGACCTATCCGGCGGACGTGGTCGTCCTCGGCATCGGTGTCGAACCGGAGGCGGAGCTGGCCCGGGAGGCGGGTCTCGTGGTGGGCGCGCACGGCGGGATCCTGACCGACCTGGCGATGCGGGCGGTGGGCCACGAGAACATCTGGGCGGGCGGCGACTGCGTGGAGGTCCTGGACCTGGTGGCGGGCCGCTCCCGCCACGTCGCGCTCGGCACGCACGCCAACAAGCACGGCCAGGTCATCGGTTCCAACGTCGGCGGCGGCTACGGCACGTTCCCGGGTGTGGTCGGTACGGCGGTGAGCAAGGTCTGCGATCTGGAGATCGCCAGGACCGGGCTGAGGGAGAAGGACGCGCGGGCGGTCGGGCTGCGCTATGTCACGGCGACCATCGAGTCGACGCAGCGGGCGGGCTACTACCCGGGTGCGAAGCCGATGACGGTGAAGATGATCGCGGAGCTGCGTACGGGCCGGCTGCTCGGCGTGCAGATCGTCGGCCGTGAGGGTTCGGCGAAGCGCGTGGACGTGGCGGCGGTGGCGCTGACTGCCGGGATGACGGTGGAGCAGATGACCGCGCTGGACCTCGGCTACGCACCGCCGTTCTCACCGGTGTGGGACCCGGTGCTGGTGGCGGCCCGCAAGACGGTCGCGGCGGTGCGGGGCGCGGGAAGCTGAACCGGCTTCTCGCGCCCCGGGCGCCCGGAAGTCAGCGCGCGGTCTGCTCGTGGACGTACTCCACGAGCCGGGTGAGCGCGCCCGGGTCCATCGACGGCATCACGCCGTGGCCCAGGTTGAAGATGTGGCCCTCCAGACCGGCGGCCTGGTCCAGCACCTCGCGGGTCTTGGCCTCGACCGCCGGGGTCGGCGCGAAGAGCACGGCCGGGTCCAGGTTGCCCTGGAGCGCCTTGCCGGGGCCGACCCGGCGGGCGGCCTCGTCCAGCGGGACGCGCCAGTCGACGCCGACGACGTCCGCACCGGCCTCGCCCATCAGCCCGAGCAGCTCGCCGGTGCCGACGCCGAAGTGGATGCGGGGCACGCCGTACGGGGCGACGGCGTCGAAGACCTTCGCGGAGGCCGGGAGCACCGCGCGGCGGTAGTCGGCGGGGGCCAGCGCGCCGACCCAGGAGTCGAAGAGCTGGACGGCGGAGGCACCGGCCTCGATCTGGACCTTGAGGAAGGCGCCGGTGATCTCCGCGAGCCGGTCCACGAGGTCGGCCCAGAGCTGCGGGTCGCCGTACATCATGGCCTTGGTGCGCTCGTGGTTGCGGGAGGGGCCGCCTTCGACGAGGTAGCTGGCCAGCGTGAACGGGGCGCCGGCGAAGCCGATGAGCGGGGTGGCGCCGAGCTCGGCGGTGAGCATGCCGATGGCCTCGGTGACGTACGGGACGTCCTCGGGGGTCAGGTCGCGCAGCCGGGCCAGGTCGGCGCGGGTGCGGATCGGCTCGGCGATGACGGGGCCGACGCCGGGCTTGATGTCGAGGTCGATGCCGATGGCCTTGAGCGGCACCACGATGTCGCTGAAGTAGATCGCGGCGTCGACCTTGTGGCGGCGTACCGGCTGGAGCGTGATCTCGGTGACCAGCTCCGGCATCATGCAGGAGTCGAGCATCGCGATGCCCTCGCGGACCTTCAGGTACTCGGGCAGCGAGCGCCCCGCCTGCCGCATGAACCAGACCGGCGTGTGCGGCACGGATTCGCGCCGGCAGGCCTTGAGGAACGCCGAATCGCGGGTGGCGTCGTTGCTGGCGGCGGTCGTGGTCTGCTGGCCCGTGGGGCTGGTGTTGGCACTCACGCACCAAATCTTCGCACGCATGGCGAAGGAGCCCGGCGCCGCACGGGTGTCTGTCCCCGCGCGAGGCCCGCGTTCCGCCTACTCTTCCCGGCATGGCTCCGGCTCAGGGACAGTTTTCCGATCATTCCGATGGCGCTGACGGCGAGGGCGGTGCGGAGGGTCCTCCCGTCCCGCCCGCGTTCCGGTCGGCGGTCGACGCGCTGCGCTCCGCCCGGCTGCGGCCGGAGCTGGAGGTGGAGACCACGCGGCCGCCGCAGCGCCTGGCGCCGCACGCGTACGCCTTGGAGGCGGCGGTGGTCGACGGCGAGGACGATCTCGCGGACGGCCGGCTCGTCCTGCTGCACGATCCGGCGGGCCACGACGCCTGGAAGGGCGCCTTCCGGCTGGTGACGCTGGTGCGGGCGGAGCTGGAGCCGGAGATGGCCGCCGATCCACTGCTGCCGGAGGTGTGCTGGTCCTGGCTGACCGGAGCGCTGGACGCGCGCGGATTGTCGTACGGGGAAGCCGGAGGGACGGTGACACGCGCCGGATCGCACTACTTCGGTGCGCTCTCCGCGCGCCGTCCGGCGACGCAGATCGAGATCCGGGCCTCGTGGACGCCGCGCGAGGGGCGCGGCGGCGTGCCGGACGCGGCGTCGCACCTGATGGCCTGGGGTGATCTGCTCTGCCAGATCGCGGGGCTGCCGCCGTCGGACCCGACGGACGCGGCGGTGGTGACGCTGCCGCAGCGGCGCGGGCCGCAGGTTTCGTAACACCGCGTCACCCATTTCGCACACACGCCGACTCTCTTTTCGTACAATCGATCGCGCGTCCTATTTGCCCGAATTGTTACTCACCAAATCGTGATCTTCCTCTAAAGGAGGACGGGTCTGCTGCCGAAGAGGTCAATGACCCTTCAAGCACGGTTCGCCCCGGCTTCACCCCCCGAGCCGGCCCCGTCCCGCCACTCCCCCCAGGAGGCCTGGTGTCCGTTCTCCTTGAGCAGCCCGCAAGCCTGGTCGCCTACCGCCCGAACAAGCCGACGGCCATGGTCGTCGTGGCCGACCCGCGCGTCCGTTCCACCGTCACCCGCCATCTGTGGGCCCTCGGAGTACGTGACGTCATCGAGGCGTCGTCCATCGCGGAGGCACGTCCCCGCGTCGGCAACCCGCGCGACATCTGCATTGCCGACGTCCACCTGCCCGACGGTTCCGGGCTGACCCTGCTCTCCGAGACCCGTGCCGCAGGCTGGCCGAACGGTCTCGCCCTCTCCGCCGCCGACGACATCGGTGCCGTTCGCAACGCCCTCGCGGGCGGCGTGAAGGGATACGTCGTCACCGGCACCCGAACCAACATCGGCCACCCCGGCCGCCCCGGCGTCGCCCCCATCGGCGCCAACGCGGCCCGTATGCACCGCCGGCCGCCCGGATCCCCGAGCCACCCGGGCCGCTACCGCGAACTGTCCGGACGTGAGGTGGAGGTGCTCCGCCTGGTCGCCGAAGGCCAGTCCAACAAGGCCATCGGCGTCTCGATGGGCCTCTCCGCCCTGACCGTCAAGTCCCACCTCGCCCGCATCGCCCGCAAGCTCGGCACCGGAGACCGCGCCGGAATGGTCGCCGTCGCCCTGCGGACGGGCATCATCCACTGACCCCCACCCCCGCCGGGACGTGCACCGATGCGTCCCCGGCCGGATTACGCGCATGGCCACCCGTCGACGGAACGTTCCGTCGACGGGTGGCGCGTATACACAGATACCCTTGACGCGTGACCGACGCCCAAGAGACCGCAGCAGACAGTTCACTGCGAACCACCGGGGGCGCTCCCCCGGACGACGTCGCCCCGGCGCCGATCCCCTTGCTCGAACCTCGCGAGGGCATTCCCCCGGTGGTGGCCTCCGACGACGCCCTCGCCCGGGTGGTCGCGGCCTTCGCCGCGGGCACCGGACCGGTGGCCGTCGACGCCGAGCGCGCCTCCGGCTACCGCTACGGCCAGCGCGCCTACCTGGTGCAGCTGCGCCGCGACGGCGCGGGCAGCGCGCTCATCGACCCGGTCGGCTGCCCCGACCTCTCGGGCCTCTCCACCGCCCTCGACGGCTCCGAGTGGATCCTGCACGCCGCGACCCAGGACCTGCCCTGCCTGCGGGACATAGGCATGGCTCCCACCTCGCTCTTCGACACCGAGCTGGCCGGACGGCTCGCGGGCTTCCCGCGCGTCGGCCTCGGCGCCATGGTGGAGAACGTCCTCGGTTACGCCCTGGAGAAGGGCCACTCCGCCGTCGACTGGTCCACCCGCCCGCTGCCCGAGCCCTGGCTGCGGTACGCCGCGCTCGACGTGGAGCTCCTGATCGACCTGCGCGACGCGCTGGAGGACGAGCTGGAGCGGCAGGGCAAGCTGGAGTGGGCGCGGGAGGAGTTCGACGCGATCGCCTCGGCGCCACCGGCTCCGCCGCGCAAGGACCCCTGGCGCCGCACCTCCGGTATGCACAAGGTCCGCCGCCGCCGGCAGATGGCGGTCGTCCGCGAGCTCTGGAACGCCCGGGACCAGGTGGCCCAGCGCCGTGACGTGTCGCCCGGCAAGGTGCTCGGCGACGCCGCGATCGTGGAGGCCGCCCTCGCGGTGCCCGCCAACGTCCAGGCGCTGACCGCACTGCCCGGATTCGGCCACCGGATGGGCCGCCGTCAGCTGGAGCAGTGGCAGGCGGCCGTGGAGCGGGCCAAGGCGCTGCCGGAGTCGGAGCTGCCGCAGCCCGGCCAGCAGCCGGCCGGTCCGCCGCCGCCGCGCTCCTGGGCCGACAAGGACCCGGCGGCCGCGGCCCGGCTCTCGGCGGCCCGCGCGGCCGTCTCGGAGCTGGCCGAGCGCCTCCACATGCCGCAGGAGAACCTGATCACGCCGGACACCGTGCGCCGGGTCTGCTGGGAGCCGCCGAAGCTGGTGACGCCGAGCGCCGTCGAGGACACGCTCGCCGGTTACGGCGCCCGGCACTGGCAGATCGAGCAGGTCGGCCCGCTCCTGGTCCGGGCGCTCGCCGCCACCGCCTGATCCTCCGCGCGGAAGACACCCCCGGTCACCGGCCGGGGGTTTTCGCTGTCCAGGCCCTGTTCGCGCACCGAACCGATGGTCGAAATCGCGCCAGGTTCGACGGCCTCTCCAGCGTCTCGCGGGCGCTTCGGCGGGTACGGGAGCGGTGTGACCTTCGACGCTCCGGCCAGGAGGGGTGGGCAGTCTGGTTACCCGCAAGTAGCATGAGGTCAGGCGGCGCGCCCCACGGGCGTGCCCCGCAGCAGTGCCATCCCGCACCCTGGAGGAGAGCCATCGTGCCTCGTACCATCCGGGACGTCGTCTTCGTCGACGGCGTCCGCACCCCGTTCGGCAAGGCGGGCCCGAAGGG
Organism: Streptomyces sp. NPDC006174; assembly: GCF_040614075.1. Classification (NCBI taxonomy): domain Bacteria; kingdom Bacillati; phylum Actinomycetota; class Actinomycetes; order Kitasatosporales; family Streptomycetaceae; genus Streptomyces; species Streptomyces sp. NPDC006174. The sequence continues at coordinate 55,957 of NZ_JBEXTJ010000008.1, read as the reverse complement.
CATCTACCACGAGACCCGCGCCGACGATCTCGTCGTGAAGGCCATCCGGGAGCTGCTGCGCCGCAACCCGGACCTGGACCCGAAGAAGATCGACGAGGTCGCCATCGCCGCGACCACGCAGATCGGCGACCAGGGCCTCACTCTCGGCCGTACCGCCGGAATCCTGGCCGGTCTGCCGCAGTCCGTCCCCGGCTACTCGATCGACCGCATGTGCGCGGGCGCGCTGACCGCCGTCACCTCGACGGCCGGTTCCATCGCCTTCGGCGCGTACGACGTCGTCGTGGCCGGTGGCGTCGAGCACATGGGCCGCCACCCGATGGGCGAGGGCGTCGACCCGAACCCGCGGTTCGTGTCGGAGAAGCTCGTCGACGAGTCGGCCCTGTTCATGGGCATGACGGCGGAGAACCTGCACGACCGCTACCCCGCGATCACCAAGCAGCGCGCCGACGCGTACGCGGTGCGTTCGCAGGAGAAGGCCGCCAAGGCGTACGCCAACGGCAAGATCCAGCAGGACCTGGTACCGGTGTCGGTGCGCCGCACCAACGCCGAGGCCGGTGAGACGGGCTGGGGCCTGGTCACCGCCGACGAGCCGATGCGCCCGGGCACCACCATGGAGTCGCTGGCGGGCCTCAAGACCCCGTTCCGCGCCCACGGCCGCGTCACGGCCGGTAACGCCGCCGGTCTCAACGACGGCGCCACCGCCTCGCTGCTCGCCGCCGAGGACGTCGCCCGCGAGCTGGGCCTCCCGGTCAAGATGCGCCTCGTCTCGTACGCCTTCGCGGGCGTCGAGCCGGAGGTCATGGGCTACGGCCCGATCCCGGCGACCGAGAAGGCGCTGGCCCAGGCCGGCCTCTCGATCTCCGACATCGGTCTCTTCGAGATCAACGAGGCGTTCGCCGTGCAGGTGCTCGCCTTCCTGGAGCACTACGGCATCGCCGACGACGACGCCCGCGTCAACCAGTACGGCGGCGCGATCGCGTACGGCCACCCGCTCGCCTCCTCCGGTGTCCGGCTCATGACGCAGCTGGCCCGGCAGTTCGAGGAGCAGCCCGAGGTCCGCTACGGCCTGACGACGATGTGCGTCGGCTTCGGCATGGGCGCCACGGTCATCTGGGAGAACCCGAATTTCGACGGAGGCAACAAGTGAGCTCCACCACTGAGCTTCTGAAGGGTGCGGCCGAGCTGTTCCCGGGCGAGGTCGTCACGCAGGCGCACGTACGCCACCTGGACCTGCCGTCCGGTGCCGGCCGGTTCGCGCTCATCACGCTGGACAACGGCCTGGACCACACCAAGCCGACCACCTTCGGACCGCAGTCGCTGGCGAACCTGGACGCCGCGATCGACCAGGTCGAGAAGGAGGCCGCCGACGGCACCATCACCGGCGTCGGCATCACCGGCAAGCCGTTCATCTTCGCCGTCGGCGCCGACCTCAAGGGCGTCGAGCTGCTCGGCCGCCACGAGGACGCGCTGGCGATCGGCAAGGGCGGCCACGACGTCTTCCGCCGCCTCTCCGGCCTCGCGGTCCCGACGTTCGCGTACTACAACGGCGCGGCGATGGGCGGCGGTGTCGAGGTCGGTCTGCACTGCGGCTACCGCACCGTCTCCACCGCCATCCCGGCGTTCTCGCTGCCCGAGGTCTTCCTCGGCCTGGTCCCCGGCTGGGGCGGCTGCGCGCTGCTCCCGAACCTGATCGGCGCCGACCGCGCGGTCTCGGTGATCATCGAGAACTCGCTCAACCAGAACCGTCAGCTCAAGGGCGAGCAGGTCTACGAGCTCGGGATCGCCGACGCGATCTTCGAGGGCGCGGACTTCCTGGAGCAGTCGCTGATCTGGACCGCGGCCGTCCTCAAGGGCGAGCTCGTCGTCGAGCGGCCCGAGATCGACCGCGGCGAGGGCTGGGACGCGGCCGTGGCCCGCGGCCGGGCCATCGCGGACTCCAAGGTGCACGGCGCGGCCCCGGCGGCGTACCGCGCGCTCGACATCATCGCGGCGGCCAAGGACGGCGACCTGTCCGCCGGCTTCGACGCCGAGGACCAGGCCCTCGCGGACCTGATCATGGGCGGCGAGCTGCGCAGCGGCATCTACGCCTTCAACCTGGTCCAGAAGCGCGCCAAGCGCCCGGCCGGCGCTCCGGACAAGAGCCTGGCCCGCCCGGTCACCAAGGTCGGCGTCGTCGGCGCCGGTCTGATGGCCAGCCAGCTGGCGCTGCTGTTCCTGCGCCGCCTGGAGGTCCCGGTCGTCCTCACGGACATCGACCAGGAGCGCGTCGACAAGGGCGTGGGCTACGTCCACGCCGAGATCGAGAAGCTGCTCGGCAAGGGCCGCATCAACCAGGACAAGGCCAACCGTCTCAAGGGCCTGGTCTCCGGTGTGCTCGACAAGGCCGAGGGCTTCGCGGACGCGGACTTCATCATCGAGGCCGTCTTCGAGGAGATCGGCGTCAAGCAGCAGGTGTTCGCGGAGGTCGAGGCGGTCGCTCCGGCGCACGCGATCCTCGCCACCAACACCTCCTCGCTCTCGGTGACCGAGATGGCGTCGAAGCTGAAGAACCCGGAGCGGGTCGTCGGCTTCCACTTCTTCAACCCGGTCGCGATCCTCCCGCTCCTGGAGATCGTGCGCGGCGAGCGGACCGACGACGCCTCGCTGGCGACCGCGTTCGGTGTGGCCCGCAAGCTGAAGAAGACCGCGGTCCTGGTGAAGGACGCTCCGGCGTTCGTCGTCAACCGCATCCTCACCCGCTTCATGGGCGAGATCCAGAACGTCATCGACGAGGGCACGCCGGTCGAGGTCGCGGAGAAGGCCGTCGAGCCGCTCGGCCTGCCGATGTCGCCGCTGGTCCTTCTGGAGCTGGTCGGCCCGGCCATCGGTCTGCACGTCTCCGAGACCCTGAACCGCGCCTTCCCGGAGCGCTTCACCGTCTCGCAGAACCTCGCGGCGGTCGTCAAGGCCGGCAAGCGCGGTTTCTACGTCTACGATTCCGGCGCGCCGGTCCTCGACCCCGAGGTCGCCGCCCTCCTCGAGCAGGGCGACACCGTCCTCACCGAGGAGCAGACCCGCGACCGCGTGCTCGACGCGGTGGCGCAGGAGATCGGCCTGATGCTGGACGAGGGCGTCGTCGCCGAGGCGCAGGACATCGACCTGTGCCTGATCACCGGCGCGGGCTGGCCCTTCCACCTGGGCGGCATCACGCCGTACCTGGACCGTGAGGGCGTCTCGCAGCGGGTGAACGGTAAGCCGTTCCTGGCGCGGGGTGTGGCCAGCGTGCCTGCCTAGTCCGTACGGTACGAGCGGCGACGGGCCGCACAGGAGAAGATCCTGTGCGGCCCGTCGCCGTTCCCGGACCTCTCAACGGCGGGTGAAGACGGCTGTCACCATCGCGTGGTCCGATTCGCCGAACAGCTTCGCGTCGCCGTCTCCGCCGGAGAAGTGCCGGGTGTCGGCGAAGGTGTAGTCGATCTTCCGTTCGTCTGCCGTGGGTTCACCGTTGCGGCACCGCTCCGGCTCGCCGTCGGTGCACACCACTCCCCCGGTCGACCCCTGGGACGCCCACGCGCGGTCCGTCTCGTCGCCCTCCAGGAACCGTCCGGTCGGCCGGCCGCCGGGCCCGGGCGCGTGGGCGTAGAGGAAGCCCAGCGCCGGCTCGTTCGGCTGGAGGTTCAGGTCGCCGCCGAGCACCACGGCTGTCTCCGTGGGGACCGGCCCCTCCGCGAGCCAGTCCCTGATCTCCCGCAGCTGCTCGGGGGCCTTGGCGTAGGTGTGGGCGGTGCAGGCGAGCAGCGGCTTTCCGTCGGACCGGGTGGGCGCGCACAGCAGCCCGCGCCGGACGGCCACCGTCCGTCCGTCGTTCCCGTACGTCTCGTCACCGGTATCGCTGAAGCGCCGGTAGTCGGGACCGCCTGGCTCGATGGCCTCGCGGCTGAGGACGGCGGTGCCGTACGCGCCCGTGGGGCCGCAGTTGGGGACGTTGTCCTGCGACGAGGCGTAGGTCCCGTGCATGGGCCGGCCGGAGTCCTTCAGCTGGTCCAGGAGCGCCTCGTACTGCGTCGCGCAGATCTCGTTGAGCGTGATCAGGTCGGGTGCGAAGGCGGAGGCCTCTTGCACCACGCGCTCGACGGAGGTGCCGGGGCCGGACCCTCCGGAGTTCCAGGGGCAGACGGTGGCCGCTCCGCAGAGGTTGTAGTGGAGGACCCGGACCTCGGACGGCGCGGGAGGCTTCTCCGGGCCCTTCCGTACGAGCGTCACCAGGACGAGGGCCGCCGCGGCCGCCAGGACCACTGCGGCGACCCGCACGATTCGTCTCATCTGCCGTTCCCTGCTGTCGATGTCTGCACAGCTCAGGCGGGTTCCGCCGCGAGGGCCGGGCCGAGCGCGCTGCCCACCACCGGCGACAGCTGGCGGCGCAGGCACAGCCTGCCGTCCGTACCGATGACCGCCACGACGACGGCGCCCGCCGCGTCGTACGCCATGGACGGCGCCTGGCTGAACATCTCGCCCACCGCACGCCAGTGGGTGCCGGAGGCGTTCCGGTCGGGCACCGGCAGCGAGACGGCGAGCCGGCCGTCGGGGCCGCGGTGGGCCAGGAAGGCTTCGCGCGCGCCCCGCTCGGGAGCCCACACGGCCGCCACGGAGCCCGTGCCGCCGCCGGTGCCGAGGCTCGCGCCGCCGCCGGGCCAGTTGCCGTTCTCGTGCTGCCGGTAGGCCATGACCTGCTGGGTCGCGGCCTGCCGGTAGTACAGACAGGTCCGGCCGCCGCCCGAGTCGACCGCGGTGATGCCGCCGGTCGCGACCCTGCCGGTCTTCAGCGTGCTGTCCTGGACGAAGGGGCCGCCGAGGAACGTCTGGTGCCAGCGGCCCACGGTGTCCTTGCCCGGGACGTACAGCTCCACGGTCCCGTGCTCGGTGGTGAGCGCGACACCGGCGTCCTGCGCGAAGGAGCCGCCGAGATCCTCCCAGGGCTCCCACCCGCCGCTCTCGTTCCGGCGGCGCATGCTGATGCCCTGGGCGAAGTTCCTGGCGAAGACGTGGAGCCGGCCCGCGCCGTCGACGGCGGCCGACGGCACTCCGAGCTCACGCTGGCGGCGGCCGTCGTGGTGGGTCCAGTCCGGGTTCTCCAGGGACTGCCAGCCGTTGAACCCGTTGCCGTCGGGATCCTGCACGGTGTGGACGATCTCCACGGTGGCGCCGCCTTGGGCCACCATGGTCCGGCTCAGGCCCACGAGTTCGGCCGGGCCGCCGGGGACTCCCGTCACGGCCAGGGTCGGCGATATCCAGCCGTCGCCGAGGATGAAGGGGCCGCGCCAGGCACCGGAGGCGGGTCCCGTCTCCGTCCAGAAGGCGAGCCGTCCGCCCAGGACCGCGAAGGCGTTCAGCCGGCCGCCGGGTCCCAGCCGCAGCCAGTTCGCGGGAGGCGAGTAGCGGAGGGCGGTGCTCATCATGTGCGTACTGCGGTAGGGGTTGGAGCCCAACTGCCGGTCGCCGCACCGCTCGCAGGTGCCTTGCGGACAGTGCGTGGCGTCCAGACCGGCGTACGTGGCGAGGTACTCGGCCTTCTCGGCCACGGCGACCGCGTCCAGGTTGTAGCCCCAGAACCGGTTGGCGTACGCCCGGTAGTGCTCGACCACCGGGGCGTGTCCCGCGTCCCGGTGGCGTGCCAGTGCGGCGAGTGCGAACTGGGTGACGGCGGTGTGGTCGGCGTGGTCGGACATCACGAATCCGTCCTTGCCGCCGTCGTGCTCGGGGTCGGGATCCATGGCCCGCACCACGGTCGGCGCGATCTGGTCGAGCAGCGCGGTCAGCCCGGCGACGAGCTGCTCGCGGGAGACGTGCTGCGCCTCGCCGACCGTGGAACCGCGCACCGGCAGCGTGGCCTGCGACCGCACGGCCCCTTCCCACAGCTGATGTACGCGGGTCCGCTCGCCGCCCATGCCCGGAGCGCCCATGTGCAGCTGGCAGAAGTACATGCGCACGGTGGGCCGCGCCACGAGCGTGAAGCGTTCCACGGCGAAGCCGGGGACCAGCTGGACCGGCTCGCGGTGCCAGGGGCTCATGCGGTCGCCGGTCGCCATCCGGGCGTAGGCGGAGCGCAGACCGCAGCCGCGCGCGGTGCTGTAGCCGGCGAAGTCCGGCTGCTGGGAGCGGCGTTGCGGGTCGTTGGTGTCGACGTTGATGCCGTCGCCTTCTCCGGCGGTCACCACCACGGTCGTGATCTCGTCCCCTTCCTGGAGGGAGCGGACGAGGTCGGGGTTCATGAAGTACAGGTCGTCGTCCTGGTGCGCGACGATGTGCAGAAGGGAGCGTTTCACTCGGTTCATCGGTCCACCACATTCATCGCCATGCCACCGGACACCGAGCAGTACGGGCGCACCCATACCGGTCGGGCCGGATGGACCATGGCGTAATCCGACTGTTCATCCCCGGCGAGAGGCACGGGCGGGTAGGCAAAGGCGCTCTTGACGTCGGGGAAGTCCTCGAGCACCCGGCACACGCGGGTCTTCTTCCACTGGTCGGGGTACGGCTGCAGCCACCAGTCCCAGTCCTCCCAGCGCTCCAGCCGGTGGTCGACCACGTACCGGACGGGCACCTCCACGCGGAAAGCGCGGCTGCTCAGGACCTGGACCGGGACGGTGTGGTTGACCATGTGCTCACCGCGGCGGCTGACGACGAAGCGCGCGCCGGCTCTGATCTCCCGCTCGCCGCAGAGCACTCCGGTGACGGTGATGCCGGACTCGTGCAGCTCGACGGAGGTGCACTCGACGTGTTCCTGGCGCAGCACCGTACGCAGCATGAGCTTGCCGTTCGGCTGCGCGTACGGAAGGTTCCAGCCGACCGGAGCGCTGGTGGGCCGGGCGATGAGCCGGGACCGGGCCTCGATCAGCGACCGGGTGTCCCGTAGGCCCGCCTTCATATGGATGCTCTCCGACTTGGCCGAGCGCATGGTGACCTTCCAGCGGCCGTCCCCCAGCTCGTCCAGGGCCGAGGCCGGGAGCTCGGCGGTGTGGAGCGTGCCGCCGTTGCTCTGCGGGGTGCGGTCGGTCGGCAGCTCCATGTCCGGCAGGGCGGCGTCGCCGGTCGCGCCGTGTCGCAGCACGAACTGCCAGCGGTGCTTGCCCTCGTGCGGTCCTTGTACGGCGAACCTCAGCCGGCCCGCCTCGTCGGTCGTGACATCGACCACCGCCGCTCTCATGGAGACCGGCGGAACGGTCGGCTGCGCCTTGGCAGCGGTCCTCGGTGGCACCGGGCGGCGGTAGCCGCTGTCCCTGGCGGTACGGCGGCGGGCCGCGTCCTCGAACAGGTCGATGTAGCGGGCGGCGACCACTTCCGGGTCGTACCGGGCGGAGTTGCGCAGCGCGGCCTCTCCCATGGTCCGCCGCAGGTTGTCGTCGGCCATGAGCATGCGCAGCCCCGCGGCGATCGCGGAGGCGTCGCCCGTCGGCACGAGCAGGCCGTCCTCGCCGTCCCGGAGGATCTCGCGCGGGCCCACCGGGCAGTCCGTGGACACCACGGGCAGGCCGCACCGCATGGCTTCGACCAGCGTCATGCCGAAGGACTCCGCGCTGGAGGTGACGGCGGCGACCGAGCCCTTGGCCCACTCCGACTCGATCGGCGCGAAGCCGCCCATCAGGAGGGCCCGGCCGGGGAGGCCGAGTTCGGTCACCAGCGCACGCAGCTTCGCCGCCTCGCCACCGTCGCCGTAGATGCGCAGCTGCCAGTCGGGGAACTCGTCGGCGATCATGCCGAAGGCCCGGATCAGGAGGTCGTACCGCTTGATGGGGTGCATCCGGCCGGCGCTGACGACGACCTTGCTGGAGCCGTCGGCCGGCGGGACGGCCGGCCGCGGCACGCTGTTGGGGATCCCGACCACGGGGATGCCGGGCACCGGGGTGTTGGCCAGGAAGGAGCGGGCGTCGGCCTCCGTGACCGTGGTGACGGCGTCCAGCCGCGGGTAGACCCGGGCCATCTCGGCACGTACGGCGGGCGGGATCGCCAGGTGGGTCATGTGTTCCTGGGCGACGCGGAGAGCGGAGTCGCGGGTGTACGAGGCGACGAAGAGGTTGAGGCTGGGCCGGGTGCCGATGACGACATCGGCGTCGGTCTCCGTCAGCTCCTCGATGATCCGCCGGTCGGTGAACCGGTTGTACTGGGCGAAGAACTCCTCCTGGCGCGGCACCACGTCGCTCGGCTCGTCGGTCCCCACGGCCGCGCGGTCGCCGGAGCCGGAGCGCAGATCGACCAGGGCGCGGACCTTGACGCGGGGCGAGATCTCGAACTTGGGCGTGGTCAGGCGACGGAAGACGGAGACGATCTCCACGTCATGGCGCACCGCCAGCGCCTCGGCCAGGTTGATGACGGTGCGGTTGGTGCCGCCGATGCCGTAGATGTTGTTGATCAGGAAGGAGATCCTCATCGGACGTCGGCTTCCTTCCGCTCGAAGGGGCTGGGGACGGGGTAGTAGGCCTGGAGGAAGTCGCTGAGCACGGCTGCCTGCCGTCCGACGTCGAAGGTGTCCGACAAGGTGTCGTTGATGCAGAACGCCTGCCGGTCGCGGCGGGCCAGGAGGATGCCGAGCCGCCGCGCGACCTCCGGCTTCGCCAGGTCCAGGTAGGCGAAGGCGATCTCGGACGGCACCGAGCGGGCCGTGAAGTACGCGTAGTAGTGGTACAGCGAGGACGGCACGGAGATGTCCGTCGGGCTGCGGAAGCGGCTGTAGGAGGTCGCGCGGTGGGCTTCGGCGAACTCGCGCTCGATCTCGTACAGCACGCTGCGGCGCAGGGCGTACGGGGCGTGGCGCAGCTTCTGGACGATGGCGGAGCCGAAGTTCTTCTCCAGGAGGAGCCGGCGGTTGTTCTTGCCCGCCGCGTCCACCGGACGGTCGCCGCCGGTGAGTTCCCAGCGGGGGACCTGGGAGGGCGAGAAGAACGTACGGGTCATCCCGTTGGAGAGGAAGAAGTCGCTCGGGGTGACCGGGCAGCCGAGGAACATGTCGTCGTTGAAGTACAGGAAGTGCTCGGACAGTCCGTCGATGTGGTGGAGCTGGCTCTCGATCGCGTGCGAGTTGAAGGTCGGCAGCGCGGCCGGGTCCGTGAAGAGTTCGCTGTGGTCGACCACGGTGATCCGGGGGCTGCGGAGGTTGAGCCAGTGCGGCCGCTGCCGGTCGGTCACCAGGTAGACATGGCGGACCCACGGCGCGTTCTGCTCCAGCGCCCGGAGCGAGTAGAGCAGTTCGTCGCGGCTGATGTAGCGCGCCGGGTTCGCGGCCTCCGCGTGGTAGCCGCCTTCGCTGAAGGCGCCGCGGCGGCGCTGCCACTCCTGGTCCGAGCCGTCCACCCAGGTGTAGACGACGTCGATCGGGAAGCGCACGTCCTCGGGGAGCGGCTCGGCGCAGGCCGCGATGGTGCGTACCGAGCGGGTGCGGCGGGTGTGCAGGGCGGCGAATCCGGTGAGCCTGCTGATGGGCACGCTGACCCGTGCTTCGATCGGCGAGACGTCCTCGGTGACGCGGTTGGGTCGCGGAGCGACCAGCCGGCCGTCCTCGTCTGCCTCCCAGAACTCCAGGTCGCAGCCGTATTCGAGACCCAGCACCAGCGTGTTGCCGGGGTCGCTCCACACCATGCCGAGCCGCAGGACCGCCGCCTCGCCCGCGACGCGCCGGGTGCGCGGCGATCCGCACAGGGCGGGCCGGCCCCAGATCGCCTCACCGCGGCACGCGACCGCGTAGACCGGTCCGGCCTCGGGTGTCTGGGCCAGCATGTCGATGACGCGGGCCCGGTCGTGTCCGGCGACCGCCAGGGCGGAGCGGAAGTCGGACCGGCCGCGGATCGCGAAGTAGTCGATGCCGGCGCGTTCCAGGAAGGAGACCACCAGTTCCAGGTTGGCCTCGCGCAGGCCGAGCGGCGAGACGGTGGGCCGTACCAGCGCGATCTGCCCGCCACGCGCTGGGAGCACCACCAGCCGCTCGTGCGCGCCGAAGAGCTGCGGCCAGCGGCGCCGCGCACGGGCGGCACGGACGGCGCGCACGGCCACGGTGAGGTGGTGGGTCCGGCGCAACGCACCCTTGAGGGCCGCGCGGAGGCCGGCCGGTACGCGGTGTGCCACGCGGCGTCTGAGGGAGGTCGGGACGAGGGTGCGGTAGGCCCCGACCGCGGCGGACGCTTCGGGATTGCCCATGCTCACGTGCGCTTGTCCGGGTCCTCTGATTCCCGTGGCTCGAACTCGAACGGGCTCGGTACGGGGAAGTAGCGGTGCAGGAAGGAGATGACGGCGTCGGTGCCGCCGCGGCCCAGGGAGGCGCCGTCGCCGAGCCCGGAGAGCTGCATCTGCTGGGTGTCCCGGCGCACCAGGAGCCGGTCCAGGTGGCGCCGGATGCCGGGATGTGCGGCGTGGAGCGCGACGGTCGCCTCGCCGGCGGGGTCGGCGAGACCGGCCGCACGGGCGAAGTGGTGCGTCAGGCCGTCCGCCGGATGCGTGCACGGGAGTACGTTGGCCAGCTGCCCGTCGACCGCCTGCTCGGGGACGAACCCGGAGGCGGCCAGCTCGATGAGGGCGGAGCGGGTGTAGGGCTGGGGGCCGGGCGCGTAGCCGTGGCCGACGGCCCGGCCGGTGGCGGAGTGGGCCGTCGCCGTCCAGGGCGCGAAGGACTCCTGGGCCGTCCACGGACCGCGGCGCGGCCGGGTGCCGCCGTGCGGGCTGAAGTAGTCGAACGGGCGGACCGGCCGGCCGAACAGGGCGCCGGGGCGCAGCAGGAGGAAGCGGTCCGAGAGGTCGGCCAGCTGGTGCAGCCAGTCCTCGGCGTCCGGTCCCGCCGGAACCACGGAGAGGTGGTCGCCGGCGCGCAGCCAGCGGGGCGCCGGGGCCTGCTCCAGGATGTGTACGACGTCGACCCAGGGTGCGTACTGGTGCAGGGACCTCAGCGCGGCGCGGAGCAGCTCCTCGCCCCAGGGGGTGTCGTGGCGCCAGGGCAGGACGGCGTCCACCGGAAAGGTGATCTCCTCCAGGCGCGGGATGTCGAAGTTCTGCAGCGTGACGGTCGGGTCCATGGCGCCGTCGGTGTCCGAGTAGCCGGAGAGCCGTTCGAAGCCGATCTCGATGCCGGGAGCGTCACGCGGCACCACCCGCTGGACGCGGTTGGGACGCGGTCCGACGAGGCGCTCGACGGGCAGTGCGTTGTTGACGCTCCAGAACTCGATCTCGATGCCCTGGTCGTCCCCGATCCACAGGTTCTGCGTGGGGTCGGTGCGGAGCCAGGTGATGCGGATCACCTTGGCCTTGCCGTAGTGCTTCCACGCCTTCACGTAGCTGCCGGGGACGGCCTTGGTGCCGTTCTCGGCCGGCGAGACGGAGACGACGTAGCCGGTGTGCTCCTCCAGCAGCGCCCGCAGGACCCGGCGGATGTGGCCCTTGTCCTGCTGTTCCACGGCGAGGCAGATCCGCCGGTCGTCGAGTGCGGGCACGACGAACCACGGGATGTCGGCCCGGTCGAGGGCGTGCGCGATCAGGTCGTGGTCCAGGCGCCTGGCGAGGTCCGCCGTGAGGCCGCTGTGGACGTGCGCGATCCGGCCGTCGGGCGCCTGGACCCGGCGTTCGGAGGCGCCACGGAAGTCGGATTTGCGGATGCGCCGCAGCGCACGCCGGTGCAGGCGCGCCTCGCGCCGGTCGAGGGTGCGGACCAGACCGCGCTTCACCTTCCGGCGGACACCGGGCGTGACCCGGCTGGCGGCGACGGACCGGACGGGCAGCGGGACGATACGGCGGTAGACCTGAGCGGCGGAGCTCAGTGCCGGTGGACGGGCCACGTCAGGAACTCCGTTTCATCGCTCGTAAGGACTGGGGGTGGGGAAGTAGCCGTTGAGGAAACCGTCGAGGAGTTCCTGCTGGGCCTCGATGTCCTCCGGTGTGGAGAAGGCGTCGTTGAGACAGAAGGAGTCCTGGCTGCGCCCGTCGAGGAGTCTCTGCAGCCGGTCGGCGAGATCGGGTACGGCCAGCTGCAAGTAGGTGAAGGGCATGGAGGACGGCTGTGCGCGGCCGGTGAGGGCCGCGTAGTAGACCGCGAACGACGATGTCGGTGAGAGGTCGGTCATCGCGCGGAACCTGCTGGCCGAGGTACGGGCCCAGGCCTGCGGGAAGTCCGCTTCGGCCTCCTCGATCGCGCTGCGCCGCAACGCGTACGGGATGTGCTCCATGGGCTGGGTGATGACCCGGCCGAAGCGGCTCAGCAGGAGCGCCCGGTTGTTCTTGCAGGCCGCGTCGACCGGGGTGTCGGTCTCGACGACCGGTCCCTGCGGGATGCGGTTGCGGGACGGGAAGTAGCGCGCGATCCCGCCGGGGGTGAAGAAGGAGTACGGCGTCACCGGCCGGCCGATGAACATGTCGTCGTTGAAGTACAGGAAGTGCTCGGAGAGGCCGTCGATGTGGTGCAGCTGGCTCTCGATCGAGTGCGAGTTGAAGGTGGGCAGGTCGGTGGGGTCGCGGAAGATCTCGCGGTGGCTCACCACCTGGATGCCGGGTACGTCCTCACGCATCCAGGCGGGGACCTGGTCGTCGGTGGCTATGTAGATGTTGCGGATCCACGGCGCGAAGAGGTGCAGGGAGCGCACGGAGTAGCGCAGCTCGTCCCGGCTGATGAAGCGGGCGTCGCTCGCCGATTCCGCGTGATAGACCTCACCTTTGGCCGACGCCTTGCGCTGCTTCCAGGCGGGGTCGTCGCCGTCGACCCAGGTGTAGACGGCGTCCACCGGGAAGGTGATCTCGTCGGCCGACTCGACGAGGAACTCCGGACGGGTGGCGAGCGCGGGCGTGGAGCCGGGCCGGGTCCACTCCGAGATGAACCGGCTGAACAGGCGTGCGGCGCCGAGCACGTTGCCGCCGTCCTCGGCGACGGCCCAGGTGACGCGGTTGGCCCGGGGCGCGACGAGGTGGCTGCCCTGCCGGCGCCAGAACTCGATGGCGCAGCCGTACTCATGACCGAGCAGCAGGTGACGGCCGGGGTCGGCGCGGGTCCAGCTCACGTGGAGGGCGGCCGCGGTCCTGACGTCGCGCCAGGCCCTGGCGTCGCGGGAGGAGAGCGGCCGCGCCGGACGGACCTGCTCGGGCTGCTCGGCGCTGATGTGCCCGGGGAACTGGCCGAGGCCCCGGAAGAGGAGGTTGAGCACCCGGTCGCGGTCGTCCTCCGGTACGGCGACGACCGTGCCGTGGTCGGACGTGCCGCGTACGGCGAAGTGCGGGATGCCGGCCGTGTCCAGCAGGGCGGTGACCGCGGAGCGGTTGGCCTCCCGGGCGACCAGCGGTGTCAGGGCCGGTATGACGTAGACGTCGTCGGCCGGGTCGGCCGAAGGCGCCGGGTCAGGGGCGTCGTTGCGCGGCCGCGGCGGAATGCTCACGGGGTCGCCGGGCATGGCGGTCTCCCTCGCCGCGAACGCGGCGGGGCCGGGAATAGTGGTCACCCTTCGTGCCTCTCCAGGACCCAACGGTGCCACCGCACAGCCATGATTCCTCGTTCTCCCCCAGCGACGGCCCAGTAGGACCGGCCTGCCGTGCTGCCCCCCGCCCGCTTCCGTGGCGTCGTTCCACGGAAACAGGCGACCACATTCACATGAACAATAAACCTTCACAGGTCAGGCACATCTTCACCGCCTGTACGTTTTCTGTCAACACGGACCGTGTCGTTTCAAACGCGGACCGAGGGTCCCATGGCCAGTCCGGGCTCGTCGTTCTGGCGGGCGACCCTGAGGCTCCCGTCGGGAGCGAGCGTGGCGATGACCACCCTGCCATGGGCGTCCAGTGCCAGGCCCGGAGTGCCCGTGCCCCGTTCGCCGGTGGGCGACCACCACAGGCCGGCGCTCTCGTTCTCGGTCCCGCAGGCCGCGAGCATGACGTGGCCCTCGGAGTCGCAGTGGGCCAGGATCGTGCAGTCGTAGCCGTCCAGCATCGCACGTACCGCCGCGACCGGCCCCGAGGGAGAGCCGCCGAGCGGGATCACCCAGCCGCCCGGGCGGTGGGCGACGACGGAGCCGGACGCCGGATCGGTCCAGAAGTAGGTGGCGCGGTCCGGTGCGGTCTCCAGGGCCACCGCACTGCCGGGAACGATGGCCACCGGAATGTCCTCCGCGGGCTTCGGCACCTCACGCGGCTCCGACTGCACCCACCGGCCGGCCCCCTCCTCCCCCGGGATCAGGACCTCGATCCGGCCCGAGGCCGCGGCCACCACGGCGGGCGTGTCCTGGAACATGCTGCCCTTCAGATCCCGCCAGGCCTCCCACTTGCCGGTCCTGTCCTCGCGGCGGAGCATCAGCCCCCGACCGGCGTTGCGCACCAGGATGTACAGCGTGCCCGCGTCGTCGACCGCGCCGGCCGGCACTCCGAGCCGCGCCGCCTTCTCCTGGTCCTTGTGCGGATTGCCGAGCGAGCGCCAGGCGGCGAGCGGGCGTCCCGACTGGTACTGGATGGCGTGGACCAGGTCCACGGCCGCAGCGCCGTCCGGCTTCGGCCTGGAGCGGCGGCCGATGAAGTGCACATAGCCGTCGGCGCCCTGGGCGACGGAGAGGTGCGTCAGCCCGGCCACCGGAAAGAGCTCGGGTCCCGACCAGGTGGAACCGCCCGGCCGGTCCTCGGTCCAGCGCAGCACGCCTTCCCGGTTCCGCGCGTAGGCGGTGAGCCTGCCGCCCGACCCGAGCAGCAGCCACCGCCCGTCGACCGTGGCGTCGGCGGCATGTCCGCCCTGGCTTTCGGAGCTGCTCGGCAGGGAGGCGGTACTCCGTGCGGAGCGTGCGGATCTGACCGGCATGGTGTGAGGTCGCCTTCTGGTGATTCTCGGCCCGTCTCGGAAGGCCGTCCATCGGCCCGCCCTTCGGGAAGGGACGAGCCCATCATAGATTCAGCGTTTTGTCCTACAGGGTTCACCCGTCGGCCCCCGGCAGGTGGTGCTCGCCTGCCGTGCCGCGTCGCCCAACACTCGCACGGACGCTCGACACATTGTCTATAGTTCTACGCACCACGATTGTCGGACCGGCTCCTCCCCCCACCCGAGTCCACCCGCCACAGCCCCGCGGGGCCGCGAGACCTAGGGACTCGAAACAGGATGAGCAACGACGTCATACCTCCGGGCGCCCGCGCCTCCCGCCGTGCGGCGAAACCGCGCAACCGGCGCCGCGGCCTCAAGATCACCCTCGGGGTCCTGCTCGTCCTGCTGCTCGCGGCCGGTGGCACCGCTTACTGGCTCCTCAACCAGCTCGACGGCAACATCAAGGGCGTCGACATCAACAAGGCGCTCGGCGAGGACCGCCCGGAGAAGCTCCCGACCAGCGGGCAGAACCTGCTGGTCCTGGGCTCGGACTCGCGGGCCGGGGCGGAGAACGAGGAGCTGGGCGGCGGCGGGAGCATCGGCGGCGCCCGCTCCGACACCGCGCTGGTCGTGCACATTCCCGAGGGCCGCTCGAAGGCCGTCGCCGTCTCCATACCGCGTGACACCCTGGTGACCCGGCCCGAGTGCACCAAGGACGACGGAACGACGGTTCCGGCCAAGGAACGCGAGATGTTCAACGCCGTCTACGCGCAGGTCGGTCCGGCCTGTGTGGTGAAGACGGTGGAGAAGATGTCCGGCGTCCGCATCGACCACTACCTGGAGATCAACTTCGCCGGGTTCAAGGACCTGGTCGACGCCATCGGCGGCGTCACCGTCGACGTACCGCAGGACATCGACGACAAGGCGTCGGGGCTCCACCTCACCGCCGGTCCGCAGAAGCTGGACGGCGCCGAGTCCCTCGCGTACGTCCGGACCCGGCACGGCATCGGCGACGGCAGCGACCTCGGCCGCATCGGGCTCCAGCAGCAGTTCCTGATCGCGCTGCTGAGCGAGGTCAAGTCGCAGGATCTGCTGGGCAGTCCGGCCAGCTCGTACCGCATCGCCAACTCGGCCACCAAGTCGCTCACCACCGACTCGGGGCTCGCCTCGCTCACCTCGCTGGCGGAGTTCGCCCGTTCGATGAACGGCGTCGACCCGGCCTCGATGGAGACGGTCATGCTGCCGGTGGCGTACGACAAGACCGACCCGAACCGCGTGGTCGCCGCCGAGCCGCAGGCCGGTCAGCTGTGGAAGGCGATCCGCGAGGACACCGCGATCCCCGAGGAAGCGAAGAAGTCGCCCGCCACCGGCGGCTGACGCTCCATCACGCTCAGCATCCCGTGACACGCTGCCGGGATGAGCGACGACGCGGTGGTACTGGTGATCGTGGACGCGGCCAACGTGGTCGGCTCCGTGCCCGACGGCTGGTGGCGGGACCGGCGCGGCGCCGCGGAACGGCTGCGCGACTCGCTGGTCCCGTACGCGGCGGACGGACTGCCGGAGCTGCCCAACCCCGTCGAGATCGTGCTCGTGGTGGAAGGCGCCGCGCGAGGCATCGGGTCCGTCCCCGGGGTCGAGGTCGCCTCGGCCCCCGGCAGCGGTGACGACCTGATCGCCGAACTCGCGTCGGCCGCCGCCCCGGAGCGCGACTGCGTCGTCGTCACCGCCGACCGCGGACTGCGTCAGCGGGTCGAGGCGTACGGGGGCCGGTGCGTGGGGCCTCGTACGGTACGGCCGGCGCCGGGCACGGCCTAGGGCGTGTCCGGCGGTTCGCCACCGACCTTTCGCCGCACCGGTCCCAAGGAGCCCTCCATCGGCCACACTTGGCTTCATGAAGGATCCCAACGGGAGGACTGAACCGCCCGTCCGCCTGCCGGTGACCGCGTCGACCCTGTTCGCCCGGCTGACCTTCGACGGCCACACCCTGAGCATCACGCGCCGGCTCCGGCCGCTGCCCTGGCATCGCACCAGGCGCATCCCGCTGCGCGACGTGATGGCCGTCGAGGGATGGGTGCGCGAGAAGATCCCGGGCGTGGACGGGAAGACGATGAACTACTACCGGGTACGCCGCTACGTGCTCGGCGGGCAGCTAGCTCGGAACGTCCGGGTCCGGCGGGCCGCGCACGATGGCTTCCGCCGGTTCGAGGACGTGGTGAACGAGGCGGTGGTCGATCACGCGCGCTCCATCATCGACGCCCGGGGGCCCGGGGCGCCGACCGGGCCGGCGCACTGGGACGCCGCGTTCCAGGCCAGGATCGCCCACGGGCTGCGTACGCCCTATCCGTATGCCGACGACGAGGCCCGCTTCAAGAACCACATCCTGCTGCCCAACTGGGCATTGACGAAATCCGGGTCCTACGTACTCCACCAGCTACGTCTCCGGGACGGCGCGCTCCTGGAGTGGCACCGCTTCCTGCACGAGCCATCCGCGACCCCGCCCCCGCGGTGATCGCTCCACCGGGAGGGACGGGAAGGTCACGGCTTCTAGCGGCCCCTCTTGCCGAGCAGGCTGTGGCGGCGTCCGTACACGAAGTAGATGACCACACCGAGCGCCATCCAGGCCCCGAACCGGACCCAGGTCTCCACCGGCAGGTTGAGCATCAGCCAGACCGAGGCGGCCACCGAGACGATCGGGAGCAGCGGCACCCACGGGGTGCGGAACGCGCGAGGCAGGTCGGGCTGGGTGCGGCGCAGGACCAGGACGCCGAGGGCGACGACGACGAACGCGAAGAGCGTGCCGATGTTCACCAGGGTGGCCAGCTCCTCGATGCTCGTGAACCCGGCGATGATCGCGATCAGCACCCCGAGCAGGATCGTCGGGCGGTAGGGCGTGCGGAAGCGCGGGTGCGTCTTGGAGAAGAAGCGCGGGAGCAGGCCGTCGCGGCTCATCGCGAAGAAGACCCGGGTCTGGCCGAGGAGCAGGATCATGCAGACCGTGGTGAGGCCGACCGCCGCGCCGAAGCTGATCAGACCGGCGTAGAACGGATGGCCGGTGGCCTTGAAGGCGTCGGCGAGCGGGGCGCTGACGGAGAGTTCGCTGTAGTGCTGCATACCGGTGACCACGAGCGAGACCGCCACGTAGAGCACCGTGCAGATGATGAGCGAGCCGAGGATGCCGCGCGGCATGTCGCGCTGGGGCAGCTTGGTCTCCTCGGCGGCGGTGGCCACCACGTCGAAGCCGATGAAGGCGAAGAAGACGATGGAGGCGGCGGTGAAGATGCCCATGATGCCGAAGTTCGTGGGTTCGTAGCCGAACATCAGCTGCACGAGCGGCGCGTCCCAGCCCGAGCCTGCGGGCTGCTTCTCGGCCGGCGGGATGAAGGGCTTGTAGTTCTCGGCCTTGATGAAGAACAGCCCCGCGATGATCACCATGAGGACCACCGCGACCTTGATCGCCACCACGACCGAGGTGACCCGGGCGGACAGCTTCATGCCGACGACCAGGATGACGGTCAGCACCAGCACCAGGGCGAAGGCCAGGATGTCGAAGCCGAATCCTTCCGCCACGTCCGGTCCCGAGAGCACTTCGGGCATCGTCCAGTTGACGTTGTCCATCAGCGAGCGGACGTAGCCGGACCAGCCGACCGCGACCACCGCGGTGCCCAGCGCGAACTCCAGCACCAGGTCCCAGCCGATGATCCAGGCCACCAGTTCGCCCAGCGCGGCGTACGCGAAGGTGTACGCGGAGCCGGCCACCGGGACGGTGGAGGCGAACTCGGCGTAGCAGAGCGCGGCCAGCGCGCACACGACGCCCGCCACGGCGAACGCGACGGCGGTGGCCGGGCCCGCCGTCTCCTTGGCGACCTGGCCGGTGAGGACGAAGATGCCGGTGCCGATGATGACACCGACGCCGAAGACGGTCAGGTCCAGGGCGGAGAGGGACTTCTTGAGCGCGTGCTCGGGCTCCTCGGTGTCACGGATCGACTGCTCGATGGATTTGGTGCGGAACATGCCGTTTCCGCGGGGTGGTGTGACCTGCGCGCTCACCTGCGTACCTCCACGCACTCGTTGTGAACGCCATGATGGGGACCGCAATACGCAGGAACACGCCATCTGGCCCGTTTCATGCGAATGGGCCGGGAGAACCACCCGGACAGGGGTCGTCTTCCCGGCCCATCGGCCCGAAAGGAGGTCAGTCGCGCGCGGGCTCCACCGCTCGGCTCTCGAACCGGCCGTCCAGCTTGGCGACCAGGCCGGTGACCTGGCGGGCGATGTCCGGCGCGGTCAGTCCGATCTCGGCCATGACCTCGCCGCGCGAGGCGTGGTCGAGGAAGACCGGCGGAATGCCGAAGTCGCGCAGCGGTACGTCGACGCCGGCGTCGCGCAGCGCCTGGGCGACGGCGGAGCCGACGCCTCCGGCGCGGCTGTTGTCCTCGACGGTGACGACGACACGGTGGCGCTCGGCGAGCGGAGCGAGGGCCTCGTCGACCGGTTTGACCCAGCGCGGGTCGACGACGGTGGAGGAGATGCCCTGCGCGTCCAGCAGGTCGGCGATCTCCAGGCACATCGGGGCGAGCGCGCCGACGGAGACGACCAGGACGTCGGGGCGGGCGGCCTTCGGCTCGCGCAGGATGTCCATGCCGCCGGCCCGGCCGACGGCCTTGACCGCCGGACCGACCGCGCCCTTGGAGAAGCGGACCACGGTCGGCGCGTCGTCGACGGCGACGGCTTCGCGGAGCTGGGCGCGCACCTGGTCGGCGTCGCGCGGCGCGGCGATGCGGAGCGTGGGCACGCACTGGAGGATCGACATGTCCCACATGCCGTTGTGCGAGGCGCCGTCCGTACCGGTGACGCCGGCCCGGTCCAGGACGAAGGTGACGCCGCACTTGTGCAGGGCCACGTCCATCAGGACCTGGTCGAAGGCGCGGTTGAGGAAGGTGGCGTAGACGGCGAAGACCGGATGGAGGCCGCCGGTGGCGAGGCCCGCCGCGGAGACCGCGCCGTGCTGCTCGGCGATGCCGACGTCGTAGATCCGGTCCGGGAAGGCCTCCTCGAACTTGCCGAGGCCGACCGGCTGGAGCATGGCCGCGGTGATCGCGACGATGTCCTCGCGCTCGTGGCCGAGCTTGACCATCTCCTCGCCGAAGACCGAGGTCCAGTCGAGGCCGGAGGTGGAGATCGGCAGGCCGGTGTCCGGGTGGATCTTGCCGACGGCGTGGAAGCGGTCGGCCTCGTCCTCCAGGGCCGGGGTGTAGCCGCGGCCCTTCTCGGTGAGGCAGTGCACGATGACCGGGCCGCCGAAGCGCTTGGCGCGCTGGAGCGCGGACCCCAGGGCCTCGATGTCGTGGCCGTCGATCGGACCGACGTACTTCAGACCGAGGTCCTCGAACATGCCCTGCGGAGCGATGAAGTCCTTGAGGCCCTTCTTGGCGCCGTGCAGGGTCTCGTACAGCGGACGTCCGACGACGGGCGTGCGCTCCAGGATGTCCTTGCCACGGGCCAGGAACCGCTCGTAACCGTCGGTGGTACGGAGCGTGGCGAGGTGGTTGGCCAGGCCGCCGATGGTCGGAGCGTACGAGCGCTCGTTGTCGTTGACGACGATGACGAGCGGGCGGTCCTTGGCGGCGGCGATGTTGTTCAGCGCCTCCCAGGCCATACCGCCGGTGAGCGCGCCGTCGCCGATGACCGCGACGACGTGGTCGTCCTTCTTCAGGACCTCGTTCGCCTTGGCCAGGCCGTCGGCCCAGCCGAGGACCGTGGAGGCGTGGCTGTTCTCGATGATGTCGTGGTCGGACTCGGCCTGCGACGGATAGCCGGAGAGGCCGCCCTTCATCTTGAGGCGGGAGAAGTCCTGGCGGCCGGTGAGCAGCTTGTGGACGTAGGCCTGGTGGCCGGTGTCCCACAGCACCTTGTCGCGGGGCGACTCGAAGACCCGGTGCAGGGCGATCGTGAGCTCCACCACGCCCAGGTTGGGGCCGAGGTGTCCGCCGGTCTTGGACACCGCGTCGACGAGGAAGGTGCGGATCTCCTCCGCGAGCTGGTCGAGCTCGTCGAGGCTGAGCCGGTCCAGGTCGCGCGGTCCCTTGATGCGGGTCAGCAGATCCACCCGTGCCTCCTTGCGTTTGAGCTGATCGAGCGTGCCGATCCGATGAGTCTAATGTTCCGCTACCGGACGTGGGCAGCGGGCGCCCCTGTTCGTAGCCGTACCCGGACACACGCAGGTGCCCGGCCACCCCCTTCGGGGCACCGGGCACCTGCGCGGATCCGCGGGTCAGGCGCGCCCTGCGGTCTTCTGCGTCTTACGGGTGACGGAGTCGATGACGACCGTGGCGAGCAGCACGGCGCCGGTGACCATGTACTGAATCGGCGTGGCGATGCCCTCCAGCGACAGTCCGTACTGGATGGAGACGATGACCATGACACCGAGCAGCGCGTTCCAGGTGCGGCCGCGGCCGCCGAAGAGGCTGGTGCCGCCGATGACGGCCGCCGCGATGACGTTCATCAGCAGGTCGCCGGTGCCGGAGCCCTGGTTGGCCGCCGCGATCTTGGAGGCCCAGAAGAGGCCGCCGATCGCCGCGAAGGTCCCCGCGATGGAGAAGACGGAGATCCGGATCGCGGTGACGTTGATACCGGCACGGCGGGAGGCCTCGACGCTGCCGCCGAGCGCGAAGATCTTCCGCCCGTAGGCGGTGCGGCGCAGCAGGAAGTCCGTACCGACCAGGACGATCAGGAAGAGGACCAAGGCCAGCGGCAGGCCGCGGTACTGGTTGAACATGTACGCCGCGGCGAACGCGAACACCGCGAGGACGCCGGTGCGCACCGCGATGTCGGCGATCGGCCGGGCCGGGATGCCCGCGGCCTCGCGGCGGCGGGTGTCCAGGAAGGCGGCGGCGAAGTACCCGATGACCGCCATCGCGGCGAGCCCGTAGGCGGCGGCGACGTCGGAGAAGTAGTACGTGGTCAGCTTGCCGACCACTCCGTCGCCGTCCAGGTTGATGGTGCCGGAGTCGCCGAGCAGCTGGAGCATGAAGCCGAGCCAGAACAGCAGGCCGGCCAGGGTGACGGCGAAGGCCGGTGCGCCGATCCGGGCGAAGAAGAAGCCGTGGATCGCGCCCATCAACGCGCCGCTGACGATGGCGACGAGGATCGCGAGCCACTCGTTCATGCCCTGGGTGACGCTGAGCACCGCGACCAGGGCGCCGGAGACGCCGGAGACGGAGCCGACCGAGAGGTCGATCTCACCGAGCAGCAGGACGAAGATGATGCCGACGGCCATCATGCCGGTGGCGACCATCGTGGTGGCGATGTCGCTGATGTTCTTCGCGGAGAGGAACTCGGAGTTCATGCTCTGGAAGACGATGGCGATGATCGCCAGGCCGACGACGACCGGGATCGAGCCGAGGTCGCCGCCGCTGATCTTGCGCTTGAACTCGGTGAGGTAGCCGGCGAAGCCCTGCTCACGGATGAGGAGGCGGGGGTCGATGACCGTGGCGGCGCCCTCGGCCGCGTCCGGGTTGCCTACCTGCGGAGCACCGGCCGGAGCGTCGGCCTTGTCCAGCGAGGTGGCGGACTTGTCGGTGGTCACTTGGAAACCTCCGCGTTGCGCGCCGCACGTCGGGTCACGGCGTTGTCCGTGGCGCCCGTGATGGCGGAGATGATCTCTTCCTGCGAGGTGGTCTTCACATCGAAGACCCCGTTGTTCCGGCCGAGCCGGAGCACGGCGACCTTGTCCGCCACGGCCTTCACATCGGCCATGTTGTGGCTGATGAGGATGACCGCGTGGCCGCGCTCGCGCAGCCGCTCGACGAGGTCGAGGACCTGGGCGGTCTGCTCGACGCCGAGGGCGGCGGTCGGCTCGTCGAGGATGACGAGCTTGGGCTCGCCGAGCATGGACCGGGCGATGGCCACCGTCTGGCGCTGGCCGCCGGAGAGCGAGGCGATCGGGATGCGGACGCTCGGGATCCGGATGGAGAGCGTGGAGAGCAGCTCACGCGAGCGGCGCTCCATCTCGACCTCGTCCAGGATGCCGAACTTGCGCAGCTCCCGGCCCAGGTAGAGGTTGCCGACGACATCGATGTTGTCGCAGAGCGCGAGGTCCTGATAGACGGTCGCGACGCCGAGGTTCTGGGCGTCGTGCGGCTTGTCGATCTGGACGGCCTTGCCCTCCCACTCGATGACTCCCTCATCGATGGGGTGCACTCCGGCGATCGTCTTGACCAGCGTTGATTTACCGGCGCCGTTGTCGCCCACCAGGGCGACCACCTCACCGGCGTGGACCTCAAGCTCTACATCGGTGAGTACCTGGACGGCACCGAATCGCTTGGAGACCCCTCGCAACGCCAACACGGGCGTAGCGGTCACGTGAACCATCTCCTTCGCCGCCTGACCGGCGGGGGATGCCGCGCCCGGGGGAAGGCGCGGCGGTCGAGCAGAAGAAAAGAAAAAGGGCGGAAGCGTTCCGTCCGGCGCCCCGCCCGGTAGCGGGACGGTTGGTGGGCGGGACACCGGACAGGCTTCGTGGCGCGCGCGGGCCGGCTGTGCGGCGGGCGCGTGCGCGGCAGAGGTGCCGTGGTGCCTTCGCGAGGACGCGTCGGGCGGTACGGCGGGGCCTGGCGGGACCGGCCGCGCGGGCGGCCGGCCCGAGGGCCCTGGGGCCTACTTCAGGCCGATCTTGTCGCAGGAGGCCTTGTACTTGCCCGAGCAGATCTCGTCCAGCGTCCAGATGCCGTCCTTGATGACGGTGTCCTTGATGTTGTCCTTGGTCAGCGAGATGACCGGGACGAGGACCGTCGGGATGCCCTTCGTGGTGGCGCTGTCGACCTTCGAGGTGGCGATGGAGTCGAGCTTCTCGCCCTTGGCGAGGGCGACGGCCATCTCCGCGGCGACGATGCCCTCGGCCGGGTAGGACTTGTAGACGCTCATGAACTGCTCACCGGTGACGATGCGCTGCACGCCCGCCAGCTCGGCGTCCTGGCCGGTGACCGGGGGGAGCGGGGAGAGGCCGGCGGCCTTGAGGGCGGTGATGATGCCGCCCGCCATGCCGTCGTTGGCGGAGTAGACGCCGTCGATCTTGTCCTTGCCGAGCGCGGTGATCGCCGCTTCCATGTTGGCGTTGGCGTTCTCCGGCTTCCACTCCTTGGTGTCGTACTCCTTGCCGTACTTCACCTTGCCGTCGAGGACGGACTTGGCGCCCTTCTTGAAGAGCGCGGCGTTCGGGTCGGTGATCGCGCCGTTCATCATCACGATCGTGCCGCCGTCGGCCTTGGCGCCCAGGGCCTCCAGCAGGGCCTTGCCCTGGGCCCGGCCGACCTCTTCGTTGTCGAAGGAGGTGTAGGCGTCGATGGGGCCCTCGGCGAGGCGGTCGAAGGCGACGACGGGGATGCCCGCGTCCTTGGCCTTCTTGACGCTGTTGGCGATCGCCTTGGAGTCGACCGAGCCCACGATGAGGGCGTCGACCTTGTTGGTGATCATGGTGTCGACCTGCTGCGACTGCGTGTTCGCATCCTGCTTGGCGTTGGCGTAGATGACCTTCGCCTTGCCGTCGGTGAGCTCGCCGATCTTCTTCTCGATGATCGGACGGTCGAACTTCTCGTAACGGGCCGTCTGGTTCTCGGGAAGGAGCAGACCTATCTTCAGGTCGTCGCCCTTCTTCTCCGAGCCCTGCTCGGCCTTGTCGCCGGACTCCTTGGCACTCCCGCAAGCGGCCAGCGAGATCGCCATCGTGGTGGCGGCAACGGCAACGGCGGCACGACGCATACGCGTGTTCATTCTCGAACCTCCCTGACGAGGCCGCGACGTTGCGGCCGAGGTGGCTGGAAGTCAACTCGGCCGCGGCGCCAGCGTCAAGGAGTAAATCCTTAACGAGATGACAACGGTGCCATTCGTTATCTAAGTGAAGGCAGGAGTCGCTGCGGGGAGGGTGCTCTCCAAAAGGGTTGAATCCCCCATCTCGCTCAGCACGAGGGCCAGAGCGCCCAGCACCTCGGCACGACCGCCCAAGGCCCCCGGGAGCACCGAGAGCTGCCGGGCCGCGCTGGGGATCGCGTAACGCGACACGGAGTCCCGTATCGGCCCCAGGACCAGCTCGCCGGCCTCCGCCAGCGAGCCGCCGAGCACGACCCGGCTGGGGTTGAGCAGGTTGCACAGGTTGGCGACACCGCTGCCTATGTGGCGGCCGACGTCACCGATCACCCGGCGGCATCCCGGATCGCCCTCACGGGCCAGCTGGACCACCCGTTCCATGGTGAGCCCGGGGCCGTGGCTGGGCTGGAGCAGCGGCAGCACGTACCGCGCGGCGGTGAAGGTCTCCAGGCAGCCGCGGTTGCCGCAGCGGCAGACCGGGCCCGACTCGTCGAGCGTGATGTGCCCGATCTCGCCGGCCGTGCCGCCGGGGCCGCGGTAGATGGTCCCGTCGATCACCAGACCGGCGCCGACGCCGCTGGCGACCTTGATGTACGCGAGATCCTTGACGCCCCGCCCGCTCCCCCAGACCAGCTCGCCGAGGGCTCCGAGGTTGGCGTCGTTGTCGACGTACACCGGGACGCCGAGGCGGCCGGAGAGCTCCTCGCTCGGGTTGATGCCGGTCCAGCCCGGCAGGATCGAGGTGGAGCCCAGCGTTCCGGACTCCACGTCGATGGGTCCCGGCACGCCGAGGCCGACGCCGATGATCTTGTCCGGGCCGATCCCGGTCGCCGCGATCAGCCGGTTGACCAGCACTTCGGCCCGGTCGAACCCCTCGGCGGAGGAGGCGTCGACGTCCAGCGGCTCGGCCTCCTCGGCCAGCACCTGGTGGGCCAGGTTGCCGACGGCGACCCGCAGGTGGGTGTGGCCGAAGTCGACGCCGATGACGATGCCCGCGTCGCCGCTGAGCGAGACGCTGCGGGCCCGGCGGCCGCCCGCCGAGGTGGGCGTCACCTCGACCGTTCCGCCGTCCTTCAGCTCGCGGACGATATTGGAGACCGTGGCGGCGGAGAGCCCGGTGCTCCGGGCGATCTCCGCCTGGGTGAGCGACCCCGCCATCCGTACGGCGCGTACGACCCGCTCCAGATTGGCCCTGTGCAGCGATGTCTGCGACCCGGGAGTCTCCATCGACTCATCCACTCCTGCCCTTGGCGGGCGGTCCGAAGAGGACCGCCCCGGCCGGGGCAGCAGCGATGACACCCCGGCTTCCTCCAACATGTGAACTCTAAGCTGACCGTTCGGGGGTGCCTTCCGTCAAGACCTGAGCACCCGCGCACCGCACAACGGCCCGGTGCCCCGGCGGAGTCTCTCCGCCGGGGCACCGGGCCGTTGTGGATATGTGACCTACTTGAGCGCGCCCGCCGTCAGACCGGAGACGACCTGGCGCTGGAAGATGATGTACGCCGCCAGCACCGGCAGCATCGCGATCACCAGGCCGGCGAAGAGGCCGGAGTAGTCGCCCTTGTATCCCTGGCTGGAGGCCAGCTCCACCAGGCCCTGGGCCAACACCCGCTTCTCCGGGTCGGTGTTGAGCACCGTCGGCAGCATGTACTGGTTCCACTGCCCCAGGAAGTTGAAGATGCCGACGCTGATCAGGCCGGGCTTGGCCATCGGCAGCATCACCTGGAAGAACGTCCGGGTGTGCGAGGCGCCGTCGATGATCGACGCCTCCGCCACCGAGGTCGGCAGCGTACGGAAGAACGAGGTCAGGAAGAACACGGTGAACGGCAGCGAGTACGCGATGTACACGAGGATCAGCCCGTGGATCGTGTTCAGCAGCCCCATGTTGTCCATGACGTAGAACAGCGGGACCAGCGCCAGCATGATCGGGAAGCTCATGCCGCCGACGAACAAGAAGTAAACGAAGCGGTTGCCCGGGAACTCGAAGCGCGCGAGCACATAGGCGGCCATCGAGCCGAGGACCAGGGTGCCGATGAGCGAACCGCCCACCACCAGGATGGTGTTGAGGAAGTACTCGCTCATATGGGCCTGACTCCAGGCCCGGCCCCAGGCGTCGAAGTTCAGCGAGCTCGGCAGCGACCAGGGCGTGTTGAAGATGTCCGAGTCGGTCTTGAACGAGGACATCACCGCCCAGAACAGCGGCAGCACCACCATGATCGCCCACAGGACGAGCATCCCGTGCGAGAAGACGTTGAGGACCTGGCCCTCGCTCTTCTTCGCCGGGGCGGAGGAGCCTGTGGGGGCCGTGCCGGTGCGCTGGGCGGGCACCTTGGAGACGCCGGGGCCGGACGCGGGGGTGTCAGTGGTCTTCATCAGAACTCCAGCCGCTCGCGCCGGCCCACTCGCATGACGATGGCGGCGAACGCCAGGGTCACGATGAGCAGGGCGACACCGATCGTGGTCGCGTAGCCCGCCTGTCCGTCACGGAACGCCGACTGGTAGACGTACAGCGGAAGGACGGTGGTCGAGTAGTCGGGCCCGCCGGGGCCGACGCTCATGATGTGGACGATGGCGAAGCCCTCGGCGCCGAGCGCCAGGATGCCCATGTAGACCCAGCCGGACTGGACCGTGTCCCAGAGCAGGGGCAGCGTGATCCGGAAGAAGGTCGTGAAGCGGCTCGCGCCGTCCAGCAGGGCCGCCTCGTAGAAGTCCTTCGGGATGGAGGCCATGCCCGCGGAGAACAGCACCACGAAGAAGCCGGTGGTGCACCAGACGAGGACCGCCATGATGACCCACAGCGCCAGGTTCGGATCGCCGAGCCAGTCCGGTACGTCGTCGAAGCCCACGGCCTTGAGCGTGCCGTTGATCATGCCCTGGGCCGGGTCGAAGGCGAACTGGAACAGGATGGCCACGATGGCGATCGAGAGCACCTGCGGGAAGAAGTAGGCGATCTTGTAGAACCCCGAGCCCCGGACGCCCGCGATGGCGGCGCCCTTGCGGCGCCGGCCGCCCACGTTGAGCATGAAGGCGAAGAAGAGCGCGAGGCCCAGCGTCACCAGCGGCAGCAGAACCGCCAGCAGCACACTGTGCTGGAGCGATTTCCAGAAGATGTCGTCGTCGAGCATCTTGGTGTAGTTGTCGAACCCGACCATCTTGAAGTCGGGACTCAGACCCGTCCAGTCCGTGAACGAGTAGTAGATGGACTGGATGAAGGGCCAGATGACGAAGATGACGTACAACGCCATCGGGACCACCAAGAACCCGACTATGAACCGGTATTTACCGTGTTGCATCGTTACCGACTCCGACCTTCCCCGAGCTGCCGCCGCTGGTGACGCGTGATCACTGGTGCCTGAAGTGCTTGATGGACTGGTCCTTGGCGGTCGCGTCGGCGAAGGCCTGGATCTTCTTGATGGTCTCGGCCGGGGTGGCACGGCCGGCCATCATCTCGCCGAGCGCGGCGACGCCGATCTGCTCCTTCTGGAGCTTCACGTACCAGTCCTGCAGCCGCGGGTTGACCACATTGGTGCCCGCCTTCTCCAGGGCCGCGACACCGGACTTCAGGCCGTCGGAGAGCTCGATGCCGTCGGTGCCGCCGTTGAAGGCGGAGAGCGACTTGGTGTTGGCGGTGAAGGACTTGGAGGAGGCCTCGCTGAGCATGATGCGCAGCTGCTCCATGCCGCCCGCCGGGTTCTTCGCCTTGGACGGGACGATGAACGGCTCGCCACCGGAGGCCCAGATGGTGCCGAACGGCAGCTTGTCCGAGGAGTCGAGGGAAGAGGGCGCGCCCACGGACAGCTTGAAGTCCTTGGGGATGATCGCCGCTTCCTCGTTCTCGACCCAGGAGCCGTTCGGGATGAACAGCGCCTTGCCGCGGGCCCAGGCGCCCTGCGAACCGCGGTGGTCCAGGCCCGGGGTGCCCTTGAGGATGTAGCCCTTGGCGAAGAGCTCGTAGTACGCCTCGAAGGCCGCCTTGACCGCCGGGTGCTCCCAGGCCTTCGGCTCCAGGTTGTCGATGGCGTCGAGGACCTCGACGCCGCCGATCTTCCCGATGAACGGGTAGAGCGAGAACGGGATGTAGTAAGGGTGCTTGCCGGGGTAGGTCCAGCCGGCGATGCCCTGCTTCTTCGCCTTCGCGCAGAGCGCGAGCATGTCGTCCCAGGTCTCCGGGTACGTGGCGTCGAGCTTGTCCAGCGCGGTCTGGGAGTACCAGACGCCGTAGACCGTGTACGCGTAGTACATGATCCAGACCGGGTCGCCGTCGAACTGGCCCATCTCGACGATGCCGGGCCGCAGCGTGTCGCGCACCGTCTTGGCGGGGTCGTCGATGGAGGGCGCGTCGAGCAGCGGGGTCAGGTCGGTGAGCTGCTTCTTGCCGACCAGGACGCCCATGTCCATCTGCTGGGCACCGGAGTTGTCGATCAGGTCCGGCGGGGTGCCACCGTTGAAGCGGGGCTGGAGGACCGACTGGATCTTCTGCGTCGCCGAGAACTTGATCTGCGCCTCGGGGTAGGTCTTCTTGTAGACGTCCCGGGCGTCCTCGGCGTACTTGGTGCCGAACCCGCCGTCGAAGATGACGATCTCCAGCGGCGCGCCGCCGTTGACGGCCAGCGGGTTCTTCTCGCTCTTCTCGCCCTTTTCGACCTTGTTGTCCTCGCTGTCGCCGCCACCGCTCGCGCAGGCGGACAGGAAGCTCATCGTCGGGACGGCGATCAGGCCGAGTGCGGCAGAACGCTTGATCAGGTCGCGACGGCCAAGGCCCTCGTTGTTGTGAGCGGAGGTGGATCCCATGCTCAAGTCCTCGCCTTCTCCAGGACTCAGGCGGTGTACCGGTCACCCGTCGAAAATTCGCCTCAGGCGAAGGGCCCCGCCACCGCGGTCAGTTGCGCTTGGGTGGTGCAGATATGCAGATGTACCGGAGATCAAGAACCGGCGGAGTGGAGGTGGTCGGGGAACCGTACCGTCAGTGCGTCCATGACGCGCTCGCGGGCCGCCCCTTCTTCCCTCTCGCGCCTCCGTCGAAACGGCTGCGCGGATGGCGACAGGTATAGTCCACTTGTCGCCAACTGAGCAAGATCGAATGCACGTTGGGAGACCAGTCTTTCCCGAGTTGAGACCTCGCGGACTCCTCGGCACCGCACGCCCTCACCCCGGGGCGACTTCCTCCCCTTACGGCCGATTCGCTCCGCGCCCTTGCGGCAACACCCTTGACACGTCCTGTCACTTGGCTCCCTACTGGACCTTGTATCCCGCTATGACAACGTTGTCCAAGCACGCTCCGGGGAGGAATGGCTCGGTATGCAGCCACCACGAGGTCTCCACCATGGCGCTGGGAAGGTCTTCAGCAGCGCCGCCCGTACGAGACGGAGCCGCACGGCCGCCGTCCTCGCGGCATCACTCGCCCTGGCCCTCGCGGCCCCCACGGCCGCCGTCGCGGGCCCGTCCGAGGCGCCGCAGAAGCCGTCCGGCGAGCGGACGTTCCGCTCCTCGTTCGAGGCGGACGAGAAGCAGCCGGACTGGCGCAACACGGCAGAGGAGGGCCCGGACGGCACCGAGCGCTCGTCGGGCGTCGACGGCGGCTTCTCCGCCGGCCTGCCGGGCAATGTCACCGACCGCGTGACCGACGTCCGCGCCAGCGCCGAGAACACCGCCGGCGGCGAGGTCAAGGAGAACCTGGTCGACGTCGAACCGGCCTCCAAGTGGCTGGCGTTCGCGAAGACCGGCTGGGTCGAGTTCGACCTGGACGAGCCGGTCAAGGTGGTGACGTACGCGCTCACCTCCGCCAACGACCACGCTCCGCGCGACCCGAAGGACTGGACGCTCAAGGGCTCCGCGGACGGCAAGGAGTGGACCGACCTCGACCAGCGCACGGGCGAGACGTTCGAGAAGCGGCACCAGACCAAGTCGTACGATTTCGCCTCCGGCACCGCCTACCGGCACTTCCGGCTGGAGATCACCGCCAACAACGGCTCGTCGGACATCCTCCAGCTCGCCGACGTTCAGTTCTCGAACGGTGACACCTCCGCGCCCGTCCCCGACGAGATGCGCAGCCAGCCCGACCGCGGCCCCTCCGGCTCGCCGACCGCGAAGGCCGGCGCGGGATTCACCGGAAAGAAGGCACTGCGGTACGCCGGTACGCACAAGCCGGACGGCCGCGCGTACGCGTACAACAAGGTCTTCGACGTGAACACGGCCGTCACCAAGGACACCCAGCTCTCCTACCTCGTCTATCCGCAGATGGGCGAGAGCGACCTCAACTACCCGGCCACGCACATCGCGGTGGACCTCGCCTTCACCGACGGCACCTACCTGAGCGAGCTGAAGGCCACCGACAGCCACGGCGGGCTGCTGACGCCGCAGGGCCAGGCGGACGCCAAGCGCCTCTACGTCAACCAGTGGAACAAGGTCGCATCCCGCATCGGCACGGTCGCGGCAGGTAGGACCGTGGACCGGATCCTGGTCGCGTACGACTCCGCGAAGGGCCCGGCGAAGTTCCAGGGCTGGGTCGACGACATCGTGATCGAGCCGAAGAAGCCGGAGAAGCGCAAGGCGCACCTCTCGGACTACGCGCTCACCACGCGCGGCACCAACTCTTCCGGCGGCTTCTCGCGCGGCAACAACATTCCGGCCACCGCGGTCCCGCACGGCTTCAACTTCTGGACGCCGGTGACCAACGCCGGTTCGCTCAGCTGGCTGTACGACTACCACCGCGGCAACAACGAGGAGAACCTGCCGACGCTCCAGGCCTTCAGCGCCAGCCATGAGCCGAGCCCGTGGATGGGCGACCGGCAGACCTTCCAGGTGATGCCGTCGGCCGCCGCCGGCACTCCGGACGCCGCCCGTACGGCCCGCGCGCTGCCGTTCCGGCACGAGAACGAGGTCGCGAAGCCGCACTACTACGGCGTCACGTTCGAGAACGGCCTCAAGACCGAGATCGCGCCGACCGACCACGCGGCGCGGATGCGGTTCACCTATCCGGGCAAGGACGCCAGCCTGGTCTTCGACAACGTGTCGAACGCCGGCGGTCTGACCCTGGACCCCGAGAACCGCTCCTTCTCCGGCTACACGGACGTCAAGAGCGGCCTGTCCACCGGCGCGACCCGCATGTTCGTGTACGGCGTCTTCGACGCGCCGGTGACGGACAGCGGCAGGCTGAAGGGCGGAGGCGGCGACGACGTCACCGGCTTCTTCCGCTTCGACGCGGGCAAGGACCGCACGGTCAACCTGCGCCTGGCCACCTCGCTGATCGGCGTCGACCAGGCGAAGAAGAACCTGGCGATGGAGATCCCGGAGTCCACCTCCTTCGAGAAGGTGCAGCGCAAGGCGCAGTCGGCCTGGGACGACATCCTGCGGACGATCGAGGTCGAGGGCGCCGACGAGGACCAGCTCACCACGCTCTACTCCAGCCTCTACCGCCTCTACCTCTACCCGAACTCCGGCCACGAGAAGGTCGACGGGAAGAACAAGTACGCGAGCCCGTTCTCCAAGCCGACCGGCACCGACACTCCGACGCAGACCGGCGCGAAGATCGTCGACGGCAAGGTGTACGTCAACAACGGCTTCTGGGACACCTACCGCACGACCTGGCCCGCCTACTCCTTCTTCTCTCCGAAGAAGGCCGGCGAGCTGGTCGACGGCTTCGTCCAGCACTACAAGGACGGCGGCTGGACCTCGCGCTGGTCCTCTCCCGGCTACGCGGACCTGATGACCGGCACCAGCTCGGACGTGGCCTTCGCGGACGCGTACGTCAAGGGCGTGAAGTTCGACGCGGAGGCGGCGTACGACGCGGCGGTCAAGAACGCCACGGTGGTTCCGCCGTCCTCCGGCGTCGGCCGCAAGGGCATGGAGACCTCGGTCTTCACCGGCTACGCCAACACCGCCACGCACGAGGGCCTGTCCTGGTCGCTGGAGGGCTACGTCAACGACTACGGCATCGCGCGGATGGGCGAGGAGCTCTACAAGAAGACGAAGAAGGCGCGGTACAAGGAGGAGTCGGCCTACTTCCTGAACCGGGCGCAGAAGTACGTCAAGCTCTTCGACGAGAAGGCGGGCTTCTTCCAGGGCAGGAAGCCGAACGGCGACTGGCGCCTGCCTTCCGACCAGTACGACCCGCGCGTCTGGGGCTACGACTACACCGAGACCAACGGCTGGGGCTACGCCTTCACCGCTCCGCAGGACAGCCGCGGCCTGGCCAACCTGTACGGCGGCCGCGCCGGGCTCGGCAAGAAGCTGGACACGTACTTCTCGACGCCGGAGACGGCGGGCCCGGAGTTCGTCGGCAGCTACGGCGGCGTCATCCATGAGATGACCGAGGCGCGTGACGTACGGATGGGCCAGTACGGCCACAGCAACCAGGTCGCGCACCACGCCACGTACATGTACAACGCGGCCTCGCAGCCGTACAAGACGCAGGAGAAGGTCCGCGAGGTGCTGGGCCGCCTGTACGTCGGCAGCGAGATCGGGCAGGGCATCCACGGCGACGAGGACAACGGCGAGCAGTCGGCCTGGTACCTCTTCTCCGCGCTCGGCTTCTATCCGCTGGTGATGGGCAGCGGGGAGTACGCGATCGGCTCGCCGCTCTTCAAGAAGGTCACCGTCCGCATGGACAACGGCCGCAAGCTGACCGTGAAGGCCCCGAAGAACAGCGACAAGAACATCTACGTGCAGGGCGTGAAGGTCAACGGCAAGAAGTGGACCTCCACCGCGCTGCCGCACGACGTGCTGGCCAAGGGCGGCACGCTGGAGTTCGACATGGGCCCGAAGCCGTCGGCCTGGGGCACGGGCAAGGACGCGGCGCCGGTCTCCATCCAGAAGGACGACCGGGCTCCGGCGCCGAAGGGCGATGTGCTGAAGGGTGACGGCGCGCTGTTCGACAACACCTCGGCCACCTCGGCGGAGGCCGAGTCGGTGGAGCTGCCGGTGGCCGCGTCCACCAAGGCGCTCCAGTACACGCTGACGTCGGCCGCGGCGGACGAGGCTCCGAAGGGCTGGACGCTCCAGGGCTCGTCCGACGGCGAGAAGTGGACGGACCTCGACCGCCGCTCCGGCCAGTCCTTCGCCTGGGACAAGCAGACCCGGGCCTTCTCGGTGGACCGGCCCGGCGCCTACGCGAAGTACCGGCTGGTGCTGACGGGTCCGGCGACGCTGGCGGAGGTGGAGTTGCTCTCCTGATCCGTACGCGACACACGCAGGCGGCCGGCATCCCGAGGACGGGGTGTCGGCCGTCGGCGATTCAGGCGTCTTGGGCCTCGTGCAGGCTCTCGGGCAGGGCCACGTTGAGCGCGGCGACGACCGGCCGGCCGTGCTCGGTGCCGAGCCGGGAGACGGCGCCGGTGGCGAGCTGGAAGAGGCGGCCCTCGGCCGGGGTCAGGCCGAGGTAGCGGGCGGTGAGGACGCGCAGGAAGTGCGAGTGGGCGACGAGCGCGATGTCCGCGCTGCCGATGCCCTCGGCGGCCGACCGGACACCGGCGAGCACCTGGTCCGCGCGCTGCCCGACCTCGGCGGGGCTCTCGCCGGGGTGCTCGTCGGAGCCGGGGTCGACACCGTCGGTCCAGAGGTTCCAGAAGGGCCGGGTGCGGCGGATCGCCTGCGTGGTGATGCCCTCGTAGCCGCCGTAGTCCCATTCCCGCAGCTCAGGGGTGACGCGCGGGGCGTGGAGTCCGGCCAGCTCGGCGGTGCGGCGGGCCCGGATCGAGGGGCTGACGAGGGTGAGGCCGATGTTGCGGTCGGCGAGCAGCGGCACGAGAGCGCGGGCCTGGCGCTCGCCGGTGGCGGTCAGCGGAAGGTCGGTCCAGCTCGTGTGCTGCCCGGAACGGGACCACTCGGTCTCGCCGTGGCGGATGAGGATCAGCTCGCCCATGGTGGTCCGTTCGCCTTCCGTGCAGCTGGTGCGGGTGGTGCGCCGCAGGCCCACGATCGCACGTCCGGAACGGGGAACGCGGAAGGGCCGCACCCCGGATTTTCCGGGGTGCGGCCCTTCCGTTCCGCCGCCTGCCGCTTACTTGCGGATCAGGCTGCGGAGCACGTACTGCAGGATGCCGCCGTTGCGGTAGTAGTCCGCCTCGCCGGGGGTGTCGATACGGACGACGCCGTCGAACTCCACGCCGGTGTCGGTGGTGACCTTGACCGTGCGCGGGATGGTGCCGTTGTTCAGCTCGGTGACGCCGGTGAAGGAGAAGGTCTCCTCGCCGGTGAGGCCGAGGGTCTCGGCGGTGTGGCCCTCCGGGAACTGGAGCGGCAGGACGCCCATGCCGATGAGGTTCGAGCGGTGGATGCGCTCGTAGGACTCGGCGATGACGGCCTTGACGCCCAGGAGCGCGGTGCCCTTGGCGGCCCAGTCGCGGGACGAGCCGGAGCCGTACTCCTTGCCCGCGAGGATCGCGAGCGGGGTGCCGGCGGCCTGGTAGTTCTGCGAGGCGTCGTAGATGAACGACACCGGGCCGTCATCCTTGGTGAAGTCGCGGGTGTAGCCGCCCTCGGTGCCCGGCGCGATCTGGTTGCGCAGGCGGATGTTGGCGAACGTGCCGCGGATCATGACCTCGTGGTTGCCTCGGCGCGAGCCGTAGGAGTTGAAGTCACGGCGCTCGATGCCGTGCTCGTTGAGGTACTTGCCGGCCGGGGTGTCGGCCTTGATGGCGCCGGCCGGGGAGATGTGGTCGGTGGTGACCGAGTCGCCGAGCTTGGCCAGGACGCGGGCGCCGGTGATGTCCTCGACCGGGGTCGTCTCCATCGTCATGCCCTCGAAGTACGGGGGCTTGCGCACGTAGGTGGACTCGGAGTCCCACTCGAAGGTGTTGCCGGTCGGGATCGGCAGCGCCTGCCACTGGGCGTCGCCCGCGAAGACGTCCTGGTAGGACTTGTTGAACATGTCCTCGCCGATGGCGTTCGCCACGACGTCGTTGACCTCGGCCTCGGTGGGCCAGATGTCGGTGAGGAAGACCGGCTTGCCGTCCTGGTCGACGCCGAGCGCGTCCTTGGTGATGTCGACCTTCATCGAACCGGCGATGGCGTACGCGACGACCAGCGGCGGCGACGCCAGGTAGTTCATCTTGACGTCCGGGTTGATCCGGCCTTCGAAGTTACGGTTGCCGGAGAGCACCGACGTGACCGCGAGGTCGTTGTCGTTGACCGCCTTGGAGACCTCCTCCGGCAGCGGACCGGAGTTGCCGATGCAGGTGGTGCAGCCGTAGCCGACGAGGTTGAAGCCGACCTTGTCGAGGTACGGGGTCAGGCCCGCCTTGTCGAAGTAGTCGGTGACGACCTTCGAGCCCGGGGCGAGGGTGGTCTTGACCCACGGCTTGCGGGTCAGGCCCTTCTCGACCGCCTTCTTCGCCACGAGCGCGGCGGCGACCATGACGTACGGGTTCGAGGTGTTGGTGCAGGACGTGATCGCGGCGACGGTGACGGCGCCGTGGTCGATCTCGTACGTCGAGCCGTCGGGGGCCGTGACGGTGACCGGCTTCGACGGGACGCCGTTCGGCGTGGTGGACGGGGCGTCGGAGGCCGGGAAGGACTCCTTGCTCGCCTCCATCTCGTCCGCGACGTAGTTGCGCACGTCCTGGGCGAACTGCTGGGAGGCGTTGGCCAGGACGATGCGGTCCTGCGGGCGCTTCGGGCCGGCGATGGAGGGGACGACCGTGGAGAGGTCGAGCTCCAGCTTCTCGGAGAAGTCCGGCTCGGCGGCCGGATCCAGCCAGAGGCCCTGCTCCTTGGCGTACGCCTCCACGAGGGCGACCTGCTGCGCGTCGCGGCCGGTCAGGCGCAGGTACTTCAGCGTCTCGTCGTCGATCGGGAAGATCGCGGCCGTGGAGCCGAACTCCGGCGACATGTTGCCGATGGTGGCGCGGTTGGCCAGCGAGGTGGCGGCGACGCCCTCACCGTAGAACTCCACGAACTTGCCGACGACGCCGTGCTTGCGCAGCATCTCGGTGATGGTCAGCACGAGGTCGGTGGCGGTGGTGCCGGCCGGGAGCTCGCCGGTCAGCTTGAAGCCGACGACGCGCGGGATGAGCATGGAGACCGGCTGGCCGAGCATCGCGGCCTCGGCCTCGATGCCGCCGACGCCCCAGCCGAGCACGCCGAGGCCGTTGACCATGGTGGTGTGCGAGTCGGTGCCGACAAGGGTGTCGGGGTAGGCCTGGCCGTTACGAACCATGACCGTACGGGCCAGGTGCTCGATGTTCACCTGGTGGACGATGCCGGTGCCCGGCGGGACGACCTTGAACTC
The DNA here is from genome assembly GCF_040614075.1 of Streptomyces sp. NPDC006174. Lineage (NCBI taxonomy): Bacteria > Bacillati > Actinomycetota > Actinomycetes > Kitasatosporales > Streptomycetaceae > Streptomyces > Streptomyces sp. NPDC006174. The sequence continues at coordinate 19,097 of NZ_JBEXTJ010000008.1, read as the reverse complement.
GTCGAAGGCGGTCTGGCCCCAGCGCAGGAACTGGTAGCGCTCCTTGTTGCGGCCGTACTCCAGCTCGACGTTCTGGGCGAACGCCTCGTTGGTGCCGAACTTGTCGGCGATGACGGAGTGGTCGATGACCAGCTCGGCCGGAGCCAGCGGGTTGATCTTCGCCGGGTCGCCGCCCAGCTCCTTCACGGCCTCACGCATGGTGGCGAGGTCCACGACACACGGCACGCCGGTGAAGTCCTGCATGATCACGCGGGCCGGCGTGAACTGGATCTCCTGGCTGGGCTGCGCCTGGGAGTCCCAGCCGCCGATGGCCCGGATGTGGTCGGCGGTGATGTTCGCGCCGTCCTCGGTACGGAGCAGGTTCTCCAGCAGGACCTTCAGGCTGTACGGCAGGCGCGCGGAGCCCTCTACCTTGTCCAGCTTGAAGATCTCGTACGACTCGTCGCCCACGCGCAGCGTGCTGCGGGCGTCGAAGCTGTTCGCCGACACGACAGTCTCCTTCTTCAATGTGCGCGTCTACCGCGCCGCGCCTCATTGGCAGCGGGCGCCGCGTTGTGCCGCCTATGGCCCCGACCATCCGCTAAGGTAAGGCTTAGTTAGGTATGCCTTACCGGGCGGCGGCTGCGGTGCGCCTCGGCAGATATCTCGATGTCGAGATAACTCTAGTACATAGCCGCCGCTCGGTCATGCCCAGGTGCCCTCTCACCGCTCCTACCCGCGCCGCCGCAAAGGATGGGCGCACCCTTCACGGACAGCGGTCCGGCCCCTCCGCGTGATCGCGGAAGGGCCGGATCTGGTGCACCGGACGGGTTACGGCGCGTCGCGGACCGTGCCCTCGAAGGGCGGGCCCAGCGGCTCGTCGTTGTTGTCCGAGAGCTGGAAGCGGACGTACTCGGCCGGCTCCGTCAGCTGGTCACGGATGGTCGGGACGGTCAGGTCGGCGGACGTCCGGCCCGCCTCGACCGTCGTCCACAGCGTGCCGTACTCGACCCTGGAGAGCGGGATCGCCGGGTTCGGGGCCTTCTCCACGAGCTGGGACAGCCACTCCTGGTCGACGTCGGCGGTGGAGAGCTCCGGGCGGCCGTCCGGGACGGGGAGCAGCTGGGCCACGGTCCAGATCTCGACGTCCGCCTTCTCCGAGAGCGAGATCCGCCAGGTCAGCGGCGCGCCTTCGGTGACGTCGTCGGCCACCGGCTTGATGCTCACCTTCGGCATCGGGTCGTCGTTCTCGGCGAGGACGCCGCCGGCGTCAGCGCCGACGACCGTGGAGCGGACCGCCTTGACCGCGACTCCGTGGGTCTTGTCCCAGCCGTAACGCTTGTTGCCCTCGACCTTCACCTTGACCTTGATCCCGGCAGTACCGGGGCCGACCTTGACCAGCCGGCCGGTCGACTTGCCGGTCTCCGGGTCGTCGACGTACAGCCGGACCGCGCCCGCGATCTTGCCGGTGGTGCGGACGGGCACCTGGTACGTACGGAAGCCCGAGTCGCCCTCCTTGACCGTGAGGGTGCCGATGTCGACGCGGGCGAGCGCGGCGGCCTGCACCGCCGGTGTGCCGGGCTTCCACGACCAGGCGTCCATCAGCCACGCCTTGCCGGAGGAGGACTTCGGCGTCAGCTCCAGGGAGGCGATCTGGCCGAGGTCCAGCTTGGCGCGGGTCGCGGCGGTCAGCGGGACGCGGACCTCCTGCGCCCAGTACGAGGTGGTGCGGTCGGTGCCAGGCAGCCCGTCGATCTTGACGCTGCCGAGCTTGGCCCGCTTGCCCTTGACGTCCTTGACGTGGACGTCGAAGCGGGTGCCGCTGGTGTTCGGCGGCACGGCGATGCGCAGCGCGAGGCTGTTGGTGCCCTTGACCGAGACCGGCTTCTTCGGAGTGACGCGGGCGATGGTGCCCGGCTTCTTCCAGTCCAGGGCGACCGCGCGGCGGCCGGCCTCGTGCTCGGGGCTCCACTGCGCGAAGTGCGGCGAGGAGCCGGGGTCCTTCTCGCTCAGGCAGGCGGTACGGCCGGGCGCGACGGCGTCGCACAGCCTGGCGCCGGTGACCTTCGGCGTGCCTCGCAGGTCGTCGGGGAGGAAGCCGGTGCCACGGTTGCCGCCGACCGCGTGGGTCAGCACCCGGGCGGGGTCGGCCGAGGGGGCGCGGCGGCCGGTGCCGTCGACGAGCGGGCGTACGCGGTCGTCGCCGACGATGAACAGCCGTGCGGCGGCGGCGATGTAGGTCGCGCCCGCCTTGTGCTGCTGGTCGGCGGAGAGCCGTCCGGCGGCGCCGGGCGAGCAGAGCGGGTCACGCGCCTCGGGGTCGTGCCAGAAGTCGTCGTCGGCCGGGGCCTGGGCCTGGCCGGGCGTCCACTCGCTGTTGAAGTAGTTGTGGTTGGCACCGACCATGTAGACCGAGCTGTGCAGGGCCTTGCCGCGGCTGACGCCTCGGGTGCCGTCCGTGAACACCTGGCCCTGGAGGTCGGAGACGTCACCGTCGCAGCCGGGCAGGATCGTCAGTGAAGGGACGTCCGGCACCGGGTTCTGGCCGAAGATGGTGGGGCCGATGTGGACCGTGCCGCGGATGTTCCAGCGGGCCTTGGGCCGGTAGCCGTCCTGGGCGGCCGGCGGCTGGTACAGGCTGTCCATCGCCGCGCGGTTGACGCCCTCGCCGCCGCGCGAGTGGCCGACGAGCAGCACCTTGGACAGGTCGGTCTTCGGGCCCTTGCGTACGGCGGCGGGCGCGGAGGCGGGCTTGGCGGCCCAGTCGGCCCAGCGGCCCAGGTGGTTGCGGATCAGCGAGGAGCGGGCCTGCGCGCCGCCGTCCTGGGCGTTCCAGTCCTGACCGTTGATGCCGTTGGCGGAGATCGAGACCGTCACGTATCCCTGCGAGGCCAGCAGCTTCTGGTCGCGCAGATAGCCGCGGTGGCTCGGGATCGGCTTGCTGCCCTTGGCGCAGGGCCAGTCGCCGGAGGCCTCGCCGTCCTTGCCGGGGACGTAGCAGGTGGTGTGGCGGCCGTGCAGGAAGAGCGCGATCGGACGCTTGCCGGGTGCCTTCTTCGGGGCGACGACGACGCCCCGCATCTCGACCGGCGCGGGGAAGCCCGGGAGCTTGACGGAGGCGAGGCTGTACTCGCCGGTGGTGGTGGCGTACTTGCCGGCCTTGCCCGGGTCGACGGTGCCTGCGGGCAGCTTGGGCGGCAGCTTCGGGGCCGGCGGCTTGGCCTGGCGGCTCGCGCCCGCGTCCGGCGCCTCGTCGAGCCGGCGTCCGGCGGCCTCGACCTGGAGGTTCTCCAGGTCGGCGGTGCGGACCTCGTCGAGCGGAAGCCGGAAGGTCCGGCCGTCGTCCTGCGGTTCCGGTACGCCCACGAGTGCGTCGTCGGCGCGGAACTCCACGCGGGCGTCACCCATGGGAACCGGTTCGGGCGCGCGCCACTCCAGGTGGTTGCGCCCGTTCTCACCGGCGATGCGCCAGCCGGGCGGCAGCGTCTGCCCGTCGGCGGGTGTCGCGGTGACGCCGGGTATCTCCGGCGGCGCGGGAGCGGCGTACGCCCCCGACGGCGCCACCCCTGCCACCGTCAGCACCGCTATCGCGGTGGCCCATGCTCTCCGGCCACATATCAAAGCTCCTCCTCAACCCTGGTCGTCCGCGCGCCCGTTCCGGTGGTCTGTTCCGGATCGAACGCGCTCTCGGACATCGAGACGGAGCGGCGAACCTGTGGGTTGCCTCTGCGCGGCGCGTGATCGGCGGAGCGCTGTCGGAGGCGGTCGGTAGGGTCGTACGGAGGGAGTGTTCGGCGTGGTGGAGGGGTGAGTGGGCGCGGTGCGGGTCAGGGAGAGCGAGGTGCGGCTGGAGGACGGCCGCCGACTGCGTGTGTACGACACCGGCTCCGCCGGCTCGCGCGCCGAGGAGCTCGTCGTGTTCTGGCATCACGGCACGCCGAACATCGGCACACCGCCCGCGCCGCTCTTCGCCGCCGCCGGGAAGCTGTCCATCCGCTGGGTGTCGTACGACCGTCCCGGTTACGGCGGTTCGTCCCCGCTGCCCGGCCGCGACGTGGCCTCGGCCGCCGCCGACGCGCGGGCGGTCGCCGACGCGCTCGGCATCGGCCGTTTCGCCGCCTTCGGCCACTCCGGCGGCGGCCCGCACGCGCTGGCCTGCGCGGCCCTGCTGCCCGACCGGGCCCTCGGCGTGGTGACGGCCGCCGGACTCGCTCCGTACGACGCCGAAGGGCTCAACTGGTTCGCGGGCATGGCCCTGTCCTCGGCCGCTTCGCTGCGGGCGGCGGCCGAGGGGCGGGCGGCGAAGGAGGCGTACGAGGCGGCCGCCGGGTACGACCCGGAGATGTTCACCGGCGCCGACCATGAGGCGTTGGCCGGTACGTGGTCCTGGTTCGACCAGGTCGTGGGGCCCGCTCTGGAGGCCGGGCCGGACGGCCTGATCACCGACGACCTGGCGTACGTGGCACCGTGGGGCTTCGACCCCGTACGCATCGCCGTGCCTCTGCTCCTGCTCCACGGCGGGCAGGACCGGATCGCGCCCGCCGCCCACAGCCGGTGGCTCGCCGAGCGCTGCCCGACGGCGGAACTGCGGGTGCGGCCGGCGGACGGGCACATCTCGGTGCTGGACGCGGGCGCGGAAGCGCTGGAGTGGCTGGCGGACCGGCGCGGCTGAGAGCGTGGAGCGGCTGAAGGCGGGTGGCGTACGGACTTCGCTGTACGGCGTGTGGCGTACGGCCATCGGCGTGCGGACCGTGGCGTACGGCGTGTGGCGTACGGCCTGACGTCCCGTCGGAGCGCCAGGCATATCCGCGCCGTCACGGGATATCCGTGAGTCCTGACACGAGGAGGCCCAGATGGCGATCACCTTCCGCAAGAGCTTCCGGATCCTGCCCGGGGTGCGGTTGAACATCAACCGCCGTTCCTGGTCGATCACCACCGGCGGCGGACGCGGTCCGCGCCGCACGGTGAGCAGCACCGGCCGGCGCACCACGTCCATGGACCTGCCGGGCCCGTTCGGCTGGCGCAAGACCACGCGCAAGCGTCGCGGCTGAGCCCGGGGCACCCGCACTCGTACGGCCGCGCGCCCCGCGCCGCCTCGTCCCTTCCGGGGGACGATGGCGGCGCGGGCGTGTTTGCGCGTCCGGAGGCGACCGGTGCACTCCCGTCACTCGAACGGCACACTCCCACTCCAGCCTCATCTCATATCTGAGATAACCTGCCGTCATGTCAGACGACTACCTCGCACGCATCGGCAAGCTCATCCGTGACGCCCGGCAGCACCGGGGCTGGACACAGACACAGCTGGCCGAGGCGCTCGGCACGAGCCAGAGCGCCGTCAACCGCATCGAGCGCGGCAACCAGAACATCAGCCTTGAGATGATCGCCCGCATCGGTGAAGCCCTCGACAGCGAGATCGTGTCGCTCGGTTACTCCGGGCCCATGCACCTGCGAGTCGTCGGCGGCCGCCGGCTCTCCGGCGCCATCGACGTCAAGACCAGCAAGAACGCCTGTGTGGCGCTGCTGTGCGCCTCGCTGCTCAACAAGGGCCGCACGGTCCTGCGCCGGGTCGCCAGGATCGAGGAGGTGTTCCGTCTCCTGGAGGTGCTGAGCTCCATCGGAGTGCGCACCCGGTGGATCAACGACGGCGTGGACCTGGAGCTGGTGCCGCCCGCGCAGCTGGAGATGGAGGCGATCGACGCCGACGCCGCGCGCCGCACCCGCTCGATCATCATGTTCCTGGGCCCGCTGCTGCACCGGATGGAGCAGTTCACGCTGCCGTACGCGGGCGGCTGCGACCTGGGGACGCGCACGATCGAGCCGCACATGATCGCGCTGCGCCGGTTCGGCCTGGAGATCGCCGCGACGGAGGGCCTGTACCACGCGCAGGTGGACCGCTCGGTCTCCCCCGGCCGGCCGATCGTACTGACCGAGCGCGGCGACACGGTGACCGAGAACGCGCTGCTGGCCGCCGCCCGCCACGACGGCACGACGGTCATCCGCAACGCCTCCTCCAACTACATGGTCCAGGACCTGTGCTTCTTCCTGGAGGCGCTGGGCGTACGGGTCGACGGCATCGGCACGACGACGCTCACCGTGCACGGGGTCCCGCACATCGACGTGGACGTGGACTACTCCCCCTCCGAGGACCCGGTCGAGGCGATGAGCCTGCTGGCCGCCGCCGTGGTGACCGAGTCCGAACTCACCATCCGCCGGGTGCCGATCGAGTTCCTGGAGATCGAGCTGGCGGTCCTGGAGGAGATGGGCGTCGACTGCGACCGCACCCCGGAGTACGCGGCCGACAACGCCCGCACCCGGCTGGTGGACCTGACCGTGCGGCCCTCCAAGCTGGAGGCGCCGATCGACAAGATCCACCCGATGCCGTTCCCCGGCCTCAACATCGACAACGTCCCGTTCTTCGCGGCCATCGCGGCCTCCGCGCACGGCCAGACCCTGATCCACGACTGGGTCTACGACAACCGCGCGATCTACCTCACCGACCTCAACCGCCTCGGCGGCCGCCTCCAACTCCTCGACCCGCACCGGGTCCTGGTCGAAGGCCCCACCCGCTGGCGCGCCGCCGAAATGATGTGCCCGCCCGCCCTGCGGCCCGCCGTGGTGGTCCTACTGGCGATGATGGCGGCCGAAGGCACCTCCGTACTGCGCAACGTCTATGTCATCAACCGGGGTTACGAGGAGCTGGCGGAGCGGCTCAACTCGGTGGGGGCGCAGATCGAGATCTTCCGCGACATCTGATGTGACGATGCCGCCGAGCGCGGAAGCCGTGTTCCCGGGATGGCTCCCGCAGTCGGGTCGTCCCAGGGCGGCCCGTTGAAGGGCCGGAGAATCGGCGGCCTTCCCTGCGAGTCCCTGTCAGGACTCGCAGGGAAGGCCGCCGACGCGGACGGTGTACGCCGCGGAGACCCAGCGGTCGGTGCCCACCTTGCGGAAGCCGTTGGTGGTCGACACCTCCGCGAGGATCGTGGCGCCGTTGGTGTAGGACCCGACGACCGAGTAGCCGGTGCCGGGACCGCTGCGGATCCGCAGACCACCGCTGGCGTTGACCTTGTGGTAACACTGGGTGGCGAGCGCACTGGCCAGCGCGAGCTCCACGGCCGCGCCCGTCGTACGGGCGGGTGCGGCGGCCTGGGCCGTGAGAGCGATCTGCATCCTGCCGACCGTCGCGCACCGCGTGCCGCCGTGACCGTGAAGGGTCGCTTCCGTAGTGACGTACGGCTACGCTCGGTTCAACTCCGCGGGCAAGGGGCTCGTGGGGACGAGGCGTTGATGTGCTGGGGTTGTCATGGTGGCTGGCCGTGTTGTGCGTTTCGACAGTGTGCGAGGGTACGGATTCATCGCTCCGGAGACCGGCGGGGACGATGTGTTCCTGCACGTCAACGACATGCAGGTGTCCGAGTCGCTGGTGAGTCCCGGCGTGCGGGTCGAATTCGAGATCGAGAACGGTGAGCGGGGGCCGAAGGCCGCGGGGGTTCGCCTGGCCCCTGGGGAGACCGGCAAGCCGAGTGCTTCGTACGACGACTCGCTCTGCGATGTGCTCACCCCGGCGGAGTTCGCCCAGGAGGTCACCGAGGTCCTGCTGGCGGCGGCCCCCTCGCTGACCGGCCAGCAGATACTGCAAGTACGCGGTGGGCTGGCCCAGTTCGCGAAGGACCATGGCTGGACGGAGGGCTGAACCACGGCCGCGCTCCCGGAGTGAACAGTTGACCCGGCGGCGGAATGTCAGCACCATCCAGATGTCCGGATCATTCAACTGGTCTGCTGCGGAGGCACTTTCATGGCGACTCGGCGTCTGTACGTGGTCAGGCACGGCGCGGCGGACGCGTTCGGGGCACTGACCGATGTGGGGCAGCGGCAGACGCAGCTGCTCGCGGAGCGCCTGGCCCGTCTGCCGATCGGTGCCGTATGGCACTCCCCGTTGCCACGGGCCGTGCGGTCGGCTCAGCTCATCGGTGAACGGCTGGGCGGTGTCCCGGTGCAGCCGGCCCCCGAGTTGATCGATCACGTCCCCCATGTGCCGGAGAGGCCGCCGGCGGCCATGGCAGGGGTCTTCGACGGATACGACCCCGTGGAGGCGGCCAGAGGGGAGCGGCTCGCGGACGCGCTGACCGACCGGTTCGCGCGCGACGCCGAGGTCGAGACGAATGAGGTCCTGATCACCCACGCCTACCAGGTGGCTTGGCTCCTCCGGCATGCGCTGGACGCTCCCAGGGAGCGCTGGCTGGGGCTGAACTGCGGGAACGCGTCGGTGACGGCCATCGAGTTCTACACGGGCGCGGCCCCGTCGGTGCTGGTCTACAACGACATGAGCCATCTGCCGGCGGAGCTTCGCTGGACGGGGTTCGGCCCCGGCGTCCGGCCCTGAGCCGACGAGGCGGCAGCCCCGCGTCCCGGGGGACGTCCGGCCTTCGCCCGTAGGAGACCGGCCCTGAGCCGGTCGGACCGCGGCCGGTCGTCCCCCGTCGCCGCGTCCAGCAGGTCGCCGCCTCCAGGAGGTCGCCGCGTCCAGGAGCCCTACCGGCCCCGACCGCCCCCCGGCCCGTCGAGCAGTTCCCGGGCGCCCTGGCGGAGCAGTGCCGTGCCGACCGAAGCGCCCAGAGCCGTGGCGGCGTGCGGCTCGGCCCGCTCCTGGGCGTGCAGCACCGTCTTGCCGTCGGCGCTGAAGACGCAGGCCCGTAGTGAGAGGACGCCGTCCTCGGCGGCCCGGGCGAATCCGGCGATCGGGCTGCCGCAGCGGCCCTGAAGGACGCGCAGCAGCGCCCGCTCGGCGGTCACCTCCTGCCGGGTGGCGGCGTCGCCGATGGCTCCCACCGCCTCGATCAGCCCGGTGTCGCCCTCACGGCACTGGAGTGCCAGCGCCCCGGCACCCAGCGCCGGCACCATCAGCTCCGGATCGACGATCTCGCTGATGGCGTCCGGGCGGCCGATCCGCTCCAGGCCGGCCACCGCCAGTACCAGGGCATCGGCGTCGCCCGCGGCCAACCGGGCCAGCCGCCGATTGGCGTTGCCGCGGATCGGTACGCACTCCAGATGCGGGTGGGAGGCGGCCAGTTGGGCGGTGCGCCGCACGGAGGAGGTGCCGATCCGGGTGCTGGGCGGCAGTTGATCGAGCGTGCGGCCGGCCGGGTCCACCAGGGCGTCGCGGATGTCGTCGCGGGCCAGAAAGGCGGCGAAGACCGTGCCGGGCGTCAGCGGGCGGTCGCCGGGAATGTCCTTGACGCAGTGCACGGCGAGATCGGCCGCTCCGGCCAGCAGCGCGGCGTCCACCTCCTTGGTGAAGGCGCCCTTGCCCTCGACCAGCGACAGGTCACCCAACCACCGGTCGCCGGTGGTGCGCACGGGGACCACCTCGGTCGCCGTCCCCGGGTACGCCGCGCCCAGTGCGGCGCGTGCCCGTTCGACCTGGGCCAGCGCCATGGGCGAGTCACGGGAGACGATCCGGATCACCTCGGGAAGAACCATGGCGTCACGATAGACGCGCGGTGTCCGGGACTTCTGCGCAGTTGAACAGGGCCCCGGGACCGGGGCTGGGCCGGACACCGGCCGGGTCGGGGCCGCTCCCCCACGTCGGAACGCACCGGCCCGCCCGGTGACGTACGGGTTGCCCGTGCGGCACGCGAACCGGCGGGATCCCGGCGGTGCTGCGCAGCCGAACAGTTGTCGTCCCCCGTTCCCTCGCGCACGTACAGTGCCCGTGACGTGGCAGGACCGGGCCCCCGGGCCTTCGCGGGCGCGGCCCGTGGCCGGCCACGGGGCCCCAGAGAAGAAGGTGGGGCCATGGACAGCTACCCGTCATCTCCGGTGGGCGACCGCCCCCGGCGCCGGATCCCGCGTGCGGCGGAACTCCTGCCGCTGCTGCGGCCGCGACGGCCGCACCTCGACGCCACCCGGCGGCGGCTCGCCACCGCCGCCGACGTGACGGACCTGCGGGTGATCGCCCGGCGCCGTACGCCGCGAGCCGTGTTCGACTACACGGACGGAGGCGCGGGCGAGGAGCTCACGCTCGCCCGCAACCGGGCCGCGTTCGGCCGGATCGAGTTCCGGCCGAGCGTGCTGCGGGACGTCTCGTCCGTCGACACCTCGGCTTCCGTGCTGGGCGAGGTGTCCGCGCTGCCGATCGCGCTGGGCCCGACCGGCTTCACCCGGATGATGCACCACGAGGGCGAGACGGCCGTGGCTCGGGCCGCGGCGGCCCACGGCGTGCCGTACACGCTGTCCACGATGGGGACCACGGCCGCCGGACCGCTGGCCGCCGCCGTACCCGGCGTCCGCCGCTGGTTCCAGCTGTATCTGTGGCGGGACCGGGCCCGCAGCCTCGACCTGGTGCGCGGCGCCGCCGAGGCGGGTTACGAGGCGCTGATGCTGACCGTGGACACACCGGTCGCGGGACCCCGGCTGCGGGATGTGCGCAACGGCATGACCATTCCGCCGGCGCTGAGCGCGCGCACTCTGCTGGACGGGGCGCTGCGGCCGTGGTGGTGGATGAACCTGCTGACCACCCCGCCACTGGAGTTCGCCTCCCTCAGCCGTTGGCAGGGCACCGTCGCGGATCTCGGCAACCTGATGTTCGATCCCGGGGCGAGGGCCGAGGACGTGGCCTGGCTGCGGGAGGTCTGGCCGGGCAAGCTCATCGTCAAGGGCGTCCAGACGGCCGAGGACGCCCGGATGATCGCCGGGCTCGGCGTGGACGCCCTCGTCGTCAGCAACCACGGCGGGCGGCAACTGGACCGCTCACCGGTGCCGTTGGAGGAGTTGCCCGCCGTGGTGCGGGCGGTCGACGGCGCCGCGGAGGTCTATCTCGACGGAGGCGTACGGTCCGGCGCGGACGCGGTGGCGGCGGTCTGCATGGGTGCCACGGCCGTCCTCGTCGGCCGTGCCTACCTCTACGGGCTGATGGCGGGCGGGGAGGCCGGCGTGAACCGGACGCTGGACATCCTCAGCACGGAGTTCCGGCAGACCATGCAGCTGCTGGGCGCCACCTCGGTCGGGGAGCTCACACCGGACCGCGTCCGGCTGCGCGACGGCTCGACACGGTGACCACGCGCCCGTAGAGGTCATGGCCTCCACGGGCGCGAGCACGCCGGAGACGTAGCAGGTCTCCCGCACAGGCCGGCACATCTCCCTAGGAACCGGCGGAGCCGTGGCGCAGGCGGTCCTGGACCGCCGCGCCGATCTCGCTCAGGGTCTCCGGCTTGAGCATGCCGGCGTGGGAGCAGTCCATCCGCCGGTACTCCACCGGGCCGTCGAGGTACGCGTGCCACACGTCCGCCTCCAGCACGTTGTCGGTCTCCTGGGTGGCCGCGAACAGCATCATCTCGGACTCGACCCGCCGGTGCCGATAGCCCCGGGTGATGGCGATGTTGTTCTCCATGACCCGCATGATGGTGAGGAACTCGCTCTCCTCGATGCTGCCGAGGACGGTGTTGGTCGTCCGGGCCACCGCCGCGAACTCCTCGAACGTCATCTCCTCCACGGGTACTTCGGCGGTGCTCACCCCCAGCAGTTCGAGGATTCCCCGGTAGTACGCCTCGTGCGCGTGCTCGGGGATGTCCTCCTCGTCCTCGGCCGGCTTGGCGTCGAGGCAGACGAGCAGCTCGACCCGCTGACCGCGCTCGGCCAGCCGGGCCGCCATCGCGTGGGCGATGATGCCCCCGAAGGAGTGCCCCATCAGCCGGTACGGTCCTTCGGGCTGCACCCGCACCATGGCCTCGATGCAATCGTCGGCCACCACCTCGACCGTCCCCGGCAGGTTGTCCGGGTCCGAAAGCCCTCGGGCCTGGAGGCCGTAGACGGGGATGTCGGCGCCGATGTGCGGCAGCAGGCTCGCGTAGTTCCAGCACATCCCGCCGCCCGAGTGCAGGCAGAACAGGGGCGCCCGGTCTCCCTTGGTCCGCAGCGGCAGCAGCACCTCGAAGGCGCTGGACGCTCCCGTGGAGCCCGGGCCCTGGCCGGTCTCCTCGTCCGCGTCCTGGTCGAGCCGCTGCGCGAGTTCGGCGACGGTCGGCGCCTCGAAGAGGATCCGCAGCGGCAGTTCGACACCGAGGATGGCCCGGATCCGGCTGATCAGCCCGGTGGCAAGCAGGGAGTGACCGCCGAGGTCGAAGAATCCGTCGTCCACGCTCACCCCGGAGAGGCCCAGGACCTCGGCGAAGAGCGTGCACAGCACCTCTTCCCGCGGGGTGCGCGGAGGGCGTCCGGACCGGCCGCCGTAGTCGGGGGCCGGCAGTGACGTGCGGTCCACCTTGCCGTTGGGGCTCAGCGGCAGTTCGGGCAGGGCCGTCACCGCCGCGGGCACCATGTAGCCGGGCAGCCGGTCGCGCAGCGTCTCCCGCACAGCGGCTACCGAGAAGCCGTCGGGGTCCTCGGGCACCACGTAGGCGACGAGCCGCGGATCGGTGCCGCCGTGCCGGTGGACGCCCACGTAGGCCTGGACGATGCCGGGCTGCCGCAGCAACTCGGCCTGCACCTCGCCGGGTTCGACCCGGAAGCCGCGGATCTTGACCTGGTCGTCAGCGCGGCCCAGGTACTCCAGCTGCCCCTCGGCGTTCCACCGGACCACGTCACCGGTGCGGTACATCCGCTCGCCAGGGCCACCGAACGGGTCGGCCACGAACCGTTCGGCCGTGAGCCCCGGCCGGCCCAGATAGCCACGGGCCAGGCCCGCCCCGGCCACGTACAGCTCGCCGATGACACCCTGCGGCACCGGGTTCAGTCCGACGTCCAGGACATACCCCGAGAGACCGAACAGGGGCCGTCCCATGGGGACCACTCCGGTCTCGCGGCCGGTCAGGGGGGTGCTCATCGCCGCGCCGACCGTCGACTCGGTGGGCCCGTACGCGTTGATCATGCGGCGGCCGGGCGCCCAGCGCTCCACCAGGTCCGGTGAGCACGCCTCACCGGCCACCAGCAGCACCGCCAGGTCCGGGAAGGGTATGCCGGGCCCCCGTGCGTCGAGGGTGGCCAGCACGGAGGGGGGCAGCGTCACATGGGTCACCCGCTGCCCGCTCAGCGTCCCCGCCAGCGCCTCGCCGGCCAGCGCGTCGGCGGAGGCGGCCACGAGGGCCGCTCCCGAGGCGAAGGCCATCACCAGCTCCCACACGGACACGTCGAAGCTGGGCGAGGCGAATTGCAGCACCCGGCTGTCCGGCGTGAGCGCGAACGCGTCCAGCTGGGCCCGCGCGAGGTTGGCGAACCCGGCGTGGGTCACCTCGACGCCCTTGGGCCGGCCGGTGGAGCCGGAGGTGTAGATGACGTACGCGGTGTGCGCGGGATGGATCGTCACGCCCGGGTCGGTGTCCGGGAGCGCCTCCAGGTCCGCCCCGTCCGCCCAGCCGTCGTCGAGGACCACGGCGGGCTCGGCGTCGGCCAGCATGTAGGCGATCCGGTCGGCCGGATAGTCCGGGTCCACCGGTACGTACGCGGCGCCGGTCTTGGTCACGCCCAGGATGGCGACGGCCAGCTCGGGACCGCGCCGCATCAGCAACGCCACCCGCTGCCCGGGGCCGACGCCGAGGCGCAGCAGACGGTGGGCGACCCGGTTCGAGCGGCGGTCCAGTTCGCGGTAGGCCATCTCGCCCTCGCCCGAGACCGTCGCCACCGCGTCCGGTGCCCGCCGGGTCGCCGCGGCGAACAGTTCCGGCAGGGTCACCGGGGGCAGGTCGGCCCGGTCGGCTCCGGACCAGCCGAGCAGCGTGCCGCGCTCGCCCGGGGCGAGGACCTCCAGCGACCTCACCGGCTGCCGGGGGTCGCCGACCGCCGAGCCCAGCAGCCGCGACCAGCGCGCTGTGAACGCGTCGATGGTCGCCGCGTCGTACAGGTCGGTGGCGTACTCGACGAGGCCGGTGATACCGGCCGGCGCACCGTCGTCGTCGAACGTCTCGGTGACGCTGACGAAGACATCGAACTTGGCGGACCCGGCGCCCGCCTTCTCGGCCCCCACCCGCAGGCCCGGCAGCTCGAAGCGGGCGCCGTCGTCGTTCTGCAGGACCAGCACCACCTGGAACAAGGGGTGGTGAGCGGTGGACCGCTGGGGGTTGAGCTTCTCCACCAGGTACTCGAACGGCAGGTCCTGGTGGGTGTACGCGGCCAGGCAGGTCTCCCGCACCCGCGCCAGCAGCTCGGCGAAGGTCGGGTCCCCCGAGGTGTCCGTACGCAGCACCAGCGTGCTGACGAAGAACCCGATCAGATCGTCCAGGCCCTCGTCGCCACGGCCGGCGATGGGCGACCCCACCGGGATGTCGTCCCCGGCTCCGAGCCGCGACAGCAGAGCCGCCAGCCCCGTCTGGAGGACCATGAACAGCGTCGCGTCCGCCGAACGGGCCAGCTCCCGCAGTCCGGCATGCGTGTCGGCCCCGATGTGGAACTGCGTGACGTCGCCGCGGTAGGTCGGGAGCGCCGGGCGCGGCCGGTCCGTGGGCAGCGTGGCCAGCTCCGGCAGCCCCGCCAGCTGGTCGGACCAGTACGCGGCCTGATGGGCGAACAGGCTGTCCGGATCGGCACCGTCACCGAGCAGGTCGTGCTGCCAGAGCGTGAAGTCGGCGTACTGCAACGGCAGCGGCGCCCACTCGGGGCGTACGCCGTCGCGGCGGGCGGTGTACGCGGCGACCAGATCGCGCACCAGCGGCCCCATCGACCAGCCGTCGGCGGCGATGTGGTGGATGATCACGACCAGTACGGAGGTGTCCGGCCCGGTCACGAGCAGCCCGGCCCGCACCGGGATCTCCCGGTCCAGCTCGAAACCGTGCCGCACGATCCGCGCCACCCGCTCGGGCACCTGCTCCTCACCGAGCTCCTCCACCGCGACATCGATCCGCGCCTGCTCGGGAAGAAGCACCTGTTGGTGGGGTTGTCCGTCGATGTCGGGGAAGACCGTACGCAACGGCTCGTGCCGGGCCACCACGTCATTGATCGCCGCCTCCAACGCACCGGCGTCCAGCTTCCCGGTCAACCGCAGAACCAACGGCATGTTGTACGTCGCCGACGCACCCTCGAACTTGTACAGGAACCACAACCGCCGCTGCGCGAACGACAACGGCAACAACCCCGGCCGCACACGCGGCTCCAACACCGGACGCGAAACCCCCACCGACAGACGCCCCGCCACACCCGCCACCGTCGGAGCATCGAACAACGCCCGCAACGGCAACTCCACACCCAGCACCCGACGAACCCGGCCCACCAACCGCGTCGCCAACAGCGAATGACCCCCCAGATCGAAGAAGTCGTCATCCACCCCCACCACCGGAACACCCAGCACATCCGCGAAGAGTTCGCACATGACCTCTTCGGTCTGGGTGCGCGGCGCGCGGAACGGGCCGGCGCCACCGCCGTACTCAGGCTCCGGCAGCGCGTGGCGATCGACCTTCCCGCTCACGGAGAGGGGGAACTCGTCGAGCGTGACGATCGCCGACGGCACCATGTACCGGGGCAGGTGGCGGCTGACCGCTTCACGCAGGGCACCGGGGGAACGGCCGAGGCTGCCCTCGGGGACGATGTAGGCGACCAGCCGGGTGTCGTCCTGATGGCGACGGGCGATGACGAGGGCCTGCGAGACGTCCGGTTCGGCTTCCAACACCGCCTGGACCTCGCCCGGTTCGATCCGGAAACCACGGATCTTGACCTGATCGTCGGCACGGCCGAGGTACTCCAGCTGACCGTCGGTGTTCCACCGCACCAGATCACCGGTGCGATACATCCGCTCGCCCGGACCGCCGAACGGGCCGGCCACGAAACGGGCCGCCGTCAGACCTGCCCGGCCTCGGTAACCACGCGCCAGACCCGCACCCGACACATACAACTCCCCCGGAACACCGAGGGGTACGAGACCCAGCCGCTCATCCAGCACGAAGAGACGGGCTCCGGGGACCGGACGGCCGATCGGGGCACCCTGACCCGCCACCAGCGGGTCACTGATCGCGGCCGCCACGGTGATCTCCGTCGGACCATAGGCGTTGACGACCCGTCGGCCACCGGACGACCAACGCGCCACCAACTCCGGCGGGCACGCCTCCGCCCCCACCACCAGAGCCGTCAACTCGTCCAACCGGTCCCAGGCACCGGCCGGCAGCGTCGCCACCACGGACGGCGGCAGGAACGCATGCGTCACCCCGCCCTCCGACAACGCCCGCTCCAGTTCTTCACCCGCGAGTCCGGAACCCTCCGGGACCACCAGGGCGCCACCGGAACCCCGCGCCAGAACCAGCTCCAGGACGGACGCATCGAAACTCAGCGACGCCGTCCGCAACACCCTGGCTCCCGAACCCGCGCCAACCTTGTTCACGAGACCGGCCGCGAACCCGGCCAGCCCCGCATGCGTGACCTCCACACCCTTCGGAACCCCCGTCGAACCCGACGTATAGATCACATACGCCACATCCGACAGCTCCAACGCCCTACGCCGGTCAGCATCAGCGACCTCGTCACCCGACAACAAGGCGCATGCCCCGACCATCGCCGGATCATCGACCGCCACCACCTCCACCGACGAACCAGTCGGCAGACCCTCCGCAGCGGTTTGCGTGGTCAGCACCAGACCAGGCCGCACGTCCTCCAACAGCCACCCGATCCGCGCCCCCGGATACTCCACATCCACCGGCACAAACCCCGCACCCGAGATCGCCACCCCGAGCACCGTCACCAACTGCTCCAGCCCCGCAGGCACCGCAACAGCCACCACATCCCCCGGACCCACCCCACGCCCGATCAACCACCGAGCAAGCCGATTCGCCCGACCCGCCACCTCCCCATACGTCCACGACACATCCCCCGACACCACCGCCACGGCATCCGGGCACTCCCGCACCCGCCCCCCGAACAACCCCGGCAACGACACAGACACCGGAACCGGAACCGAAACCGGCACACCAACCCCACTGCCCGACCACCACAACAACCGCTCCCGCTCCACCCCGCCCAACACATCCACCGCACCCACCCGCACACCCGAATCCCCAACCACCCCACCCAACAACCGCACCAACCGCCCACCCAACGACTCGACGGTCTCCCGGTCGTAGAGGTCCGTCGCGTACTCGATCGACCCCGACAGACCCGCCGGCCTGCCCTCCCCGTCGAAGGTCTCCCCGACGTTGACTGTGAGGTCGAACTGCGATCCGGCAGCTCCCGGGTCCACGAACTGGGCTCGCAATCCCGGCAGTTCAAAAGCCAGATCGGTGTTGTGCTGAAGTGCCAGCATGATCTGGACGAGGGGGTGGTGTCCCGGTGAGCGCTGCGGGTTGAGCTTCTCCACCAGATACTCGAAGGGGATGTCCTGGTGGCCGTACGCAGCGAGGCTCGCCTCGCGGACCTGGGTCAGCAGGTCAGCGAACGTGGCGTCCGAGGACACACCTGTCCGAATGACGAGCGTGTTGACGAAGAAGCCGATCAGGTCGTCCAGACTCTCATCGGTACGTCCGGCGATGGGTGAGCCCACAGCGATATCCGACCCCGCACCCAGCTTCGACAGCAACGCCGCCAGGCCCGTGTGCAGGACCATGAACAGCGTCGCGTCCGCCGAACGGGCCAGCTCCCGCAGTCCGGCGTGCGTCGAAGCGTCGACCGCGAAGCTCACGGTGTCGCTGCGGTAGGAAGGCGTCGCGGTGCGCGGCCGGTCGGTGGGGATGGAGACGATGTCGGGCAGGCCGTTCAGATGGTCGGTCCAGTAGGCCGCTTGGCGTCGCAGCAGGCTGTCCGGGTCGGTGTCCTCGCCGAGCAGTTCGTGCTGCCAGAGGCTGTAGTCGGCGTACTGCACCGGCAGCGGCAACCACTCCGGGCCCTCACCGCCCAGCCGGGCCGTGTACGCAGAAGCCAGATCGGCGGCGAGCGGCGTCATCGACCAGCCGTCACCGGCGATGTGGTGCATCACCAGCACGAGGACCGCTTCCCCGGATCCTGAGGTCAACAGGCGTGCCATCAGGGGGATCTCGCCGTTCAGCTCGAAGCCATGGCGTACGCAGGCTTCGATCCGGGAGCCCCTCGTGTCCTCGGTCACCGTTTCGACGGCGAGGGTGAGGTGAACCTCGGCGGGCGTGAGGATCTGCTGGTAGGGCTCTCCGTCACTGTCGGGGAACACCGTGCGCAGCGGCTCGTGGCGCGCGATCACGTCATTGAGCGCGGCCTCCAGCGCCGGGATGTCGAGGTCGCCGGTGAGCCGCAGCACCAGGGGAATGTTGTACGTGGCCGAAGCGCCCTCGAACTTGTACAGGAACCACAACCGGCGCTGCGCGAACGACAACGGCAGCACCTCACGGCGCTCATGCCGCTCCAGCACCGGACGGGACCCCGCCCCTGACAGATGGCGCACCACACCGGCGACCGTCGGCTGGTCGAACAGCGTCCGCAGCTCCAGATCCGCACCCATCACCGCACGTATCCGGTTGACGAGGCGGGTCGCCAGCAGGGAGTGTCCGCCCAGGTCGAAGAAGCTGTCCTCCATGCCCACGGCAGGCAGTCCGAGCACTTCCGCGAACAGACCGGACACGATCTCTTCCTGCGGAGTACGCGCCGCGCGCGAGGATCCCACCGAGTACTCCGGAGCCGGCAGGGCGGACCGGTCCACCTTCCCGCTCACCGTCAGCGGCAGCGCCTCCAACGCCACGAACGCCGCCGGCACCATGTACGACGGAAGCCGCTCCCCCAGACGGCGACGCAACACCGACATCAACTCACCCGCCACCCGCGTCCGCACCGGATCACTCGCCAGAGCGGACAACGAACGCTCTCCGGGCGGCACGTACACACCCGTCAGCGTGCCCGAGCCCACACCACCGGGCACCAAGAGCACATCGAACGTGTCGAGCCCGCCGGTCGCGACGGTCACCACCGCATCCCAGCCCCGGGCTTCAGCCCAGGCACACACCTCTTCCGGATCCACCCCCACCGTTTCGGCCAACAGGCCCCGCACCCGTTCGATCGGCTCCTCCTCGACCACGGCTCGCGCGGCAGCGACCTCAGCCGCGAGCCGGGCATTGGGCACACCGACCACGCGCACCGGCAACCTCACGTCACCGGCCAGGGCATCCAGATCCGTGATGTCCCGGCCCCAGGTGAGGACCGGTACCCCGGCCAGGGACAGCGGCTGGACCGGGGCCTTGTGCAACACCACG